>NZ_JBFHIT010000106.1:0-2450 GCF_041596335.1 Mangrovibacterium sp. | reverse complement strand
GCTCAATAATTGGTGCAATTGCTACCGGAATCATGTATAGGATTGATCCCCAGCTAAATTCAGGTGTGGTAAATTTCGGCAGTCCAATCCAAGCTGCTTCTTTGATCGGTGTGAAATCAATTACGCCCAGAACAAGTCCTGCAATATACCCAACAATGATTCCTATAAAGATGGGAATAAGTTTGATGATTCCTTTGGTGAAAACCACCACAACAATAGCGGTTAATAAACTTACTGCAGCAATAATCCAGTTTGTTTTCGCCATATCCACCGCGGCGCTTGCCAGTGAAAGCCCGATGATCATAATGACCGGTCCAACAACTGTGGCGGGAAAAAGACGTTCAACGAAAGTTATTCCTCTTAGTTTTATGAGACCCGAAACAAGCGCATAAACGATCCCAACAGCAATAATGCCGGAGAGTGTACCGGGAAGACCATATAATCTGGTTGATTCAATGATTGGTGCGATAAAGGCAAAGCTACTGCCGAGGAAAACGGGAACCATACCTTTTGTAATCAAGTGAAAAAGAAGGGTGCCTACTCCTGCGGTGAAAAGGGCTACCGAAGGATCAATGCCGACTAATAATGGAACAAGAACTGTTGCTCCGAATGCAACAAACAAAAATTGTATGCCCAGAACCATGTTTCTGGGTGTGAATTGGGTTTGGCCAGTGTTGGGAAAACTCATAGGGATATTTTTATAGGATTTGTAAAACAGGAATTAATATATTTTTGCTTCAATATCTCGAATGTAAAGCTGTAAATTGGTTTTTCCTCTAAATTCGTTTTCCGAAATCGTATAAAGGATGTCAAATGGAAGCCCTTGGCTAATTCCTTCGAAATGATTGGCTTGATTGAAGGCGATAGCTGAAAAAACAGAAGAGTTTCCGGTTGGCTCGACTAAGTCAAGTTTCAAGTGTTCCTGATTGCGTCCTACGCAGCGGCTGGTTCCGTTGTCAAGAACATTTTCGGTCAGAAACATAGGGGTCATATTGTGTGGGCCAAAAGGCTCGAATTGCTTTAAAACACGATAAAATTTTGGTGTAATATCCGACAGTTGTAGTTTGGCATCGGCTTCCAGTATTTCTGTTTTTTGCGAATCAGTAATGTTGTTTCTTACAATTTCCTCAAAACGTCGGCTAAATGCCGGAATATTATCAATCTTCATGGTCAGACCTGCCGCATACATGTGTCCACCATAAGATTCCAGCAAATCGGCACATTGCCCAATCGCTTCATACAGGTCGAAGTCGCGCACCGAACGTGCCGAGCCGGTGGCTAAACCATTCGATTCGGTCAGGATGATCGTTGGGCGATAATAGTGCTCGGTGAGGCGGGAGGCTACGATGCCGACGACGCCCTTGTGCCAGTCGCGATTGTATAAAACGGTTGAGAACCGCTCGGAATGAATTGGGTCGTGAGTGATCATGTCCAGGGCTTCCTGTGTGATGTCGCGGTCGAGCGTTTTCCGAATTTCGTTGAACGAATTGATTTCTTCTCCCAGTACAATCGACTGGTCTTCGTCATTCATGACCAGAATTTCGACCGACTTTTTGCCATGTTCAATTCGTCCGGAGGCATTCAGCCTCGGTCCGATTTTGAAGACAATATCGCTGATTGTGATCTGTTGGCCAACTAAATTCGAAATCTGGATGATGGTTTTTAATCCGAGGCTCGGATTGCTGTTTAACTTTTTCAGGCCATAGTAGGCCAACACCCTGTTTTCACCGGTAACCGGAACAATGTCCGAAGCAATGCTGACAACGACCATGTCGAGCAGGTCGTAAAGCTCAACGACCGGAACGTCATTCTTTTGGGTGTAGGCTTGCAGTAGTTTAAATCCAACACCACAGCCCGAAAGCTCTTTGTAGGGGTATTCGCAGTCGGGACGTTTCGGGTCCAGAACGGCTACCGCGTCAGGTATCTGATTGTCAGGGTTGTGGTGATCACAAATAATGAAGTCGATCCCCAGATCTTTAGCCTGCTTGATTTTTTCAATCGCTTTTATCCCACAATCGAGAACGATCACTAGCGAGAATTTCTCTTCAGCAGCGAACGCGATGCTACGCGGCGAAATGCCATAACCTTCAGAATAACGATCGGGAATGTAAAAATCAAGATCTTTGATTCGGGTTCGCAGAAACTGGTACATCAGTGCAACCGATGTGGTTCCGTCAACATCATAATCACCGTAAATCAATACTTTTTCCTGATTCTTTACTGCTTGTTCCAATCGGGCGACAGCTTTGTCCATGTCCCGCATCAAAAACGGGTCGTGTAAATCGGAAAGCTTTGGGCGGAAAAACGACTTCGCTTCATTGAACGATGTAACCCCCCTTTGAGACAATAGGTTCGCAATAACCATATTGACATTAAGGGCAACCGATAAGTGCTTGATTACATTTATGTCGCCTTGTTCTTTAACTTGCCAGATTTTATCCATTGATTCT
>NZ_JBFHIT010000105.1:0-3816 GCF_041596335.1 Mangrovibacterium sp. | reverse complement strand
TTTAAAAAGTACTTTTAAAATCGACAAAAAAACAACCAATTTGGTGCGGTAGTTCAGCTGGTTAGAATATCGGCCTGTCACGCCGGGGGTCGCGGGTTCGAATCCCGTCCGCACCGCAAATCGATTGAAAAAAGTACTAAATGGTGCGGTAGTTCAGCTGGTTAGAATATCGGCCTGTCACGCCGGGGGTCGCGGGTTCGAATCCCGTCCGCACCGCAAGAGGGTTTCTCAGAAATGAGAGACCCTTTTTGTTTTTAAGGCTATTGAGGAGGAGTAGAATCTTCAATTCAGTGTTAATCTTCGAAAGCTTTAAAACTGGAATTTCACGATCGGGAAATTAATGGATCATTCAATTTCTAAATCAAGGGCTCGAAGGAACGTGCAATGCAAAATAAGGTCAGCCTGCTATTGCCGGATGACCTTATTTTAGTCAGGAAGTCTTTATTAGTTATGGCTTTTTCGATTGGATAATGTACCCAACAACAAGGCCAATTCCTCCAAAGAGAAAAATCATCGACACATAAGCCGAGCCCTCTTCCATACCGGTGTTTGTTAAAAGATATCCGAACAATACACCTAAAGCGACACCAATAAACAGCAAGCCCGTTTTTAAGGTTAGAAACATTGTGTTCGGTAATTTGCCTTTGAATTGTATTGGATCAACGCCTTTTTCGATCATTGCCATCCGCTCTTTATTTCTTGTCATAAAGAAAATATAGAACATTGCGAATATTAAAGCGAAAAAGCTAATCGGGATAAGAATCTCTTCGTTCATGGTATTTATTTTTAAATTGTTTTTTTTTGATTCTGTATTCGGTCTTATGACGCAGAAACCTTTATCCGGTTACAAGGCAAAGCTCGTTTTCTTTTTTTTATATAATTTGTAACCAAGTTGGCAAGTTCACGTCATATGGCATGTATGAGCGTTATCGACGACCAATATTATATTGCAAAAGTACTGGAAGGTGATGCTTCCGCCTTTTCATACCTTGTGGAGAAATATCAGGATATGGTATATGGTTTGGCATTGAAAATGCTTCGAAATGCAGAAGATGCCGAAGAATTGGCTCAAGACAGTTTTGTGAAGGCCTATCGTTCGTTAAGTTCGTACAAGCAAAAGTCAAAATTTTCAACTTGGTTGTACCGGATTACCTACAACGGTAGCATTAGTATCCTGCGGAAGCGGAGACTGGAAGTGCGGTCGATGGATGAACAACGATTGAGTAACCGGGATGAGGAATGGCTGATGAACCAGATGGTGGATATGGACAAAGAATTGATTGAAAAATCGCTAAATGAAGCACTTTCAAAACTGCCGGAAATGGAACAGATCCTAATTACCCTATACTATTATGAGGATCAGAAAGTGGAAGAGATTAGCCACATAACGGGTTTGAGTGAAAGTAACGTGAAAGTGAAAATTCACCGGGCACGAAAAAAAATGTACGATTTATTACATGAATCCTGGCAAGAGGATATTTTTACAACTGCTTAAATAAGTACGGTCATGAATACACAAGACGAACACTTCAGGGAACTAATGAAGCATTATCGGCCGCAAAGGGCACCGATCGATTTTTCGAAACGGGTGATGGATGAAATTCATCAGCAGGTTCCGGTGGTTGAGTACAAGCCGGTGTTTGGCAAGTGGTTTTTCAAATCATTTGTGTTCCTGTTTGGATCATTGCTGGTGTATGCCCTTTTTAATGGCAATGGCGAAGCTGGGAGTCGATGGCGTTTGACGGATTTGTGGAATGATATTCCGCAGGCCGAATGGAATGTACTAACTCAATTGAAGCAGGATTTAAGTGGTTACGTCGATCAGATTCCTCCGATCTTGATTCTTGCATTATTGGCGGTAACCATACTTTTGTTTCTTGATCAGATTATTCAATACCAGCGAAATAGAGCAAAGGCATAAAAACAAAGAGCGGATTCTATGCAGGATCCGCTCTTTGTTTTAGCTTCTATTTAGAATGGCAAATCATCGCCTTCTGCCGGTTCTGGCGGAATGTCGCCAGGAGTGAATGGTGGAGGAACAGCTCCACTCACCGCACCAACCGGTTCAACTTTCCATGCGTTAATGTTGTGATACCAACGACCGTTGAATTCGCGGCTTTCTACGTCGAAAAACACGTTAATTTCGGTTCCCGACTGATACCCTTCGATTAGACTAATTTTGTCGCCGAATAAGGTAAAGCAGATTTGTTTGGGGAATTGATCTTGTGTTTCGATCACGAATTCCTGTTTTTTCCATTCGTTACCAGCCTTGCTAACTCCTGACGTAGCAGGTAGAATCTGGTTGAGTCTTCCTTTAATTTCCATATTTCTTTTGCAATAATTGTCGATTGAAGGTCAAAAGTACAGATAAAAAAATACCCCCGAAAGTGAATCTCCGGGGGATTTTAAAAAGTTATCAAGAGTTGGAATTATTCCCCAATTTCGAGCAATTCCACTTCGAAGATTAATGTTTCGTTTGGACCGATGTCGCCACCTGCGCCACGTTGGCCATAAGCCAATTCACTTGGGATATATAATTTCCACTTCGATCCTACAGGCATCAATTGTAAAGCTTCAGTCCATCCCGGAATAACACCGTTGATTGGGAATGTTGCCGGTTCGTTACGTTCAACTGAACTGTCGAAAACGGTTCCATCAATCAGCGTACCGGTGTAGTGGCACTTTACAGTTTGCTCTGCTGTTGGTTTCGAACCTGTTCCTTCAACTAAAATTTCATATTGAAGACCACTTTCGGTGGTTGTAATACCAGGTTTTTCTTTGTTGGCAGCCAAGAAATCTTCACCTTTTTTGATGTTTTCTTCTGCTTCACGTTCAGCCATACTTTGGAAATACTCCTGAACAATCGTGCGGGCTTCTTCTGATGTGATTTCAGTTTCTTCACCTTTGATTTGTTTTCCAAATGCATTGACCATCACATCCATATTCAGGTCTTTGGCGCCTGGAGTTTGATCGATGTTTTGCTTGTTGTTTTCACCAATTAAAACGCCTAAGGCGTAGCTGGTTGAATCGGATGAGTTGGTTAATTTTACAGTAGAGCTACCATTTGGTTGGCAAGCTGCAAATACAGTTACAGCGGCTACTGCTACAAGAACAGGTTTAAAATTCATTTTTCGTTTTAAATTATATTAGACAATTTCCAATAATTCCACATCAAAAATTAAGGTTGTGTTCGGGCCAATTGAACCTCCCGCACCACGTTCTCCATAAGCCAAATCCGAAGGGATAAATAATCTCCATTTTGAACCTACAGTCATCATTTGGAGGGCTTCAACCCATCCCTGAATAACACCATTAACCGGGAATACAGCCGGCTCGCCACGTTGTACCGAGCTGTCGAAAACAGTTCCGTCAATCAGTGTTCCATGGTAATGGCAACGTACTTCGTCGGTTGGGGCTGGTTTTTCGCCATCACCATCAACCAAGACTTTATATTGCAAGCCACTGGCAGTTTCAACTACTTTGGAGTCGTTCAGGTTTTCCGAAAGGAATTTCATTCCTTCTTCTAAATTTTTATTGCCTTCGCCGCTTTGTTGTTCCGACATAAATTCCTGAAGAATTTTATTGGCTTCCTCAACGCTTAATTTGGGTTGTTTTCCGGTAAATGCGTCTTCAATAGCGCTCATGAAATTTACCGGATCGACTGTTTTTACGCCTGATTGTATCAGATTGCTTGCAATGCTTAGTCCTAAAGCATAGCTAAAATCTTCCAGACGTTTGTTTGTTTTTTGTTCTGACATATCCTATTTTTTAAAGAACTACGAAGATAGATTAAATTTTGAAACTGAACTTTTTTAT
>NZ_JBFHIT010000104.1:0-4580 GCF_041596335.1 Mangrovibacterium sp. | reverse complement strand
TCAGTTACTCGTTTTATTAAATAATCCAAAGTGGATTCTAATACAGGAAAAATTTAATTATGGCAAGAAAAATTCCCGAAATACCAGCAGCATCTTTGGCGGATATTGCCTTTATGTTGCTCATCTTTTTCCTGGTAACGACCACAATGGATGTTGACAGCGGTTTGGAACGTAGACTTCCGCCAATGCCACCCCCAGATCAAGTTGACGATGATACACCACCAATTAAAGAACGGAACGTTTTTGTTGTGTTGGTGAATGCTCAGGATCAGCTTTTGGTTGAGGGTGAATGGACTGACGTTAAAAACCTTCGCGATAAAGCCAAAGAATTTATGGCAAATCCGAACAATGATATTAACCTTCCTGAAAAGAATATGAAAGAAATTCCATATTTCGGCGAGGTTGGTATTACCAAAGGGGTGATTTCATTGCGAAATGACGTAGGTACGTCCTACGGAACCTATATTGCTGTACAAAACGAGTTGGTTGCTGCCATCAATGATTTAAGAGAAGATTTAGCACAACAAAAATTCGGTAAGAGTTACGATAAGCTTGAAGCTGATCAACAAGATGCGATAAAAGAAATTTATCCTTCTAAGATCTCTGAAGCCGAACCTAAAAAAGTAGGAGGACGATAAACGATGTCTAAATTTAGAAAAAACGATTCTAAAGAATTACCACCGATTTCGACAGCCTCTTTGCCTGATATCGTGTTTATGTTGCTGTTCTTCTTCATGGTTAGTACAACTATGAGGGAGGTTACTCTGATGGTTCAGGTTAAAGTACCTGAAGCAACAGAACTCTCTAAATTGGAAAAGAAATCCTTGGTAAGTTATATCTATGTGGGAGAACCTCATAGACAATATCAAAATATCTTTGGATCAGAACCTCGTATTCAGTTGAACGATCAGTTCGCTCAAACATCTGATATTATTGACTATATCACTGCAGAGCGTGAAGCTCGTGATGAAGCCGAGGTGCCAATGATGATTACTTCACTGAAAGTCGATGAGTTTACAAAAATGGGTATCGTAACTGATATCAAACAGGAATTGCGTAAAGCTTCTGCTTTGCACATTAACTACTCGTCGCGTAAGACTTCAGTCGCTGAATAATTTATTTTCAGATATGTCGAAAGGGAAACTAAATCTAGTTTCCCTTTTTTTTTGTTTCAAAAAATGGCTTTGTTTGCCTGGTATTGAGTTGTTATTTGAAACGTATCCGGATTGAGTCAACGGCTGCGGTTGTCGTTAGATGTTGTATTTAGTGACACCCAAATGCCGAGATCGTTGAGGTAATTTAATCGAAGAGGGTCGTTGGTAAGTCAAATCAGAACATATTTAAGTCGAATTTAATCGAGTTTAGGGCAAAGTGGCACTTGTGGGCTGTATTGGCGAGAGAGCTGTATCTCTTTCTTTTCTATCAGGCTTTAAAAATCAGGTTAAATGTCCGGCAAGTAGCTCGGGAGGATCAATTTTAGCATCAATCCTAAAAAAAAAACGGAAGCTTTGAAGGCTTCCGTTTTTGTATCTGTTTTACGTGTACGATTATTTTTCTTTCAAATCAATCCTGATTTGCAGTTCATCAAGTTGTGCGTCGGCAATAGGCGATGGAGCATCATTCATTACATCGCGGCCGGAGTTATTCTTAGGGAATGCGATGGTGTCGCGAATACTGTCCAGACCGGCAAACATGGAGACCAGACGGTCGAATCCGAACGCGATACCGGCATGAGGTGGTGCGCCATATTTGAATGCACTCATTAAAAAGCCAAATTGCGCCTCAGCTGATTCTTTTGTAAAGCCGAGCAAATCAAACATTTTTGATTGCAATTCGGGGTTGAAAATCCGAACGGAGCCGCCTCCAATTTCAACTCCATTGATCACAAGGTCGTAGGCATTTGCACGAACGTTTCCCGGGTTGGTTTCAAGCAGTGGAATGTCTTCTGGTTTTGGAGCCGTAAACGGATGATGCATGGCGTAGTAGCGCTTGGTTTCTTCGTCCCATTCCAATAGCGGGAAATCGACTACCCACAAAGCCTTGTAAGTGTTTTTATCGCGCAATCCGAGTTGGTTTGCCATCTCCAAACGCAATTCACCAAGCGCTTTCAAGGTCTTGTCCTTATCGCCTGAGAGTACCAGAATTAAGTCTCCCGCTTCAGCCTGGCAAGCGCTAGCCCATTTTGAAAGTTCTGCTTCGTTGTAGAATTTATCAACTGACGATTTTAAGCTGCCGTCAGTATTGTATTTCAAATAAACCATTCCTTTGGCTCCAATCTGTGGGCGTTTTACCCAATTGGTCAGAGCGTCGAGCTGCTTGCGAGTGTATTCGCTGCAACCTTTTGCGCAAATAGCACCAATGTATTCAGCCTCGTCGAATACTTTGAAATCCTGTCCTTTAACAACCGCGCTGATGTCTTTAATCATCATCTCAAATCGAATATCAGGTTTGTCCGATCCATAGTTTGCCATCGCTTCGGCGTAGGGCATGCGGATAAAGTTGTCAATGTCAACCTGCTTCGTTGTTTTGAAAAGATGTTTGGTCATTCCTTCAAACAAATTCAACACATCTTCCTGCTCAACAAACGACATTTCGCAGTCAATTTGGGTGAATTCGGGTTGACGGTCAGCGCGAAGATCCTCGTCGCGGAAACATTTCACAATTTGGAAATAGCGGTCGAAACCAGCTACCATCAGTAGTTGTTTAAAGATTTGCGGCGATTGCGGGAGCGCATAAAATTCACCCGGATTCATGCGTGAAGGAACAACAAAGTCGCGGGCACCTTCAGGCGTCGATTTCATCAATACCGGTGTTTCCGTTTCAATGAATTCCCGTTCAATGAGGTACGAGCGAATTTCGTGAGCCATTTTGGAGCGGAGAACCAGGTTTTCGCGAACCGGATTGCGACGCAAATCCAGGTAGCGATATTTCATTCGGATGTCATCGCCTCCGTCGCTTTCATCTTCGATTGTGAAAGGAGGAACTGCTGATGCGCTCAATATGCTCAGTTTGCTTACTTCAATTTCAATCTCACCCGTGGCGATGTTTTTATTTTTACTGCTACGTTCGCGAACGGTTCCAACCACCTGGATCACAAACTCACGACCTAATTTCTTGACATTTTCCTTTAAGTCGGTCGACGAGTTCTCGTCAAAAACCAACTGAGTAATTCCAAAACGGTCGCGTAAATCCACAAAGGTCATTCCGCCAAGTTCGCGTTTTCGCTGTATCCAACCGGCCAGAGTAATCTCTTGTCCCTGGTGTTCCAATCGAAGTTCACCACAGGTGTGCGTTCTGTACATAGTGCTTGATTCTTTTTTGTTTGGCTGCAAAAATAAGCAGATTTTAGCAATTTAATTGGTAGGTTTGTCATTAATATTGAATTGAATTGTAGCATGCAGCCCTTTGATGATGTCTATTTTATGAAACGTGCTTTCCAGGAAGCACAACAAGCTTACGAGAAAGGTGAGATACCGGTTGGAGCGGTGATTGTTGCCAATAACCGGATTATTGCCAGAGCCCATAATTTAACAGAAACGTTGACTGATGTTACTGCGCACGCTGAAATGCAGGCTGTTACAGCAGCGGCCAATTTGCTCGGTGGAAAATATCTGAACGAATGTACCTTGTATGTTACACTGGAACCTTGTGTGATGTGTGCCGGAGCGCTTGGCTGGGCTCAATTAGGCCGGTTGGTTTACGGAGCCAGCGACGAAAAACGGGGATTTTCGAAATTTGCACCAAAAGGTCTTCATCCTAAAACAGAAGTTGTGTCGGGAGTAATGGCCGAAGATTGTGGCGACTTGATGACTGCTTTTTTTCGGGAAAGAAGATAAACAACCCTTGCTAATAATTCGCGGTTGTTTTTTTTTGAACGCTCCAATTTCATCGGTTGAAGAAATCAAGTTTCGATGTCAACAATAAAAAAGGCAACGAATACTGTTCGTTGCCTTGTCTTTTCTTTGTATCTCGTTATAGCTGTTTTATGTCGAAGCCAACTAGTTTTAAATCCTCATAATAAGCAGGATAGGATTTTGTAACGACCATCGGTTCGTCTATTTCAATTGGGTAGAATAGGGCAGCCGGAGCAAAAGCTAATGCCATGCGGTGGTCGTGATAGGTCAGGATGAGTGGCACATCTTGTACTTTGAAAGGGAATGAGCCATCCCAGCTAAGTTCACCGTGTTTTGGTTCATCGAGGCGAGCGCCGAATTTTGACAGTTCGTCTTGTAAAGCCGCGATACGGTTTGTTTCTTTAATTTTCAGCGTTTCCAAGCCGGTGAAGTGGAACGGTACTTTTTTCATGACACAAAGTACTGCCATGGTCTGTGCGATATCCGGGTTTTCCAGAAAATCAAGGTTCAGTTTTTTGGGCTGAATGTTGGCTGTTTTTCGAATCACAATGCCATCTGCGGTCGCTTCGCTTTCAACCCCAAAAGGTTTAAACCAAGGGGCAATGGCGCAGTCGCCCTGAAGGCTCATGAGTTGCAGGTTTGGCAATACAATCTCGCCTTCGTCAGCCAAAGCCAACAACTCGTACCAGTATGACGCTCCCGACCAATCGCCTTCACAGGTGTATT
>NZ_JBFHIT010000103.1:0-5600 GCF_041596335.1 Mangrovibacterium sp. | reverse complement strand
GGATTTCGCCGGCTGATAAACGTAAATATTTGCTAACTTTAGCCCCTCGAAAAATTAAAATCATGGAATTGAACTTATTAACTGCAATTACCCCGATAGATGGCCGTTACCGGTCGAAAGTGAGTAACCTGGAAAACTATTTCTCGGAATATGCCCTTATAAAATACCGCGTGTATGTTGAGGTTGAATATTTTATTGCATTGTGCGAATTACCTCTGCCACAACTGGCTGATTTCAATAAAGATTTATTCCCCAGCCTTCGTCAGATTGTTGAGGGATTCTCGATTGACGACGCGCAACGCATTAAGGACATTGAGAAAGTTACCAATCATGATGTAAAAGCAGTTGAATACTTCTTGAAAGAGGAGTTCGACAAGTTAGGTGTCAACGCTTACAAAGAGTTCATTCATTTTGGACTGACCTCTCAGGATATTAATAATACTGCTGTCCCGAAATCGGTTCACGATGCACTGGATTTTGAGTATTTTCCGGCAATAAACGATTTAGTAGATAAGCTGGAAGAGTTGGCCGAAGAATGGAAAAATATTCCAATGCTTGCTAAAACTCATGGACAGCCTGCTTCTCCTACAAATTTGGGGAAAGAAATTCGGGTGTTTTCCGAGCGCATTAAAAAGCAGTTGGAACAACTACGAAATATTAATTGCGATGCCAAGTTTGGAGGTGCTACCGGGAATTTCAATGCGCACAATATTGCCTATCCTGAAATTAGCTGGAAAGCGTTCGGAAACCATTTCCTGAAAAATTACCTGGGACTGGAACGTGCTCAATATACCACGCAGATTGCAAACTACGACAATCACGCCGCGATTTTCGATGCCTTGAAGCGTGTAAATACAATCATCCTTGATCTGAACCGCGACATGTGGACCTATATTTCGATGGAGTATTTCAAGCAAAAAATTAAAGCGGGAGAAGTTGGATCGTCCGCTATGCCGCACAAGGTTAATCCAATCGACTTTGAAAACTCGGAAGGCAACCTGGGAATGGCGAATGCAATTTTTGAACACCTTTCTGCAAAGTTACCGGTTTCGCGTTTGCAGCGCGATTTAACAGACTCAACTGTTCTTCGCACTATCGGTATGCCTCTGGCTCACACGTTAATCGCGGTTAATTCAACAATGAAAGGTCTGGATAAACTGTTATTGAATAAAGCTGCTATTGAAGCCGATTTGGAAGATAACTGGCCGGTAGTTGCCGAAGCTATTCAAACCATCTTACGACGTGAAGGTTATCCGAATCCATACGAAGCTTTGCGCGATTTGACTCGTGTTAACCGTAAAATTGATCAGACTGTTGTGCACGAATTTATTGATACTCTAACTATCAGCGACGCACTGAAAGCCGAATTAAAGACGATTACACCACAGAATTATACCGGTATTTTTTAACGGCGAACTGTCATAATCGCTTCAATTTAAAAATCTGTCATGAAAGATTTTATCAGTATCCTGCGGAGGTTTATACCTCCTTACAAGAGCAGGATGGTTTTAAACTTCTTGTTCAACTTGTTGTCGGCTGTATTTACTGTTTTCTCGATGGCTATGATGATTCCAATTCTGGAAATTATTTTTGGTCTTTCTGAAGAGGTTAATTCGCTGGTAGACTGGGCTGTTAGCCTGGATTCGATCAAGAATAATTTGTATTACTACGTGACTTTCGTCAAGAACGAGTATGGTTCCGGATACACACTCTTGTTTGTTGGCTTTTTTGTCATCACAGCGACTATGCTGAAAGTCGGTTTTGCTTATTTGGCAGCCTGGGAAGCCGTTCAAATCCGGAATGGAGTCGTACGCGACATCCGGCAGCAAATCTACAGCCGGGTTCTTCGCCTGTCTATGCAGTTCTTTTCCGACGAACGTAAAGGTGATATTATTGCACGGGCAACTGGCGACGTAGCCGAAGTTGAAACGTCAATCATGTCGTCGTTGGATATGTTCCTCAAAAATCCGGTGCTCATCATTGTGTTGCTGGCATCTATGCTGGTGATGAGTCCAACAATGACTCTCTTCATCTTTATCGTTTTACCCGGTGCTGGTTTTGTAATTGGCCGCGTTGGTAAATCGTTGAAGCGGTTTTCTCGTGAAGGCCAGGATAAAATGGGAACCATTCTTACTGTAATTGAAGAAACCCTGGGCGGATTGCGCATCATCAAGGCATTTAATGCCGAGAAGAAAATGGATATGCATTTTCAAAAAGAACTGGATGATTATCGCCTGACGATGAATCGTCTGATGGGGCGTCGCGAATTGGCACACCCGATGAGTGAATTCCTGGGGACGATTGTGATGATTATCGTTGTTTGGTTCGGCGGAACACTTATTATTGGCAATAATAGTGAATTGTCCGGTCCTGAATTTATCGCCTATCTGAGTATTTTTTACCAGATTATTAATCCCGCAAAAGCCTTTACAACTGCATTGTATAGTATTCAAAAAGGACTAGCCGCTATGGATCGGATTGACTTGATTCTGAAAGCTCCGATTACCATTCAGGAAAAGGAGAACGCTCAATCGATCAAAAAATTCAGTTCAGGTATTGAATACAAGAATGTGACCTTTGCCTACGATGGAAAAGTTGTGTTGAAGAATGTTTCGCTGGTCATCCCTAAAGGAAAAACGGTTGCCCTTGTTGGGCAGTCGGGTAGCGGAAAAACAACTTTTGTGGACTTGTTACCGCGCTTTTACGATGTTGTTGAAGGCTCAATTTGTGTCGACGGCGTCGATATTCGTGATGTGAAAATTCAAGATCTGCGTGAATTGATGGGGAATGTTAATCAGGAAGCCATTTTGTTTAATGATACGATCTTTAATAACATTGCCTTTGGGGTTGAAAATGCTTCAATGGAAGATGTTATTGCAGCCGCAAAAGTGGCTAATGCGCACAGTTTTATCATCGAAACGGAAAATGGTTACGACACGATGATTGGCGACCGTGGAAGTAAGCTTTCAGGCGGACAGCGTCAGCGGTTGAGCATTGCTCGCGCGATCCTGAAGAATCCTTCAATTCTCATTCTCGATGAAGCAACTTCGGCGTTGGATACGGAATCGGAGCGACTGGTGCAGGAGGCTTTGGAGAACCTAATGAAAAACAGAACTTCGCTTGTTATCGCTCACCGCCTTTCGACAATAAAAAATGCCGATATAATTTGTGTTATGCACGAAGGTGAGATTGTTGAAACTGGAACTCACGAAGAGCTTATTGCCAGAGAAGGACAATACTTTCGACTGCACCGGATGCAGGTTTTTTAGAAAGCGACGTATTTATTGTGAAATAAGAAAGAGGCTGTCCCAATTTTACTTTTGGGACAGCCTCTTCGTTTAAATGAGAGATCGTAGTTCAATTTAACTCTTTGGCGCTGGCTTGTCTGTTACTTGCCAGTCGACAATGTATCCAAATCGATCCCCTTCGCAGCGAAGGCCACTCGAGGTTGGAAGCGGATAGTGGGGTTTAGTGCTTTTGTTCCTGAGGTGTTGATCTTGTTGTGGAGACTTGATGTTGGTCTTGGCTTGAGTTTGGAATTGTACTTTCATGTTTGCGATGTTTCTTAAGATTAAAACGTTTCGGTTTAGGGACTGATTTTTTTCGATTACCTGTTATTGTTCCTGATGACTCCTGTTAGGGAGTCAGTTAAAACATGAAATAAGAGAATTAGGAGCACACTAAATTGAAAGTCCAATCAAGTTACGAAATATCATCGAATAAAAAATGTTAAATAGGACAAAAATTGTTAATAAAAAGGTAATAAGTAAATATTTAATCAATTTGTATTTTTGACAATAGTTCAATTTGTATGTTTGACAACCTTTATCGACATTCAAATCCGAGTCGGTTCGAACCTCTATTCGATCCTGATTATGTTTCAGGGTAGCGGTAAATGCGATTAGCGGACTTCGATGCTATTCTGGAGAAGAATAAGCGCTGACAGGACAATTTTGATTGGAATCTTTGACCCTTATCAGCGCGTAAAATGCGATGAAGAATGCGGGGGAATAATAAGATTTAACTAACTTCCGTTTCCCAGGCATCCACTTTTTTCCTGTTCGCAATTTGCCAGTCAACAATATATTGAAACTTGTCCCCGGTACAATGGATGCCATTGCTGTCGCGACAGGGTTTGTGGGTGATGTCTGTCTTCATGTGCAAGTAGTGTACATGATACTTTTTCAGAGCCTCTGAAATTTTTGTCCTTTTTTCATTTGCATTCATTTTGGTTGATATAAGCGATTAAATCATGGGTGTAACATAGTCCACAATGGGAAAAGAGCTCAGAAGATTACTATCTGCTTGAAAATAAACTTTGATGTCAAGAATTCGATTGAATGCAGATAATCGGCCAACGAAGGCGCACATCATATAACAGCATACGAAAAAATGGGCCATTAGTTTAAGCAAATGCCCAATTTATTCGGATACAATATATCGGTATCTTGGTGATACGAATATTTTAAGATTCTGTTACCATCCGCTCGCCAATATGTCGGCAATATGGATGGGCTTGATCGGGAGGTTGTTTTTGAGAATATAGGCTTCGATATTCATTAGGCAGGATGATTCGGTTGAAATGATATATTCGGCACCGGTAGCTAACGCCTTTTCAACTTTTTGTTCAGTCATTGCCGTTGATATGGAGTGAAATTTAGCGGAAAAGGTGCCTCCGAACCCACAGCAGGTTTCGGTGTCTTCCATCTCGACTAACTCAAGTCCTTTAACTTTCGAGAGAAGCAGGCGTGGTTCCGATTTAATCCCATATTCGCGCAAGGCAGTACACGCGTCGTGGTAACATACTTTATGCGGGAATCTTGCTCCAAAATCGATAAACTTCACTTGATTGACCAGATAGTCGCTAAACTCGAAAAGACGGGATTTAAGCAGGTTTTGGGAAACAAAGTTCTTGTCGTCCTCCTTAAATAAGTGTCCGTAGTAATTTTTTATGAAGCCGGTACATGACGCAGATGGGCTGATGATCGTATGCGGGCCTTCAAAATCCCGAATAAATTTTTCAGCAAGTGTTTTGGTTTCATCCCAATAACCACTGTTGTACGATGGTTGCCCACAGCAAGTCTGCTCTGGATTGTAGTTTGCAGTGACACCAGCTTTTTCTAAAACCTTTATAACGTTAAACGCTGTTTGCGGATAAAATTGATCAATGAAACAGGGGATGAATAAATCGACAGTCATGGTTACCAAAATTTGCGTAAAGATAAGATGAAAAGGGGGCAAAACGAAAGACAATAGTCGATCAGTTAAGAATAATTATTAACTATTTCTCATTTGTTTAGTTGCTGTCTTGCTGATAGCATCGTTTGTTGATCGATTACTCCGATGATTTTGGGATCCTTCGGAATAGTTGGGAGAATCGATATCCACTCAATACGGGGTGTATCGTTTTTAAGATCCACAAAATCGGGTTGATTTGAAACGAAAAAAGCTGCCCTTTTGGACAGCTTTTGCACGGGAGGAGCGACTCGAACGCCCGACACCTGGTTTTGGAGACCAGTGCTCTACCAACTGAGCTACACCCGTTTCTTAATTGCGAGTGCAAATATAATAATAAGTTCTAAACAACCTAAAAATATTTT
>NZ_JBFHIT010000102.1:0-6151 GCF_041596335.1 Mangrovibacterium sp. | reverse complement strand
GCCGGTCAACGTCAGAATGATCTTGAAAAATTTTATGACAGCACTTTGAACACTGTTCAAGAAAAAGAAGTGCAAGAAGGAACTGTAATTTCGATGAACAAACGCGAAGTTGTTGTTGACATCGGTTACAAATCTGACGGTATCGTTAGCTTAAACGAATTCCGTTACAACCCAGAGCTAAAAGTTGGTGATACTGTTGAAGTATACATCGAAAGCCTGGAAGACAAAAAAGGACAAATGATTTTATCGCACAAAAAAGCACGTGCAATGCGCTCTTGGGATCGCGTTAACGCAGCTTTGGATAACGACGAAATCATTAAAGGTTACATTAAATGCCGCACAAAAGGTGGTATGATTGTAGATGTATTCGGTATCGAAGCATTCTTGCCTGGTTCTCAAATCGACGTGAAACCAATCCGCGACTACGATATTTACGTTGGTAAAACAATGGAATTTAAAGTTGTAAAAATCAACCAGGAATTCCGTAACGTAGTTGTATCTCATAAAGCACTGATCGAAGCAGAACTTGAACAACAGAAAAAAGAGATTATCTCGAAACTGGAAAAAGGACAAGTTCTTGAAGGTACAGTTAAAAACATCACTTCTTACGGTGTATTCATCGACTTGGGTGGCGTTGACGGCTTGATCCACATTACTGACTTAAGCTGGGGACGTATTACTCATCCGAACGAGATCGTTGAATTAGACCAAAAACTGAACGTTGTTATCCTTGATTTCGATGATGACAAAAAACGTATCGCTCTTGGTCTGAAACAATTGACTCCTCACCCATGGGATAACCTGGATGCTGAACTGAAAGTTGGTGACAGTGTGAAAGGTAAAGTAGTTGTTATGGCTGACTATGGTGCATTTGTTGAAATCGCGCCTGGCGTAGAAGGTTTGATCCACGTTTCAGAAATGAGCTGGTCACAACACCTGCGTAGCGCTCAGGACTTCCTGAAAGTAGGAGACGAAATCGAAGCTCAAATCCTTACTTTGGACCGCGAAGAACGCAAAATGTCTCTTGGTATCAAACAATTGCGTAAAGATCCTTGGCAAGATATTGAAACACGCTTTGGCGTTAGTTCAAAACACACTGCTACAGTTCGCAACTTCACTAACTTCGGTGTATTCGTTGAAATCGAAGAAGGTGTTGACGGCTTGATCCACATTTCAGACTTGAGCTGGACGAAAAAAATCAAACACCCATCAGAATTCACAGCTATCGGCGCCGAAATCGAAGTGGTTGTATTGGATATCGACAAAGAAAACCGTCGTTTGAGCTTAGGCCACAAACAATTGGAAGAAAATCCATGGGATGTATTCGAAACAATCTTCTCTGTTGATTCAATCCACGAAGGTACTGTTGTTGAGTTGTTCGACAAAGGTGCGACTATCGCTCTTCCGTACGGTGTTGAAGGCTTTGCCACTCCACGCCACTTAGTGAAAGAAGATGGTTCACAAGCCAACTTGGATGAAAAAATGGATTTCAAAGTAATCGAGTTCTCTAAATCTGCAAAACGCATCATCTTATCTCACTCTCGTGTATTCGAAGATGAGAAAAAAGCTGAAGTAAGTGCAGAGAAAAAAGCTCAGGTTAAGCAAACCAAAAAAGCTGTTAAAACAGTAAAAGATAACCTGGAGAAAACAACTTTAGGTGATATCAGCGAGTTGGCTGCTTTGAAATCTCAAATGGAAGCTGAAGAAAGCAAAGAAAAATAAGCTTAGCTTATCAATTGTTTAATAGAATTTCGTAAATTTCCATTCATGGAATTTAAAGTAGAGAATAAGGCCAATTATTCAGTTGTTAAAGTACTTAGCAAAAAGCTGGACACCAACAATGCCCCGGATCTGAAGTCGGAACTGGTTGTATTGGGTAACGAAAATGTAAAAAACATCATTCTTGATGTTAGTGAGTGTGAATACATCGACTCGTCGGGTTTAAGCTCCATTTTAGTTGCCAATCGTTTATGTGAAGACGCTATCGGAACTTTTATTCTGTCTGGGTTGCAGCCTGACGTGGAACATCTCATCCGCCTGTCAATGCTTCATACCGTTTTACTGATTACAAAATCGGTAAAAGAAGCTGAAGATTTGCTGGCAAAAAAAGGAAACCTTTAAAGTTCCTTTCCGGGATGACGATGCCCTTTCAAGTAACAATTTTAGGAAGTAGTTCAGCAATGCCTACTTCTGAAAAATATCCAACCGCTCAAGTGCTCAATGTACTTGGGCGGTTTTTTTTGATTGATTGTGGTGAAGGGACCCAACACCAATTGAGAAAAAACAGAATCAATTACAGCAAGATCAATCACATCTGCATCTCTCACCTTCACGGTGATCATTTCTTTGGACTTATAGGTTTCATTTCAACACTCATTCTACAAGGTCGAAAAAACGAGCTACACATTTATGCCCATTCCGAACTTCAACGGTACACGAAATTCCAACTGGAATTCCTGCAAATGAATGATCCTGGATTTCCAATTATCTTTCATCCGCTGAACTTCAAAAAGGCCCAGGTTATTTTCGAAGACAAGAAACTTAAAGTTACCGCTTTCCCGATGAATCACCGCATCCAGTGCTGTGGATTCCGATTCGACGAGCAAGCTCGTGAAGCAAATATCATTAAAGAGAAAATTAAGGAATACGAAATTCCAATTCGTGAAATAAAACACATTAAAGCAGGAGCTGACTTTATTTGCGAATCCGGCCAAATCATTCCAAACTCGGAATTAGTAATCCCTGCGCAAACTCCCCGCTCCTACGCCTTTTGTTCCGACACAGCGTATTATGAAAAAATGATTCCAGCTTTAGAAGGTTTAGACTTGCTTTACCACGAAGCTACTTTCGCTGACGAAGATCTAAAAATTGCGCAAGAGACCTATCATTCAACAGGTACTCAGGCTGCGAAAATCGCATCGCTGTCCGGTGCCGGAAAACTCCTGATTGGTCATTTTTCAACCCGTTACAAAACTCCTGACGCCATTTTTAGCCAGGCAAAAGCAGTTTTCCCAAACACTGAGATTGCCCAAGAAAACTCGACCTACCAAATTTGATCTTCAAAAATTTGCGTTCCTGTACATATGTCAGCAAACGCAGTCAAAATGTTCGCTACTTTTAACGTCCGGTCTCAAAAACGGCTCAACATGTCAAAACTGTTGCAATTCAAAAAACATAAAAATAGTCAAACTATGAAACAAACCTTGGCATTTACAGCGGGCTTGCTGTTTGCATTTAATTTATCGGCCCAAAAAAATGATGTGGCTAAAATTGAAATTCTTCCTCAAGGAAAAGGATTCTATTACGAAACAATCCTCAAAGACATAAGCCACGTAAGCGATTCGATAGAAGCAAAACCTGCAGCGACACGTCTAACAATGGATCAGTCTGGCTACAAGTTACCCAATAAGGTGAATTTATATCACCGCGAATGGGCGAACCCCGTAATTTCACAAGGAAATACGGGCACTTGCTGGGACTTTTCGACCTTGTCATTCTACGAATCTGAAATCTTCCGCATGACAGGGAAAAAAGTCAAACTGTCGGAAATGTTTGTCGCTTATCACGAATACCTGGCCAAAGCACAGCGTTTTATTCAGCATCGCGGCAACTCGCTGTTTGATGAGGGATCAGAGGGAAATGCTGTCGCCCGAATCGCTCTGGCTTACGGATTAGTGCCGGAAAGTGAATATACGGGACTAGTCAATGGTCGTAAATATCACGATCACGGCAAAATGATGGAAGAGATGAGCGGTTTTTTAAATTCACTAAAAACGTCGAACGCATGGAACGAAAAACAAGCTTTAGAAACCATCGCTTCAATCATGAATCATTATATGGGTGTTCCACCAAACACGTTTAAGGTTGAAGGCAAAGAATACACACCAATGAGTTACATGAAGGACTACCTGAAACTAAATCCGAACGATTTTGTTGAAATTCTTTCCTACAAGCAAAAACCTTACTGGCAACAGGTTGAATATACCGTACCTGACAATTGGTGGCATAATGCCGACTACTATAACGTTCCTCTTGATGTTTACATGGATATTATCAAGAATGCCATTCGCGGAGGCTATACAATGAGCATTGGTGGCGATGTGTCTGAAGCAGGTTTCCTAAGAGACACACAATGTGCAATGATTCCCGACTTCGATATTCCTTCAAACTATATTAATGAAGATTCCCGGGCTTTCCGGTTCGACAACGAAACCACCACCGATGATCATGGTATGCATTTGGTCGGTTATCTTGAAAACTTCAATAAAGATGGTAAAGACTGGTATCTGATTAAAGATTCGAGCTCTGGATCTCGCAACAACGACCCCAAAGCACCGGAATTCGGCTATTATTTCTTTAGTCAGGATTATGTAAAACTAAAAATAATGGGCTTTACCATCCATAAAGATGCGGTTCAGGAAATTCTGAAGAAGTTTAAATAATCCGCTCAAATAGATTCAAATCATCCCGAATTTATTTTAGGATCCAGCTCCGCTCCGGTGCAGATCACGAAACAAGTTCGGGATGACCTGTTTTATTTTCAAACTATTCTCCAAAAAACTCTTTATTGAAATTTACAAGGAAGAGTTCTTTCACCGGGCGGGTAAATGCTGTGTACAACCATCGGAGGAATTCTTTATTCAACATATCTTCTACCAGATACCCCTGATCAATAAATACAGCATCCCATTGCCCTCCCTGCGCTTTATGACAAGTTACGGCATAGGCAAATTTCACCTGAAGGGCATTGAAGTATGGATTTTCCCTTATTTTCTCCCAACGCTTTTTTTTGCTACGAATGTCGATGTAATCTTCGGCAACCGCATGAAACAATTTCTGATTATCCTCCGAACTAAAACTGGCCGTTTCAATATTAAGTGTGTCCAGAAATATTTTACAATCGACTTCCAGATCATCGTAGTCAATAAACTTCAAACTTACATTGGCAAACCGATAACCATACAAATCTTCATGTTTCCGAATTGATTTGACTTCAACAATATCTCCGTTCGCTATAAAATCGAGTCGCTCATCGTCGGCCAACCAGTAATAGTTGTTTTTAACAATCATCAACAAATCGCCAACGGTAATCTCAGACTCCTTATATAATATAGCCGACCGAATGCCCTCATTAAATTTATTGGCCCGTTTATTCGATCGGGTAATTACCATTGTTTGCTGTTCGCCATAACGGCTGTAACATTCCGATATTTTCTCAATCAAATCTCCTCCTCCAATACGATGAATATCCGCATATCCGTCCAGCTCTATCGGAAAGTAATCGCCAAAAAAATCATCTTCTGAAATGATCTCCCTCAAGGCAGTTGCGTTATGCAAAATCCCCGAATCCAATTCCTGACGAACCACTTCCTCTAATTCAACCTCTTCTATTTCGCCTCCGTATAATTCCAACTCATGCGCATCCAGTGCCGGGTTCAACTCCATCCCTACCGGAGGCAGCTGCGCAGTATCTCCCACAAGTATTAATTTGCAATTTTGGCCTGAATAAACATATTCGTACAAGTCGTCAAGCACTCGTCCGCTGCCGAAAACAGAACCGTCAAGGGAGCTGTTCGAGATCATTGAAGCCTCATCAACCAGAAAAAAACAATCTTTCAACAAGTTTTTATCCAATACGAACCGCCCCATACCATCAGAAGATGACTGCTGACGATAAATTTTTTTGTGTATCGTATAAGCACTTTTACCTGCATAGGTCGATAGCACCTTGGCTGCTCTGCCGGTTGGAGCCAGTAACACGGTCTGAATTTTAAAAGCGGTTAGTGTTTGCACTAAAGCACTGACCATACTTGTTTTACCGGTACCCGCGTACCCTTTTAGGAGGAAGATCTGGTCGGCCGTTTGATCCGTTATGAACTTCGCTAATTTCTCGGCTAGAATTCTCTGTCCTTCTGTCGGAGAAAAGCCTAGATTCTCGACGATTTGGTTTGCTATGTGTTTTTTTAACATCACGGCTAATTTAAAGGTAATCGCCCGATTGTAATTTAATTTTTTTTATAAATTTGCATGCAAACAAAAACTAATCTTAAATAATCAAAGATGAAGACAGCAATTCAGATTGTACTTATAGCGATCGCCATCCTTCTTGGATATTTGATTTACAATAGCGTTCAACGACCAATCGATTTTG
>NZ_JBFHIT010000101.1:0-6207 GCF_041596335.1 Mangrovibacterium sp. | reverse complement strand
TGTCCCCGTTTTTGGGGTTCAGGCTGATGGCTGTACCGTCTTCATTCATCGTATAAGTGACAGAAGCCGCTACCGGATCATCATTCACCGCATTCACGGTAATCTCTTGGTTAGCCGTTGCTGTTGTTGTGCCGTCGCTAATGACATAGGCAAAGGTCTCGGTACCGTTGTAGTTGGCATCCGGACTGAAGGAAATCGCATCAGAAGCATCGATAGTGATTGTTCCGTTAGGAGTATCAATGGTCTGAGCTCCGCCAGTGAGTGCCGTTCCGTTAATCGACACAATGCTGAGAAGATCACCGTCCACATCGCTGTCCCCGTTTTTAGGGTTCAGGCTGATAGCCGTGCCGTCTTCATCCATCGTATAAGTATCAGAAACCGCCACGGGCGCGGTATTTGGAGAAACAGTAATTGTGATGACATTGCTTTCTGCAGAACACTCAAGTCCATCCAGCGTACTGGTGACAACTCGCTTAAAGTAGCTGGTTTGAGCGATTCCGGAGGGAGGAGTATAGGTTGAAGCATTGGCACTGCTGATGTCAGCAAAGCCGGTGGATGCATCGGTGGTGCTGATTTGCCACTGGTAGCTCGTCGTTCCTGCTGTTGCTGCTGCAACTGTTTCGGTTAGTTCTGCCGGATCTGCTCCTACTTTAACGGATTGATTTGCTGCAATGGTTCCCGCTGAAACGGTATTTAGTGTAATCAGAACGGCAGTCCTGCTATCACTGCTGCAAGAGTAATGATTTGTTTCCGCGTAATAAGTCGTGCCATCGGCCAGGGGTGTGGTTTCTGCCAACGCGCTGCCACCGGAGCTGCCGGTGAACCAGGAAACAGTGCCGGGGCCGACCGGGCTTACGTTAATATCAGCCAGTGTGGCTCCTTCACAAAATGTTTGACTTGCAACAGCATCCGGGGCGTCCGGGTTTCCGGCTTCAACATTAACCACCGTTCTCGATGCGCTAATACATCCAGAGGTAGTGCTTTCACTTTCAGCATAATAGTTGGTTCCGTCTGCCAATACAGTCGAACCGGCGAGCACTGTGCCACCACTTGCGGAATCATACCAGCGCAATAGGGTATTCGCGGGAAGCGTAATGACCAATTCATCCAGCGTTGTTGTTCCGGAGGGGCAATATTTCTGAGTAGCAGAAGAAGTCGGAGCATCGGGTAATTCGAAGACTCTGAAAATAATGCTGTCAGCAAGCGAGCCGGTACACAAGTCGAACGGTATTTTTGAGGTTTCTATTTTAACAACGGTTGAGTCAGTCAACAGTGGGAAGGTTAACAGATCAATGTCGGATCCATTTCCAAGGACCGAATAACCCAGACTGATTAGTCCGGTTTGGTCCAATGGCGTATAAATCACACCGGCTTCCGAATTTTCGATCGTCACCGAGCCATTTTCTCCTTCGCAAAGGTTTGTGTCAGCCGACGAAATTGTTTTCGTTTCAACGTCCGAGCAGGCAACAATAGCGGTTTCAGCACTTAATTCACTCTCGCACGCTGAGCTTATTTCAACCGAGATTTGCACAATTCCACCGGCTGAGAGGTCGAATGAATTCAGGTAGGAAACATGCCAGTCAGTTGGGCCGGCATCGGAGGTTATCGTTGTATCGGCTCCAATTTGTGATTCATCCAGGTAAACTCTCAGGGTCAGCGGATAGCTGCCTCCGGTGATTGTTCCGGTGAGCTGTAAATCGCCTTCAGTTGGGGTGTTGAATGTAATCGTGTAATTGGTGATATCGGTCTGCAGGCTAATGGTGATCGTTTCTGAGTCGTCGGAAGAAGCCAGTGTCGTGCTGCTCGCCACAGCGGTAATCTGGTCGCCGGCGCTGAGCGAAAGCCCGCTTATACTCCAGCTGCCATCGGTTGCAACTGTTGTTGTGCCAATGGAGCTTCTGGTGGGCGATAAACGATAGAGTATGATGGTTGTTCCGGCTGCTTCGACTGAAGATCCTGATATTGAGCTTACCGTAGTGCTGGTTGAGCATCCGTCAAAGTCAATGGATGGAGCGATTGCTTGCCGCTGGACACTGATCGTACTTGAAGAGGCGGCACATTTTTCGGCATCAGATGCTGATACATAAATTTCCTCTCCAACATGATCGGTCAGATCCAGTCCGCTGAAAGTCCAGGTTGAATTGTCACTGACCGACTGCGTGCCAATGAGTTGTTCATTGAGGTATAGATTTAAGCGCGTATAGTCGGGAGAGGCAGAGTTGCCGCAAGTCCCTGAAATAGCCGTCGTTGATGTCAGTATCGGGCTGGTCGTTATCGTTGGGGTAACCGACGTGCCGGTTAGGGCATACAAACAAACCTGTACATAATCGGAAACACATTCGCCGGGCTGTTGGTAGGTGAAATAGTAAACACCTGCCGGGAAACACTGCCCGGTTTTACATTCAAATTTGGCATCTTCCTTATTATTCCCTGTTCCGGCAATGTAGGTGGTGGTCGTCGGATTGGGGATTGGCACCCCGGAACTGTATTCATAATCTGCCAATGTGTAGTCTGCATTGTACCAGGTAATGACTGTTCCGTCAGAAAATGCACCTGCGTCACCGTCGAATGTAAATCCCTTGCCTCCGGAGATTGCGGTAATGGTCATTCCGCTGGTGCTTGTTTGGGTTGAACAATCGCTCACAGTTTCAATATCGCAATAATCAACCGACGTACCTTTGCCCTCGTCGGTGGCATTGGCTTTGATTATGTATCCCGATAGAAGCGAAGCGATGGAAGGACTGAATTCGGAAATGTCGATTGACCAGGTGCTTATGCCGGCTGATACAACCGTAGATGCGGTGCCAATCACTGTCGTCGCGTCAGTGTCGTAGATGGTTACGGCAATCGTTGTGGTAGTCTCTGTTGTGGTGGTCCCCGAAATATTGGTGTCTGATGTGCCGGCAGCGTTGATGGTCGGGCAATCGGTTCGGTCGAGGATTGTACTGCCGATCGCGGTTGGTGTTTGGCTGGTAATGACTGATTCGAATAGTGCGTTTATGTCCTTGCTACCACTCGAATCACCACCCAGGTCAGAGATCGCGTTGTTGCCGATCGAGGCATGCGGATTCATGCTCGTAGCGCCGGTAATTCGCAAAGGAGTGCTTGTTGTAAGCGAAGGGTAGGCCAGCTGCAAATCGCTAAAAGGGACAAAGAAATCATAGAAAAAGTCAGCGTCGCCCGAGTTTGTTGAATAGGCAACCGACTTTTGGCAGTACACTTCGTAAGGTCTGGCGAAGGAATAACCGGGGTAGTTTCCGGTTTCATTTACAATGTTGTTCCTGGCATCCGCATTGCCGTCAATATTGCATACGACAACCCTGAAGTTGGTGTACAACGCGACTTCAATCTCAAAACCCGGATTGCCCAATACCGCGTTCGGGTCTGCGTCTTCACCTGTAAAACCAAACTTTTGGTCGGTGTCGATAAGGATTGAATAAGCCTTGGAGTTGCTGGCTATATCATCCAGACGGAAGCGGAACAAAACATTCGCTCCGCTTAAATAGCCCAATATCGCGTGGTCGCCGGCACCGGTCGCGCCAACAATTTCGTTGAAAGAACCATCGGGGCCGGCGAGTGGATCACCAACCGGATCAGGGCGCACAATGTCGACGTAGTCAATTTCCGATTCATCAAAGTCAAAATCATTTGAAACAAAGCCGGTGCTTGATTCTGACACATAACCGTTGCCGTCCGGATCAAGAACCGATGCTCCGATATCTGCCGCGGGCTTGACAATCAGACCGGGTGTTTGTGAAAAACTCTGGAAGGACAGAAAAAGTCCTGCGATAAGCAATCCTTTTTTTAAAAACAGGAGTGAGTTCGTGCGCAATTTTCTCATACAATAGGTATAGGTATTTAGATGCTAGTTTTTTCTGATGGACTGAATATCCCGAACTATGTTCACCAACTTGCTCTACTGACAGGGTACTCCTGTCTGAAACAAGGATTTAATAACGGTGATCATCATTCTAGCCGCGATCGTTCTCTCAATTCCGGGAAGGCTTAATTGCTTCAGATGAAGTTTGGCTTTGTAGCCGGCTGAGTCCGGTTTTCGTATTCAGCGGTATCATCGACTCCGAATTACCCGTCAATCAAAATTCATGGGGTAGGCCTCATTTTCTAATCGTTTGATGTTTGTTCCTTGTTCAAACGATTAATTTTTCGCTTTTAGATGTCCGAAAATAGATAATTGTCATTAAGATACATTTTAAAAAGGACAGACATCTGATTTTTATAGACAAAATTTAAGATCTACAAGTCATCGGTAAATAAATCGGATGAAAATTGACCGGTTTCTAGCCTGTCGCGGGTGGCCGTAGCAGTTTTAACAGAAAATATTACGCTGTAAAGCTCCATCGGAATTCTGCGTTCTGTTCTAGCGCACAGATGGTCTGAAAACGAAAAACCCTCACTAAAATCCGGTTGTCAGATTTTAGTGAGGGTTTATTCCGATCTGCATCTGAAATGACCCAATAAATTCCCGTTGAACTTTAGTGTGTTTCAGCGATCGATCGGCTGTGTGCCTGCAAATACAGAGGGGTGAATTCCTGCAAGAAGGGATTCTTCTTTTCGTAGCGAATTTGTTTAGGATTTAAACCAGCTAAGGAACGACTTTCCCACCTGCGGTTTGTTTTTCGTCGATAAGGTTTGGTAAATCTCACCCCACGAGGGCAGGCCTCCCAGGTTGCGATCGTCGATATAGATGTCGGCAACAATTTTGCGACCCATATCGTGTGAGGCATTCTCTTCGGGGAAATTATTATTCACCGCATAAAATACCAATCCCCGTTTGCGGCAATATTCAACCGCTTCATCCAGTAATTTTCCGTGTCTCGAAGTCCATAAAATAAGGCGGATGCCTTCCTTCTGGAGCATTAATAAGCTCTCAATCGCAAAGGGAATGTCGCGTCCGATTTTCGGATACTCGTGTTCCACAATCGTTCCATCAAAGTCTACTGCAATAATCATCTTTCACCAGTTTTAGTCCCACAAAAATAAGAAATAAACGGTGTACAAACCAGTAAATCAGGAAGAATTAACGCAAAGGCGGGGGAGAGTTGAACGCGACGACGGGAAGAGTTAAACGCAAAGACACAAAGAATTGAACGCTAAGGCGCGAAGACGCGAAGGGTTGTGTTGGCACTCTCCGTGAAACTCTGTGGTTAAATAATTTGAACGCGAAGACGCTAGGACGCGAAGTACTGATTACTTCTTCTCTAACGACTCATTACTCCCGACTCATTACTCTTGACTCTCGACTTGCAGCTTAAGCGCAACCGCTACGCGGTAATTTGGTTTCGGTGACTCACGGAGCTACAATACTCATACCGCTACGCGGTATCGAAATCCGCAGGGAAACGCTACAAAAAAAAAATCAACGCTCAATCCTTCAATATGCACTACCGCGTAGCGGTTTCGGTGTTGTAGCCATTAATCAGAAAATTGTTTCCACCTACCGCGTAGCGGTTGAACCCTACCGGTATGCAAACCAAACGAAAGAAACTCTGTGACAACCTCAGTGTCCTCTGTGGTTAAATCTTTGAACGCGAAGACGGGAAGAGTTAAACGCTAAGGCGCTAGGACGCAAAGTTCCAACGTTCCAAAGGTTTGTGCGATGTACCCTACGATCGTCATTGCGAGGACGACGAAGGAGGACGTGGCAATCTGTTGCAAGTTTCGATTACTTCTTCTCTCATGACTCTCGACTCCCGACTTTTTTTGTCCTAAGCCGGACGGGCTCTACCTTTTGTCTTGACACAAAAGGTAGCAAAAGGTCAAGGCTGATTTTTATCTTCGCTCCTCCATCTTCCTGAAAGCTAAGTGCAACGGGTGATTCCCTCCTTTGTCGGGACTTCCCGTTTGGCACTAAGCTTTCAGTTCGATTCCGGGCTCGATAAAAATAGGCCGGGGCTCGTGTTCGCATGGCCGGTCGCGTTTGTCGCTGCCGGTCCCGTCATTGCGAGGAGGAACGACGAAGCAATCTGTTGCTCAACGTAGAGAATATTTGAACGCGAAGACGCGAAGGGATAAGTTCCAAAGAGACAAAGGTGCTAAGCGTTGTATGCAAACCTCATTGGCAGAGTGGTGCCAGGTAGCGGCAACCGTTCCGGGTTTTGCATTTGCCTGTGTTTTTTGCTGCACAACCGTCCCTCTCTACTGGTAGAGAGGGATAAGAGGGTGAGTTAACAACAAAGGCCCTGATTG
>NZ_JBFHIT010000100.1:0-7280 GCF_041596335.1 Mangrovibacterium sp. | reverse complement strand
GTACGACCATCTAAAGTTAAGGCTTTCAATGCGTCAAGATCAGCCGGTTTGTTAGCAATAGCAACATCAAGGAAGCTTTGAGTTAAAGCTACGAAACCTTCGTTTTTAGCAACGAAGTCAGTTTCACAGTTCAACACAACAATGGCTCCAAATTTACCGTCGCTGCTAACTTTAGCCAGTGCAGCACCTTCTGAAGCCTCACGGTCAGAACGTTTGCTGGCTACCAGTTTACCTCTTTCACGAATAATTTCTACAGCGCGGTTGAAATCGCCTTCCGCTTCGGTTAAAGCGTTTTTGCAATCCATCATACCAGCGCCTGTTGCTTTACGCAACTTCATTACATCTGCAGCAGAAATTGCCATATCTGTTAGTTTTTTTTATTTAAAAAATGAGCAATTATTCTTCTGAATCATCTTCATCATCCAGATCAACGTCAACATCTTCGTCGTCATTGGTAACAACTTTGGCTGCAGCTTTCTTCTCAGTTTTAGCAGCTTTTTTAGGAGCTTCTTCTCCGTCTTTTTCGCGTTCAACTTTACGTTCGTTCAAACCTTCAGCAATTGCGTCGGCCATGATACGAGTGATTAAACGGATTGATTGAGAAGCATCGTCGTTAGCCGGAATTACGAAGTCGATATCGTCCGGGTTTGAATTTGTATCAACCATCGCAAATACAGGGATACCCAATTTCTGAGCTTCACGTACTGCGATTTTTTCTTTTAACACGTCAACAACGAACAGAGCAGCTGGAAGACGAGTCAGGTCTGCAATAGAACCCAACATTTTATCCAATTTCGCACGTTGACGAGTAATTTGCAACTTTTCGCGTTTTGATAAGTTATCCCAACTAGTATCTTTCATCATTTTATCGATGGAGATCATTTTCTTAACCGCTTTGCGGATAGTTGGGAAGTTTGTTAGCATACCACCAGGCCAACGTTCTACAACGTATGGCATATTCACATTACCAACAGCTTCAGCAACAAGCTCTTTGGCTTGTTTTTTTGTAGCCACAAATAAAATTTTGCGTCCCGATTTGGCAATTTGTTTGATGGCAGCCGCAGCTTCATCAATTTTTACAACTGTTTTTTGTAAATCGATGATGTGGATACCGTTTTTCTCCATAAAGATATACGGAGCCATGTTTGGATTCCACTTTCTTTTCAGGTGACCAAAATGTACACCTGCGTCCAATAATTCTTGAAAATTTGTTCTTGGCATCTTTTTAACTTTTGAAATAAATTGTTGAAAAGCAACCGCTGAGTAGTCCCTCGTCTATGCCGGGGAGTCCCAATGGTTTCAGATCCACAGTTATTTTTAAATAAAATATTAACGTTTTGAGAACTGGAAGCGTTTGCGAGCTTTTGGTTGACCTGGTTTTTTACGTTCCACTTCACGTGGATCACGAGTCATAAAGCCTGCATGTTTCAGTTCCGGTTTGTTTTCAGGATTAATTTCAACCATTGCGCGGGAGATTGCCAAACGCACGGCTTCTGCTTGTCCTTTAATACCACCACCATCAAGGTTTACTTTGATGTCGTATTGATCAGCTACACCCAACAAATTTAGTGGTTGCAGAACAATATACTGTAGCGTACCATTTGGGAAATATTCATTCAATTCCCGGTTGTTAATGGTAATTTTACCTTTACCCTCACTGACAAAGATACGGGCAACGGCAGTTTTTCTACGTCCTAAGGTGTTTACTACTTCCATTGTTACAGTTTGATGGTATTTAAATCAATTACTTTTGGGTTTTGAGCTTCTTGTTTGTGCTCAGGACCAACATACACTTTCATGTTACCGTAGATAGCGCGTCCAAGACGGTTTTTAGGTAACATACCTTTTACAGCTTTTTCAACCAAACGTTCCGGATATTTCTTCATGATCTCAGCCGGAGTTTGGCTACGTTGACCACCAGGATAACCGGTGTAACGTAAGTACACTTTGTCATTCAACTTGTTACCGGTCAGCTTAACTTTCTCGGCGTTGATAACAATTACATTGTCTCCACAATCAACGTGGGGAGTAAAATTGGGTTTGTGTTTTCCGCGCAACATTTTCGCTATCGCACTAGCTAAACGTCCGAGCGGCATGTCAGTTGCGTCAACCACAACCCAGTCTTTGTTTACCGTGGCACTGTTGGCCGAAACGGTTTTGTAAGATAAAGTATCCACTTGCTCTAATTTTTTTTAATTAAACACTAAAAGTTGCAAAAACTTACTTCTCAATCTGTTAAGGACTTCCGACTTATTAACATCGGGCTCGTTAATAACTTTTCTATCCCCAACATTATCAATCAATTATAAGAACTGCAAGTACGGACAATAATCGGGACTGCAAAAGTATTTCTTTTTTTTGAATTAACAAGGGCTAAAACTGGCCGATGAAAAATTTAACACAAAGATTTACAAGAATTAAAGCCCATTTTCGGTGATCCACTTCGATTCCACTCTGAACAAAGCAAAGACACACGCTTTCACCCCATTGTCCTTCGCGGCTAGTTCTACTAAACAGCGATCGGTGAAACCGTGATTTGCAAAAGTTTCACCGATCGCTCTAAAACAATCTCGGACCGCTTATTTTTTATCGAATTCTACCTTTATTGCAAACCTTCATCTTATTCAACCTCCAACATCTGCTTAATGTAAGGCGCGACACAGCTCCTCAGGACGCTTCTAACTTGTACGGGCTTACCATTCGCATCGACCGCGACAAAGGTAAAAACCCCCTGCGTTACTTTGAACTCACTAAGATCTACCCTTGACCGAACAATTAGCTCGACTCCAACATCAATGGATGTTTTCCCGATCCGGTTTATTTTTGTGTACACCATAAAGACATCACCATTGTGAATTGGTCGAAGAAAACTAAAGTTACTCACCGAAACGGTTACTGCCGGAGAAGTAATCACTTCTTCAATTTGAATGGAAGCGGCTTTGTCCATTTTAGCCATGACCCAACCGCCAAATACTGTACCTGCATGATTAAGATCTGCCGGGAATGTTCTTCCCTTGAGTGAAAGTTGCCTCATTTGTTTATCTAAATAAGTTAAGCTATTGTTATTGTAACCGAATGCATTGGCGAATTCAGAGCTTCACACTTGCAACCGACAAACCCTGTTTTAAACCCCGTCATAACTAAACTTTATCGGGATCACACATTTCAATGTATTCTCCAACAGTTTGTACTTCCAAATAATTAATATGGCGCCTTCAAAGGCCTACAGCCACAAATAGCACTTCCTCCGATTACGACTACCTTCAATGATACTCTTCCCGTAACATTGGTGCTACGAATACCAAATTCGGGAAAGGGGCACCTGACGGTTTTAGCCAGGATAACGGGATGACGACAAACCTGCCGTAATGAGCTCCGCCCTTCGTAGAAAGCGCTAAGCGCTGATTACCAACAGTCATACTCCCAAACAGAAGCCCGGATCCAAATGCGAAGTACCAATGGGCAAACAAGAGGCCCGGATCAAGGTTTCTTTTCGGCGATTCTAATTTATTCATGAAGCTGCGTTAGCAGCGACGTTTTACTAGCGACGTTGAATCGATGCCGGAGTGATTGCGATTAATCCTGCCCTGCCGGGACTCCAGCGCCTACCGTGGCTTCTCTAAACCAAACTTCTGCATAGTCACCGTTTGCGTATTGTTTCGCGATATCACCACCATAAATGTCTGCTCCCGTACTCCAAACCATATTGGCTTCAGGACTTTTCCCATTTGTTTGGTTATAAGCGCCTTGTTTGAAGTACTGAATTTCGCCGGCATAAGCTTTTTCGCGTTCAATCCCATCGCGACCGATCGGCACAAACATTTTTCTGGTTTGTTCGGGTATATCCGAAACGTTGGCGAACGATGATTTCAACAGGTCTTTGGTGAATTGAACCGTGTCATGGCCTTCGCTTATAAAAGTCAGGTACATGATCCCCTCATGGACATTTATCTCGTAGAAAAACTCCTCTCCCAATTCAATACCATCTTTGGGTTCTTCGGGGTACGACGTTGGACTTGAACCAACAACAGACATATCGTATCCCCAAACAGCGGTTGAATAATCCCATCTTTTGGAATTATCTCCTTCGGTATTTATTTCATAGTTCCAAAATACCGACCCTTTGGTATGCCCCGGAAACTTTTTATAGAAGATCTTGCAGGGTTCGTTTTCATGCCCTTCATCGCTATGTATTTGTCCAACAACTACCGAGTAGGAAGCAGCAACTCTGGCATCGCCCGAAGTAGAAACATGCATGACTTTACAGCTGCCCGTTAGTTTACCACCCGTTTCTGGCGTCCAGTGTTCCTTCTGCCCTAATTCGGTTCTGGTGTTGCTTGAGGTTCTGGAAGTGACACCTGAGTTTGGAGTTTTATACACGACCCAATTTGTTTCGCCATCATTTGAAACATAGAAGAAATCCTTTTTCTCATATTGAATCAGATCATCCTGATAGGTGCCGTCACCCAGCAAAATTTTAAATTTATCCATAAATGGAATTACATCGCTGGGATAAACAACGTCTGCCGCTTTTTTATCTTGACTTTTTTTGGCTGCATTGCCGCATCCGGATAATACGAATACGAAGCCAATCATTACCAGAGGTAGTAAGCTTAATTTTTTCATTTTGTGCCTTTCTATTATTTGATGTATTCGGATGGTGTTGATAAACTGATACTTTTAAAAACCTGACTTAATCATTCTTCGTGAAATAGCCTTGATTAGACACAGCATCATCGCTTACATAAATACTAGCTGTTTTAAACCAAACTTCAGCGTAATTTCCGGTTTCATATTGTTTCTGTATATCCCCATCAAAGGTTTCAGCACCCGAACACCAGTTCATATTTACTTCGGGCGATTTCCCATTCGTTTGATTGTAACAACCTAGTTTAAAGAATATCCCCTCACCGGTGTAAGCAATGTCACGCTCTACACCATCCTGACCTATTGGCACAAACAGTTTTTGAGTTTGCTCCGGAATATCAGCAGTTGTTGTATACTCCGATTCGATTAAGTTTTTTGTAAACGTTTTGGTTTCATGCCCTTCACTGGTAAATATTAAGCTCATCAGACCATCCTTCACAACGATTTCATAACTAAACTCTTCGCCTAACGCGATGCCATCTCCGGGTTCTTCCGGATAGGTGTTTTCTTCGGTTCCAACAATCGAAAAGTCATACCCCCAAACAGCGGTTGAAAAATCCCATCTTCCGGAATTGTCATCACCTGCTGTATTGATTTCATAATGCCAAAAAACAGATCCTTTGGTATGACCGGGGAATTTTTTGTAAAATATTTTCAGTGGTTCGTTTTCATGTCCATCGGCGCTATGAATCTGACCGACAACGACAGCGTACGAAGCCGCAACCCGGGCGTCGCCAGTAGCCGACACATTCATAACTTTGAGCGTAGCTGTCAGCTTATCATCAGCAGTTGCAGGGTACCATTTTTTCAATTGAGCCAACTCGGTTCTGGTATTGTTTGAAGTTCCGTGGGTGTCGCCTCCGTTTGGGGCTTTAAACACAACCCAGTCAGTTTGCCCATCGTTGGCGGTGTAAAAGAAATCTTTATGCTCGTAGTTTATTGCCTGCCCGGCATTCGATCCATCACCTAAAATCAGATTCCAATGGTTGAAAAATGGAATAATTTCGCTCGCGTAAACGGATTCGGCAGCTTCGTTCTGGCTGGATTTTTTAGCGGTATTGGAACAGCTACTCAGGATGAGCGCAAAACCAATCAATAAGATAGCCGTACTGCTTAGCTTCATGTTTTTAATTCTCATAGTTTTTAGGTTTATCGTTGATTATTTTTATCTGTCAATAAGTTACTTCTTCGTGCAGCCACTTCTGGCTCAATTACGAACAACTGATCTTTCCGTTTCAGGCGAAAGGTAAATTCTCCGGACAGCACCGTAATCCGGAACAAAAGCAACGGGCACCCAAGTGCTTAACAAATGAATGTTTGCTACTCGGCTCTTCACCCTCATGCCTCCCAATTGGGAAGTAATTTTTTTTTTGCTGAAGGAAGGAGCCCCCAAAACGGCCAAGGGAAATGTCAAAAAGGCTCATCCTCCAGCAAATATCATTATGAATCCGGCAGATCTGCCAGTCGTCCAGGTACACCGATCAGAAGTTCGATGGACCTGTGAAGTTCAATTATTCGGCCAATTCAACGGCCGTAATTAGGCGCAATAAACACCGCCATTGATGTCAAGCGTAATTCCGTTAATAAATCCATCGTACTCCGAAGCCAGGAAAGCCACAGCCCGTGCAACGTCTTCAGGGTTGCCGGAGCGACCGAGCGGAATTCCCTCGATTGTTTTCAAGGCAGACTCACGACTTGTGTGTGTTTTGTGAAAATTAGTTCCTTCAATAAACCCGGGAGCGACTCCGTTTACCCGAATTCCATCGGGCCCCAATTCGGTTGAAAGGGCACGGGTAAAGGTCAGCACAGCACCTTTGGTCATGGAATAGATCAGCGAGCCGGGGTGACCACCTTTACGCCCCGCAAGAGAGGAAAGATTCACAATACTTGAGCCTTCAACCCGATTAAAGTAGGGAGTCAGCTCCTTTGTTACCAACATCATCGAAGTCAGGTTAATATCAATGAGTTTGTTCCAAAACTCCATATCTACCTGCTCCAACATACGGCGTTCGACCAGTGACCCGGAATTATTCACCAGAATATCAAATTGTCCGAAGTAATCTACTGCTTTTTGGATGCATGACGAAACCTCAGCCGGATTAGTTAAATCAGCCTGAACACAAATTGCCTTTTGGCCCTTCTCTTCGGCCAGCTTTTTTAGTAATTCCGGCTGTTCAACCGAGTGGAAATAATGCATGCAAACATTACAACCTCTTTCTATCAACTCTTTCGAAATTGCAGCGCCAATTCCTTGTGAAGTGCCTGTAATAAAGGCATTCTTTCCTGCAAGTGATCCCATTTTTATTGTTCCTTTAATTAAATATCAACCTGTGAGGGAAAATATCGGGAAACAACGCTCCCGATATTTCGACACACAAAAACCTAAATTGCCGATCAACCCGATCCAAATCGAGCTGATATAAGCATGATCCATCGTTCAGATCAGTGCTTATTCCGATCTGGAATAAACGCTGATCTAATTTCAATGCTCAATTGTTCTTAAATTCCTAAAGCCTGACCGCCACCAATCTGGATTGTTTCAGCGGTGATGAATGAGGCATCTTTACTTGCCAGGAAGGCAACTACTGAAGCAACTTCTTCGGGTTGACCCAGTCTTCCTAACAGAATGTTGT
>NZ_JBFHIT010000099.1:0-7363 GCF_041596335.1 Mangrovibacterium sp. | reverse complement strand
CCGATAATTAATGCAGAAAAAGAAACAGAAAAAAAATAAAAAAGTTTTTGGCATTTACACAACTATAAGTATATTTGCAGCCCGATTGTAATAATGTAGTAAAAGAGATCAGCGATGAAAAAAGAAATACATCCAGATAGTTATCGTATGGTAGCGTTCAAAGATATGTCAGATGGCACAGTTTTTCTGACTAAGTCTACCATCCAAACTAAAGAAACCGAAGTAGTAGAAGGCGTTGAATATCCGGTTGTTAAACTGGAGATTTCAAGTAGCTCTCATCCATTTTACACTGGTAAAATGAAATTGGTCGACACGGCAGGTCGTGTGGACAAATTCATGAATCGTTACCAGAAGCACATGGATTCTCGCAAAAAATAAAAAGACGTTTCTCAACGATAAAAAGAAAGCTTCGCTTATGCGAAGCTTTTTTTTTATCTTAATTTTGTAGGTCAAAATTTTCAGGTATGAATATCATTCTTTTTGAAACCGATCAGCGAAATTGTTTATTGCCTCTGTGTTATACCCGTCCGGTTGCCCTGTTGAGAACCGGAATCTTAACCATTCTTGAGAAATGGAAGATGCGTTTGTCCGGGAATTACTCATTTAAAACAGTGCCTTATCTGAAAGAAAAGTTTCCGTTGCGGGTAGAAAATGACAACTTGTTGGTTTCGTCACATTTCTGTCCAACTGATCAGTTGGTTGAAGCAATTGCTCAACTCGGTTTTTTTCAGGGAATTAAATATCAAGGCTTTCCGCTTGCGGTTCGTTTGCCCGAAGAAGATGCAAAAATGTATCCCCAGGTTTCGACAACAATTCAATGGAGCGATTTTGCAGGTGAGTTGGATTTAGTGCGGTATGTCTGGGATTTAAATACCGTTTGTGAAAGCCAGATTCGCCTGGATTTTAATCTGTTGACGCGAGGCCGGAAGTCGGTGACGCCAAGCCCCACCAACCAAATAATTGCTCCGGAAAATGTTTTTATCGAAGAAGGAGCAAAGGTCGAATGTTCAGTTATCAATGCCAGTTCCGGTCCTGTTTATATCGGGAAAGATGCCGAAATAATGGAAGGTTCTCTAGTTCGCGGTCCTTTTGCAATGAGTGAACATGCCGTTTTGAATATGGGAACAAAAGTTTACGGACCGGTGAGCATTGGGCCGCACTGTAAAGTTGGCGGTGAAGTAAGTCATTCAATTTTATTAGGTTACAGCAATAAAGGGCACGATGGTTTTCTCGGACATTCCATCCTGGGGGAGTGGTGTAACATTGGTGCCGGAACCAACGTGTCTAACTTAAAGAATTCATACGATAAAGTTAAAGTATGGAGCTACCCTGAAAATAAGTTCATCCGCACCGGATTGCAGTTTTGCGGACTTATTATGGGAGACCACTCCAAAGTTGGTATTAACACGATGTTTAATACCGGAACAGTTGTCGGGGTTGGCTGTAATGTTTACGGTGCAGGATTTCCTCGTCAGTTTGTTCCTTCGTTTTCCGCAGGGGGCGGTCAAGGCTATAAAGTGCAACAACTAAAATCGGTATTTGAAACAGCCGCACAAGTAATGGCTCGGCGGAAGTCGGTTTTTACAGATGCTGATCAGCGACTGCTAACGACCATATTTGAACAGTCAGAAGTATACCGAAAGTTTTAATTCGGACCGAAGAGGTCGCTTTGGCATAGTGATTGCGTCCTTAGGTGGGTGCTGCAATATGTGGATTGCGACGACAGATTGGCAGTTTGCTTTTGGAGTGTAGAAAATGGGAAATAAGAACGAATAAGGAATAAAACTATGATATTTAGTGGAATTACAGAGGATGAGAATGAATTGATACCGATTATCGCTGATGGTGATGAGCAGGAATTGAAGAATTTTCAGGCACCGGATATACTGCCAATATTACCGCTTCGAAATACAGTGCTCTTTCCTGGAGTCGTAATTCCGATTACGGTAGGGCGGCAGAAATCATTGAAATTAATTCAGGAAGTTTTTCGGAGCGATAAATTGCTCGGAACTGTTACTCAAATTGACGGTGCAATTGACGATCCACATCAAAAGGATCTTTATAAAATTGGCACGGTAGCTCAGATTCTAAAAATTCTGGAAATGCCTGATGGGTCAACCTCGGTAATTATACAGGGAAAGCGCCGATTCGAAGTGGTTGAGTACCTGGAAGAATTTCCATACTTTAAAGCGAAGGTAAACCTGCTGGAAGAAATTACCTCTGATGCTGACACGGTTGAGTTTAATGCGATTGTCGGCTCCTTGAAAGATTTGTCGATTAAGATTGCCCAATATTCGTCGAATGTTCCTCCGGAAGCCAGCTTTGCAGTTAAAAATATTGAGAACTCTACGTTTCTGATCAATTTTATCTGTTCGAATACAGACCTTAAGGTTGACGAAAAACAAAGTTTGCTCGAGCTTGCCGATTTGCGGGAGCGTGGAATTCAGGCAATTTCATATTTGGTTAAAGAGGTGCAAATGCTCGAGTTGAAGCGCGACATCCAAACCAAAGTAAAGTTGGAATTGGATCAGCAACAACGCGAATATTTGCTCAATCAACAGATCAAAACCATCCAGAACGAGTTGGGGGGAAATCCGATTGAACAGGAGATTAACGACTTGAAAGAGGCCGCGAAAGATAAGAATTGGGGAGAGGAAGTGGCTGCGTTTTTTGAGAAGGAAGTGAATAAGTTGTCGCGTTTGAATCCTGCAGCCGGTGAGTATTCTGTTCAGTTTACCTATTGCCAAACCCTGTTGGACTTGCCTTGGAATGAATATACCGAAGATAATTTTGACCTAAGGAATGCCGAAAAGGTGTTGGATGAGGAACATTACGGGTTGGAAAAAGTGAAGGAGCGCATTTTGGAGCATTTAGCTGTATTGAAGCTGAAAAATGACATGAAGGCACCCATTCTGTGCTTGTATGGCCCTCCCGGAGTTGGCAAAACATCGTTAGGGAAGTCAATCGCGCGGGCGTTGGGGCGTAAATATATTCGCATGAGTTTAGGTGGTTTGCACGATGAGTCTGAAATTCGTGGACACCGGAAAACATACATTGGCGCAATGCCGGGTCGAATTTTACAAAACATTAAAAAGGCAAAATCGTCAAATCCGGTTTTCATTCTGGATGAACTGGATAAGGTGTCAAGCGATTTTCACGGTGATCCGGCCTCTGCGTTACTTGAGGTATTGGATCCGGAGCAAAATTCAGAGTTCCACGACAACTATGTTGAAATGGAATATGACTTGTCGAAAGTGATGTTTGTCGCGACGGCAAATACGCTGGGCACAATTGCACCACCTTTGCGCGATAGGCTCGAGCTGATTGATGTAAACGGCTACATACTGGAAGAAAAAGTGGAGATTGCAAATCGTCACTTGATCCCAAAACAGTTGGAAAATCACGGATTGAAGGTGGATCAGCTAATTTTCCCCAGAAAGATTGTTGAGCTAATTGTTGACAAGTATACCCGGGAGTCGGGAGTGAGGGAGCTGAACAAGAAAATCGCAAAAGTAATTCGCCGAGTTGCTCGTAAAATAGCGTTCGAAGATTCGTACAATGCCGAGTTAACCGAAACCGACATTCACGAATATCTGGGGGTTTACGAGTACTCCCACGAGATTTATCAGGGGAATGAATTTCCGGGTGTTGTTACTGGTCTGGCCTGGACAGCAATGGGGGGCGAAATCCTGTTTATCGAAGCCAGTCAAAGCAAAGGGAAAGGTGGTTTAACACTTACCGGAAACCTTGGCGAGGTAATGAAGGAGTCAGCCATGTTGGCCCTGGAGTACCTAAAATCGCATTCGGATGAGTTCGGTATTGATAGCGCTGTTTTCGAAAACTACAATTGGCATATTCATGTGCCTGAAGGTGCGATTCCAAAAGATGGACCATCGGCTGGGATTACAATGGTGACTGCTTTGGCATCGATTATGACAAAGCGCAAAGTGCGGAAGAATATTGCGATGACAGGTGAAATAACACTGCGGGGCAAAGTGATGCCGGTTGGTGGGATTAAAGAGAAAATTTTGGCTGCTAAGCGGGCAGGAATTAAAGAAATCATCCTGTCGAAAGATAATCGGAGACATCTTGAAGAAATTAAAGATGTGTATCTGGAAGGTTTGAAATTTCGATTTGTGAGTACGATCAGCGAAGTGTTGGATTATGTACTTTTGAAAAAGTAGACGCCTGGTTATAGGATCTTAACATACAAAGCCGGTAAAATCAGTGTGATTTTACCGGCTTTTGTGTGCCATTAAAAGTATATCCTAGGTGATTGGAAAGCAATTTAGTTTCTCAAAATAAATCAACGCAGGACGATTAATCGATTCTTCCAGTGAATAATCCTGGTGTTTTAAGTAGCAAATCCGCTTTCTTTTTTCAATACGTTTTAAATATTGAAGGTTGATGTAAGCCGATCGGTTTGCCCTGATTATGTTGGGGGAATCCAGCGCTTCGGCCACTTTTACAATATTCTGAGTTACCAACTCGTCTTTCCCATTGGTGAGGAAGAGGCGCGAAAAGCTTCTCTCTGAACGGAAGAGCATGACGTCTTCCGGGTTTATTAGAATGATTCCGGTTTTTGTAGGAAGTTTTATCTTCGGAATTATTCGATTGGTTCGCATGAAAAAATCCATGCGGCGTTCAAATTCTTCATTCTTTTGTTTGTTCTTGAACCGGTTGAGTACCGAAATCAGATCAGCCGGTCCGAACGGTTTCACCAGGTAGTCGAGTGGTTTTATCGTGAGGGCATTAAACGCATATTGGCTATGTGCTGTCGTGAAAACAACTTCGGTTCGCAACTCGCTCTCGTGAATGATTTGTCCGATTTCCAGGCCATTCATCTCCGGCATGTCGATATCAAGAAAAACAATATCGGGAAGGAGCTTTTTAATTATCTTAACTCCGCGATGAGGGCTGGTTGTGCTGTCAAGCACTTTGACTTCATCAAAGGCCTGTAGGTATATTTCAAGCAATGAAACGGCATCTTCATTGTCATCTATAATAACGGCAGTAATCTCTCGTTCGTTCATATCAGTCTAAATCCATTTCGCATAAAATTTTTATTTGCTTCCGCGAACAATTGAGGCTTACTTCAAAATCCTCACCGATCAGGGTACACGTGTTGTCAGTTTTATCAACCCGAGTGAGTTTTTCAAGATTGATTAGCACAGAACGGCTCACCCGGAAAAAACGAGATTCCGACAAGATCTTTTCGATTTTGCCTAAGTAGGTGTTCGCTAGTTCTTTATTGCCATTTTTAAGTATGAGGTAGGTATACGAGCCATCAGCCTCGCAATAAAGAATATCTGCGGGGTCGACTAGTCGATGGCTATTGGTTGAGGAAATTTTCAGTTTTGTTCCCTGGTCGGTCTTTCGTAAAACTTTCTGCAACTTTTCTTCGATGCTGACAGGACGCTTATAGTAGAATTTCTCAATCTTCTCGACAAGAGTGTCAAAATCGATCGGCTTCAGGATAAAATCATAGATGTGATTCTGTATGGCCATGATGGCCGAATCTTTGTACGCACTTACGATAATGATGTGGCAGTTTGGTTCTTTTCGTTTAAGCAGCTCAATTAAGTCCATACCACTTCTTCCAGGCATTACGATATCCAGAAGTACGATATCCGGACTGATGTCGATGTATTTATATAGGGCATCTTCTACGTTCGATGCTTCTTCGATCTCACCAATTTCTTCGATCTTAGTCAGATAATAGCGCAGGATGTCTCTTGCATCCTGTTCGTCGTCTATTATAAGTACTTTGAGTTTTGTAGTTTTCATAGTTGTTTTCAAACAATAACAAAATTATCAAAAAATATCGATTGATATCAATCTTCTGTTAAGCATACCTAAGGAATTGGAGGTTGATTTTCTGTTTTGTTTGCATTGGCATTCGGGAACTTGACAATCCGGTTTGCTCTCCGGTTATCGATCAATTGAAATTGGCGAAGTATAAGCGTATGCTGAATTTCCCAGAAATTCTATATTTGTAAAAATTCACGTCCTATGGTTCAAATTACCAATAAGTCACGTTACTGGCTTTTTGCATTCGGTGCTGCAATCTTATTATTTCTGATGTGGTACTTCAGTTCGCTGGTTACCTATATATTAATTTCAGTGATTCTTTCGCTGATGGGACGGCCATTGGTTCGAATCATGACCCGGGTTAAAATCGGACGATTTAAAATTAGTCAGGCTTTGAGTGCTTTTTTGTGCCTAGTTGTAATTTGGTTGTTGGCTATTGGTGCCATTCGCTTTTTAATTCCACTCCTGGCGAGCGAGTTTAAGGAACTTTCAAACATCGATCCTGATTCTGTTTTTGAGGTTATTGATGGTCCTTTGGTGCGTTTTATGAATCTGATTGGACATGGACAGGTGGATTCGGGGATGGCGGTTCTGAACGATTTGTTTGAAAATCAGATTAAAGGGAGACTAGGGCTTGAGCAGCTTTCCAATATTGTAGGGATCGTTGCCGGGGCGTTGGGTGAACTTCTGATCGGGTTCTTTTCGGTATCCTTTATCACGTTTTTCTTCTTGAAAGAAGAAAATATGTTCCGTGACGGAATTCTGGTGCTGGTACCGAGAGGATACGAAAGTAAAATTGAACGAATCATGCATGCGATTCATCTATTGCTGCGACGCTATTTCCTGGGGTTGATGGCCGAAGTTTGTCTGGTGGGTTTTTTAGTGACGTTGGGGCTAACCGTTGTGGGGGTCGGCTTTCAGCATTCGGTTGTGATTGGCCTGTTTTGCGGCTTGTTCAATATTATTCCCTACCTGGGGCCTTGGATGGGGGCTGCCGTTGGCCTTCTTATAGCAATCGCCATTAACGTTCAGTCCGATTTTTCAACGCACACGCTGCCTTTACTGGGCTTAATGGTGCTGGTTTTCGGAACCGTACAAGTGGTCGACAATGTTTTGTTTCAACCCATGATTTATTCCAATAGTGTGAAAGCCCATCCTTTGGAGATTTTTCTGGTTATTTTGGCTGCTGGTAGCTTTGCCGGAATTTTAGGAATGATTTTGGCTATCCCGGTTTACACTATTTTTCGGGTAGTCGCCAAAGAGTTTTTTGATCATTTTAAGCTCGTGCAGAAGATCACCCGAAGCCTTTAGTTTATTGATTGTTTCTATCGGTTCCTGAAAAACATAGTTTATTTAAATGTTGGTGCTTGCTTTTGTTAGTTGTAAGTGTTTGTATCTGTTGTTTTTAGCGTGATTGTTGTATAACATAGGCTGAACAATACAAATGTGGGGATCGAATCCGGATATTTTTTAATTTAACCGAGAGAACCTTCAACTTAAATGATTGTTAAAGTTTTAGGTTGAAAAATCCCAGGTAAAAAAGATTAAAACT
>NZ_JBFHIT010000098.1:0-7653 GCF_041596335.1 Mangrovibacterium sp. | reverse complement strand
CGGACGGGCTCTACCTTTTGTCTTGACACAAAAGGTAGCAAAAGGTCAAGGCTGATTTTTATCTTCACTCCTCTATCTTCCTAAAAGCTAAGTGCAACGGGTGATTCCCTCCTTCGTCGGGACTTCCCGTTTGGCACTAAGCTTTCAGTTCGATTCCGGGCTCGATAAAAATAGGCCGGGGCTCGGGTTCGCATGGCCGGTCGCGTTTGTCGCTGCCGGTCGCGTCATTGCGAGGAGGAACGACGAAGCAATCTGTTGCAAGTACTGATTACTTCTTCTCTCCCGACTCATTACTCCCGACTCCCGACTATCCGCTTCCCGCTTCTGCTCAACTAAGCTTTGTCCTTGCTGTTTTCGTCGAAGTAGCCGGCGCCTTTTCCGTAGTAAGCTTTTCGGTAGTAGCCTCCGTAGCGGTAAGCGTAACTTCCGTATTTCTTCGGATTGATGTCGTTCAGCACCAGGCCAACTTTCTTCATTTTATTTTTTGTCGACACTTGCTTAATCATCTCCACCATTTTGCGGGGGCTGTATTTTTGGCGTGTCACAAAGATGTTGCTGTCTGAGAAACGCGAAGTAACAGCACCGTCAGTCACCAGCGTCATTGGCGAGTTGTCGATGATCACCATGTCGTAGCGCTTTCTCAGCTCCGCGATCAGTTTATCGAAGGCCGGAGAATTTAGCAGCTCAACCGGATTTGGCGGAACAACGCCGGCAGTAATCACATCCAGGCCTTTCAGCTCGCTGGGTTTAATCACTTCGTCTACGCTGTGGCGACCAATCAGGTAGGTACTCAATCCCACCTCCTTGTTCATGTTGAAGTAGTTGTGCAGGGTCGGCTTACGCATATCCGCTCCAATAATCACCACCTTCAGGTTGTTCATCGTAACCATCGCGGCCAGGTTGGCCGAAACAAACGATTTCCCTTCTCCCGGAATCATGGAGTGAATGCTCACCACCTTGTTTTCCTGGTCAAAGCTCAGGTATTCCAGACTGGTGCGCAGCTCGCGGAACGACTCAGCCAATACCGATCTCGGGTGGTTAATCACCGGAATAGGCGAGCTGAAGTTGCTGTGCATGATGTCGCCAATCAATGGTACATCAGTTATTTTTTGCAGTTGTTCGCGGTCGAGAACCGTTTCATCCAGGAAGTCGCGCAGCACAATAATCAGGAACGGAATGGCCAGCCCCAGAATGAGGCCGATCATCAGGTTCAGGCTTTTGCGCGGGCCAGTTTGCTGCATGGTCGCTGTTCGGGCGGGGTCGAGCACATCCACATCCGGAATGTTCGAAGCCTTGGTGATCTGCGCCTCAGCCCGTCGTTGTAACAAAAAGTTATACAGCTCATTGTTCAGGTCAACCATTCGCTTAATGTTAATCAGATCCTGCTCGGTTTGCGGGTACGCGCTCAGCTGTCGGTTTACATCGGCAATATCGCGATCGATCGACTTCAGCTCGTTGGTGGTATTAAACACCAGGTTGTTCAGGTTCTCGTCCAAACTTTTGCGAATATAGTCCAGCTCCCGGTCAATTACCTGTACACTCGGGTTTTTGGTATGCACACTGTACGACAATGCTTCTTTCTTGCTGTTCAGCTCACTCAGCCGAACCACCATGCTGTTCAGGCCGGCATCGGTAATGCCCACAACGCTGGGGAACACCATGTTCTTCATATCGCTTTCCTTGCCCAGGTAATTCCGAAGGTTCTCGTAGTACTCCAGCTGCATCTTCGCGATTGAACGCTTGGAGTCGAGCTCCGACAACTTTCCGGCTACCAGCGAAGCTTCCGTTCCCAGATCAAACACTTTGTTATCCGACCGGTAAGCTGTAAACTGGTTGCTGGTCGATTTCAGGGTGTCGACAATATCTTTTAGCTGAAGATCGATAAACGCGATGGTATTTTCCGAAATCTGGTTTTTCTGTTTCAGGCCATACTGAATATACACCTGCGACAGCTCGTTCAGGTAGGTGATTTGCTGAGCGGCGTTTTCTCCTTCAAACTGCATATTAATCAGGTCGGCGTTTTTATTCACACTGCTAATCACCAGACTTTCAAGCTTGGCCAGCGTCATCTTATCCAGGTCGTTGAACACGAAGTAGTAATCGCCTTCAGATGGAGTAACCGCTTTTTGGAGGGTGAAGCTGAAATACTGATTCTCGAAATGCTCGCCAAAAGCCAGTTCCTTTTCAAACTGAATGGTTGTCTCAATGTCCAGAATTTCGGTTTTGGCATCCACTTCAACTTTGTAACGATCTGTTCCAACAGGCGAAATATGAACCGGCACCCCTTTTAGGTTGAAGGCTTCGCGATCGAAGGTCACCCGGTAAGGTTCCTTGCCGTACATGGTAAAGTCGGCCAGCGGCATTTCCTTGTACCACGACACAAACCATCCCAGGTTTTCGAGTACCTGGTAGTTTAAGGTGAAGGAGGTCAGAATCCCAATATGATTTTCGATTTTCACATCTCCTTTTAGCGGCGAGCTGCTGAAGATATTCTCAAGGCTCAGTCCATCCGATTTCTCATCTTTGACCAGCAAAACACTGCTCACCCGATAGGTTGGTGGTGTATAGCGGGTAATCAGATAAGCCGCGCCCACGCCAATCACGGCAGCCAATACAAACCACTTCCAGTAAAACAACAATTTGTACAAAAAGTCTTTCACATTCTGTGGTTCCTCCTCCTTTTTCAGGAGAAGTTTCAATAGTTCTTCGTTAGTGTCCATATGTTAAGATCCAAATTCCAGGTTTCAAATTCCAAATTCCAAATTCCAGGTCAAGGCCGCAAGTCTCTTTACTCACGACTCAAGTCTCCCGTCTAGTTCAACGCGTTATACACCAGCATAACCAGCGACACGGTTGAAACGAACAGCGAGAACACCGGAAGGTTCACCCGTAGATTCTTATTCTTGTCGGGCCATACATACACAATGTCGTTGGGTTGAAGATAGAATGCCGGAGAGCTCAGAAAAGCCTTGTCGGTCAGGTCTACTTCAATATTCAGTTTGCCTTGGGGGGTTTCGCGCACAACAGCCACCTTTTGCAAGCGCGAATAATCGGTTGTTCCGCCTGCCTGGTTAATGGCTTCAAGCAGGGTGTAGGTGTCGTTATAGGCATAGTTCACACCGGGTTTCGCTACTTCGCCCATCACCGTCACTCTGAAATTCAGTAGCTTAACGCTCACGGTCGCTTCTTTGAAATATTCATCTACTTTTTCAACCACCATGGCGTTGATTTGCTGCACGGTTTTGCCCTCAGCCATAAACTCTCCAACTACCGGAAGCTTTATTTTCCCTTGCTGATTAATCACATACCCGTTTAGGTATTGAGCACTCGGCGAACCATATTGCTGGGTGGTTCCACCACTGACTCCGCTACCCATGGATGGATTAAACAATTGGTTGACTTCCGGATCGAGCGAGGCGATTTGGATATACAGGTTGTCGCCCGGACGAAGCTGGTAACTGTCGGTTGAGAAAGATTCGGAGCTAACCAACTCGCCCGACTGAAAGTTTTTCATAAAGACTAATTCGTCGCCGGACTTGCACGAACTCAGAAGAAGCGTTACCGCGATCAGCGCCAGTGACAGGTGCTTGATTTTTAATGCCATAGTTGTTTTAAATTAAATTGATCGCCGAAGCTGTTCGCCGGTGTTTCAGCTGCCAGTCCGGTGATTGCAACCTTGTTTTCATTTTGCCGCTCAAAGAAAATGAATATTGTTTAAAGATTGCGCTTACAACGGGTTAAGTTGTAAATTTTAACGTTTTGATTTTTTTTGTAGGCTGCAACGCGTGTTTTTTCGCACCGGGAGAATCGATTTGCAATCGATTCAAAAAACACCGGAAACCAACGCACAAACCTTTGTGTCTTTGGAACTTTGCGTCCTAGCGTATTAGCGTTCAACTCTTCCCGTCTTCGCGTTTAAATTATTTAACCACAGAGGACACAGAGTTACCCACAGAGTTTCACTGAGTTTTGTTTGAATACCGGTAGGGTTCAACCGCTACGCGGTAGGTGGAAGCAATTTTCTGATCAATGGCTACAACACCGAAACCGCTACGCGGTAGAGCCTGTTGAAGGATTGATCGTTGATTTTTTTTGTAATGTTGCCCTGAGGATTTCGTTACCGCGTAGCGGTATGGGTATTGTAGCTCCGTGAGTCACCGAAGCCAAATTACCGCGTAGCGGTTACGCTAGTCATCAAAGAATTCAAATAGATAGTTTTCATCAAATTCAATTTCATGCTTTTTCAGAATATTCAGGTATTCCTGACGGAATGTCGTGATTTGGTGGTGGCTCTCCTGATTGAGGATATAGTTATACACTTTTTCAACCTGTGATCGACTGTACGAGAACCCTCCATAGCCATTTTGCCATTGAAATTTGCCGTTGGACAATCGATGTTCATTTATAAATAAAGAAGAAGCTCTTTTTATTTCTTTGACTGTGTCGGAAATAGCGATTTTCGGATTTAATCCTAAAAACAAATGAACATGGTCGGGCATGCCATTGATGATGATGGATTTGTGTCCGAGATTTGTTACAATGCCACTCATGTATTCAAAGAGCCTGGGTCTGATTGATTTCTCTAATAGGGCATGGCGGTTCATTGGCGAAAATACCAATTGAATGTAGATTTGTGTGAATGTTCCTGCTTTCATTTGGTTGTTTGGTTTGAATACCGGTAGGGTTCAACCGCTACGCGGTAGGAGGAAACAATTTTCTGATTAACGGCTACAACACCGAAACCGCTACGCGGTAGTGCATGTTGAAGGATTGATCGTTGATTTTTTTGTAGCGTTGCCCTGCGGATTTCGCTACCGCGTAGCGGTATGGGTATTGTAGCTCCGTGAGTTTCCGAAGCCAAATTACCGCGTAGCGGTTGCGCTTATGCTGCAAGTCGAGAGTCATGAGAGAAGAAGTAATCGAAACTTGCAACAGATTGCCACGTCCTCCTGCGTCGTCCTCGCAATGACGATCGTAGGAACATCGCACAAACCTTTGTGTCTTTGAAATTTAGCGCCTTAGCGTCTTCGCGTTTAAATCTTCCCGTCTTCGCGTCTTTGCCTTCAATTTCCTCCTGCGTCGTCCTCGCAATGACGATCGTAGGAACATCGCACAAACCTTTGGAACTTTACCCCTTCGCGCCTTTCCGCCTTAGCGTTCAATTCTTTGTGTCTTTGAAACTTAGCGTCCTAGCGTCTTCGCGTTTAACTCTTAGCAACTTTGGAACTTTATCTCTTCGCGTCTTAGCGTTTAACTCTTTATCTCTTTATCTCTTAGCGTCTTAGCGTTTAAACGTTAACCGCACTAATCCCCAATCCTACATTCCATCACCTTTCACCATCACCTTTACGGTTTTTAGGATGATCATCAGGTCGAGGCGGAGCGACCAGTTGTCGATGTATTTGGTGTCGAGGCGAACCCAGTTATCGAAGTCGATGTTATTGCGGCCACTAACCTGCCACAGACAGGTGATGCCCGGTTTCATGCTCAGGCGGCGGTTTTGGTTGTTGCGGTATTGGCTCACTTCGTTCGGAATGGGTGGGCGAGGGCCTACTACCGACATGTCGCCTTTCAGCACATTCAGGAACTGCGGAAATTCATCCACCGAATACTTCCGCAGAAACTTACCAATTCGGGTGATGCGTGGGTCACCCTTCATTTTAAATACCGGGCCATCCTGTTCGTTTTGAGCCATCAGCGCGCTTTTCAACGCCTCGGCATTGGTCACCATGGTGCGGAACTTCATACAGCCAAACCGGCGGCCATACAAACCCACCCGCTCCTGAACAAAGAAGATTGGGCCGCCATCGTCGAGCTTAATGGCCAGCGCCACCATCAGCAGCATAGGCGAGAACAGCATCAGGGCGAAGAGGGTCACCGCGATGTCGATGCCTCGTTTCACTTTTAGAGCCAGGTAGTTTCCCGGGATGTTTCGGAACACCACCAGCGGATTATTGTTGAAGACCGTAAATTTCGGTTTCAGTCCGAAGCGGTCGATCACCCCCGGACGCAGGCGGAACACGATTCCCCGTTCGGCACAAAACAACATCAGCCGGTTAATTTCGTCGTAGTCGAGCTTGCTTTTGGCGTAAATCACCTCATCAATTACGGTTTCATCCAGCAGTTGATCCACTTGCAGCTTGCTGTCCAGCATCTGCAGGCGGTGGTCATAGCGTTTCTTCAGGCTTCGGCTGGCCGTTACAACCCCCCAAATGCGGTAGCCCCAGTCTTTGGTTTTCAGCAGGTCGTCGATAAAGGAGCGGGAGCTTCCGTCGGCCACCAGCAGCAGTTGCCGGGTGTTGAAGCCTTTGCGGCGCATTAGTCGCATAAAGCCGAAAAAGCTCGCTTTAAACAAGTACAGCAGCACGAAGTTCAGCAGCGCGAACAAGGCGATCTGTTCGTAGTTGAACCAGTTGGTGTGTAGAATGACACGAGCCAGGCACAGCAGTCCGGAGCCAATCGTAGTTACCTTGGCATAGCGGTAAAGCAGTTCGTAGTAGTTGGTTTCCCGGTTCATGCGGTGCAGGCCACTGTGGTCAATGGCAATCCAGCCAGAGAGGCCCACCAGCATAATGTAAATGCTAAAATCGCGCGATGCCAGCAATTCGTCAATTCGGTCGAAGTGGTACACCATCGACGACAGTGCGAAAGCCCCGACCGAGATCGCCGTTTGCATGGCCTGATTTAGCTTTGAAATGACATGTTCACGTTCTTTGAGCATAGTGTTGTTGGATAGTTGATCGCGAAAGTATCAAATGTTAAAATCTTGTTGTTCAGTTATCAGGTCCTGTTGTTCAGCTACTGAAAAACAGCCGTAAATATAGTCATCTGTTGGCAGTTTGGCCGTCTTTAAACCAAAAAGGCAAAACTAATTTAGCTTTTTTTTAACGGCAAAGGGTGAAGGAGTTCGGCTCGGGCCGTTGTTGCCGGCTCCGTCATTGCGAGCGAAGCGAAGCAATCTGTTGCCAGTTGGTAGAGGTTGCTTCGTCCTCCTACGTCGTCCTCGCAATGACGAGAGGTTGCCACGTCCTCCTACGTCGTCCTCGCAATGACGGGCGTAGGAACATCGCACAAACCTTTGGAACGTTGGAACTTTGCGTCTTAGCGTCTTAGCGTTTAAACAGTTAACCACAGAGGACACGGAGGTTGTCACAGAGTTTCATAGAGAGTACTAACACAACCCTTTGCGTCTTCGCGTCTTTGCGTTCAATTTCCTCCTACGTCGTCCTCGCAATGACGGGATGAACAGCGACACCGCGACCAACGCACCGGGAGAATCGATTTGCAATCGATTCAAAAAACACCGGAAACCAACGCACCCCTAATCGGAGCACTGGTTGCACCCAGCAATAGCGAACAAAAACACGGAAGATAGTCAGGAGCCATAAGTCGAGAGTCATGAGTCATGAGTCGTTAGAGAAGAAGTAATCGAAACTTGCAACAGATTGCCACGTCCTCCTGCGTCGTCCTCGCAATGACGGGCGTAGGAACATCGCACAAACCTTTGTGTCTTTGAAACTTCGCGTCCTAGCGTCTTCGCGTTTAAACATTTAACCACAGAGGACACTGATGTAGCTGCAAGTCGTGAGTCAAGAGTAATGAGTCGTGAGAAAAGAAGTAATCGAAACTTGCAACAGATTGCCACGTCCTCCT
>NZ_JBFHIT010000097.1:0-8006 GCF_041596335.1 Mangrovibacterium sp. | reverse complement strand
CGGCTATGAGAAGCAACGGGCACAGGCAAAAGCAGCCTACGAACAAGAACTGGCTGACATTGAAAAACAGGGGCGTGACTACCTCGCTAAATTAAATGAGTCGAAAGGATTTAGTGTTTCCGATGACGGGTACATTACCGAGCTTCCTGCTGAGGTGCAAGCTAGTTTGAATGCACAGAAAGAAAATGCGGCAAGACAATATGCGAATGAAATTGTTGCCATTAACGCAGATGCAGCAACAACAATAAAGGAAATCTGGGCCGATGCAACGCAAGAGAGTATGAGTGATCTTGATAAGGAATTAGCATCTATCGACGATTACTACAATAAGCTGAAAAAACAAGCAGAGGAGGCGGGGCGAACCGATCTGGTCCCTTCGATCGATGACGAGCGATTAAAGGCGAGGGCACAAGCTATCGCTGACAGCAATGTAAAAATAATTGAGAACGAACAGGAACTTGAAGAAAAGAGAAATGAGATTGCTGCAACCGGCGCTACGAATGAAACAAAATGGCAGGTTAAATCGCTTGAAACGAAAATTAAGTACGCAGAAAAGAAGCTCGAAGTTGTAAGAAAACTGCATACAAAAGAAGCACAATATCAGGCCCAGGCACTGGAACTTGAAATCGAGTTATATCAGCAGATGATTAACAAGATTGAGTTCGAAAGCAAGCTCGCCAATTTAGAGGAAAGCTTGGATGTGCTTACCCAAATGGTGAATAAATATTCTGAATATTTAGACTTGTCTGAAGAACAGGTCGATGTGCTTAACAATGGCGCGACAGCTTTGTCCGGGGTGATGGATATTGCTAAGGGCGATTATCTCTCTGGAGGAGTAAAAGTCGTTACTGCGATGGTTGATACGCTGATAAGCGCTCAGGACAATCTGACCGAAGAAATAAAGGAATCAGTTAGTGCAATGATGGATCTTGCAGATGGAGCCGAAACAGCAGCGGATGCGATTTCGAATATTACTTTTGACTCCAGCGGCTCAATAGCGTACCTGAAATTTTTGCAAGAATCTATAATTAGCCTTACGGATGATGCGAAGGCGCTGAACGAGGAGATTACCTATGACCGGTACGGAAGGAGAGGAGAGGAATCAAGTAATGTACTACGTTCGGTTTATAGCGGATACCGTGAGGAACTTGCAGAGCTTAATGCGGAGATAGAGGAGTTGTCAACCCAGATTCTAACCGGAGGACTGTCTCCTGAGCATATGGAGGCTGCAGAAGCGATTTTAAACGCCTACTCTGAACTTCAAGATCGCATGAGTTCTATTGAAGAAGATTTGATTGGGACTTCAGTTAATGATCTTGCAGATTCGTTAGCAGAAGCGTTTCTGGCTGGTGAAGATGCAGCAGAAGCCTGGGGGGAAAAGGTGGATGATATTATTCAAAAAGTGATTATCGATCAGCTGACTGCTCAGTTGCTAACTGAGCCAATTCAGAAAGCCGTTGATCAGTTGATTGTTGACTTGAATGATGGAGACACAACAGGAAGAACCCAAACTGATCCTGGATTGACGGTAGACGAAGCACAGAACTTTAAAGATTCGGTATTGGATATTTTGGAGTCTGCTGGGCCGGCTTTTGATGCAGTTCGAGAAGCATATGAAGCGGCTGGATTTTCGTTTTCAAGCGATGATTCGGAGTCCGGATATGATGAACTGACAGGCATTACCCAAAGCCTTACAGAAGAAACCGGTAGCTTGTTGGTTGGTCAGTTTATGGCTATGCGCATTGATTTAAAGGGAATCGGGGAAAATACCGATCAGTGCGCTGACTATCTAATGCAGAGCCTTGCTGTTCAGCAGGAAATCGCTCAGAATACCTCTTACAACAAAAGGCTAGTAACGATAGAAGAAAAGATTGCTGAAACAAACAAATTGCTAAGTGATAAGCTATGATAATTGATGGTACCGACATAACGACTTTGGGGCTTGTCTTATTGAAGGCTGATGACGGCCTGTTTTCATTGCCAGCGCGGAAAGATGTGCTTGATTCACCTGAATTTGAGGAAAATGATATTAAGCACAAATCAGCATCCTTCAATATCTCGATTTTCGGAGATTTCAATTCTATTTTAGAAATGGAAGCTGCGTTAAATGGTTTCAAATCACTTGTTACGGCAAGCGTTCAGCATACGCTAGAGTTTGATGAATACGATTTGCCAGCATTTCCAGGGGCGGTTTTCGCGAATGGATATAGTGTGGAAGTAATAAGAACAATCGTTAAAATCACCGCAAAAATCACAGTAGCGGACAAAAAATGGACAGCAAGTTAGTATGAGTTGGAAGTTAGATGATATTGAGTTTACCGATTTCGGAGTTTATGTATCGAAAGTTACAGGTCTGTTTGATTTGCCAGCTATTCAGAACGAGGCACACGATTGGTTGGATGAAGATGGCGAAGATTATTTTCACGACATCGAAGATCAGCGGCTAGATAACAAAACGATTAGTATTTCGTGTATCATTCTAAATGATACTTATCAAGGTTTTATTTCTCAGCTGAAGGCATTTTATGATGCGTTGACTGCTTCCGGCAAAAGAGTATTGACCACTCCATACACGTCTGAGGGGATCGAATGTTACCTTGAAAAATCGATTTCGATAGATCGAAAATCCCGGTATATTGGCACGAAGCAAATAGGCATATTTACGCTCACTCTTACGGTGCCCGGCGATCCTGGCTATAACTTAATTGAAATCAAACGCTGGGCTAACCCCGATGTGATTATTCCCGCTGTTGTCAAAGTTAGTAACGCGAAGGTGTCTAAAACCCTGCTTGGCGACATGGAGCTTACTATGAGTTTCGAAAGCAATACAGTTCTTGACATACAAGACGGTGATTGGATCGATTATGAATACCATGGAACGGGGGGTAATACCGACCGGTTTGTATTGTTTGGGGCTCCGTCTTTTACGAAGAAAAGCACGAACAAGTATCAGTACGATTTGACGTTTACGTTCTATGCGCTTAATGTATTGGAGCGTACTCAGTTTCTGAACGATCTTGGAGAATCGGATTTTTCGTACTACGCGAATATGTCAGAGCTTTTCGACTTGCTGAATGCTAATGTGGCCCGGTTTTATGGAGCAGGTTTTACTAAAGGCACAATCGATGATACGCTAAGGGAAAACCACAAATTCAGCGGTGAGAATTGCCTTGAAGTGTTGCAAAGGATGTGTGAAGAGTATGAGCTTGAATACGAGTTTGTGAAAAATAATCCCGATTGGTGGACTTACACCTGCAACATCAAAGAGCAGGTTGCAAATGATATTTCGCTCACGTTGCAATACGGCAAGGGAAAAGGACAGTACAATCTGAAACGAGGCGACCGTATTGAGGATGAATATTTCACAAAACTGTATGCGTTCGGATCTTCTGACAACTTGCCTACTGGTTACCGCAACGGATTGCAGCGATTGAGTTTTGACAATAATCCACTTGAACAAAATGCCGACGACAAGACATACAAAGAGGCAGTTTTGTTCTTCGATGATATTTACCCGCGCCGTACCGGAACGATAACCGCTTATTCACAAATCTTGGAAGATGATCTCACAACAGCACAAAAAGAGGTTTGGCCGAACGGGATCTTCGTTATTACGGATAGCTCAATTGAGTTTGATATTAATGACTATTTGCTTGGTGGTCTTACGGCAAAGGTGATAATGAAAACCGGTGATCTTGCCGGATATGAATTTGACATCGCCAAATACGATCACGATACACATGAAATCTACATTATTCCGTACAAAGATGATGCTGGGTACATTCTGCCTGATGATACGTTAATGCCAGGCGTTGGCGATGAATATACGCTTGTGAATATCGATATGCCTGATTCGTATGTAGAGGCCGCAGAAGCTGAACTTGAAGAAGCAGCCATTGAGGCACTGGCCGAAGGGAGTACTCCGCAGTACGAATACACTGCTGATATTGATCCGAAGTTTGTTGCAGACAATGGACTTTTCTTTGAGGTTGGTGACCGGGTTACGGTGGTTGATGGAGATTATGGTATTAACGGAACTTTCAGGATTAGCAAACTGACATATTCTGATTTTTCGCGCAAATACGAACTGACGTTCTCCGAAAAGCGCACTTTGTCTCGCATTCAGACACTGGAAAAAACGGTTGAAACACATGAACGGGCGATTGCTGATACCAAGTCCGATACGGTCGAAAGTATGCGTGACAGTCAGCGAAATGTGGAAGAACTTACTCGTAAGCTTTTGGACCCGGCAGACGATAAGTTAAACGCAGACTCTATTGTTCGAGATAAAAGCATCGACCCCGGGATGTTGGCTCTTGACGTTGACCCGAATTTTTATTTCGAGGATGCTCTCGTTGAATTGAACTATGACGGCAACGAGGATGTTGTTCATGTTTCTGCCGGAGTTGTGAAGATCACAAACTACAACACTCTTACCCGATACTACATTCAGAAGATGAAAGACAATGGCGACACTTACGATCCTACTCGGAGCTGGATCGTGCCGGAAACGACAATTAATCTGCCGACAAAGAACGCTTATGCTTTGTACCTAAAACTGGATTTAACAGAGGATAGTACCGATTGCGTTATCGAGGCGTTTGACACTCATCTTGAAGGAAAGGCTTTGATTCAGGACAACTATTTATACAAACGATTTTTTCTGATTTCAAAAGGAGAGGAGGAGGTAACTGACTAATGAGATACGGAACAGGACTTTGGGGAAATGTAAAGCTGCGGAATGGCCGCGAGGTTGAACTTCGCGAAAATGCCGGTTGGATTGAGTGGCACTATGTTGGCGATTCGAACTGGAACCAGTTGTTTGAGATTCCTTCTGATGGTCAGGATGGAGCCGATGGTCAGAATGGAACAGATGGAACTGACGGCCAAGATGGTGCCGATGGCCGTGAAGTAGAATTACAGGAAAATAATGGCTGGGTTGAATGGCGCTATGTAGGCGATACTACCTGGAACCAGTTGTTTGAAGTACCTGAAAGTTCAGGCGGTGGAACAAAGCCTATTCAGGTAACTGGCCTTACATTGTTGGCCGCCAATTGGGTTGCTGATGGTGATTTGTTTAAGTATGAATTGGCTAATTCCAATATTACAGCGACCAGTAGCGTAGAAGTGATCCCCGACAATTCGGCTTATGATGTTCTGGTTGAAGCTGAACCCCTGCCTGAAACAGAATCGGCTACCGGGAGCGTAACGATGTGGGTACACAGTGTCCCAAGTGCAGATATTACAGTGACGATTAATATTGTGGAGGTGCAGTAATGAAGAAAGGTAAATTTAATTTTCCAGTAATAAAGATTGAAGGTTCTGGTGGTGGTTCAAGTCCAGATCCTGCTGTTTATTGTCCGGCCAATGGGTATATTCGTGATCCAGAGGAGTGGAATCCTCCAATCGTGGTTCCCGAAATCACAACTGAAAGTCTTACTTTTATTTGCGATGCTTCAAAAGGGGATTGGGACTTTTATTCTCGTGGTTGGGATTTGTCAATAAATGAATCGGAGACACCGAATTATTTGTATGAAATTTTTGATGAAAACGGGACTCTTGTGGATTCTTTTTATTCCCAAGAAGATGGTGTTGATTATTCTTTTCCTGACAGTACGAAAATTTATACTCTTAGAATTTCTTTAACTAACCAGACATTCTATTCTTTCTTTTACAATTCTGTTTCCGGCACAAATGATGGATGTTTATTACAGGTTGTAATAAACGCCCCTTATTTGCGTAGCATTACATTTCAGGGAGAATTAAACTTAAATCATATTGAGTTTATCAGTGATACTTCCTATTTAACATCATTGGGTAATTTATTCCGTGACTGCTCCAATATGCAATATTTTAAGATGCCAGTAAACCTTCAAAGGGTACATTCTATGGCCGCAATGGCACTAAATTCAGGGTTACGTGTTTTAGATATGAGAGATTGCTTATTTACTTTCAATCAAGGGTATTGGCTTGCTGACAATATCGTGAGAAATTGTAAATATCTAAGAGAAATACATTTCCCTGAATATTTCCCTGCTTCAAGAGTGTATTATGCTTTACAAAATACGCCTCGTCTTGAAAAGGTGACTATGTTTAGTGACCATGGTGGCAATATGGGGGATAATAATATGCTTGCTTATAATTATATGTTTGAAAAGTGTGCTGCCGAGGGGGAAATAAGCGTTCCGTCTTCTGGGTTATCGACGATGTGTCAGTATATGTTTCAGTATTCCGGGTTCAGCAAAGTGACGTTATTTGGTGATTGGAGCTATATCAGATACGCTAGCGGGATGTTTTATTACGCTGAAGATTTAGAGGAGGTGATTTTCCCGTCAAAATGGCAAGACCTTGCAACGTCTAAAACAGTTCAAACAGTATTCAATACATCTTGTAAAGCATTAAAAAGGATTGTTCAACCAGACATAGGATATGTAAACCTCCCAAGCGCAAATTCTCCCTTGGAAGAGATTTCAGGCGACGCCGATACGTCAATCTACTCAACAAAACCCTATGTAACGTGTCCGACAGGAACGTCTGTTAGGGCGAATCTGCATACGTTTAATATGCCTAAACTACAACCTCGTCGTCTGTGGATAGGAGGCTCGTCAAGTAGTTATAAAATGACTGCGCTAACAAATGTTGAAGTGGATTGGGGAAGCTCCGGCAGTTGGAACTACACACATTCAAGTTCTCCTGTAATACGTATCTATGCTGCTATTGATGCTACTGAGATCAACCGAATATTTACGGCGTTGCGCACTGTTACTGATACAAAAATTATCGACGTTCGTTACAGCGATGGTTATGCTGATTGTGACCCCACGATAGCCGAGGCGAAAGGATGGACGGTACTATAATTTTGTCCGTTTACGAGCTCGTTACGGTGCCGATATCAGAATAAAAACACAATCAATTATATTTTAAGTGAAAACGCGGTTGGCGGTCAGCTAACCCTTTTTAAAGTTGTGATATGATACAGTCAGTTTTTTCGTCAAGGTTCCAGAATTTATGGGACATACTTTGCAGAATAGTAACCGCCCTATTAACTCTTTTCTACGATGCAAGAATAGTATTGAGTGCTGTCCTGTTCCTGATATGCGCTGATCAGGTGATGGGTGTTGCGTATGCGATAGTAAGAGATCAATTTAGCTGGAAAGAGTTTAAAAAGGTGTACCGGAAAGTATTGACATATATGACTGTTATTCTCGCTGCGTTTGTGTATGAGCGGTTTTTGCTTAGTGTTGAACATCTCTATTTTACGCAAGTGATTGGTGCGCTTGTAGGATTTCAGGAGCTTAGTTCTGCGTATATCAAGTTCGCGAAGTTAACAGGAATAGAAGTAATTGAAACATTAATTAAAAAGTTGAAAGGATGAAAAGATTACGAGATTTATTAATTGGCTTTATGACCGATTTTTGGATGTTGCCGTTGGCTTGCCTGTTAATGCACTGGCATAGTCGAATATCTGAGCGGTTAGGATTGTTCCCGCCGATGAATCCGGAAAAGGTAGGGAAGATTGTTTCAGCGTTGGTGCTATTTCTGTTAGTGATGTTTCTCGTTCGGTTATACACACTGGCGCAATACCACGATGTTTATAAAACCGGATTAATGCGAAAAAAGAACGAAAGATGGAACGAATTATCATCATGGCAACAATTTGTCTCCTTGCGTGTAGAGCGTTGGGTGCTGATGATCGTCTTTGCGATAATAATGACCGCGCTGTAAAAGAGCGACATCAGCGGATGGAACATACTGTTCGAAGTAATGTTTTGAAGTCGGCAAAGCGCTGGTTGTTTGTTGAGGAACTTACCGGGAAGAATGACCATCCGATGATAAAAGAATCGATGGAGCTTTGTGGACTTTGCGGAACATGTGGTTATCCGTGGTGTGCAAGTTCGCAAACCGAAATTTTTGTTTTTGCAGGAGTTTCAACGGTTCGGTCGGCCAGAGCAGCCGATTGGTTTAAAACGAATGTAGTTTGGCGAAGCTCATGGGGTGCAATTCCT
>NZ_JBFHIT010000096.1:0-8162 GCF_041596335.1 Mangrovibacterium sp. | reverse complement strand
CTCACCGCATTGACCTGAAAGGTGAATCGCTGAGAAAAGGAATTTTAAAGAGTGAAAATTAATTTTTTGTATAATTGCACCATCTCTCAAAGTGGCACGGTTTCAACCGAAATGTGTGGCACGGTCTGACCGAAATAGCCAGTTTCAGCTTCCGGCAGAAATGGATTGGCTGGACAATGAGAAACGAGAACTTCAATCGGAGCCGGAAACCAGGATGGTTACTTTGAAGGCTGTTGTTTCGGCTCATGATATTGATAATCCTTCACCGGCAGTTTTCATCATGCTGCCAGAGAAAGATTGAGCGAAAGGGGAATTTCCCCTTTTTTTGTCGTTTTTTATAGCTAGTTGAAGAATGAGCCTTAGGTGCGTTAGTTGTTGAGTATGCTGCTGTTTTGTTTGCCGAATTTGAGTGAGTTATCGTAGATTGGAGCAGCGGGTTACTTTGCATTGGCAAAGCAGAAGTACGTTATAAAACGACATTCGGCCTATTGCCCTGTTCTTGTTTCACTTTGGGAGGCCTCCTGAGCAGAACTACCCCGAAGAGATTAAAGAGGACCTGGCCGCTTTGGCCCGTGATCCCCGGTCGCCATCGCACGACAGTTTTAAATACATGGTTTACCGACTGAACTTCTATTGCAGTCTGCATCGGATGAACAAAAAAGTAATTGCCCTACCTTTGCTGAATAAAGACACCAGACTGCCGGTAATCCTTATCATCAGGAACTATAAGAGCTTTTTGCTGCGTCTACATTGCTCAAACAATGGATGTTTGCCTCTTCCAATTCTTTAGACAAATCATGGTTGAGCAGTTAACGAAAAGAATAATCTAAGTTTCATGTTGGCCATGCAGTTATATCGGATAAACTGGAAGTACCCGAGTTAGATCGTGGGTGACTGCCCCTTTTTATGAATTGCTCCAGCTGTTGTTTCCAATCGACTTTTTAAAAGATTCATATCTTCTGAAATTTTTTGATCAAGAATTTTGGCGTATATCTGCGTTGTTTTTAGTGAAGTGTGTCCGAGTACTTTCGAAACTGTTTCAATAGGAACTCCATTGCTAAGAGTTACAGATGTGGCAAAGGTGTGCCGGGCCATATGCATGGTTATACTTTTATTGATGTTGCAGACATCACCCAATTCTTTCAGGTAACTGTTCATCTTTTGATTGCTTAACACCGGAAGTAATAGCCCTTTCGTATAATTTGTGGGATAATCTCGATATTTCCCTAATATCTCCTTTGCTTTTGGAAGGATTGGAATCCTGCAGCGATTATTCGTTTTAGTTCTGTCAATTATTATCCATTCGTTCTTATCTATACCTTTTTGAAGGTGTTTTCTACTGAGTTTAGACACATCGGAATAGGATAGTCCTGTATAACATGCAAATACAAAGATGTCCCTAATGATAGCTAATCGTTCAATCTGAATTTCTTTTTCTTCAATCCTTGAAAGTTCTTCATTTGTCAAAAACTCCCGATGGGTCTCATCCAAGGCAACTTTGTATTTGCTATATGGATTTTTGGGAATGTGATCCATCGAAACAGCAAGGTTTAAAACTCGGCGGAGATGTTTATGGTAGTTCCATGCAGTATTTTGGTGAATCCCGTACTTTTTCTTAATGTATATATCAAATGAATCCAGAAAATTGTAATTGATTGAGCTAACCGAAAAATCAGCTTTTTTATATTGATGTTTGATAAATTCAGCTACCCGTTTTCGTGAAGTTTTGTAGTGTTTATATGTTCTTGATGAATAGCCTTTGTTTTCTTTTTCCCGGATGCTGTTTAGGTAGTAGTCGAAAACTATCAAAATTCCAGTGCTGTCATCGATGTTTAGCAGTTTATTTTTAATTGTAATAACATTGAAGTCCTCATCAGTAGATTTTAATTGGTTGTAGTGATCTTGAATTTCGTTTCTGATTTTGTTTAATCTGATGTTCAATATCCGGGCGGCTTCACTTCTACCTTTGAACTGCTGTCCAAATTCATCCCATTTGTCAATATCACAATATATTCCGGTTGAGAGTTCAATTCTTCTGGAATTTAATGTTACTCTAACGTAAATCGGTATTTCACCATTGTTTTTTTGCCTTGCTTTCTTCACAAGGAAGTTAATTGTCAATCTCATAATTTCTCCATTTTTAGTTTAAATGAAAATTGTTCTCGATTGGTGCTTAAAAATATCTAATTATGACGATAACTTTAAACTCCAAAATGAGTCAATTTGTGTTAATTTGTATGCTGTAATAGAGATAGTTATGAGATTTGCCGAGAACAGTTTTTTGGAAAAAATAGTTGTTCTCGATAAAGTCTCGCTTTATTTGACTTTTGATGAGCTTTTTTGACTTCAGTGTAAAAACAAAAAGCGCTTAAAATGTTGATTTTAAGCGCTTTTTGTTTTTGTTGATTTCAATGTTGTACCCAGAACAAGACTCGAACTTGCACATCCTTACGGACACTAGTCCCTGAAACTAGCGTGTCTACCAATTCCACCACCTGGGCATGAAATTATTGCTTATGTTGCCTCTTTGGTCATTCCCTCAAAGGCGATGCAAATATAGAAAAATTTTGTCCGCAGATGTTGCTGCACTGGAAAAATATTGCCTTTTTTCAATTTTTTTTGATGGCCGCTTTTTACCGACAAAACCCGCCCGTTCATCGGAATTGAAATGGTTCTGTGCCCGCAATTGCGTCACTTTGTATGCCTGAAGTTTTTAGTGTTATTAAACCAACTTGTTATGAGCTATTTAGACCAAGTGATCGATTTGTGGAACAAAAGCAATACTGCATTACCCAGCGGTATTCGTGTTTATTCGTCGGTGGAGCAGGGATTGCGCGAGACGAGATTTGATGAGTTTTCGAATGCCATGAAATCGAAAAAGATTGCAGCGAACATTTCAAGTGAGGGTTTAAAAAAGGAAAAGGCCACCCTTATTGGACTTTTAACCGACTTTTTTCGCGATAGTCTGGACTATTCGACGGAACAGTTAGATACGATTCTCTCGGATGCGATGGTGAATAGTACCTGGTCGTTCTTAAAAGCCGCAAAACGATACGATCCCGAATTGAACCCGGAAAGTGCTTTTCAGGCGTTGCGAAACGTTTGGATCCTGAATGGCCTCCAGTTTTTACTGGGGAAAAAGGTGGAACTAACCGCTTCAATTTTTGCCTATAGCATGTTGTATCCATACACGGACAATTACCTTGACGATGCCGGGATTTCAGCGATGGAAAAGTTCGCTTTTGGTGAGCGATTTGCCGATCGTTTGGCCGGACGCGATATTTGCCCGTTAAACAGGCACGAGGAAAAGATTTACCAAATGGTTGAGCTGATTGAAGGGGAGTGGTCGAGAGCGCATTATCCGGAATTGTATAAAAGTTTACTTGATATTCATGCGGCACAATCAGAGAGTGTAAAATTGATTGAAGGAGTGGCGGAGCTCAATTTCGACGAACGACTGAAAATCAGCATTCAAAAGGGCGGCACTTCGGTTGTTGCCGATGGTTTTCTGATTGCCGGAAAACTGACCGGAAAGCAGGAACAGTTTCTGTATGCTTATGGCGCCTATTTGCAATTGCTGGACGATTTTCAGGATGTGAGTGATGACCTGAATTCCCGGGTCTTGACCGCATTTTCGGCTTCAGCCAGGTCATTCGATTTGGATCTGCTGTTGAACCGGACTTACCATTTAGGGCAAGAGATTGTAAAGTTGGCCGACTCAATTGGGTCTGGGGCAGTTGCCATTTTTCAATCGCTTATGCGAAGGAGTATCGATCTGTTTTTGGTTGAGGCAGTGCAGTCGAATGCCGGTTGTTTTAGCCAGACTTTTCGGGCAGATTTCAATCAATTTTCGCCTTTAAGTTTTGCGTACATTGAAAATCAAAACGATAAGTTTTCGCCCTACCAAAATCAATTGTTTGAGCGTTTTGTGGAGCAAGCCATGCGCACGTCGGATGAGGACGAAGGGGAACTTTTTCGACCTAAAAAAAGCCTGTTGAAACAACAGGCTTAAGCAAGTATACGAACTTACGTTATTTTAAATTGGCTTTTAAAAAGTCGGTCATTTTTCGGTAAAGATGAAGCCGCGTATTTCCACCTGAAATGCCGTGCTTACGGTTGGTGTATATTGCCATGTCGAATTGAACACCTGCCTGCACCAGTGCTTCCGAAAATTCCATGCTGTTTTGTACATGCACATTATCATCGGCTGAACCATGAATCAGCAATAGTCGCCCCGCAATTCCTGCCGGATTTGACAGTGGAGAGTTGTCATTGTATCCATCTTCATTTTCCTTTGGGCTGCGCATAAAACGTTCGGTATAAACTGAATCGTAGAATTTGAAGTTTGTAACCGGAGCGACTGAAATACCGGCCTTAAACACATCGCCTCCTTTTTCCATCGAAAGCAAAGTCATAAAACCGCCATAGCTCCATCCCCAAATGGCAATGTTGGTTTTATCGACAAAAGGTAGTGTTCCCAGGTATTTTGCAGCCTCAATCTGGTCGTCCGATTCGTACTTGCCCAGTTGCATATAGGTAACTTTCCGGAAATCTTCGCCCCGGGCAGCTGTTCCGCGCGGATCGACACAGGCTACAACAAAGCCTTCTTGTGCCAGGTAGTTATACCAGTCAACCGAAAATTCGTCGGTCACTTCCTGCGAGTTCGGACCGCTATATTGAGTCATCACAACCGGGTATTTTTGGGAGGGATCAAAATTCAATGGCTTTATCATCCATCCGTTCAATTCCACTCCTTCCGATGTTTTAAATTGAAATAGTTCCTTGGGACTTATAGCATATTGTTTTAGCGTTTCAATCAGGGGCTTGTTATCTTGCAGTACCCGAATCAATTTGCCGTCGTTGCTATGCAGACTGGTCAGTTTGGGTGTTGCCAAATTACTGAACCGATTGATGAAGTATTGAAATCCGGCACTAAATTCAGCGTCATTTGTGCCGGGCTGGCTGGATAGTTTTCCTTTCTTTTTTCCATCTAAACTCACAAAATAAACCTCGCGTCGGGTGGGCGATTCTGCTGCAGCCTGATAGTAGAAAATTTTCTTTTTCGGGTCGAAACCATAAAACTTGGTCACGTCAAAATCGCCATTTGTCAATTGTCGGACTTCATATCCCTGGCGGTTGTACAGATAAAGATGGGCGTATCCGCTGCGTTCGCTGTTGACAACAAAATAGTCGTTGCCCGGCAAAATGGTGAAATCATCCAGGAATTCTTCAGCTACATAGCGTTTGTTTTTTTCGGTGTAAAAGAGGCGGCTGTCGCCTGTATTTGGATTGACTAAAAACACATCCAGTTGGTTCTGTCTCCGGTTTAGGCGCATTACTGCCAAATCGGCTGCGTCAGCCATCCATTTAATGCGCGGAATGTATTGGTCGGTTTCCTTTCCCAGATCAGCTTGCAGGGTTGTCTTCGACTTTAAATCGTGCACATGTACACTCACAATCGAATTGTTTTCACCGGCTTTCGGATATTTGTAAACGTATTCGCCGGGATAGAGCGAGTATTCATCCAACTCAGAACTGAGACCTTTGTACATGGGGATGCTCATTTCCGGAACTTCACGTTCGTCGAAACGAATGAAGGCCAGAAATTTCGAATCCGGCGACCAGGCAAATGCCTTGTTGAATCCAAATTCTTCTTCATAAACCCAATCCGGAATTCCGTTGATGATTTCGTTGAATTTACCATCTGTTGTTACCTGATTTTCGGTTCCGAATTTGAGACTTTTCACAAACAGGTTGTTTTCGCGCACAAAAGCTACGCGTTCTCCATCGGGCGAAAAAGTGGCAACCTGCTGTTTGCCTTTTGCCGACAGCTGGCTCAGTTCGTTGGTAACCGAATTCCAGATGTAGTACTCAGCGGTGAATGAATGACGGTAAATTTTTTCACGCGCGGTGGTCAATAATATTTTTGTTTCGTCATCGCTAAACTCATAGGAAGAAAAAGCCGATATCGGCGCGTCTTTTAAGGTCGCCAGATCGAAAAGAATGGCCACTTTCTCACCTTTTTGGTAGCTGTATTTTACAATTTTGCTTCCTTCCTCAAGGGTGGTGTAATGGGCACCATCTTTCATCGAATATAAGCCACTTACCGATTTTTGTTTAAAGGTATGATTGACTTGTATATCTTCTAAGGTGATTGGCTTTTGCGAAAGCGCCGGATAACTCAATCCCGCGATCAGGATCAATAGATAAATAATCTTGTACATGCTTAAACTATATTTTTTTGAAGGTTTCAAAACAGTAAAAAATATCTTAATAAAAAAAGCGGAAATGTTTCGAATTTAGATTATTCCTGCTTGATTGCGGCCAAAAAATCGCTGATTTTGGAAAAAAAGGACGATCTACTTTTTAACTAAGTTGAATTTTGTATTATTGTTCCAGTTAACCAACCACTTTATTAATATGAAGAAGATAGTTCTAAGCACAATGTTAGCTACAGCCGGAATGGCAACAGCTTTTGGGCAATCAGATGTGTCTGATATGTTGCGATTTGGAACACACGACGCGAATCTGTTGATCGAGGCGTACATTGAGCCATATGCCAAAGGCCTTGGAGTAGGGATGAATAACTCGTGGTACTATACTGCCGAAACGCATAAGATGTGGGGCTTCGATCTGGCATTTGCGGTGAGCGCTTTTCAGGTTCCCGGATCGGATAAAACGTTTGATGTAAACGAATTGGGATTGAAGTATTTATATGCTCAGCCAGGAAGTAGTATGGCTTCAACGGCTGCCGGTAATACAAATGGGGTAACCTTGTATTACGACGCGGAGTATCAGGGGCAAACAGTTGCGGTTCCTTATTTTTCGACTCCGAACGGAAGTGAAGTGGATCTGGTTCCGGTTCCGATTGTGCAGGCAACCTTTGGCCTGCTGCCAAACACCGATGTAATCGGTCGTTGGATTCCGACAACGAAGTTCGATATTGATGGAGAGGATGCTGAAGTCGGTTTATGGGGGATTGGGTTGAAACATAACATTCGCCAATCGCTTCCTTTTATCAAGCATTTGCCGATCGATATCTCTGTTTTTGGTGCGTATTCCGAAATTTCAGGGGAGTCAGGAATAGAATTTGACTACACGAACTATGGTCTTTCGAATCCTGCCGGTTATACCATTGACCCGGATCAAAAAGGCGAATTGACCTCAAAGAATCTTAAATACGGTTTAATTGTTTCGAAGAAGTTCTCTGTAATTACATTGTTTGCATCCGTGACCGAAAACAGTAGTAAGACCAGTTTTAATATTCTTGGTAGTTATCCAATCCCTGATCCTGGACAAATAGGAGAGGATGTTACGAGTTACGACGATTTAATTACAGATGCAATGGGGATTGAAGAGGATCCGATTAGTTTAAACTACGATGATCGTTATATCGGGATTGATGCCGGATTCCGTTTAAAACTCGCATTCTTTAGTTTGTTCGGTTCAGTTAGTAAATCAGAGTATATCACATACAATGGCGGTATCAGCTTTGGATTCCGTTAGTCGGCTTCTTTTGTTGAAAAGCATTGCAATCAGCAATCATACTTGCAAGGCACTCGAAAGAGTGCCTTTTTTATTGAATAGGAAGGGCGTATCTTATTCATTCGGTCTGAATTTCAGTTCTTTATGATGTTCCTGAAATTAAGGATGACCGAGCACCCTAACGTCGAACCCAAAGCTTTTTATAACGCTTCCGGTTGCGATTGGCGGTGCAATGAAAAACACTCTTCTTAAACTTAGGTTCTTTTATGACGAATTTGGCGAAACGTTTAATTGCCATAAAATCCGATGAATGTCGCCGCGAACAGATAAGAATAATTATCTTTGCAGGCCGAAAAAAGCAAACCAAAATACCTTAAGTATTGTGTTTTGGAATATAAGTTAGCTTGAAAAAGCTTTTTAGCGAAAATTAATAAGAGGCTGAAAACCTCGAATTCATGAATTGACAGATGATAAAGATTACATTACCTGACAACAGTGTACGCGATTTCGAAAGCGGAGTAACCGGTCTCGAAATCGCAAATGCCATTAGCAGCCGTTTGGCAAAAGATGTTTTGGCGGTTTCAGTAAATGGTGAAGTTTGGGATTTAAACCGTCCCATTAATCAGGATTCAGCTATCAAATTATTCACGTGGGACGATCGTGAAGGAAAGGAAACT
>NZ_JBFHIT010000095.1:0-8372 GCF_041596335.1 Mangrovibacterium sp. | reverse complement strand
TTTGGTGAGTACCCAACGCTGAATGAGCTCTCCCTCTTGTCCGGCATCACCGCAGTTGATAATCTCGTCAGCTTCGGTGATCAACTTTTCGAGAATGCCAAATTGCTTTTTCACGCCACCGTCGTCAATCACTTTAATGCCAAAGCGAGGTGGGATCATGGGCAGATAGCGCATGTCCCAATATTTCCATTTGTCGGTGTAATCGTGTGGTTCTTTCAGTGTACACAAGTGTCCGAAAGTCCAGCTTACCTGATAGCCATTTCCTTCAAAAAAGCCATCGCGGCGGGTTCGGGCACCTATAATTTGGGCAATTTCTTTGGCAACACTTGGTTTTTCTGCAATGCAAAGTTTCATTCGTTTCGATTCGAGTTCTGTGTTTCGAGTTCATCATTTTTGAACTCGTTTTATTCACCGTATTGCTGGTGCAAAATTCAAATTTAGCTTTTCAAAAGTATACTGGCTAACTGTAGCTGCAAACTACTCCGCCAGTCGAATACCGTTTTCCTCAATCGTAATCAAGCGTTGTTTGTAGAGTGATCCGATCGCTTTTTTGAAATTCTTTTTACTGATTCCGAATAGTTTTGAAATTTCTTTTGGATCGGTTTTGTCGTTGGCCGCAATGAAGTTTCCGGATTCTTTCAGCCGATTGAGTACACCTTGAGCAATGCTGTCGATTTTTTCGTAGCCCGGTTTTTCCAATACCAAATCGATTTTTTCGTCTTCACGAATGTTTTTGATGTATCCTTTTACACGGTCGCCGGTTTTCAATGGTTGAAAAACTTCATTTTTAAACAGCAACCCCCAGTGGCTGTTATCAATAATCGCCTTATAGCCAAGGTCTGTTTTTCCGGCGATAAGCAGATCGACTTCTTCACCTTCTTCGTAATCTACCGGTAGGTTATCAACAAATTTGTCGAGCTTAGACGAACCAACAATTCGCTGACTTTCGTCGTCGAGATAGACGAATACGAGATAGTCCTTGCCTTCTTCCATCGGAACCTGTTGCTCGCGGAAGGGAACCAGCAAATCCTTAGGGAGTCCCCAATCAAGGAAGGCACCAACCGGAGTTGTCGAGACTACTTTCATGACCGCAAATTCGCCGACCATAGCGCGTGGATGGTCAGTAACAGCTACCAAACGGTCTTCAGAGTCGAGGTAGATAAACACGTTTACCTGATCGCCAACCTGACAATTTTCCGGCACGTATCGTTTGGGCATCAAAATTTCGCCTTGTGAGCCGCCATCCAAATAAACGCCAAAATCGACTGTCTTTACTACTTCCAATTCATTTAATAAACCTATTGCTACCATGCTTGTATTTTTGTTTGACCGCAAAGGTAGTTCTTTCGGGCGAATTTGCCACCCGGCATTAATGTGTGATCAAGCTGTTGACGGGAACAACAATTCATCGACTGACTTTTCGTTTTTTTTATTTCTGCAAATTGATGGAATAACTCATCTGCCGGCAAGCTTTTGTGTCGAAAATACAATAATGCCGATGTTTTTGTTTTTATCTGCACTAAAAAACCATAAATAAATTATTTTTGTCTTCTGCTGAAAAAGTTCCGATTCGGAGAGTCTTCAGCAAAACCAGAAATGAATTCCCCGACGATATAAATCAATATAGCACATGAGAGAGTTAGAACGAAGTAGCGGAGTCTTATTGCATTTAAGTTCGCTTCCAAATAAATATGGCATTGGAACACTAGGAAAGGACGCCTACGATTTCGTTGATTTTTTAGCGGAAACCAATCAGCGATTGTGGCAAATTTTACCGATTGGACCAACTGGTTACGGAAATTCACCTTATCAATCCTACTCGGTATTTGCCGGGAACCTGCTCTTCATTAGTTTGGAGCTGTTGGTTGAAGATGGTTTGCTGGCCGAAGAGAATTTGTTGGAAGTGCCAGAGATGTCGGACAAAAGGGTGGAGTATGATTTGGTGATGGATGAGAAGACTGTTCTTCTGCGACGAGCCTACGAAGCTTTTAGATCGAATTTTGACGATTGGAAGGAAGAGTACTACACGTTTTTGGGCGAGCACTCGTGGTGGCTGACTGACTATGCATTATTTCGGGCATTAAAAAGTACTGATGACGATTTATGCTGGAATGAATGGCCGGAAAAACTGCGGAATCGCGATGCACATGAGCTGGATGTAGCAATGCTGGAGCAAGATGCCCGAGTAAACTTTCATCGATTTGTGCAGTTTGTTTTTTTCAGACAATGGTTTCAGTTGAAAAATTATGCCAACTCGAAAGGCATTCTAATATTTGGTGATCTGCCACTGTATGTATCACTCGATAGTTCAGATGTTTGGGGAAATCAGGATATTTTCCTGCTCGATGAAAAAGGGCAAATGACTCATGTTGGGGGTGTTCCGCCCGACTATTTTAGCGAAACAGGTCAATATTGGGGCTGTCCGGTATTCGATTGGGATCGGTTGGCTGAGCGGGAATATGATTGGTGGGCGGCACGCGTTCATTTCAACTTGCGAATGTTTGACCTGGTGCGTATCGATCACTTTCGGGGATTGGAATCGTTTTGGTCGATCCCGGCTTCCGAGAAAAATGCGATTAACGGAGAGTGGTGGCCGGCAAAAGGATTTGAAATGCTGAGTTTATTGAAATCGCAACTAGGTTATCTGCCGGTCATTGCCGAAGATTTGGGGATTATTACACCGGAAGTTGAAGAATTGCGCGATGCTTTTGATTTGCCCGGCATGAAGGTCTTACAGTTTGCCTATGCATCGGATGAAACCAATGTGAATTTGCCACATAATTACGGAAGCAATTTTGCGGTTTACACCGGGACGCACGATAACGATACAACGCTGGGCTGGTTGAAAACGGCTACCAAAGAAGAAAGCGATAATTTGAAAAAGTATTTTAACACCAGTTGGAGTAACATACATCGCGCCCTGATTGAAACTGCCTGGGCGTCGGTGGCTAAAATAGCGATTGTCCCGATGCAGGATTTGCTAGAGTTGGATGGAAAACACCGAATGAATACGCCGGGAACCGTTCACAACAATTGGGAATGGCGAATGGAGTGGAAAATGCTCAAAAAATCGCATAAAGATTTTCTGGTGGAATTGACTAAAAAGTACAATCGAAGGCTGAAAGTTTAGGATCTCAGAATTGCCTTTACCTTTTCATTTAAGTTGAAGGAAACTGAGCGGAACTGTTCGTTTGTGGAGAATTGCGCTTTCCTTTTTAATGTTGAATTTTAGGAAGTGATTGCTCTGTTTGTGATTGCACTTAAAAAGGAATTTCGAATCCCGTTGAATTTCGATACAAAATTCATTTTCTAATAGCATTGAGCATTGGCTATCGGTTTTTGTTATATAAACCGGAGCAGTGCGTCCATGAATAGTTTTGGTTGTTCTGCATGAAGCCAATGACCCGCATTTGGGATGGTTTCTATTTGAGCCTCGGGGTAAATCTCTTTCACCATTTTTACATCTTCTTCAGACAGATAATCGGATTTAGCGCCCCGAATAAATAAAACAGGGTATCCCACGATTGGAATGCGGTCTTCCAACCACCGATAGTTCATCCCACTGATGATTTCATCAAGAGAATCGTACAGAACCTCTACATTTACCCGGCATTTGAAATGATTCGATTTTTTGTCGAGATAAATGCTTTTGAGCAAAAACATCACTAAATCCTGGCTCCCTAACTTCAACTTTAAATATTTTGAAATATCATCCCGGGAGCTGTAATCTTCGCAATGATTGTTTAACTCAATCAGGGTTTGGAGAATGAGCTGATGCTGATAATATTGGCTGATTTCACCCAAATCCATATAGTCTTTGGGAGCAATATCGGCGATAATTAATTTTTCAATTTTTTCCGGATATTCCGCAGCGAAAAACATAGCCGTTTTTCCACCCATACTGTGACCAATTACAGTGGCTTTGTCGATCTTATGCTGGACAAAGAATGCTGCCAGATCTTCTTTCATCAGCTCGTATGAGTGTTCTTCGGTATTGGGCGATCGTCCGTGGTTTCGTTGGTCGATCAAATAAACATGATGATGTTTCCCCAGCTTTTTACCAACGGTGAGCCAGTTGTCAGAAGACCCATAAAGGCCATGAACGATGACAATGTTCTTCCCGGTTTTACCTTCTTCCCGAAAAAATAATTCCATGCTTACGGTTTAATGCAGTCGAGATATTCCTTAATCGTGTTGCGAAGCCCCATGTATAATGCATCTGCAATTAATGCATGACCAATCGAAACTTCGTCGATATATGGAATCCGATCGATAAGATACTTAAGATTTTTCAGGCTCAGGTCGTGTCCTGCGTTGATACCTAATCCAAGTTTTTGGGCGGTTTTGGCCGCTTCAACAAACGGTGCCACTGCTTTTTCCGGGTCTTTCGGGTACAAACTGGCGTAAGGTTCGGTGTATAATTCAATCCGATCGGCACCAACACGTTTCGCGCCTTCAACCATCTCAACACTTGGATCAACAAAGATGGAAGTGCGAATACGATTCTGCTTTAGTTGTTTAATCACGTCGGTCAAAAAATCGGCATGTTCCACTGTATTCCAACCATGATCGGATGTTAGCTGTCCTGGTTTGTCGGGCACAAGCGTTGCCTGATCGGCTTTTACATCAATAACTAAATTGAGAAAATCTTTAGATGGATAGCCTTCAATGTTTAATTCGGTGTAAATGTGTGGTTTAATGTCATACACATCATGTCTCCGGATGTGTCTTTCATCGGGCCGTGGATGTATTGTAATGCCTTCAGCCCCAAATTTTTGACAGTTAATTACTGCTTCTACCACACTGGGTACAGAACCGCCACGAGAGTTTCTCAGTGTCGCTATTTTGTTTATATTTACACTTAGTCTGGTCATAACATTTAAATAGGGCTGCAAAGTTACGATTTAATTGTTTAGAAGTTAAAACTAAAGTACAAAGATTTGTTCGCAAGCGCACTCATATCCGACGTTATTCCATCGCTGAGACTGACCGATAACGGGCAGAAAGCTTTGAATTGGATGGAAATTTTCCGCATCTCGCATTTGCCTGTTGTGGATGCCCATCGATATGTTGGTCTAATCAACGACAAGACCATTTATGATTTGAATTTGGCTGACGTGTTGATGGATGATTGTGTTGATCATTTGGTGCAGCCGCATGTGCACCAGAATCGACATATTTACGAGGTCGTGTCCATAATCTCCGAGTTAAAGCTTTCTGTATTGCCCGTGTTGGACGACGACCACCAATACATCGGGGTGATTACCGCGAACGATCTGGCCCATAAATTTGCCGATTTGGTGGCTGTAAAAGAACCCGGTGGAGTGTTGGTTCTGGAACTGAATTCGATTGATTATTCTTTAGCCGAAATTGCCCGTATTGTAGAAGGAAACGATGCCAAGATACTTAGTTTGTATGTATCAAAAGCCGAAAATTCAAGAGAGATCACAGTTACGTTGAAGGTGAATCAAATGGATTTGTCAGCTATCGTTCAAACTTTTGTCCGCTACAATTACGTCATTCGGTCGGTGTTTATGGATGAAAGTATGTTGAAACATATGTACGATGACCGGTTTGAGTTGTTGATGAAATACCTGAATATTTAGTTTAATCAATCCCTTATGAGTGTTGCTGTTTTTGGACTTCACATTGAAAGCTCTTTCATGCCTGATCTGAGCAGGCTCTTTTCAATGTTGCATGATCGGGACGAGGATATTTATATCTATAAACCATTTTACGAATCGATCAAAGATCGCTGTTCTGAAATGCCTGATATAAAAGGCCAGTTTACTTTTGGGTATGAACTGCCGGAATCAGTCAGATTTCTGTTCAGTATTGGTGGTGACGGCACGTTGCTAAAATCAATTTTAAGTTTGAAAAATAAGTCAATTCCAGTGATTGGAATTAATACTGGCAGACTGGGGTTTTTATCGGCCATTTCGCGACAGGACATGGATGAAGCAGTGCAGCTGCTGCTGAAAAATGAGTATGAGATTGAGGAGCGTTCGGTTTTGCGCTTTGAAGATGGAATTGATCTGTTTGGCGATTTTAACTATGCGTTGAATGAAATTACGGTGACCAAGATGGATAGTTCATCGATGATTGAAATACACACCTATCTAAATGATGAATACCTAACAACTTATTGGGCAGATGGGCTAATTATTAGCACACCAACCGGATCAACAGCCTATTCGCTGAGTGTTGGAGGTCCAATTTTGCCACCAAATTCGAACAGTTTTGTGATTACGCCGATTGCACCACATAACCTAACCATGCGGCCGCTTGTTGTTCCTGACGACAATCGGATTTCGTTGCGGGTAGAGGGAAGAGGACAACAGTTTTTGTGTTCGCTGGATTCACGTTCGCAAGCAATGAATTTCCCGGGAGAGCTGGTTGTCAGCAAAGCGGGCTTTTCGGTGAAAACTTTGAAGCTACCCGGACATGGCTTTTTTAGTACATTGCGGAATAAATTGATGTGGGGAACCGACCGTCGAAATTAATTATTCAGCTTAACAATTTTTAACCTCAATTTGGGTTTTATAGTAGGCAGCAAGCATGATGTTTTGAGAATTATATTACTTTTGTAGCCTTTGAAAGGTCTTATGTTCAGATGTTGATAACGATGCCAAAACAATTTGCAATGCTGTCTTTTTATTCAACCCTTTCACGAAAATAGATTGGAAATGAAAAGATTGCTTTTGGTTGCACTAAGCTTCATTACGTTGCAGGTTGCGCAAGCTCAACACACAGCTGATATTGGCCTTTGGGGAGGTCTGGGTACATACTCAGGCGACATGACTTTAGTCGAAACAAAAAGTTCTTTGGGACCTGGAGCAGGGGTATTTGTGCGATACAATTTTAATCCACGATATTCCGTACGGGGAACCTTAATGTTGGAGAGAATAAAAGCAACTGGTGAATTTGAATCATCACTTTGGGAATTCAATAAAACTGTTACAGATGTATCAGCGATGTTTGAATTCAACTTTTTTAAATATATCATCGGAAGTCGTAAGCAAACAGTAACCACCTATTTAATCGGTGGGATTGGAGTGAGCTTTTATCCGTACGATTATGATCCTGTTGCTTTAAATTCAGTTGGTGCCTATGCGGATCCGTTGGGTGAAAGTAAAAACCTTGCCGCGCTGAATATGCCATTTGGTTTCGGTGTTAAATTTAACATCGGAGAACGGTGGGGTGTCGGTGTAGAAACACAGTTCAGGAAATATTTCGACGATAAGTTGGATAACCTGGATGATCCGAGAGCCAATTTTAATCAAACAACCAGCGTTTTGACTGAGTATACAAGTCCCCTTCACAATAATGATTGGATCTATCATCTGGGGGTTCATGTTTGCTACCGGTTTTATCGAGGCGGCAAAAAATGTCCCGCGTATGATAATATAAATTAGAATGACGCTGAAAGAAAAACTTAATGCTAGTAAGATTCCGGAACACGTTGCCATCATCATGGATGGTAATGGGAGATGGGCAGCCCAACACGGTAACGAGCGGTTTCATGGGCACGAACAAGGTGTTGAATCTGTTCGATCAGTTTTGGAAGGTGCTAGTGAAATCGGAATTAAATATCTGACTTTATACGCGTTTTCAACTGAAAACTGGTCGAGGCCCAAGGCCGAAGTCGATGCTTTGATGGGCCTTTTGGTTTATGCTATTAATAACGAAACCGAGTCGTTAAAAGAAAAGAACATTCGTTTGCGAATGATCGGTGATTATAATAGTTTGCCACCCGAGGTTCAGGAGAAATTAGATTGGTCAATAAATGAATTGAAAGATTGTACCGGTGTAAATCTGATTTTAGCTCTTAGTTACTCCTCTAAATGGGAAATTACCGAAGCAATCAGAAAGATCGCTGTCGATACTAAGTCCGGGAAAATTCAACCGGAAGAAATAAACAAAGAACTTATCGATAAATATTTAGCCACAAATGGAATTCCAGACCCGGAATTACTTATCCGTACGAGTGGTGAGGCCCGCATAAGTAATTTTCTGCTCTGGCAGATCGCTTATTGCGAATTATATTTTACTCCGGTTCTCTGGCCCGATTTTAACAAGGAGAACTTATTTGAAGCCGTTTCTGATTTTCAGAACAGAGAACGTCGCTTCGGAAAAACCAGTCAACAAATTGTGAGCTAAACAATAAACAGGAAATGCGTAAACTCAAAATTCTCTTCGTATTCTTCATCATGAGCCTTGCTGCCTTTGCTCAAGAAGAAGGAACTAATTTTTCAATCTATTATTCAAGCCCCAAGAAATATACCATTGCTGGTATTGATGTCGTTGGAATACGCTATTTGGATACCGATGTGTTAATTCAAATTTCAGGACTAAGTGTTGGTCAGGAAATT
>NZ_JBFHIT010000094.1:0-9369 GCF_041596335.1 Mangrovibacterium sp. | reverse complement strand
TTACTGTTACAGTGAAAGTACATTCGTCGTAATTGCCAGTTGGGTCAGTTGCTGTAGCGGTTACCGTCGTTGTGCCAACAGGGAAGTATGATCCTGAAACTTGGCTGTATGTGATTGTTGCGTTGCAGTTATCCGTTGCCGTTGCGTTATTGTAACTTACGATGGCACCACACGCGTCATCATCGACATTTTTACTGACATTGTCCGGGCATTTTGTTATTAATGGAGCTTCATCGTCGGTTACGATAACATTAAAGCTGCAGGTTTCACTTCCGCAACTATTTGTTGCAGTTACAGTCACTATTGTAGTTCCAACATTAAAGGTTTCTCCGCTTCCACTTCCTGAAACACTTCCTGTCGTCGTTGCTCCAGCAAATATATAAGTATAAGTTGGAGCGGGGCTTCCCGATGCAGCGACCGTATAAGTGGCAACCGCATCACAACGTCCTGCGGTCGTGTTCAGATTAATTGGGGATGAAGGACAATCGGAGAATACAGGTGCTGTATTGACAGTAACCGCAGCAGTTCCGGAAACTGTTCCTGCTAAGTTCGCGTCGGCTATTGATACCAAAGTGTAAGTACTTGTTGCTCCCGGTGTAACAGTCAATGTATATGGACTACTGGCAATCCCTGAAATAGTATGGTTCGAACCGTCATTATAAACCACCTCCCAAGGCGCTGCTCCGGTCAAGTTAATCGTTAACCCAGCTGATCCTCCTTCGCAAATGGTCGGCGAACCCGACAGTGTTGCGGTTGGCTCCTCTAGTGCGGAAAGGGTCAGACTATTCGAACTTAATCCGGTAATGATGATCGCTGTCCCGTCGATCGAGGCGTTGGATAATTCCGTCCAGCCCGAGTTGTAAGAAGCTAAAAGCATGCTCGATGCACTGCCTGTATTTGGTTTGTAAATAGACGAGGGTGTTGCGATCTCTAAATCATATTGAGAAATACCTGCACTAGTAGAAATCTGCCAGTATCGGTCAAGATAAGTCGAGGAATTTTGATCGCTTGGATGCTTGCTCTCAACCATATTCATAGTAATGGTTTGTCCGGCACCATAACCGCTTATGTTCGAAAACGTGGCGGTCGACACATCTCCATTTGTGTCAATTAAATCAACAGCAATGCTTGAGGCGTCAGCAGGTAGTGTTAGTGTAAAGCCTGCCAGGCTAATTTGACTTCCCGACGATAAATTCAAGTTTCCGTCAATGGTAAGCGATTGCGCCAATTTCAGGTTTGCATCATTGGTTGTTGTGATATTGGGAATTGGGATAGCACTGTTGATAATAAACGTCTGATCGGCAGTGGCATCTCCAAATTGGAATAGACCGTTTGAAATCGACTTTGTGCCGTTAGGTAAACTCGAAGCTGCAAATTGTAAATCGACAGCTGTCGTTGCCGTACTTGGGTTTTCGAAAATTATAGTTCCCGCGGTGAAACTAAAATAGCCATTGGCTGTGACGTTTAGCGTTCCGTAGCTGGCTAGGCCATTGCCCACAGTCGCCAGCTTGATTGTGCCGCCTTCAATGGTTATTCCCGATTGTATCCCCGATCCGCCGTCACTCAGGGTTCCTCCGGCGGAATTGTGCAGACGCCCTGCAATATTTACTGTACTGCCACTCTTGACAATAAAAGCTCCATCGGTGTTGGTTTCAATGCTGTTGCCCGTTGAGCTGCCAAAATTTGCAATCCCACCATCAATGCGAATCAATCCTTTGTTATTGATGGTAAAGGCTCCGGTATTGAGGGTTCCCCCGCTCTTGACTTCAATACCAGCGCTTGCCGGGAGGATATGGGGTGGACTGGTTGATGGATTAAGATTGCTAATTGATGTTGTACCACTGTTAATTTGCAATAGCCCATTTTCAAGCGAAAGGGTATTGACTACGATACTTGAATTCACGGTGACCACCGAGCTCACATTCGACCCGGCATTGATCGTAAGTACATTAAAGCTGGTGGCAGATGCTCCGGAAATAGTTGAGCCCGCGCCATTTAAAACCACGGTTCCGGAGCCTTTGGTAAAGGTGCCGTTATTCGTAAAATTGCCGCTAACCGTAAGTGTATTTGCCGAATTAAAAACTAATGTGCCACCGAGTTCGATGGTCAGGTTTTTGCATACTGCATCGCTATTTATGTAAACAGTATATCCATTGGGGATTATGATATCGGTAGTCGAAGTGGGGACTCCATCCGGATTCCAGGTTGCAGCCGTATTCCAGTCGCCACCATTAACGTCGGCTGTTGGTGGAGGGGGCAGAGCCAGCACCAAAGGCGAAAGTGCATCTGTTGCTTTCGCGACTGGTTCTGTTCCGGTGTTGCTGTTATTAAGCCATTGAATAGCGTTTGTTTCAATGGCGAATGGATTTGTTGAATGGTCTGTGGTGCTTTGATTTCTGAGCGTAATCTCGTGGGTGTTTGTTGTGTAACTGTCAGAGGGGTAGGTTGTTGTGGGGGGTGTTTCAGTTTTGTGGATAGACAAAGCAAACATGTCTGCGGCAGATTCTGATTCTGCTCCATCAGTTAGTTTAGATGTACTCATAGCAAGAATGACCATAAGCAAGCATTCCACGCACACCCAGCTCTTTGCTTTTACCACGCTTTTAACCATAAATAATGAGATAAACCAGCTCTCAGGAACATACAAACATTAGGTCTAGCTGCTAACTATTTGCACGTTCTCAATCAATTTACAACATCTAATTCAATTACACATAAGAAATCGGTACTTTTCAACACTTTTTTATGAAATTATGCCCACAACATACTGCGTCAGATCAGAATAACCTGCTCAGAATGGGCGTAATACCAAAAGTCTCGAAGTGCGGTTTCTTCAAATTCGCCTTCTCGAAAGTCTGTTGTATGGTCTCAGTATTATGATTTTCGCATTTAGGTAACTTTCTCTCATCTCTCTCTAGCTTTACTTGCAAAATCATTTAATTGGCTCAAAGATAGTTATATGTGACTATTTGCAGCCAATCAAAAGTGAAAAATAACCTGCGTTTACAACCCGTCAAACGACCGTATATGCGGTCGCTTAAATAATTGGTTGATTGTCAGCTGGTTTATTCTATACATAGATTAATTACAAATTTGGTGAAATGGTAACCCCCGGAAGATCATTATATTGAAAGAACTTCAAAAAAAGATGACCAAAAGGGCGGCTGGTATTGGTTTTTCGGACAAGAGGTTGGGGGGCGATTTTATTGGGAGGAACACTGTGGTACAGAGCATTTGCCAACCTAAGAGCTTCAAAATCCTGAAGAATCAGCGATTTCCGATCGAGGATGGTCGTTTCAACAGATTGCCACCCGCTTCGTACCTCGCGGTCGCAATGACGATTATAGCAGCGTTATCGCTAGAATGCACAGGGAGAATCGACTTGGAGTCGATTCCTTAACTAGTCCGGTATTGGGATAGGCCCCAGCACCTGGAAGGATGACCACGACCAAAGCGCCTGAACGATCCTGAAAGGATCGAACGATTCATCACCCCCAATCGAATTGGGGGATGCGAAGACACAATATAGCTGGCAACCCCGGAGGGGTTGAACAGGAACATCCTAAGTCGGTTGAACACCTTCTGCTTTCTGCCAGCCCACAACCTTTCGGCTAGGGTTCCACAGGTAGCGATGCACCTTGCAGCCCTCCGGTCTGGAATACCTGTGCAGCTGTGAGAGTTGTTTGCGATTAATTTAAACTTACTACGGGCTGGTTTTCGAGCGCCTGGTTCTAAGCTACGAGCCCACAGCCCAACAGGGTGAAGGCGCCGGTTCGAGGGAAGTCCGACTAATTTTGAGTGATCGTTAGCGAAGGAGAGCGGTTAATCGTTTTCGTTTGGCCTTGGTGTATTGTCTTTTTCAAGCGACTTTTTCAACCTCGACGCATTAAACCAAGTCATTCCGGCGCCAAAAAAGATGGTCATGAAAAGTGTTTTACCCAGATCAAACTCGCCCTTGTCAATATAATCCCAAACGGACATGATCACTCCGAAGGATAGTCCGGTAACTAAAAAGGTTCGCCAATAGAGCTTGGTTAGTTTTGTCATAATCGATGAATGATCCGGTTTGCAATTCGGTCGCGTAAATGTGATTCGAAAGTTGAATTAACTCAACATCATCACCAGCTTTTTGAGTGCGACAATAAATTGGTCGATTTCGTCGAAGGTATTGTAAACCGCAAACGAAATTCGGATGGTTCCCGACACACCATAGTGCTGCATCACCGTATCGGCGCACAAGCGACCCGAGCGGACAGCAATACCCATTTTGTCGAGCATGGTGCTAATGTCGAACGAGTGAATCCCTTCAATATTAAAGGTGATGACACCCGATTTCTCCGGCTGTGTTCCGTAGATTGTCATGCCCTGAATGCTGAGTAGTTTTTGGGTGGCATACTGCAACAATTCGTGTTCGTAACGCGCAACTTCAGCTACTCCCAGGTTTTCGAGATAGCTGATGGCTTCGCCAAAGGCAACTACACCGGTTATGTGCGGCGTTCCGGCTTCAAACTTATAGGGCAGATCGTTAAACGTGGTTTTCTCGAAACTTACCTCCGAGATCATCTCGCCACCACCCTGATAAGGTGGCATCTGATCGAGCAGTTCTTTTTTTCCGTACAGAACGCCAACACCATTGGGCCCGTACATCTTGTGTGCCGAGAACACATAAAAATCGGTATCAAGCGCCTGTACATCAACGGGCAGATGCTTAACCGCCTGCGCCCCGTCAACCAGCACTTTCACTCCTTTTGCATGGGCTTTTTCAATAATCTTATCGACCGGATTAATCGTTCCCAGAGTATTGGCAACATGCGCCACAGCAATCAGCTTTGTTTTTTCCGTAATTAGTTCATCCAGCTTTTCAATCATCAACCGGCCGTCATTGTCGAAAGGCAACACGCGGATTTTGGCTCCTTTACGTTGGGCCATCATTTGCCATGGAACAATATTCGCGTGATGTTCCATTTCCGAAACAATTAGCTCGTCACCTGCCTCTATAAAAGCTTCTCCAAAGGAAAAAGCCACCAGATTGATGCTTTCGGTTGTTCCTTTGGTGAAAATGATTTCTTCGCGATTGGCGGCATTCACAAATTTCTTCAGCTGGTCGCGAACAGCTTCGTAGGCAATTGTCGCTTTATCGGCTAAAAAATGCGCGCCCCGGTGAATGTTTCCGTAGTATTCGAGGTGCAATTGCTCTTCTTTTTTTAACACCTGAAGTGGTTTTTGAGAGGAGGCTGCGCTGTCGAAATAGATCAGTGGTTTATTGTAAACCGTTTGTTCCAGAATCGGAAAGTCTTTGCGTATGCGGGCAATATCGAGAGTCATGTGTTCGGATTTTAATGCTGATTGACAAAGCTACAATTTTTTTATTTAGACAATGTATTTCGCCAATACTCCTGCCCGAGGTTAACAAATCTTGAACATGAGAAACGAAGCAGATAAAATTGAAGGGTGTACAAAGCTGCCTGAATAAGCTTGTGAAAAACACCCCGGCAGCGATTGGAGTGTATCAATTGCAACAGCCTTTTACATTTTTTTCTGTTGACTGAGAAGAATCTTTCTTGACGGTAGCTCTTCAAATTCCCGGCTGAATTGGATGGAAAGGCAGCTATTTCGCCAGTATAAAATTCAACCCAAACTAATGGCTGATGTTTGCCGCATTCGAACAGTCTTTAAGCAGGGAACCTAAATTCAACTTTAAATGAAAAGAAAAGCAGGTGTCTAAAATTCTAGAACCTGCTTTTATATCTGTTTGTATGATTTAAATGACGCTATTTGCAAGCATGGCATTTGCCTAGTTCGCCTTTCAGACGTCGTTCAACCAATTCATCAATTCGATCGCGTAACGGTTCAACACGAATTTCCTGCACCACTTCATGTGCAAATGCGTTCATTAGCATCATGCGGGCATCACTTTCACCAATACCACGAGCCTGCAGATAAAACAACGCGTCCATGTCAATTTGACCAATCGTTGCACCATGACTACATTTCACATCATCAGCATCAATAATCAGCTGAGGTTTTGTGTTCATCTTAGCGGTATCGGTTAGCAACACATTGTTGTTGCGTTGGAAAGCATTTGTTTTTTGAGCTTCACGAGCGACATGGATCCGACCGGTGAAAGCTCCCACCGACTCCTCGTTAAGTACATTTTTATATAGCTGATTGCTTTCACAATTCGCCTTGTTGTGTTGAATGTTTGTGAAATTATCCACATGCTGGCGCTTGTCGGTGAAAGCCATTCCGAACACACTTGCTTCAGCGTATTCACCATCGAGGCTTACCACAAGATTATTACGGATGAGGCCTCCGTGTAGAGTTGTTACTCCCGACAAGAGGTTCGACTTTTCACCCAGCTTAAAGAATGCCGAGTTAACCGCGTTCGATTTATCGTCTTGGTTTTGAATGGAATAAACATCAACTACCGCTTGGTTGCCTACAAACACTTCTGTTACATTATTTAGCAGGCAATCGAATGAACTCAGCGTGTGATCGCAAAAAATTACCTTCGCTTCGCTGTTGTCTCCGGCGATAATTAAGTTGCGCTGAGTTGAAAAAACAGGTTCATCTGCATGAGTCAGATTGATCACCTGCACCGGCTTTTCAAATTTTACATTCTCCGGAACGTACATGAAAAATCCGTCTTGCGCAAAGGCGGTATTTAAGGCCACGATTGGATCGTTGGAAAGTGCTGCCTGACGATTCAGGAAATTCTCCATCAATTCGGGATGATCTAGCGCAACCTGCTTCAAACTGCCAACCACAACTCCTGCGGGCAGATCAACAAGTTCTTTATTGCGGGCATAGTACCAGCCATTAACCAATAAGATGGTATGGGTGTCGAGCAGCGGAATATCGCAACGAAATACTTCGTTCAGGTCGACATCTACTTTTTCGTATTCAAGTATATGTTTGTATTCTTTTCCAAAAACACGCTCGAGGTTGGTGTATTTGTAATCCTCGTTTTTAAAGCCGGGAATTCCCACCTCTTCGAAGCGTTTCATGGAAATATCGCGCATACGGTTCAGCAATGGCGACGAACCGGCATCGAGGACAGCTCGCTTTGCCTGATAAAGTTCGCTGTACTTTTCGCTGACTGCTTTTTTATTTATTAGCGTTTGAGTCATCTTAAACCAATTCTTTTTTAATCCAGTCGTATCCTTTTTCCTCCAACTCCAGAGCCAGTTCTTTGCCGGCCGACTTCACAATGCGTCCGTTGTATAATACGTGCACAAAATCGGGCACGATGTAATCGAGCAAACGTTGGTAGTGTGTTATGACGATAACGGAACGCTCAGGGCTTTTCAGTGCGTTTACACCTTCAGCAACGACACGCAACGCATCGATATCCAATCCGGAATCAGTCTCATCCAGGATCGCTAGTTTGGGCTCGAGCATCGCCATCTGGAAGATTTCATTTTTCTTCTTTTCGCCACCCGAGAAACCTTCGTTGACCGAACGGTTTGTGAGTTGCGAGTCCAGATGAAGCATATCTTTCTTTTCGCGCATTAGCTTCAGGAATTCACCGGCAGTCAATGGTTCCAGCCCTTTATACTTGCGGTGCTCATTAATCGCAGTCTTCAGAAAATTCACCATAGGAACACCGGGGATCTCAACCGGATACTGGAAGCTCAGGAATAATCCTTTACGAGCGCGTTCCTCAGGAGACAATTCCAATAGATCGTCACCCAGGAAAGACACTTCCCCTTCTTCAATTTCGTACCCATCACGGCCCGACAGTACATTTCCCAACGTACTTTTCCCGGCACCGTTTGGTCCCATTATCGCGTGGATTTCACCTGGTTTAATTTCCAGGTTGATTCCTTTCAATATTTCTTTGCCTTCAACTGAGGCTTTTAAATTCTTTATTGTAAGCATATCTGTTATTATATTCCAGGTTTCAATTTCTTATTTTAATGTTTTAGGTTGAAAATCTCCCGACAGGAGACCAGCCAGCCCATTTTTTTTTGCAACGACTAGCCAACACTTCCTTCAAGGCTGATTTGCAGAAGTTTTTGCGCCTCTACAGCAAACTCCATCGGAAGTTTATTCAATACTTCTTTGGCATATCCGTTTACAATCATTCCGATTGCATCTTCGGTTGAAATACCTCGCTGGTTACAGTAGAAGATCTTGTCTTCACCGATTTTTGAGGTTGTTGCTTCATGTTCAATGATGGACGATTTATTGGCCACTTCGATATATGGGAACGTGTGAGCTCCACAATTAGAGCCGAGCAACAGCGAATCGCACTGCGAGAAGTTACGGGCATTAGAGGCTCCGGGCATCACTTTTACCAGTCCGCGATAAGCATTGTCGCTTCGTCCGGCTGAGATCCCTTTTGAAATGATCGTACTTTTCGTATTCTTGCCAATATGAATCATTTTTGTTCCGGTATCGGCCTGTTGGTAATTGTTCGTCAGCGCAACCGAGTTGAACTCACCGATTGAATTATCTCCCATTAAAATACAACTTGGGTATTTCCAGGTAACAGCAGAACCGGTTTCAACCTGTGTCCAGCTAATTTTTGAAGATTCGCCCCGGCATACACCACGCTTGGTCACAAAATTGAACACGCCACCTTTCCCGTTTTTATCGCCGGGGTACCAGTTTTGAACCGTAGAGTATTTGACATCGGCCCGATCGAGCGCGATGATTTCCACCACTGCAGCGTGTAGCTGATTTTCGTCACGCATCGGGGCGGTACATCCTTCGAGGTAACTCACATAACTGTCATCGTCAGCAACGATCAGTGTACGCTCAAACTGCCCTGTTCCGGCGGCGTTGATCCGGAAATAAGTCGACAATTCCATCGGGCAACGTACTCCTTTGGGGATATAGCAGAATGAGCCATCGGTAAAGACGGCCGAATTCAAGGCTGCAAAAAAGTTGTCGGTGACCGGAACAGCCATGCCCAGGTATTTTTTGATTAGATCCGGATGTTCTTGCACGGCTTCAGAGAAGGAACAGAAAATAATTCCTTTCTCAGCCAGCGTTTCTTTAAAGGTTGTTTTTACCGACACACTGTCGATTACAGCATCAACGGCAACACCTGATAATATTTTTTGTTCTTCGAGCGGAATACCCAGTTTGTTGAATGTTTCCAACAAATCCGGATCAACTTCGTCCAGACTTTCGTATTGTGGTTTTTTCTTCGGGGCAGCATAATAGATAATTTCCTGAAAATCGATCGGTGGGATTTTCAGATAGGCCCAATTGGGCATCGTCATCTTCTGCCATTTTCGAAATGCCTCCAGACGAAAGTTCAACATAAATTCAGGCTCGTTTTTCTTCGCTGAAATAATTCGGATAACATCTTCACTCAATCCCTTGGGAATGGTATCCATATCTAATTCGGAAGTAAAC
>NZ_JBFHIT010000093.1:0-10522 GCF_041596335.1 Mangrovibacterium sp. | reverse complement strand
TATATCTTTAACAGATAAAACTCACCTTAGAGACCTATTCGACAGAACTAAATTTCAAAATGACAAAGAACGTTTTAGGCTTAATGAGCCAAATTTGTTTAATTTTTAATAACGTCCCGATTTTAATGGGACACTAGTGATAATAGCTTTAAAATTACGTCAACATCCAAAAAAATTGTGGAATAGCCGATTACTTTTTCAGGCATTTATTCAGCTCTTGTACCAATAAATAGACAGTAGTACACGGATTTTGCTCATGATATGCTATGTTTTGATATTGCAAATGCAATCTCTCTGCATTTTGGAGAGCTGTTTTTTGAGTCGGCAAAAATATCTGATACAAGCTTTGGGAGAACGATTTTGTTTTACCCTCCTCTTCGTAGTTGCAATTTAATTCGGATGACAATATTTCGTAAAACTCGTTTCGAGTTACCGCTGTATTGTGAAATCGGCTATGTAGTACAAACCAAAGTTCAAAGGAATCATTCGAATAGGCTACGCGCAATCCGCTTTTGTGTGCCAGCTCAATAGCCTGATTGTAATCAAATGCTTCATTTACTTCACGCCTGATGTCATAATCGAATACAACCCAAAGCTGTCTGTCAGCATCGTAGTTTTTTTTGTCGTTTCAACAACTGATCCTTACTCAGCAATTCTAAAGCTTTTTCGACAAGTGCTGTTTTACTGCGACCTATTCCGATGGCCTCAACTTTGGTCTCGGTATTCACCGGAAAACTTTTAAAGTATTCTGGCTCGGTGTTCTCTCCTTCACAATAAATCCGGAAAAGGTTTCTGATGTCTAAATTCTTCAATTCACGATCTTGAGGCATCTGACGTACTGCCCAGGCTTTTTTTCTGTCTGTGGGTTTTATATAGGCCATTATTGAAAAAGTTTTTCAAAATTACCCAAGAAGGGAATTGCACCATACTTACCACGAATATAATCCTTCTCATAAGACGCATCGTTCCGCACTCCTTTAAAATCAGCCAACGAATAAACTACCGTTTGCGACAGCTTATTTTTCTCGGTGAAATAGATTTGATCTCGTCGCAGAAGGGAATTGTCCAGCAAATTAGTGTCGTGGGTGACAAAAACGAGTTGGGCTCCATTCGTATTCATTACCGGCGAATTAAACAGCTCAACAATCTTTTTTGTCAACAATGGGTGCACCCGTGCATCAAATTCATCAATAAACAACGCACCACCATCATTAAGGGCATCAATAATGGCCCCGCTATAATTAAAAAATTTCAACGTTCCATCAGATTCCTGGCTATCCATCAACAATTCCCGCACACCAACAACATCACCGTTTTCATCGAAAACCGGACGCTTAGAGAGCAAAAATTCCCACTTCTTATCTGCCAGCTTCATCCGTAATTCAACTGACGCCCCATCCGGCAAATCTTCCGTAGTGATTTGCTTATTGTTGATATCCTGAATTCCAAAGTCTGCCTCATTCAAAAGCGCGATAATCCGTTGTTTAATTGAGTCATCCTTTATCAATGCCATAGTTGATTCACGGAAAGCGGTATCGTTAACTCCTGCACTTATGCCAATACGAAACCTGAAAAAATCAAGAATCTGCTTTGAAACTTTACCATTAAAGGCCTTACATACATTCAGAAACAGATTATTTGAACTGGTTTTATCAATCAATCCCTTTCCCTCTTCGAACTTGTCTTCATTGATCTGAATTCTTGAGTCTTCACGTGTAAAAAAGTAAACTTCCTTTTTCCCTGGTGTTCCGAACAACCATTCGCTAACCACCATATTCTGCTTTACTTCAAAGCCATATCGGTATTTCACCCCATCCACAATAAAGGTCAGCTGGAAAAAGGTAGGTTCCTGGAAACTATTCTTGTCAAAGGCAAAGGGCTCAATAATTCTTTTGCCAACTTCATCATCCTGAAATGATGAATCGATGAATACGAACATGGTAATTAAGGCCTTGATCAGGTTACTTTTTCCACTGCCGTTGGCGCCATAAATGGCAACCGTTTTAAGCAAGGATAGTTTCTCTGAAACCGGAATCAAGTTGTGAATATCCAGTTCCTGATTTTTCGATTTAATAGGCGCTGCAATCAAACTCAACGTTTGGAGATCCTTAATCGAACGGTAATTTTTAACACTAAATTCGATGATCATATCTTCGTATATGTGATATTTTCACAAAAATAAAGATATCTAATCTAAAATACTTATTAAAGTTGAAAAATCACTAATTATTGGTTTATTGATTAAAAATTCAAGGCTAGTCAAATTTTCGACTAGCCTTGAATAACTAAAAATCCATATCCAAATCAAAATTGGTAAATCTGATATATTCCGGATGCAAGTGTTTTTCCTCAAGCGATTCAATTAATTGTTTCTTAAATCGTTCAATATATTCCTTGCCAATTTTGTTCTTCAAATCATAGTTTAATGAATCTTTGCAGCAAGATCTTGTCGTAGCCGGAATAGTCAATGTTTGATTCGAAAGACATAACCTTCTGTTTCGTCGGACTCAAAACGAACTGCGTTGTAAGCATTGGCCCCAGCTCGTTTACCCATTCAAATTCCGGGGCTCCGCCAAATCGTTGCAAGACAGAAATAGCTCTTTTTAGGTGCTCCGCCTCTGTTTGATTTAAAGGTTTACTGTTGATCGAAAAGCTTCTATCATTATATCGGTAATATGCTTTCTTGCCGTCGCGGATGGCTTCAATGGGAGCATCATAACCTTTCTCGCTCTTCATAAATCGAATATCATCACGGAGTTGTCTGGTTTTGATCCCCTCCAATTTGGGATCAAAATCCCATATGGCCTCATTAACAGCATCAATAAGATCCTCAAGATAGTATCTCCTTTGGAAGTTTCTAAAACATTTGTCCAGCTCATTGTAGCGTAATACTGCATTTTTATTGGTAGCCATCTTTATACAACGGGAGATAAAATTATGAAAACAAAGAGGAAATAAAATTAGTGAAACTTCACCGACTGACAAAACACACCTAATGCTATTGATTTACAAAAAGCACATTTAACTACTGGTAACTATAGATCCAGAACTAACAGGTTTGTTTTTGAATGAAACTGAGATCAAAAACACTCAGTGACATTACCACATTAACTTCCACTAAAACCAGACAAAGGAGCATTAGCCCCTTTGTGTAAAAACTAGATTTGTTCTTCCTCATCCCGGATTCCCATAGGGTGTATTTTACTATCGTTTGTCTCCTTGGGTTGCTGAATAAATACCATCGCTATTGGCTTAGTTTTGTTGCAGCTTGTTAATGTTGGAGTATTTTATATTGAACTATTCAGTACTTTACTTTAGCAGTAAACGCATTGACAAGCATAAACTTATCTTCCATTTTTATGTGTATAAAAGTTTATGCCTTGAATAAGCAGAGCCTGCCCGATCAGACTGGGAACAGGCATATCATGCAAAGTAAAAAACAGAGGCAAAATAAACCCATCTGGCTTCATGTTGCCAAGGAACAGTTCGATTACATAATAAATCTATGAATACCGCAGTCCGTAGCGAAAACCTAATCCTCCCTGCCTGATTCCCAAAAAATAGGCAGAAAGGCAGTTGATTTACTTTTTGGATTCTTCTATCGAAACCTGACGGAATTCTTTCAAAAGCTTAGTCAACTCTAAACTGGCCTTACGAGCACGAATTCCGGCGGCTTTGTTTCCATTTTCAAGTTGAGAATCCGAATTCTCCTGAAAAGAAGCAATCTCAGCATTGATTTTTCCTAAAAGTTCTTTCATAACGTGACTTACTTATTTTTTAATTCTATCAAAAATAGAATCTTATCAGCAACCAATAAGCCTCGTTGAATAATTTTGCTGGAGAAGATGAGATCGACTTGGAGAATTTAAAAGCTGAGATAAACTCGAAAAAAGATTGAGATTGGGCCAGCAAACAAGCCAAAAACCCAAAAGCGTTCCTTAATTCGTTCCTTAAAACGACAAAAGCCGCATGAACTGCGGCTTTTTGTACCCCGGACGGGATTCGAACCCATGACCTACTGCTTAGAAGGCAGTTGCTCTATCCAACTGAGCTACCGAGGCATCCTTGTATGTTTTGCTTTTTGAGTACTGAAGTTCTTTTGTTCGACCTGCAGCTTTCCGAAAGCGGTTGCAAAGATATAAAAATATCAAAAAAAGCAATGATTGGAACGGTAATTTTTCCGTTCCAATCACCACTACCTGAAATTACACCAGGTGAATGTTATTCTTCCGACACTGGTCGTACATTTCGTCGGGCCAAATACTCGATTGAATTTCACCAATATGCGCTTTCCTCAGAAAATACATACAAATGCGCGATTGTCCAATTCCTCCGCCAATGGAAAGCGGGAATTCACCAGCCAACAAACGTTTATGCCATAAAAGCTCCGATCGTTCTTCGGTGCCGGTGAGTTTCAATTGCCGCAAAAGAGCCTCCTGATCGACCCGAATGCCCATCGATGAAATTTCGAACGAGCTTTGTAAAACCGGGTTCCAAATCACGATATCACCGTTCAGTCCTTTATAGCCTTTACTGTTTTCGGTCGACCAGTCATCATAGTCGGGCGCGCGACCATCGTGTTTCTGCCCGCTTGGAAGCGCTCCTCCAATTCCGATAATGAATACGGCGCCATATTTTTTCGCCACTTCGTTTTCCCGTTCTTTCGAAGAAAGCGACGGATACTCAGCTTCTAAATCTTCGGCATGAATAAACGTAATCTCTTCGGGCAAAATGGGTTTAATTTGTGGATAATGCTCATAAACGAAAAACTCGGTTCGCAGTAAAACGGTGTGTATTTTACGGACAACTTTCTTCAAAAAATCCAGGTTTCTTTCTTCCTGAGTTATCACCCGTTCCCAATCCCATTGATCGACATACAGTGAATGAATGTTGGTTAGCTCCTCATCCGGGCGAATAGCGTTCATATCGGTATAAATACCGTACCCCGGATCAACCTCCAAATGCGCCAAAGTCATCCGTTTCCATTTCGCCAGCGAGTGAACCACCTCCGCAACACGATCATCTAATTCCTTCACCGGAAAAGCCACCGGTCGTTCAATTCCATTTAAATCGTCATTAATGCCGGTACCTTTCATTACAAACAGCGGAGCAGTAACCCGGCTCAGTTTTAGCTCTGACGATAAATCCTGTTGAAAAAAATCTTTCACCAGCTTTATGGCTTTTTCGGTCTGTTTCAAGTCGAGGTGCGACTTGTAGTTTTCTGGAAAATATAGTTTCATAATGTCAAAATATTATGGTTGAAATCTTTAATAGAATTCCTTCGGCTTAAATTTAACAAGAATCCTTTCGGTTTTATTTAAAATGTCTTTTTTAATCCGCCCGCGAGATGGAATCCCATAAAATCGGAACAATCATCAGTGGGTAAAAGGCATCTTTGCTAAAGTTGTTATTTTTGCGCCGGAATGAATGGATATACAAAACGCAATATTCTCAATCTCTACCTGATAAAGCTTGCCAAATGGTTCAATCTGGTGATGCCGGTTGTCGTGCTTTTTTACCAAAACAACGGACTGAGCATGCAGCAAATCTTTTGGCTCAAATCTATTTATTCGGTGGCTATGGTTGCTATGGAAATCCCTTCGGGCTACATGGCTGATGTTTGGGGGCGAAAGAAGACCTTGCTTTTGGGTGCTATACTAGGAACCCTTGGCATGGCTCTTTACAGTTTTTCGTACGGATTTTGGGCCTTTGCACTCGCCGAGATTGTACTCGGAATTGGCTACAGCTTTATCTCCGGCTCCGACTCGGCCTTGCTGTACGATACAATGAAATCGGCTCAACGCGAAAAAGACTACATGAAACAGGAAGGATGGATTACCTCGGCCGGAAACTTTGCCGAAGGGATTGCCGGTGTTTTCGGTGGTTTGCTGGCAACCATGAGTTTACGGCTGCCTTTCTACGTGCAGTTTGGCGTAGCGGCCATCGCTATTCCGGCAGCACTGTTGCTTGTCGAACCAAAATCCCGAATCGACTCCACTAAACCAACATTCAACTCAAGCCTCCGAACGATTCGTGAAATGCTACAACATCGGCAACTACGGGCCGCATTGCTTATTTCATCGTTTGCAGGCACTGCTTCGCTCACCTTTGCCTGGTTTGTTCAGCCTTACTTTAAAGAAGCCGGCTTGCCGGTGTCGCTGTTTGGATTGATGTGGACTTTGCTCAATCTTTCGGTTGGTATTTCTTCGGTTTTTTCCTATAAAATTGAACGAACTGTTGGGCGTCGATACGCGCTGCTCATTATTATATTGGGTTTCGGACTGGGTTTTTATCTGGCCGCCTGGGAAGTTAGCCTCATTGGCATTGGCCTGCTGTTTTTCTTCTATTTAATTCGAGGAATCGCCCACCCCATTTTGAAGGATTACATCAATCGATACACCCGCTCCGAAGTTCGGGCGACTATCTTGTCGCTTCGGAATTTTGTCATTCGGATTGTGTTTGCCATTATCGGTCCGGCTTTGGGGTTCCTCACCGACCGGTTTAGCTTGTCGCTGGCACTGCTGGCCACCGGAACGGGCTTCATGATTAGCGCTTTGCTGTGCATCAAACCATTGTGGAATCCCGATCCTCACACACACACCGACAGCCCGTCGTAAGCCAAATGGACATTGGGCGGCAGCAGTTGTTCAACCTCATCGTGCAAGCCCATCAGGTGCGAAATATGCGTCAGGAAAGCCTTTTTCGGCTTTACTTCGTCAATCAGTTGCAGTGCTTCTTTTAGGTTAAAGTGTGAAATGTGTTTTTCCAGGCGAAGAGCATTCACCACCAAAACATCCAGTTCACGTAGTTTTTCTTTCTCGGCGGGTTCAATTGAATTGATGTCGGTAAGGTAAGCAACCGAACCTATTCGGAAGCCAAAAACCGGCAACCGATGATGAAAGGCGCGAATCGGAACAACCGGAACATGCTGTACATGGAAGGGTTCATTCTCGATCAGATGAAGGTTCATTTGCGGAATCCCCGGGTATTTATTCACTTCAAACACATAATCGAACACTCGCTTTAGCGCCAATTGTACACGTTTTTCAGCATAAATATCGGTTGGATGGCCTTGCACCCAATTGAAAGCACGAATATCGTCGAGACCAAAAATATGATCGGTATGCTCGTGAGTAAGTAAAATTGCATCGAGGCGCCGCTGCCGAACACGCAACATCTGTTGCCGAAAATCTGGCCCGGCATCAATCAACAGTTTCAAGCCGCCAACCTCAACCAACAACGAAGAACGTAGCCGGTTATCCTTCGGATTCTCCGACTGGCAAACCGGGCATTCACAAGCAACCACCGGCACTCCCTGCGAGGTTCCGGTTCCAAGAAATTCAATTCGTATTTGAGGTGTTTGTTCCATTGGACAGTGCCAAAACTACAAAAATTTGAAATGAGGAGGCTGTCCGTTTAAATTAATTAATTTTGAAGAAAAAAAATTTGCATGGCCAATTTGTACCTAATTCCAATCACTTTAGGTGAAAGCGAACTCAACACGGTGATCCCCGTTTCACATCGCGAAACTATTCTTTCGATCTCCCATTTTATTGTGGAAAACATTCGAACTGCACGGCGATTTTTAAAGCAGGTTGATCGGGAAATCGATATCGACAGCCTTCACTTTTACGAATTGAACAAGCACACCGACAAAAACCAGCTACAGGCCTACCTCGAGCCTGTAAAACAAAATTTTCATATCGGTATCATGTCCGAAGCCGGCTGTCCGGGAGTCGCCGATCCGGGTGCCGACGTAGTTCGTATTGCCCATGAAAAAAATATCAAGGTGATTCCGTTGGTTGGCCCCTCCTCTATTTTACTGGCCATGATGGCTTCAGGAATGAATGGTCAAAACTTCGCGTTCAACGGATATCTGCCTATAAAAAAGGACGAAAAAAGCCGACAAATCAGCTTCCTTGAAAAACGTATCTATAGCGAAAACCAAAGTCAGCTGTTTATTGAAGCGCCTTATCGCAACATGCAGCTTTTGGAAGACCTGCTGCAAACTTGCCAGCCACACACCAAACTTTGTATTGCCTGCGATCTTACCCTGGAAACAGAGTACATTAAAACCCAAACTATTGCCGAATGGAAACGGTCGAAGCCAGACATTCAGAAACGCCCGTCGATTTTTGTTCTGGGGAAATAAAGGATGAAACAGATCACTACAACTCACCGATAAAATGAATTTAAAATCAATCCGTTACGAGATAAGAAAAGAAACGAAGGAAAAACCACTGCTCAAGGTTTTATTGGGCTGGGTATTCCTTTCATTTTTAGGAATTGCAGTTATTAAAACGGTGATCCGTCCCCGCCACCTTCAGCTGTCTGAAACGCTTGACTTTTTACAGGGCACGTTGCCAAACTTTTTTGCAGCTACCATGTTTAGTGCGCTGGCATTCGTTTATTATCCGGCTTTTTTCAAATCATACAATCGCTTAAATTGCCGACTGACCTTTGCACTCGTATTCTCGTTCTTCGGATTGACAAGCTGGGAATTCATTCAATATTTCATGGGTTATCCGATCGACTATTTCGACCTGATTATGACTGCATTGGGAAGTTCCGCTACGATCCTTCTCATTCTTCTGCTTCGACTAAAATAACAACATCAACCGCTGGTTTTTGCAACAGTATTTACAGGCTAACCCGACGAATTGCCGGACTGTCATTCTGAATTGACCGGGCATATTTAACGGCCGGTTTTCCAAAAGCCAAAACAATTGCCACCTCGTGGTTTTCCGGAATTCCGAGCCGGGCTTTCATTTCCGGAGCAACATCTTCAAAAGCGTATTTGGCAAAACCATCCCACAAAGTACCAATTCCGTTGGTATTGGCCAGCAAATCAAAATAGGTCATTGCAATACCACAGTCCATAAGGGGGAAAGTGCCCTCCTTTGGAGCTGAAGTAATCAGCAGATGTGGTGCATCGCGAAAAATCACATCAATTTGTTTGGTCTCCCACACATTCTGAAAGTTGTTCAGATAAAGATGTTGGGCCGGAATCCGCTCCTCTTCAAAGGCCTTTTTAATGCAATTGTATGTCAATTCGCGCAGCTTCATCATATCGATTTTATTATCGACGACTGTAAACTGCACCGCATTTTCGTTTTTGGCTGTTGGCGCGTATGAGGCCATCGAAACTAAGCGATGAATCAGCTCCGGATCAACTTCCTCGTCCGCAAACTTGCGAATGGAGCGCCTGGTCTGCATCAGGTTTTCCAACGCCACGGTCTCCGGAATAGCTGAAGTCGCAGGAATACTGGCTTCCGGGTTCTTTCCCCATATCGACAGCGCTGCCGTTGGACAAACGGCCAGACAATGCTGACATTTTAGACAGTTAGCCTCCTTCCCTTCTTTTATGGTTGGGAAGTCCGTTTTATTGTTGATAATCAGCACCGGACAATCCGAGCTGCACAGTCCGCAATTGATACACTTGCTCTCATCAATTTTAAAATCCATCTTCGTTGAGTTTGTTACCTGTTTCATTTTTAATCACCCGATTTATTTGCGTTCACTTCCAATTTTTGTCACCAAACTCATCTTGCTCATCACATGCTCGTAAGCTCCTTTCGAATGCGGAATGGTACAATCACTGCAATCTTTCACACCGTGTGAATATTTAAAATTTCCGCCACATTGGTCCTTCAACATATACAGAGGGCAAAAACAAAAAAGGCAATTAAACTCAGCCTCGTCCTGCACCTTATGACAGGGGAAAAACTCGCAGGTTTTGTGTTGGGAAAACTTATAGTTCTCGGTCGTGAATTGAAATTTCATTTATTGCTTGTTCGTTGTTAATTATTTCCGGCACCAGTTCAACCAAGATGCTTTCACAAGAATCAGGTTGAAGGGATTACGGATTATCGTTTTTTTCTTTCAATCTATGCGGTCGGCAAATCTAATCGAATGCTCAGGGTTAGCCAAGCTTTTTAAGCCAAATACCCTTCAAAACAACAAATAAAATAAATGACCAAGCATGTAACAGGGCGCTATACACTTGGTCAATACTATTTTAAGAAAAGCGATGAATTCCTACTTCAGATTCGCTAAAGCTTTCAATATTTCGTCGGGTTCGGCGCGGTTTCTATAATCGGCATCCAGGAAGGCATATCGGATAATTCCATCCGTATCAATCACATACGTGGCAGCCAAAGGCAATTCGTTGCTTTCGTCACCATTGTAACCATTCATATCGAAAGCGTTGTCGTAAATATCAGCAACTTCTTTGATAAGTTGGTACACCACACCATATTCTTTCGCGACTTGATTACCAACATCGCTTAAAACAACAAATTCAAGTTGATGCTTTTCGGCCGTACTCAACGATTTGTCGGGCAGCTCGGGAGTGAGAGCAAGCAATGTTGCACCGGCTTCCTTAAACCTACTTTATGCAATAGAGAATAGAAAAATCTACAGAAAGCTTTAATTTAGAGGTATTCTATAACCTATTACATTTCACCCATATGGTTAATCTTCCTATCGAGTATTCCGATAAAAAAGTAACTCCATTTGGAGG
>NZ_JBFHIT010000092.1:0-10870 GCF_041596335.1 Mangrovibacterium sp. | reverse complement strand
TCGTTACCAGGAAAAAGATGAGCAACATAAAGGCAATATCCGCCAAAGATGCTGCTGGTATTTCGGGAATTTTTCTTGCCATAATTAAATTTTTCCTGTATTAGAATCCACTTTGGATTATTTAATAAAACGAGTAACTGAGGATAATGCGATACCCAAAATTGCTAAAAACAACAAGATATAGGTCGCATAGAGCGTTGTGTCAATCCATTTTGCAATGGAACTAGTCAAACTTCCATCGGCTACAAATTTCTCAACTCCGTAGAATTGAGGGATGGCATCAGTTGATAAAACATAGGAAATGGCTAATACAACACCGGCAAAGCCAAGTGCGATCAAACCTTTTTTCGCTGCAGATTTATCACCAAATGTGTGCATAATGGCAAATACAAGTGCAATAACTGTACTCAATCCCAATAAGATATAGGAAAAAGACAGGTTTGTATTGATCCAGGCACCCATGGTAGCATCAGCTTCATTATCACTAAGATTCGTCATTAATGATACAATCAGAATAGCTGAAACGCCCAAAAGTACCCACAACAAAATTGTTGTTACTTTTTCAAGCTTCATAGTTTCAATTATTTTTTAAGATTGTGTTTCACTAAAATGTCGATCAAAGAGATAGAAGCATCTTCCATGCTGTTAACAATGCTGTCGATTTTTGCCAAGCAGTAGTTGTAAAAGATCTGAAGGATCATCGCTACTACAAGACCTGATACAGTTGTAATCAAAGCCACTTTAATACCACCGGCTACAAGAGCAGGACTAATATCACCAGCTACTTCAATTGCATCGAAGGCAGCGATCATACCGATTACAGTACCCATAAACCCTAACATAGGAGCCAAAGCGATAAACAAAGCTAACCAGCTTAATCCTTTTTCAAGCAAACCAGCTTGTACACCACCATAAGCTACAATTGTTTTTTCAACTACATCAATACCTTCACCTGAACGATCCAAGCCTTGGTAGAAGATACTTGCAACAGGACCACGAGTGTTGCGGCAAACTTCTTTTGCTGCCTCGAGACCACCGCTAGCTAAAGCGTCTTCAACATTCAACAAAAGCTTTTTGTTGTTGCTTGTCGAAAGATTCAGGTAAATAACTCGTTCCAAAGACAATGCTAGACCTAAGATCAAACAGATCAATACGAATGACATGAATCCGGCACCCCCTTCAATGAACTTTTGTTTCAACTGGCTGTGCAAGGTTTGACCTTCTTCAGCAGCTGCAGCAGTTTCTTCTTCAACATCAGCGGCCATCACCGCAGGTGCAGCTTCCTGAGCAGCAACAACTTCTGTTGAATCAGCTTCGGTTTGATCCTGAGCTACGGCATTGTTCGATGCTCCTAAATAAAGCATTCCAAGAACTGCTATAAACGCAAATAGTTTTTTCATCATTGGTTTCAATTTTAATTAGTAAATCTCCTTAATTTTTATTTTATACTATTTGAATGATATTCTGTCAGATTTGGAGAACTCTCCACGCCTTACCAAAACATGTCTAAATCTTTCCTGTTAAATTATTCAACAAAGAACAGAACTGCGGAGAGAGAGGGATTCGAACCCTCGGTACCCTTTTGAGGTACACACGCTTTCCAGGCGTGCCAGTTCAGCCACTCCTGCACCTCTCCAAGATTTGGCCCCTGTAAATTCGGGCTGCAAATTACAAAAAAAATGGAAAAAAAAAACAACTACTCACTTATTTCACCACTCATACTTTTATTCATATAAAGCTTTATATCATCCTCACTTAGGCCTTGCCCAAGTAAAAACATCAATTTGGTTACAGCTGCTTCCGTTGTCATGTCTTTCCCGCTAACTACGCCGGCGTTTAAAAGCTTTGCACTGGTTTGATAGTGTCCCATTTTCACAGCTCCTCCGTCACACTGTGTCACTGTGACAATTACGATTCTTAGGCGAGCAGCTTTACGCATCAACCTAGCGAACCATGGTGCAGTTGGAACATTCCCGGCACCATAAGCCTCTAATATGATTCCTTTTAAGCCCGGTATATTAATTACGCTTTCGAAAACGGCCTTACTAATTCCAGGAAATATTTTCAATACAACTACATTTTCATCAAATGAGGTATTGACACTTAAAATCCCCTTTTTACGAGCGTAATATATATTCTCGTAAAAATATTTGATATCGATTCCGGCTTTTGCAAGCAACGGATAATTCGTTGAATTGAATGCACTAAAATGGTCAGCGTGTCGTTTTTTAGTCCGGTTTCCACGCATCAATTTAAAATCAAAATAAATACTGACTTCCGGGACTACTGCCATGCCGTTTCGCTTTGCGGCTGCTATTTCAATCGAGGTGATCAGGTTTTCCTTACCATCAGTCCTCAGTATTCCAATAGGCAATTGCGATCCGGTTAACACAACCGGCTTATCCAAATTTTCGAGCATATAACTCAATGCCGATGCTGTATATGCCATCGTATCAGTTCCATGCAGAACGACAAATCCATCAAAACGGCTATAATTTGTCTCAATAATTCGAGCCAATTTCGACCATTTCTTGGGAGTCATATCCGAGGAATCAATTGGCGGATTAAACGTAAACGACTCTAAATGATACCCCAACCTGTTTAATTCAGGAACTTCATCCAGAATCTGGTCAAACTTTACAGGACTTAAAGCACCACCTTCTTTTTGAACCATGCCAATCGTACCACCGGTGTAGATAATTAAAATTGAAGGCACTTGTTCGTTCATTGGATTTATGAGCATCAGGGGTATTTTTCAAATTCGAAACAAACGTTCTGCATTATTGCTTGACAGCCGGGCTAGTTCATGAACACTGATCTGATGTAGTTCGGCAACTTTCTGAGCCACGTAAACCAAATAAGAACTTTCGTTACGCTTACCCCGAAAGGGAACGGGCGTCAAATATGGAGAATCGGTTTCCAAAATAATATGAGAAGGATCAACTTTCTCAATTACTTTATCCATCCCACTGTTTTTGAACGTAACAACACCATTCACTCCGAGCATGAACCCGAGCTCGACAACCTGTTGGGCTTGCTCCAACGTACCGGAGAAGCTATGAAAAACACCTGTCAACCCAGGTTGCATTTCCTCTTTCAGCACCGTAATCACTTCATCAAACGACTCTCTGAAATGAACGACAATCGGCAGATCGTATTTTACAGCCAATCTGATTTGCCTGCGAAACGCGTCAGTTTGCTCCTTAATAAAGGTTTTGTCCCAATACAGATCGATCCCGATTTCGCCGATCCCGTAAAACTTTTGCTTTTGCAACCAAAACTCCACTAATTGCAGTTCGTCTTCATAGTCTTCTGTTACCGATGTTGGATGAAGCCCCATTAAAGGATAGCAAATTTGCGGATATTGTTCGGTCAGGTTAAGCATTTTCTTTACGGATGAACTATCGATGTTCGGAAGGACAATTTTCCGAACTTCATTTTCATATGCGCGCTGAATAACGTCGGCAATATCTTCTGAAAAATCTTCTGTATAAATATGTGAATGTGTATCGATCAACATCTGTCATGCAAATTTCGGACAAAGAAAAAAGGAAAAAAGCAATCCGATGCGATTTAAATATTATCTTATTACTAATTCACACAAAACCGACGGAAAAGCATTTGGCTAATCCGTCGGTTTTTGGCTGTTCGACTGAACGGAATCAGACAACTCCTTGAGCCATCATAGCATCGGCTACTTTTACAAAACCACCAACATTAGCACCTTTCACATAATTTATACGAGTACCATTCTTTCCATATTTCAAACAGGTTTCGTGAATTTCGCGCATTATCATATGCAAACGAGCATCAACTTCCTCTCTGGTCCAATTCAATCGCTGACTATTCTGAGTCATCTCCAGACCAGACACGGCCACCCCTCCTGCATTAACGGCTTTTCCCGGAGCGTAGTCCAAGTTTTCCGCCAGGTACTCGACAGCGTCAGCAGTACATCCCATATTGGATGCTTCGGCCAACAAGAAACAGCCGTTTGCGACCAGCATTTTTGCATCATCCAGGTCGACTTCATTCTGGGTGGCACAGGGGATTGCAATATCAACCTTTTGCTCCCAAGGTTTTTTACCTTCGAAAAAATGAGCTCCAAACTCTCGGGCATAAGGTTCAACCACATCGTTGTTGGTTTCCCGCAATTCAAGCAGATAGTCTAATTTCTCGCCGCTAATTCCTTCCGGATCGTAAACATAACCGTCGGGACCGGAGATGGTTACCACCTTTCCGCCTAATTCATTAATTTTCGTAATAGCCCCCCATGCAACGTTTCCAAACCCTGAGACGGCAAATGTATGACCCGCAATTTCTTTTCCAATATGTTCGAGCATATGCTGAACGAAGTATACAGCACCAAAGCCTGTTGCTTCCGGACGAATTAAACTTCCGCCCCATGCCAATCCTTTACCGGTCAACACTCCTGTAAATTCGTTCCGAATGCGCTTGTACTGCCCAAACAAATAGCCAATCTCACGGCCTCCCACTCCTATATCGCCGGCAGGCACGTCGGTGTTGGGGCCAATATGACGCTGCAGTTCGGTCATAAAACTTTGACAAAACCGCATAATCTCATTATCCGATTTTCCTTTCGGACTGAAATCCGAACCACCTTTGCCGCCTCCCATGGGCAATGTTGTTAGACTATTTTTAAACGTCTGTTCGAATCCTAAAAATTTCAGAATCGAAAGCGTTACGGTTGGGTGAAACCTTAGGCCGCCTTTGTAGGGACCAAGCGCCGAGTTAAACTCAACCCGATACCCGCGGTTGATCTGCACCTCACCTTTATCATCGATCCAAGGAACGCGAAACATGATCACCCGCTCCGGTTCGCACATTCGTTCCAATACTTTCGCTTTCTGATATCGGGGGTTCTTCTGGTATACATCCCAGATTGTTTCAACTACTTCCTGAACTGCCTGATGAAACTCGGTCTCACCAGGAGTTTTCGCCCGAAGGCCATTCATAAATTCAATCATATCTGTTCCCATCGTATTTGAGATTGATTCAAAATGAACATCAAATTATAGCCACAAAGAAACGGATGAAAACGGCACAAAAAACTGATTTTCGTACAAGTTTCGGGCGATACAGAATGTTTAATAGCAATAAAAAACCGGCCTTCGTTTCCAAAGCCGGCATATTTTCGTTTTGTCCATTCTATACAAGCCCCTGAGCGATCATCGCTTGAGCCACTTTGACGAATCCACCAACATTGGCGCCATCAACATAATTGATCCAGCCATCAGGTTTCTCGCCATGTTTTACACACATCGAATGAATGGTTTTCATGATGGTATGCAGACGCCCGTCTACCTCTTCGCGCGTCCAATTTAACCTCATGCTATTCTGTGCCATTTCGAGCCCCGACACCGCCACTCCTCCGGCATTTGCCGCTTTTCCGGGCGCGTACAATATTTTTGCCTTCAAAAATCGATGCACTGCTTCGGGTGTACAAGGCATATTGGCACCTTCAACAACTATCTGACAATTGTTTTTTAGCAACAGTTTGGCGTCATCGGCATTCAACTCGTTTTCGGTTGCACAGGGCATGGCAACATCGCAAGGAATACTCCATGGTCGCTGCCCGGCAACATAGGTGCAGCCATATTTCTCGGCATATTCTTTTATTCTTCCTCGCAGTTCGTTTTTAAGTTGAAAAATATAGGCTAGCTTTTCTTTGTCAATTCCTTCCGGATCGTGAATAAAACCACTGGAATCAGACATGGTAACAACTTTTCCGTTGAACTCCAATACCTTTTGTGCAGCAAACTGAGCAACATTTCCCGATCCCGAGATAGTAACGATTTTTCCCTGCAGCGACTCCCCCTTGGTTGCCATCATCTCCTGTGCAAAATATACCGCTCCGTAACCGGTTGCTTCAGGCCGAATGAGGCTTCCTCCCCATTCGATTCCTTTACCTGTTAACACCCCGGTAAATTCGTTTCGCAAGCGTTTATACTGCCCAAACAGAAAGCCAATTTCGCGTCCTCCAACTCCAATATCGCCTGCCGGCACATCCGTATTCGAACCAATATGCCGGTATAGCTCAGTCATAAAGCTTTGGCAAAAACGCATGACTTCCATATCCGATTTATTTTTCGGATCAAAATCAGAGCCCCCTTTCCCACCTCCCAGTGGCAAGTTGGTCAGACTATTTTTAAAAACCTGCTCAAAGGCTAAAAACTTCATAATACTTAGATTTACCGTGGGGTGAAAACGCAAACCACCCTTGTAAGGACCAATGGCCGAACTCATCTCAACACGAAACCCTCTATTGACCTGAATATTCCCTTTATCATCGAGCCAGGGAACCCGAAAATGAATGACTCTTTCCGGCTCCACCAAACGTTCTAAAATTTTCAGTTTCATAAATTTAGGATGATCTAAGAGAAATGGCGCCAACGATTCGACAACTTCATGAACAGCCTGGTGAAACTCTGCCTGATACGGATCATTCGCCTTCACGTAGCTCATAAAGTCATCGATAAAATTCACAATCGTTTCTTTCATGACAGAATGAATTTGTTTCTAAATAAGTTCGGGATTTATTTTGAGAATGAGAAACTGCTATCCAACATCACACAATTGAACTTCAATCACTTACGCAAATCAAAGGATTCCAGCACAAAGAATTAGTACGGACAACCACTTCTGAGTTAAAGCCTTCGTTGCCACTAAAACTTCTATGACACAGATACTCGTTCGTCAACCCATATTCGCAATCCAACCTCTCAACTGCCTGTCTCATCAAGTTTTGACCAATACAACCGACATTCCGGAACAAATAATCTACCTTTGGTAGATCCAAGTCAACAGATCTTATTTCTCATGCAACAAAATTACCCCACCCTATCGCAGGCAATCTTTTTGCTGTTGCGAATTGTTTACGTAATGGCCGTGATAATTATACCCTATGCTGCATTTCGTTTTTTGTTGCATCCGGCCAAATACCCAAGCTCGTTCGACTCTCGCTATTTCTGCATTACGATAATTGCAGCGCAAGTTCTAATTTTCCTTTACGCCCTAAAGCAAATAAGAAAAACAGATTCGTTCGAATGGAACAAAGAGTTGAATATGAGGGCTAAGGCAAATTGGATTTTAATCTTGATTGGAGGTTTATCCGTGAATTTCCTAATTGAACCATTGGCTCAAGTCATCCCTTCCATGACCCTTGCAAGTGCTCATTTAATCAATTTAGCGAATGACAAAATTGGTGGATTCTTATACCTTATTTTTCTTGCTCCCATACTTAACGAACTTCTGTTTCGGGGAATAATCCTTCGTGGCTTTCTCAAAAATTTTCACCCGGCAATAGCCATTCTGGCATCGTCGCTAGCTTATGCTGTCTTCCATTTATCCATCATCCAGGCATTTGCATCCATTTTCCTGTGTATTTTTATCGGAATCGTTTATTGGAAAACACGCTCCCTTGCGCTGTGCATTTCAATTCATGTTCTAAATAACGCGATCGCGTATAGCCTGATTTTATCATCCAACGGAATAATAACCATTGAAAGCCAAGTCCGGAATACTCCAATTTATCTGGGTATATATCTGGCAGCGGCCCTATTCCTGTCTATCAGCCTGCTTCAGATGCACAAAATGAACGAAGCGAATGACTAATTGGCATAAATCAAACGGAATATTTGTATTTTTGGGCTTGAATTAAAAATAGACGAACAATGAAAAAAGCAGAAATCCATACTGTAAAAGGAGTTATGAAAGTCAACTTCTACGAAAACGATGCTCCGGGAACGGTTGAAAACTTCATCAAGCTTTCGAAATCAGGATTTTACGATGGACTGACTTTCCACCGGGTGATTCCAAATTTTGTAATCCAAGGAGGATGTCCGGACGGAACTGGCGCCGGAGGACCTGGCTACACAATAAAATGTGAATTAACTGGTGAAAACCAATATCACGACCGTGGCGTATTGTCAATGGCTCATGCCGGAAGAAATACCGGAGGTTCACAGTTCTTTATCTGTCACAGCCGTCAAAACACGTCACACCTCGACCGCAAACACACATGCTTTGGCAAAGTCTACGAAGGGCTCGAAGTAATCGATGCAATTCGCCCGGGCGACAAGATTGAAAAAATCACGATCATTGAAGAATAAGTCAAAAAGCCGGTTCGCCGGCTTTTTCAAGCTCACAAAAGCCCTGTGCGAAATACCTACACCTTACCTTTAAAACAGACTTTCGATGTCAAACAACCTCAAAGGTATTCTGTTCACCCTGAGCTCGGTCATTATGTTCGCTCTTATGGCCATCCTTGTTCGCCTGATCCCAACCGTATCATCGTTTCATAGTAGTTTCTTCCGTTTTACAATCGGCTTGGCAATCATTGGCATTCTTGCCATGTTTCGCCTCATTCCGCTAAAATTCAGAGACCGAAAAAACTTATTCATCCGCGGATTCATTGGCGGTATAGCCGTGTACCTTTTTTATCTGGCAATTGTCAGACTGGGAATCGGAAAGGGATCGGCTTATGTCTACTCCTATCCGGTATTTGCCACTTTATTCAGCATGGCAATCCTGAAGGAAAAAGTTGAAGGAATAAAGTTCATCCCGATCCTGACGTCAATTGCCGGACTTCTGTTACTATCGCTTGGTGGCGCGGGCGGCCCATTTGCAGGCTTCGGACTGAATGAACTAATTGCCATTGGCGGCGCTATAACTACAGCTCTTGCAGTTGTTTATGTGAAAAAACTACACCACAGCGACAATTCATACGCGATCTTTTTCGCTCAAAGCATCATCGGTTTTTGGCTTTTTCTAATTCCTTCCGGCCTAACACAAGGGCAAGGAAACTCATTCGACCTTTTGGTCCTCGTTTTATTAGGAGTAGTCGCAACGATCGGTCAATTATTCATGACTGAGGGGTATCGCTATGTGAATGTAGCTACCGGCTCTTTGTTTCAATCAATGGTTCCAGCGATTAACCTGATGTCTGGCTATTTTATTTTTCAGGAACAGTTTGCGATCAACGAAATCTGGGGGGCAATTCTCATCATTCTATCGTGCCTCTCGCTCGTTGTTATCAATTACAGAATGGGTAAGAAAAGCCGTATTCTCAAAATGGTAGAATAAATATAAATCAACCTTTTGCAGGCCCTGCCACTTTGGGATTCACTAAAAAAAACACCACCACAAACATTGAAGCCGCAACAACTGCACCTCCGTAAAACGCGTACGTAATTCCACCAATCCCATAACAGATTCCCATCAGCCCCGGCCCGGCTGTTTGCCCCACTCGCAATACCATTGAGTTTAGCGACATAAAAGCAGCCCTCTCCCTGATGGATGCCAAACCAACCATCAAATTCTGTATCGCCGGAATTAAGATTCCATGGCCCATTCCAAAAACAATGAGACCAAGAAAAATCTCGGGCCAATGAAACGCTTTGCTTAACAACAACATCGAACAACAGTAGAGAACTGTTGCCAACAACAATTGTGACTTTGGGCGAAGTATTTCATTTATTCGGGGAAGTTGAAAAGAAGTAAAGGCAGTAACTGCCGACATTAACGACATGCTTCCGCCAATGATTACTGAACCTGATCCCATACGGGTTCCCAGCAACAATGGGAAATAAGTTAAGTATGCACCGTACAAAACAACAAACAATAAAATATTGGCTATAAAAAGGCCCCACACAATCTGTCGATTAATGGTTTGCCAAATATTCGAGAAATAGGTTTTCAACGTCAATCGGCCTGTTGGCTCGGGATTATTTAAACGAGTAAAAACCAACCACGCCAAAGGAACTGCAAGCACGGGCAACAAAAAAACCATTGGCCACCCAAAAGCCGACAACATTCCGCCCAAGGCCGGATACAATGCTGTACCAACACTTAACACACTGGCATTATACCCCATTGCCGCCACCCGATTCTCTGCTGTAAACAAATCACCAATCAAAGTAATATTGATAGTTGCCAACGAGCTTGCCCCAACTCCCTGGACAAATCGCATCCCCAAAAGCCATTGATAATCGCGAATAAAAAAGCAAGCCAATCCGGCAACACCAAACAAGACAAGTGAAGGAACCAAAATAAGCTTTCGCCCGTAACGATCAGCCAGAATACCAGCGAGCGGAGTCAGGAATATTCCAGGCAGCGTGAAAGCCGCTATCAACCAGCCGACTTGTCGTGCAGTAATTTGAAAATGTCGAATGACCTCAGGAAATGCAGGTGTAATACTAGCAACCCCCATTACACTGATCAGGGTCACACCAAATATTAGATGCAGATTCCTGTTTGCAAGTAGCGGATTGCTTTTGAACATACTTTTGGGCGTTAGAGGGTTTTGGCAGAATCAGAATTGAAGTTAACCAACTCAGTGATACCAAATATAAACACAAACCCAGACTTTTCGGGTATTTCCACCCTAAAATCCCCAACAAGAAAAACGACATTCGACTAAACGGCAGATTCAAATCATGAAAAAAAATACTGGCAACCGAACTCCATCGCGGGAAGTCGTTAACCAGTATTTTTACTGTAGCACTGGATTTAAAGCGCTACAACACTATTTTCTCCGCCAAAACTATTGGCTGAAAAACCGTCAGCATCCGGTTCGTTATACCATTCCTGGCTACCAACCAAATAACGGAACTCATATGACTTTCCGGTTTCCAACTCAAGCAAAGCAGTATATTCGCCGCTTTTCAATTTACTCATCGGTGTTGCAATTGGATCCCAATTATTAAAATCGCCAACTACAGTTACATTATCAGCACCAGCTGCCATTTCTTTCGAAACACGGAACGTAACTTTACAAACCGGCTTCGTTTTTAACATTTGTTTCTTTAAACTCATCGCATTAACAATTTTCTTATTTACCTAATCAGTTGAT
>NZ_JBFHIT010000091.1:0-10918 GCF_041596335.1 Mangrovibacterium sp. | reverse complement strand
GGTCCGTGAGGACGGCCATTGATGTAAAGCGAACACATTCCGCAAATACCTTCACGACAGTCGTGGTCGAAAGCCACGGGTTCTTTATTTTCACCAACCAGCTGCTCATTCAAAATGTCCATCATTTCGAGGAATGAGCTATCGGTTGAGATTTTTTCTAATTTATAGGTTTCAAAACGGCCTTTTTCCTTGGGGCTGTTTTGGCGCCAAACCTTTAGGGTGAGATTTATTGTTTTTTCCATGATTGATCTCCTTTTAAAAAGCCATTACTTGTAATTACGTTGAACCATTTTCACACTCTCGTAAACCAATTCCTCTTTATTCAAAGCAGGAGCTTGATTTTCACCTTTGTATTCCCAGCAGCCGACATAGGCGAATTTATCATCCTGACGTAAGGCTTCACCTTCAGGAGTCTGATATTCTTCGCGGAAGTGACCACCGCAGCTTTCTTCGCGGTTCAAAGCATCACGGGCCATCAGGTCGCCTACTTCAATGAAATCGGCTAAACGGCTGGCTTTTTCCAACTCAATGTTCATTCCTTCTTTTGAACCCGGAATACGTACGTTGCTCCAGAATTCTTTTTTGATTTCAGCAATCCGTTCAATGGCATGTTCCAGACCTTTTTTGTTCCGGGCCATTCCAACGAAATCCCACATCACCAAACCAAGTTCTTTGTGCAGGCTGTCCACAGAGCGTTTTCCCTGAATGCTCAGTAGCTTGTCGAAACGAGCTTTAACCGCTTTTTCAGCTTCAACGAATTCTTTTTCTTCACCAGTCATGCGTGGCGTACGAATATCGTCGGCCAGGTAGTTTTGAATGGTGTACGGCAATACGAAATAACCATCGGCCAACCCTTGCATCAATGCCGAAGCTCCCAGACGGTTTGCACCGTGATCGGAGAAGTTCGCTTCGCCGGCTGCGAACAGACCAGGAACGGTTGTTTGCAATTCATAATCAACCCAGATACCACCCATAGTATAGTGGATCGCCGGATAGATCATCATGGGCGTTTCGTATGGATTTTCATCAACGATTTTCTCGTACATCTGGAACAGGTTTCCGTAACGTGATTCAATCACATTCTTTCCGAGGCGTTCGATTGACGATTTGAAGTCAAGATAAACGGCTAAGCCGGTTCCAACACCGAAGCCTGCGTCGCAACGTTCCTTAGCGGCACGTGATGCCACATCGCGGGGAACCAGGTTACCGAATGCTGGGTAACGACGCTCCAGGTAGTAGTCGCGTTCGTCTTCCGACAGGTCGGTTGGTTTCTTTTTGCCGGCGCGAATCGCTTCAGCATCTTCTTTCTTTTTAGGAACCCAGATACGACCATCGTTACGCAATGATTCTGACATCAGGGTCAGTTTCGATTGGAATTCACCGTGAACAGGAATACAGGTCGGGTGAATTTGCGCCATGCAAGGGTTTGCAAAGAATGCTCCTTTGTGGAATGCTTTGATAGCGGCAGATCCGTTAGATCCCATTGCGTTGGTTGACAGGAAGAAGGTGTTTCCGTAACCACCGGTGGCCAATACCACCGCATGACCGAAATGACGCTCCAATTTTCCGGTTACCAGGTCGCGGGCAATAATTCCGCGCGCTTTTCCGTCGACAATAACAATGTCAACCAATTCGGTGCGGGTGTGCATTTTTACTGTTCCAGCGTTAACCTGACGCATTAAAGCCTGGTAAGCACCCAGTAGCAACTGCTGTCCGGTTTGACCTTTAGCGTAGAATGTCCGGCTAACCTGTGCTCCACCGAATGAACGGTTATCGAGCAAGCCGCCATATTCGCGGGCAAAAGGAACACCTTGAGCCACACATTGGTCGATGATGCTGTTACTCACTTCAGCCAAACGGTGAACGTTTGCTTCGCGGGCACGGTAGTCACCACCTTTAATGGTGTCGTAAAACAAGCGGTAAACAGAGTCACCGTCGTTCGGATAGTTTTTAGCAGCATTGATTCCCCCTTGTGCAGCGATTGAGTGTGCACGGCGAGGAGAATCCTGGATGGTAAAGTTTTTTACATTGAAACCCATTTCACCAAGAGAAGCAGCAGCAGCGCCACCAGCCAGTCCGGTTCCAACCACAATCACATCAAGTTTACGTTTGTTGGCAGGGTTCACCAGTTTTTGGTGATTTTTATAATTTGTCCACTTCTGGGCTAACGGCCCTTCGGGTATTTTTGCTTCTAATTTGCTCATAATTCAACTTCTTTTCGATTAAAATTTAATCAGGAAATACAATGGAATAATTGCGAAACCTACGGCTACAACAATGGCGTAAATTTTACCAATACATTGCAAACGCTTCAACCAATTCTTGTTGCTCATGCCAATGGTTTGGAACGCAGACCAGAATCCATGTGCCAAGTGGAAGCCCAGTAGAGCACCACCAATCATGTAAAGAACACTGAAAAGGACGCTTGACTTAAACAACTCGGATACAAGCAGGTACGTGTTGTGCATTTCTACACCGTCAATGTTAACCGATTCCAATCCTCCGGTTTTAACCGGGATAAAGAACTGGATGATGTGCATCACGAGGAAAACTAATACTAAACCACCAAGGACTAACATGTTGCGGGATGCCCAGGTGCTTGAGTAAGCGGCATTCGATTTGTCATAACCAACCGGGCGAGCTTTATAGTTTTGGAAACTAATAAGAAATGACCAGATGATATGCACAACGAATCCCAGACCAAGAACCGGCTCCATGATTTTAATCAACGGGTTTGTAGCCATAAAGTGTGCGCCCAGGTTGAATAACTCTCCGCTGTCGTCAAAAAGCAACAGCAAATTGATGCCCAAATGGACGCAAATGAACATCAACAGGAATAAACCCGAGATGCTCATAATAAACTTTCTTCCGATAGAGGCTGTCAGAAAATTGCTCATAGGATAACTAATTTATATTTAAACATTAATAAAATTTCAGCAAAAGCTCAGCAAATGTAGGGTGCTCAGGTTTCACCAACAACCAAAAGCAGCCCTAAAATAGCTAATTTAAACTGTTTCTAAGCACTGAAACCCGGAATTCAATTCAAGTGGTTAAATATCAGCCACATGTTGTTTGTGCGGATGTAAAATTTCTGTTAACAGATTGGCGGCAGAAAAACCAACTCTTCCACGAGTCTGGACAGCTGAAAAAGCAGCAAAATTAAAAGCTGGTTGCTGAACTAAAATCAACCGAGCAGGTCTGCAAAAGTTGATTCTGTGATTATCTTTTGTAGAACCAAGCTTTTTCCTATTTTTGCAGCGTTAATCGGTTCCATAGTTCAACGGATAGAACGACAGTTTCCTAAACTGTAAATCCGGGTTCGATTCCCGGTGGGACTACAAAATACTCCAGGTAATCAGGCGGTTGAGGGTTGTAGGGTACACTTTTCCATTCATTTTTGAGAGTTCCGCATAAAAGAGACTTCCATTTCTAAACACTCCCGCTATAAATCAAGCTGTAGAAGAATAATCTGTTTTAGTGAACGTATTAGTTCCAAGATAACAACTGAATATTGGTAGAACAGTTTTATTTTCAATGTGAAGTCGCCAAGACCCCCTCTAACATCAATATTATTCTATTTTTGTTTGCACGCTAAAATCATTTTGACGGTCATTGGCCGAAAAATGCTGTTTTGATCAGAATATACTGTTTCGATGTTTTATCGCAAATCGTCGATAAACCCCAAAAGGGTAAAAAACGGAATTTGCGAAAGAAGGTGTACATGGAAATCCATTTGGCGGATGCTGTTGAATTCGATTGTTGGCAGGGCTGTTAAGCAAGAATAGCGAATAAGGTTAATGTGTTGATGTAAGGCATTTAATATGAGTAAGATAGTGGTGGTCGTGGTAAGTGTTTTTTTGTTTGTTTCATTAGCTTCGGCAAAGGACAAAACTTCACTCGATTATGTGAATATACTGATGGGCACGGATTCGGGATTCAAGCTCTCGAATGGGAACACGTATCCGGCCATTGCCTTGCCGTGGGGAATGAACTTTTGGTCCCCGCAGACGGGGGGGATGGGAGATGGCTGGGTTTACAGCTATGATGCCGATAAGATACAGGGTTTTAAGCAAACTCATCAGCCCAGTCCGTGGATTAACGATTACGGCCAGTTTTCGCTGTTCCCAATGACCGGCGAACTGGTAATTAAAGGCGAAGAACGAGCAAGTTGGTTTTCGCACAAAGCCGAGATTGCCAAACCGAATTATTATAAAGTGTATCTGGCCGACTACGATGTGGTAACGGAAATCACGCCAACCGAGCGGGCCGCCATGTTCCGTTTCACCTTTCCGGAGAATGATAAATCGTATGTTCTGGTTGACGCGTTTGATCGCGGTTCGTATGTGAAAATCATTCCCGAAGGGAAAAAAATCATCGGTTATACCACCCGTAACAGCGGAGGTGTACCTGATAATTTCAGAAACTATTTTGTGATTGTATTCGACAAGCCTTTCATAAAAAGTAACGTTTGGAGCACCGATAAAATAGTGGAAGGGGTGCGTGAATTGGAAGACAATCATGTTGGAGCCGCCCTTCAATTTAAGACCCGAAAAGGAGAGCAAGTATGTGCCCGCGTGGCTTCGTCGTTTATAAGCTACGAACAAGCGGAACTTAATCTGAAGGAGTTGGGAGATGACTCATTTGATCAGGTAAAAGCCAAAGGTGCAGACATTTGGAATGAAGAATTGTCGCGTATTGCGGTGTCCGGGGGGAGCGAAGACCAGATGGAAACCTTTTACTCGTGCCTGTATCGCGTGTTGTTGTTCCCGCGTAAGTTCTACGAGTTTGATGCGGATGGGAACGTTTTTCATTACAGCCCATACAATGGCGAAGTGTTGCCGGGTTACCTGTTCACCGATAACGGTTTTTGGGATACCTTCCGTGCTGTGTTCCCATTCTTCAATCTGATGTATCCCTCGCTGAATGAGCAAATTCAGGAAGGATTGGCTAATGCCTATAAGGAAAGTGGCTTCCTGCCGGAATGGGCAAGCCCCGGGCACCGCGACTGTATGGTTGGCTCGAACTCGGCAACCATTGTCGCCGATGCCTATCTGAAAGGTCTGCGAGGTTATGATATAGACGCGCTTTGGGATGCTGTGGTGAAAAATACCACTCACGTTGGGCCGCTCCTTTCAGTTGGCCGCTATGGTTCCGATTATTACAACAAGCTGGGTTATGTGCCTTACAATGTTGGAATCAACGAGAATGTGGCCCGAACGCTCGAATATGCTTTTGCCGACTACTGTATATACAAGTTGGGTAAAGCCTTGGGCAAACCGCAGGAAGAGATCGCTATCTATGCTAAGCGTGCTATGAACTACAAAAATGTTTTCGATACGGAGTCGAAATTGATGCGCGGCAAGAATGATGATGGCACGTTCCAATCGCCATTTAGTCCATTCAAATGGGGCGACGCGTTTACCGAAGGGAACAGCTGGCACTACACCTGGTCGGTTTTCCACGATGTGAACGGATTGATTGACCTGATGGGAGGCCAGAAAGAGTTCGCCGGCATGCTGGATTCTGTTTTTGTGGTTCCACCAATTTTCGACGACTCCTACTACGGACAGGTGATTCACGAAATTAGGGAGATGCAGATCATGAATATGGGTAACTATGCGCATGGTAACCAGCCTATTCAGCATATGATTTACCTTTACAACTATGCCGGTGAGCCATGGAAAACCCAGTATTGGGTGCGGGAGGTGATGGATCGTTTGTATACGCCGCAGGCCGATGGTTATTGTGGTGATGAGGACAACGGCCAAACATCGGCCTGGTATGTGTTCTCGGCTATGGGCTTCTACCCGGTAACACCTGCCGTTGACGAATATGTGGTGGGGGCGCCGCTTTTTAAAAAGATTACCGTAACGCTTGAAAGTGGTAAAACCATAGAAATTGAAGCACCGGATAACAGCGCTAAAAACCGCTACGTTGAGTCGATGCGAATGAATGGAAAGAACTACGAGAATAACTTCCTGAAATATGGTGAGTTAATGAAAGGAGCTAAAATTACTTATAAAATGGGAGCCGAACCAAATAAGCAGCGCGGCATAAAAACAGAGAATTTCCCTTATTCGTTTTCAACTGAACTGAAGAAATAGAATATTGGTTTTCCGTCCGTTCAGGCACATGTAGCAAGTCCATCAGAAATTCAGGATTATTGACATGAAGGCTGGGGGAGATGGACGAAAAAACGGGTAATTCAGATTGACTGAGTTACCCGTTTTTCTCGATAGAAGTCGGTCGGACTAGTTCAACTTCGTGATTATAAATTCGGATCTTCGATTCATTTGGTGTTGTTCTTCAGAGCAGGGTGCTTGTTGCTCGTTATCGCAGTCGCACTCGTTCACAGGCTCCGATTCTCCCAGACCGGTTGCAGTTATGCGGTGTTGGTCAATTCCCTGGTCAATTAGATACTGGTGGGTTGATTGCGCTCTGGCTTCCGATAGGGAGAGGTTATAGGCAGCACTTCCTCTACAATCGGTGTGGCTTCGTACATCGATTTCAATTTGAGGGTGCTGCTTCATTACTTGGGTTATCTTTTGCAATTCGATAGCTGCATCCCGCCGGATATTGTGTTTGTTAAGATCAAAGTAAATCATTGAAATATCGAGTACTTCAGCTAAATCCATATCTTCGGTAATTCTATGATTGTCAGGTGTTAGGCTTAGTTCGATGTCTTTTTCAAATGTCTTGTCATGAACTAGAAGTTGGGCTTCATCTCCGATATAGTGGGGATGAGCTGCTCTGATCAGGTAGCCTGAATAGCATGGAAGTTCAAAGGAGAAGCGGCCTGATTCGCCGGTTTCAAGGCTGTCGAGCAGCTGTGACCCCGTTTGATCAAATACCTTGACAGTTGTTCCGGAAACGAAATTTCCTTTTGTTTTTTCTTTAACTAAGCCATCAATGGTCTTGTAGCAAGGGAAAATCCGGAAGCCATAGATATCGTCGTCTCCTTTACCGCCCTGTCGGTTTGACGTGAAAAATCCGACATTCGGTTCGTTCGCTTCGTGGTATCCGAAATCGTCCTGCGAGCTGTTAATCGGAGTACCCGGATTATCGATTCGCAGTTCGTCGTTTGCTGTCATTTGTGATTCAAAATTTCGGACGACAAAAATGTCCAGTCCTCCCATACCGGGAAGTCCGTTTGACGCGAAAAACAGATCTCCATTTGAATTTATAAAAGGGAAGGTTTCCTGTTTTTCGGTATTGATTTTAGGACCCAAATTAGTTGGTGTCCCCAGAGTCCCATCGGGTAAAACGTCAACTGAATATAGGTCGGAATGGCCAAAGCTACCCGGCATGTCTGAGGCAAAATACATTTTTGTACCCTCTGGGTTGAAACAGGGATGCGCTACGCTGTATTCATCGCTATTGAACCCAAGCGGCTCAATCTTATCCCATAAATTTTTGTCGATATTTTTCGACGCTTTAAATATTTTCAGTTTGTTTACTCGGTCTTTGGCTGTTCGATAGCGGTTGCGATAAAAGTTGTTGCGTGTAAAATAAAGGCTTTTGTGATCGGGAGTCAATGCAGCTGATGACTCGTGATATCTGGTGTTAATTTTCCCCTGAATCGGTTTCACGGCAAAAAATGTGCTGTCGTTTTCACGACTGGCAATGTACAAATCCAGGTAGGGTTGGCCATTCGGAGCATAAATCTCGCCTTCCTCGCGGGAAGATGAAAAGAACAGGCTGTCGCCAATTAATTCTGACCCAAAATCCGATACTTCGGTGTTGATATTCAAGTTGAATAGTTTGATTTTTTCAACTTTTTGCTGATGCTGACTGGAGTTCAATTCAGAGAACGAAACATAGTTTTTCACCGACCAGTTCTGATCTGTTGAAGCAAGGTAGTGAATCATCCAGCGATCCGCATCTTCGTAGTTGCCTATGGACTGCAATGCCTGTGCATAGCGAAAGAAATAGATCTCCTCGACTTCGCTTGTGTGCTTCACTAGTTCAACATACCACTTGCATGCCTCCTTCATTTGCCCGTTGAAATAAAATGAATCACCTAGCTTTTTTAGAATCGCAGGTGAATGATAACCGGTGTTGGCTAACTCCAACAAAATGGATGATGTTCTGATATATTTATTCTCCGGGCTATTGTCGGCTTCTTTACTCAAGCTTGCTTTTTGCCCGAAAACCAGATTGACCGTTAATGCAAGGATCAATAGGGTGCTGTATCTAAATTTTTTCATTCTCATTTGGATTAAAAGAATCTGGGTGATATTAATTTTTTCGGCCAAATCATTTCATACCTCAAGAGGATTTCGTGACTTCCGTGTTCGTAATTGTTGAGGCTTGTTGAGGTCACATCGTAAGAATACCCGACATAAAAGTTCTGATTGATTTGGAATCCGGCAAGCGTTGCGAACGAGTCATCCCATCTCCAGGCGGCGCCCACTACCAAGCGTTCAAACAACATGGTGTTTAACGAGAAATCAGCAATCAGCGGTGAGCCTGATACGGCTTTTAGTAAGGCTGCCGGTTTTAACTTGAATTGGGGCGATAACTCAACAACATAGCCTGCGATAAGGTAAAGGTGTATTTTGTTCTTTGCCTCGGCGAGCTGAATGTCGGAGTAATGTTTGGTCTCGAGCATGTTGGAACTTGACAAACCTAAATACCAGTTAGAGGCGTTCAGGTAGGCTCCGATTCCGAAAGTAGGCGACAGTTGACTTATATTCTCGTCAAAAGTAACGTCGGGCGAGAGGTAGTCTCCCTTACTCCAGTCAGCCCGAAAGGAATGAAAGCCTCCCTTTAGTCCCAAGGCCAGTTTCAAGTCGTGGCCTAGCCTGACTGAATATGAGTAGTTTGCATCTACGTAGGTCTCGGTAAGCGGGCCTGCTTCGTCGTTGACGATCGACAAACCTAGCCCTACATTCTCTTTGCGGGTGGGAGAGTGAATCGCCAGCGTTTGGGTTTTCGGTGCCCCGTCGACTCCAACCCACTGCTCGCGGTGCAACGCAAGGATACTTAACGCCTGACGCTGTCCGGCGTAAGCGGGGTTCACACTCATCGTGTTGTACATGTACTGAGTAAATTGCGGTTCCTGTTGCGCGGAAACAATGCTGGTAAAACTTAAAAATAGAACCAGTAGTAATAGTTTTGGCACAAGTTGACTTTTATTTGTCATTATGAATTTGTCTTTTTCCTGTTAACGATTTAGATATAACCAACCTACCAGCGGTTCTGAGCCATCTCCGAGGTTGAGGATATAATAATAGGTTCCAACCGGTAATCCGGTTGATTCGTTGAAAGTCGCTCGTCCGTTTGAGCTGCCATCCCATTCATTCGCATAGCCATTAGCGGTATAGACGACATTTCCCCATCGGTTATAAATTTTAAGATGGTTGTTCGGGTACTTCTCAATACATTCAATGTAAAACCGGTCGTTGGCGCCATCTCCATTGGGTGAAAACTCATTATAAACTTTTAGGCATTTTTGGTGGCTGGCGCCGGCTGTTGCGAATACAGCTTCAGTTTCTTCAGAGGTGGCTGTTGCTCGACTTTCAATTTTTCCACTGATCAAATCCTGCGACTGCACAATATAAGTTGAGGTGCAGGTCAAAACCTCGCCCGGAGCCAGTGTTGTTGCATTGCAATCTAACCCGATTAGGCCGGCCAACGCGTCAGAAATAGCCACATTGGTTAGTGTGATATTTCCGGTATTGACAACTTCATAAGTGAACGTTAAGCTCTCTCCGATAACACTGAAGGTTGAATAATCAATGAATTCAGAAAGGGATAATTCCGGATTCTGATTGGCATAGATCATTACTTCGTTACTTTCCTCAATCTCGGGTTCGGTTATTTCGGGCGCAGTGGCTGTCGCTGTATTCTTCACGTAGCCTCGATCCAAGTCGGCTTGGGTGACTTTGTAAATAGTGTTGAACACCAAGCTTTGCCCTGGTTCAATTTGTCCGATTTCCCATTCATCTTCCGTAAGCAAGTCAGTTAATTTGACCGCAGTCAGGTTTATGCCTCCCGTGTTGTGAATGCTGATTGCAAAGTGAATTTCATCACCAATTTGGCTGAATTCGGTTTCGCTGTTGCTATTGTTGATTGCAACCAAAACTTTGTCCAATAGCATAGCGGGAGCAGCCAGTATCTCAATATTAACAGTGGTTTGCGAACAATCATTGTCTGCATCGCAAAGCTGATAGGTGAAAGAGTCTGTTCCAACGTAGTTTTGGGTGGGCGTATAGGTGAACTGACCATTCGGGTTGAATGTCAGTGTTCCGTTCGCCGGCAGATCAATTGGAGTCCAACTGTTGCTTCCGTCGTTGCTCAATGTGTCATTAAACGAAACGGTTTCCTGAAGCACCGTGTTCTCAACGACCGTAAAGCTGTCGGCCATCGCAATCGGTTGATCAGTTTGGACGTCAACTTCATTCACCGTAACTGAAACGGTCACCGTATCCGTTCCGCCATTGCCATCCGAAACCGAGACCGTAAAGCTGTCGGTTCCGTTGAAGTCGGCATCGGGAGTGTAGGTATAGCTGCCATCACCGGCTACAGTAACCGTTCCGTTGGAAGGATCAGAAGCTTTGGTGAAGGTTAGCGGCGAATCGCCGTCAATATCAGTTGCTGTAACCAGTCCGCTTACCGGAGTATCTTCATCGGTCACCGGCGCATCAGCTACCGCCACCGGATCATCATTCACCGCATTCACCGTAATCTCTTGGTTGGCCGTTGCTGTTGTTGTACCGTCGCTGATGACATAGGCAAAGGTCTCGGTTCCGTTGTAGTTGGCATCCGGACTGAAGGAAATCGCATCAGACGCATCGATGGTGATTGTTCCGTTAGGAGTATCAATGGTCTGAGCTCCGCCAGTCAGGGTTGTTCCGTTAATCGACACAATGCTGAGAAGATCGCCGTCCACATCGCTGTCCCCGTTTTTGGGGTT
>NZ_JBFHIT010000090.1:0-11470 GCF_041596335.1 Mangrovibacterium sp. | reverse complement strand
AGCCTTATTGGATGCTGACGTTAACTTTAAAATAGCCAAATCATTTACCGAAACGGTTAAGGAAAAAGCCCTTGGCGAAAACGTTTTGAACGCCGTAAAACCCGGCGAAATGATGGTGAAAGTTGTGCACGACGAATTAGCAACCCTGATGGGGGGCAAATCTGTCGATATCAATTTGCAGAGTGGTCTTACCATTATTTTGATGGCTGGTTTGCAAGGATCGGGTAAAACAACTTTTTCCGGTAAACTCGCAAAATTCCTAAAATCGAAAAAAGGAAAAAGTCCGTTGTTGGTTGCCTGCGACGTTTACCGTCCGGCAGCGATTGATCAGTTAAAAGTATTGGGAGATCAGATTAATGTTCCGGTGTATACAGAGGCCGGAAATATGGATCCCGTAAAAATATCCAAAGCAGCTATTAAGTTTGCCCGCGAAAACAATCACAATTTGGTCATCATCGATACCGCCGGTCGTTTAGCGATTGATGAGGAAATGATGAACGAGATTGCAGCTGTAAAAGCAGCGGTGAATCCGAACGAAATTTTGTTTGTGGTTGACTCCATGACCGGTCAGGATGCAGTGAATACCGCTAAGGAATTTAACGATCGACTGGATTTTGATGGTGTCGTACTAACCAAACTCGATGGAGATACCCGTGGTGGTGCCGCTTTGTCCATTCGTTCAGTTGTGAATAAGCCAATTAAGTTTGTTGGTACAGGCGAAAAATTGGAAGCGCTTGACGTATTCCACCCGGAACGTATGGCCGACCGCATCCTTGGGATGGGGGATATCGTTTCTCTGGTTGAGCGTGCTCAGGAGCAGTTTGATGCAGACCAAGCCCGTCAATTACAAAAGAAACTGGCAAAGAATCAATTCAGCTTCAACGATTTCCTGTCACAAATTCAGCAGATCAAGAAAATGGGTAACCTGAAGGATTTGGCAGCAATGATTCCTGGCATGGGTAAAGCATTGAAAAATATTGACATCGAAGATGACGCATTCAAACACATTGAAGCCATTATTCACTCGATGACCCCTGCGGAACGTGAAGATCCGGCTCTGCTGAACGGAACGCGCCGGAAACGGATTGCCGAAGGTTCAGGAACCAATATACAGGAAGTCAACCGCTTGATTAAGCAATTCGACGAAACCCGAAAAATGATGCGTATGGTCTCTTCAGGCAATAATATGCGCAATATGATGGGAAATATGAGAAGACGTTAATCATAGACTAAGAGATATGCAACTAATTGACGGAAATAAAACGGCTGCGATCATTAAGTCCGAAATTGCAGTAGAAGTAAAGCAGATACAGGCTGAAGGTGGAAAAACACCACATCTTGCTGCTATTCTGGTAGGCCACGACGGCGGAAGCGAAACTTATGTCGCCTATAAAATCAAGGACTGTGAAGAAGTTGGTTTTAAATCGAGTATGGTTCGCTACGAGGACGACGTGACCGAAGCTGAATTACTGGCAAAAGTTGATGAATTGAACAACGATCCGGATATTGATGGATTTATCGTTCAGTTGCCACTACCAAAGCATATTTCTGAACAAAAAATAATTGAAGCGATCGACCCGAAAAAGGATGTGGATGGTTTTCATCCGATTAATGTTGGACGAATGGTGATCGGATTACCCTCGTTTGTTTCAGCAACTCCGGATGGTATTGTTGAGCTGATTAAGCGACACGGTATCGAAACTTCAGGTAAAGATTGTGTGGTCATTGGCCGGAGTAATATTGTTGGTCGGCCAATGAGTGTGCTGATGTCGCAAAAGGAAATGAACGCCACTGTTACTGTTGCCCACAGCCGTTCAAAAAACTTGAAAGAGCTTTGTGCTAAAGCCGACATTTTGATCGCGGCAATTGGATCTCCCGGCTTCGTAACGGCCGATATGGTAAAGCCAGGTGCGGTGGTGATTGACGTGGGAACAACTCGCGTGAAATCAACAGAAACTAAATCAGGCTGGCGACTAAAAGGCGATGTGGTATTCAATGAAGTGGCTGAAAAATGCGCTTTTATCACCCCTGTTCCTGGAGGTGTTGGTCCGATGACTCGGGTGTCTCTTCTCAAAAATACTTTACTTGCTGCAAAAAAGACGATATACAAAGACTAAGTAGCAACAAAATATATAGTAGAAAGGTGATCCGCGAGGTCACCTTTTTTCGTTTCATTTTGTTTATATTGGGGTAAGAAATCGAAACGATCGAAAATCCTTTTTGAAACACTAAAAAAACATACCTATGAATTTACGCTCTTCTCGCAGTACTTCTTTTTTTGGAGTCGTGCTCGCAGCCTTGTTGTCGCTGCATTCCTGTCAGTCAGTACCATTGACCGGACGCAGTCAGTTAAGCTTAATATCCGAGTCTGAAATGGTGTCAATGAGTTTGACTAGCTACGATGAGTTCTTGAAAGAAAATAAGCTGTCGACCAATAAACAGCAAAACGAAATGATCAGTGAAGTTGGTGCTAAGGTGTCAGCGGCGGTCGAAAAGTACTTAAAAGATAATGGTTTCGAAAGCTACATCGAAAACTTCAAATGGGAGTTTAATTTGGTTGATAGCGATGTGCCAAACGCCTGGTGTATGCCCGGAGGGAAAGTCGTTTTTTACACCGGAATATTGCCATACACGCAAGATGAAAACGGTATCGCTGTGGTAATGGGGCACGAAATTGCGCACGCTGTAGCGCGACATGGAAACGAGCGCATGAGTCACGCGATGATTGTTCAGATGGGAGGAATTGCACTTTCAACTGCAATTCAGGAGAAACCGGAAGAAACACAAGCACTCTATAATATGGCTTATGGAGCAACAACACAGGTTGGAGTGATGTTGCCCTTTTCGCGTAAGCACGAATACGAAGCAGACCAAATGGGATTGATTTTTATGGCTATTGCCGGCTATGATCCCCGATCAGCTGTTGCTTTTTGGAAAAGAATGTCGGCCAATGGCGGTGGCACTCCCGAATGGCTTAGTACTCACCCGGTCGACGAGAATAGAATCGCTGCACTGGAGAAGTTAATGCCAGAGGCGTTGAAGTATTATCAGGGCCATTAAAATGAACATTTGTATGGTTAAATCTGACCATCTGTTTGTTAACAGGTTTATGTGATTTTCAGAATATTTGTTTAATTTTGGATATAAACTAACACAAACCTATAAAAAAACAGACATGATGGAAGGATTTGATAAGCATGATGAATTGAACGAGGAGTCGGAGAACAAATTTAGGCAGGAGATATATTCTAATGCTGTGCGAGCCGGTAAAAGAACCTACTTCTTCGATGTGAAATCAACTCGTAAAGATGAATATTTTTTAACCATCACGGAGAGTAAAAAGCATTATGAACAGGATGGACGATTTCATTTTGAGAAACATAAGATTTTTCTCTATAAAGAAGATTTTGAGAAATTTGCTGATGGGTTAAACGATGTTGTAGATTTTATTTTAAGTAAACAGCCGATAGAAGACGCCGAGCCGAACTATAAAGAGGTTGAAGAGCTAGTTGAGAAAGAAGAACCAATCGCGCTTGCAGCCGAGGATCTGGATGAAGAACTAGAACTTGTGGCTGAAAAAATGGTAAAAGACTACACAAATGTCGATTTTGAGGATTTAAGTAATTAAAGGATACGATATTAAATAAAAAGAGGAAGTCATCGACTTCCTCTTTTTATGTGTAAGTTCATCCTATTTTTTCCAATCAACCGACTTTAACCAGTCAACTACGAACTTCGCATTCTCGTAAGGAATATCCGGCAGAAAACCATGTCCCAGATTAAAAATTAAATTGGGATGCTTCCTGTAAAACGGAATGTATTTTTCTAGTTGGACTTTCAAATCATCCTGCGTGCCGTAAAGGTAACGGGGATCCAGATTGCCTTGCAGTCCAAGCTCGGGATGGACTAATTCCCGGGCATGATCGATAGGCATTTGCCAGTCGATACTGACAAAATCTGCCAGCTCTGGTGTTATGTATTTCAGCCCTGTTCCCAAGCCTTTTGGAAAGAAAATGAACGGTGTACCAGTCGACCGAACAGCATCGCTTATTTTTCTCACTGCCGGCATAAACATTTCAACATACATTTCAGCAGGGATCAAATTCGCATGTGTTTCAAATAGTTGGAACGCATCTACGCCGTGCTCAATTTGCTTTTTAGCGTAATAAGCTGAAAGATCGGCAATGGCGTCAATCAAGCGCTGGGCTTCCTTTTTATGTTGAAAAAGGAACTTAATGGCATCCGGAAAATTAGGGTTTGAGCTAATTCCCTGAATCATATAGCATAAGGTTGTGAGGGGGGCACCACAGAATCCAATTAAAGGAATGTTAGCCGGTCGCTGCCGGATGATTTCCTCTATGTTTCGATAGATGTATTCCAACTTCTCAGGAGCAGGTACCAGGTGATCGGTCGGATTGAGCAGTCCTTTAAGTGGTTTGCTGAATACAGGACCATGATCGGTAAACTCAAGATCCATGCCCATGGCATTCGGAATTACGAGGATATCCGAGAACAGAATAGCCGCGTCAACACCCAGATCGTTGATTGGCATCAGCGTTACTTCCGCAGCTAATTTGGGATCTTCCATCAGCTCGTGAAACGTATAGCTTTGCTTTAGTTTATTGTAGTTTGGCAAAACCCGTCCGGCCTGGCGCATAAACCATACCGGTGGACGTTCGGTTTCCAGTCCTTTTAGTTTATTTAAGAAAATAGAATCTTGCATGGTCTTCGTTTGTTTGTGTTAGAGGCTTTGAAAGGCTTTGTCGGCAGCTTCAATCATGTAATCGAGGTCCGCATCCGTGTGAGCATCAGAAATGAAGAAACACTCATACTGTGATGGTCCCAGATAGATGCCACTTTCCAGCGATTTCTTAAAGAACTTCGCAAATCGGGGAGCATTCGACTTCATTGCCTGATCGAACGAATTCACGCTTTTTTCTTCCGTAAAGAACAGGGTCATCATCGATCCGATCCGGTTTATAACTGCGGGCACACCATTTTTCGCCAAAGCGGTTTTCAGTCCGGTCTCAACTTTAGCACCTTTACGTTCAAGCTCCTTGTAAATTGAAGGATTTTCTTTTAGGGTGCGTAACATCACTGTTCCGGCAGCCATTGCCAGCGGGTTGCCCGAAAGGGTTCCGGCTTGATAAACCGGCCCCTCAGGAGCCAATAAATCCATAATTTCTTTGCGCCCTCCGTATGCGCCAACCGGAAGTCCACCTCCAATTATTTTACCTAAAGTTGTAAGGTCGGGGAGGATTCCAAAGTGTTGCTGTGCTCCTCCGGCCGATAAACGGAATCCTGTAATCACCTCGTCGAAAATAAGTAAAGCTCCGTATTGGCAGGTGATTTCGCGAATGCCTTGCAGGAATTCCTGATCAGGAAGTACACAGCCCATGTTTCCGGCTACAGGCTCCAGAATAACAGCAGCAATTTCTTCGCCCCTAGCCTCAAACAATTGTTTCACCGATTCCAGGTTGTTGTATTCCGCGGTTAACGTGTTCTGTGCCGAAGCTTTGGTTACACCGGGACTATCAGGTAATCCAAGAGTAATTGCACCCGAGCCGGCTTTAATTAAAAAAGCATCAGCATGTCCGTGGTAGCATCCGGCAAATTTCACGACCAAATCGCGTTTGGTGTATCCGCGAGCAAGGCGTAAAGCGCTCATTGTTGCCTCGGTTCCTGAATTTACCATTCGAACTTTCTCAACCGAAGGAACCATTTCTGTAATTAGTTTGGCCATTTCGGTTTCAATGAGAGTTGGAGCACCGTAGCTGGTGCCCAACGCGGCTGCTTTTTGCACCGCTTCAACAATCGCAGGATTGGCGTGACCCAGAATGAGCGGTCCCCATGAAGACACGAAATCGATATATTCATTTCCATCGATATCCCAAATGCGGGCTCCTTTGGCTTTGGCAATAAACAATGGGTCGGCCTGTACACTTTTAAAGGCTCGTACAGGAGAATTTACTCCTCCCGGAATTAGTTGTTTGGCTTCCTCGAAAGCCGCGATACTTTTTTTGTAACTCATAAAACTGACGTTTTTTCCAATCCTAAACTCGGTTCCCTTTTTTCAACTCACTTAAAACAAACTCCTTGGCATGGTAGGTGATAATTACATCAGAACCGGCACGTTTTAAAGAGGTTAAAATTTCTTTAATCATTCGTTCTTCGTCAACCCATCCGTTGGCAGCCGCCGCTTTTACCATTGAGAATTCGCCACTCACATTGTAGGCCACTACCGGCATATTGAATGTGGATTTTACCCGGCTAATAATGTCCATGTAACTCAGCGCGGGTTTTACCATCACCATGTCGGCTCCCTCAATAATGTCTTGCTCAACTTCGCGCAGTGCTTCATCGCCGTTTGCCGGATCCATTTGGTAGGTGCTTCGGTCGCCAAACTTAGGTGCGCTTTCGGCTGCATCGCGGAATGGACCATAGAATGCAGAGGCATATTTTGCGGAATAAGCCATAATCGGGGTATTTTGAAAACCACTTTCATCCAGCGCATTGCGAATAGCACCAACACGGCCATCCATCATGTCGCTAGGTGCTATAATATCAGCACCAGCCTTTGCCAGCGTTACCGATTGTGCCGCTAAAGTATGAAGGGTGCTGTCGTTGTCAACATCGCCGTCGACAATTGTACCGCAATGTCCGTGTGTCGTGTATTCGCAGTTGCATACATCGGCCACAATCAACACCTGAGGAATTGCTTTTTTTAAAGCACGGATTGCTTTTGGAACAATGGCATCGAGGTGACAGGCAACATGACCGTGCTCGTCTTTGCTTTCCGGAATTCCGAATAGTAAGATTTTATCAATTCCGGTGGTTGCATACAAATCTTGAACTTCTTTTACCAATTGATCGATTGACAATTGCGAATTGCCCGGCATTGATTTGATTGGATTGCAAACGTTCTCTCCGGGACAAACAAAGTAAGGCATAATTAAATCGTCGCGATTAACTTCAGTTTCGCGAACCATATTGCGTATAACTGCTGATTTACGAAGTCTCCGTAAACGAGTAACAGGATAACTCATAAGGCTATATTTTTTTGTTTTTTAAGTATTCCAGTGTTGCTTCAGCCAGTCCTTTATAGCTTGATTCTTTTGCTGTGGCTAAAGGTTCAATTTGCAAATCACGGCATGCTGCGGTCGTTGTTTTGCCAATACTGACTAGTCTCCATTCAATATTTTGAGGCTGAAGTGCAAGGTATAAATTTTTTATGGCCGAAGGACTGCTAATTAGCATTAGATCGTATTGATTTTGGCGAATGAGCGTCGTAAATTTTGGGTTGAGTTTGTCTGGCGCTATGGTTTGGTAAACATTGATCCTGTCAACCGGGTTCCGATTATTAAGGGTGTTTATCAGTGTATTCGGCGCCAGTTCACCCAAAATCAGCAAAATAGATTCTCCGGGGGCGACGTTTTGCTTTAATTCATCTGCAAAATCAACACCAGACAGCCCACTTCCGATAAAATCGGGGCTAATACCCCGCTTTCTCAATTCGCTTGCAGTCGCATCACCCAAAACGGCTATATGCTTCATTGTCTTCATTTCCAGTTCTTCTTTAAAAAAGCGAATGCCATTTTTGCTGGTGAAAACAATCCAGTCGTAACTATTGATGTCTTTTTTTAGGTGGTAGGGGAGTGCTCGAATTTCGATAGCAGGCATATAAAGTACTTCCGCACCGGCTTCTTCGAGCGGAGCTGCAAAATCGTCCGGGTAGGGTTTTGGGAAAGTACAGATGATTATTTTGCCATGAATTTTATCGGTAAGTCTGTCTGCCATTACTGCTATACCGTGCGGATTTCATCCAGGATTTCTTTTCCCCCATCAGCCAAAATTGCTTCAGCTAATTCAATTGCTTTTTCCGATGCTTCTTCGATGGAGCAACTAATTTGTTTCCGAATTAATTTAGTACCATCAACTGAAGCCACCAGGCCTGTCAGTGTTAGCTGGTCGTTTTTCAATTCTGAGTAGCAGGCTACCGGGACTTGGCAACCTCCTTCAAGAGTTCGCAATAACCAGCGTTCCGCCATGGTGGTATTCCATGTCTTTTCGTCAGAAATGGCATCGATAATTCGTTGAATATGTTCGTCATCTTCACGGATTTCGATGGCAACAGCGCCTTGGCTAACAGCCGGTAAAACAATTGCAGGGTCGAGTAATTCGGTGATGTGTTTGTCGTACCCCAAGCGAATAATTCCGGCTCCTGCCATCAGCAATGCGTCGCAATGACCGTCATTCATTTTGTTCAGTCGGGTATCTACATTTCCGCGAATGTCGACAATATTCAATTTTGGATTATAGGCCAGAACTTGTGCTTTGCGGCGAAGGCTTGATGTGGCAATTCGGTCGTTGGCAGTCATTTCATTCAGCTTGCGGCCATCTTTCGAAATAAATACGTCGCGAACTTCACCGCGTGGTAGCATCCCTCCAAGGCACAGCCCCTCGGGTAATTCAGTTGGCAGGTCTTTCAAACTGTGCACTGCCAAATCGATTTCTCCGTTTAGCAAGGCCGTTTCAATTTCTTTGGTAAACAAACCTTTATCGCCAATTTTCGACAGCGAGACATCGAGAATGATGTCACCCTTCGTTTTAATAACTACTGTTTCAACATTCAGGTCAGGGAAGGCTGCGGAAATAGCCGTTTTAACTTGTGATGCTTGCCACAGAGCCAGTTTGCTGCCCCGTGTGCCTATTTTGATGGTCGTATTACTCATTGATTTGGGAAAAGAGATCGTTGACAACTTTAATGTATTCCGTACGGCGGCCATTGTCGCTGATTGATTTCAGATTTTTAATCATTGAATTGATTAGTTTCTCGGTAATGTGTTTGCCGTATTTTTCCATTTGCTGAAAATCCTCGTCAGGATGAAATTTTTGGAAGATCGCTAATTCGTTCGCATTGACTGTGCTAATGGACGAAATTATTTGTTGGATAGCCGGCGAAAGGTTGCGGCTATTTAACCAATCCAAAAATTCGGCGACTTTCTGAGAGATAATTTCTTCGGCGACCGAAACCAAAGCTTGTTTTTTCTCTTGATTGCCGGCAACCACTTCCTCCAGATCGTCAACGTTAATCAATGATATGCCAGGTAGTTCCGTTACATCAGGGTGAATGTTGCGTGGTACTCCCAAGTCGATCATCATCACTTTGGGATGACCGTTCAGGTGTGGTTTTACCGATGTTGCATTAAAGATTGGTTCTTTTGTTGTAATCGAACTGACAATAATTTCCGCATCGTGGATGCCACTCATCATTTGATCGTATGGAATCGTCTGCCCGCTGTAGCGTTTAGCCAACTCGTCGGCTTTAGCTTGTGTCCGGTTGGTTACCGTTATGTTTTTACATCCCTTTTTGTACAGGTTTTTTATCACCAATTCTCCGGTCTCTCCAGCACCAATCAGCAGAATTTTTTTATCCTTCAAGTTTTTAAACTGGTCATTGCACCGTTCAACTGCAGCATAGCTTACCGAAAATGCTCCCGTACTCATCTTGGTATTTGAGCGAACCAATTTGCCGGTTTCCAATGCTTTGTTAAATAATCTGGTTAAAACTTTTCCGACAGTCCCATTTTGCTCAGCCTGGTTGTAGGCGTCCTTAATTTGAGAAACAATCTGATATTCTCCTAATATCATCGATTCCAAACTGGAAATAACCCGGAAAAGATGAGTTACGGCGCTTTCGTGTGCGAAACGATAAAAGTGTGCATTGAGGTCATCGCAAACGGCGGCATGTTTATTCAGGAAACCAAAAATGATGTTGAAAGCGCCTGAAGAACAACACTCGTCAGCTTTAAAGTAAATTTCAGTTCGGTTGCAGGTGGATAGAATTACAATCTCCTGGATATACTTATTTTGGCACATTAGCTTGGCTAATTGGGCGCTTTCAGTTTTATCCAGAGCAAATTTCTCTCGAATATCTACAGGTGCCGATTTATGGCTTAATCCAATAATTCCAATCATGGTGAAGAAAATAATTAAACTTCGGTTTGTTAATTTGTTGGCTGAAATTAAGCAAACAAAGGGGGCGATAAACCAAAGTATCCGCTACAATAGTCGGAACTGTATCGTGAACCCAAGCTGGAAACCACGTTTTTCGCTGTGTGATTGCGATAGTCGTTCTGACTAGTTTCTTGTACGGAGATTGTTTCTTTAAGATTGTCGGATAATTTAAACGAAAGGAGATGGTGCTTTGTGTAATCGAAATTTGTAGGTTGAGAATATTGCAAGTCAGCCTTTAATACAACAAGAATTTCCTTTTCATTTTCCTGGATTTTACTTTTGTTCTTCAATACTTCGGCATTAAAGCTCAAAGTAAGAACAAGCATAAAGCCCATTAAAAGGAGGTATGGTATTGTTGATCCAGCTAATCCTACTATAAACATTTCCTTCAATTTGTAGCAAAGTTAACATTCCAGCTCAAAGTTTTGGTATTGATCGATCCATAAAAAATTGATAGATGTCAATACACTGCGCTTTTTTCAGCTTTTTAGACCCTGCTAAAGTTTCCAGTTTAAAAACAAGTGCAATTCGATTTGGTTTCCGGGAATCCGGCTTTTTATCGAAAAAGAAGGAGTCCTTTCAGAAAACGGCAACCGATAAGAAAAAAAAATCCCCGAATTTCGGGGATATGCCATTTCGTGTGATCTGGAATTATGGTAGAAAACTCAATAACGTGTCTCCACGCAACCCGCGACGCAGGGTTTCCAGAGGGATGACCTCGTTTTCCGCAATATTTCCAAGATTAACATTGGGTCCCAGCAATTTAATGAACCAGACTTGCTGATTTTTTAGCGGAGCCTCCCATAAAATTTTGTCGGGATCGACGTGATTGCGAATATCCAAAACCAATTCAGAATTCGCTGAGCCATCGTCGTTATAGATGCCCATGTTGCCACTTTCGCGTGCTTCGGCAATTACTTTCCATGCTCCGGCTTCAAGTTCAGAAAGCATCCAGCTGACCCATTCGTCATTGGTGATTTCTTTCCCTTTTAGCTTTGTGCCAACTTCCGAAAGAACAACGAAGTCTTTAGACAACATGTTGATGTATTCACATTTTTTTCCATGTTCAATTGGCAAAACACCATCTGAAACTTCGGCATATTCAACACCGGCATCAGTGATAAAACGTCGATAATCGTCAAACATGTTCCGGGCAATGAACGCCTCAAACATGGTTCCTCCGAAGTATGGACGTAACCCTGCTTGCTGATAGATTTTTATTTTTTCTTTGAACTTTGGGGTCAATAGACCTGTGCCAAATCCGAGCTTAACGATGTCAGTATATTCAGCTGATACTTCACAGAAATTTTCGGCTTCACGCAGAGATAATCCTTTGTCCATCATCATTGTAACACCCGACTGCCTGGGCTGTGCAGGTCTTTCAGGGACAAACGGCAAATTAAAATTCATTTTTTATAATTTGGTTGATTCGTGTTTTTTGATCAATTTTTTT
>NZ_JBFHIT010000089.1:0-11533 GCF_041596335.1 Mangrovibacterium sp. | reverse complement strand
ATTATTATAGGGTATCTCGTCCTGGAGAACCTCGCTCAATACGGCCCCTTAGTGTGGTTTACCGGGAAGTAATCAAATTACCACAATCCGAACATCTGCCCGGGTGAACTATTGACTTCCGCTGATCGGGTTATTTTTTCAAAAAAAAAGATGATTTCAGCGGCACCATCGGCCGGAAAAAGGAGAACATATACCTTAAGCGCGCCATAGAATATGGAATGCATGGGATTTGATCGGGATTGAAAAGTCGAACTTCAATGCATTTTAAACAGTAAGGCGCACATTCGGAACTCACTACGACACCATTATAAATTAGTTCGATGGCAGAAGTACAAACGCTGCAGCAAAATCATTCAATGCTAAAATAAAGGAGTTCAAAAAATAGTTCAGGGGCGTGTCCGAGATTAAGTCTTTTCTATACCCACTAGGCAAAATATATGCGTAGACCCAGGTTTTGGAACTGATCCGAATTGCAAGCCGGTTTTATAAGACAAAAAAAGCCCCTTCATCGCTGAAGAGGCTTCCATGTATAAGTAATTTCTTACAATTTGTTCACATGTGTAGCAATACTTGCCTTTAAGTTTGCAGCCTTGTTCTTGTGAATGATATTTTTCTTCGCCAATCTGTCAATCATTGAAGTTACTCGTGGCAACTCAGCAACAGCAGATTCTTTTTCCGTAGCGGCACGCAACTGTTTCAACGCGTTACGCATTGTCTTAGCGTAATATTTATTTTCAAGACGTTTTTTTTCGTCTTGTCTAATTCTCTTTTTTGAAGATTGATGATTTGCCATTTTATTATTTCCTCAATATTTTTCTTTGTAAAGTAGCCCGTAGGGGAATCGAACCCCTGCTACCAGGATGAAAACCTGGCGTCCTAACCGCTAGACGAACGGGCCATCATTTTGTTTTCCCTTAATTTTGGGACTGCAAAAATAGTTGCTTTTTTTTAGTCTCCAAACTTTTCAGGATATTTTTTCTGAAATCCGCATCGCTTCGTTTAGCTCTGCTGTTTTTGATTTCAGCGATGCAAAGAAATGGAAGATTTTTGAAACTGCAAATAAAAAAATGAAAAAAGTTTACTTCCAATCAACAATTGTTCCCCGATCTTTATTTAAAAGACTCTGTGGCATTGAGTTAACTATCTCTCGCCATAGTAATTCAATCAATTTATTCTTTGCAAAGTGGCGCGAATACACCAAACTCACCTCTCTCAGTGGGGTAACATCGTCGAATGCACGAACGTGTAACGAGCGTTCGGTGGACATATCAACTGCAGCCAATTCCGGGATTAGGGTAATCCCGCCTTCTTTATCGATAATATTCATAAGCGTTTCCAACGACCCTGCTTCGAAGTGAAAAGGTAGATTAACGTTCGACGCTCCTTTAAATGAACACAGATTAATGACTTGATGCCTGAAACAATGCCCATCGCTCAACAACCAAATTTCAGGAACGGAAATATCTTTCACCCGAACTTCGGTTTTGTTATGCAACGGATGATCTTTATGCATATACAGCATCATTTCTTCATAGAATATTGGTCTTTCGTTGATCCGATCTTCTTTTAGCGGGGTTACCAAGATCCCAACATCCAACAGATCGCGTTGTAAATGATCAACTATATTCTCGGTTGTTAATTCTTCAACTTTGATTAAAATGTTAGGGTATTTGCGCTTGTAATTTCCAATAAACAGTGGCAAAAGATAGGGAGCCAATGTTGGAATTATGCCAATCTTTAGTTCACCAGATATCAGGTTCTTGTGATCTTTGACGATATTATTTACTTTCTCAGATTCCTGTAAAACAATGCGCGACTGTTCAATAATTCGTTTTCCAACGTCTGTTGGAATGAGTGGCTGTTTACTCCGATCGAAAATAACCACTTCCAGATCCTCTTCCAGTTTTTTAATTTGCATGCTGAGCGTTGGTTGCGTAATAAAACAATGTTCTGCGGCACGGCCAAAATGGCGAAAGGTATCTACTGCAACAATATACTCAAGCTGGGTTAGGGTAATCATGGTTCCTCTATTTGTTTCCGTTAAAGATAGAAAAAATCGATATCTCTCATTCCTATTTCATAAATAATTGCTGCCTTTGCCATTCAAACAGACCGACCGCCAACGCGTGCGAAATATTCATCGATTTGCATTTTCCGGTCATGGGAATAAAGACAGCACTATCGCAGCGTAGTATTAGCTCTGGCGGCAGTCCATGCATTTCGCTTCCCAGCAGGAAAACGACCTTTGCGGGCAATCGCGTTTCGAACAGGTTGGTTGCCCCCTCGGATGTTTCAATTGCAAAAACGGGGTAGTCGGTTTCAAAGCGATCAAAAAACTCGTCTGCGTCCAAATAGGTGAGTTTGACATTTTTAAAACTCAAGCCAGCTGTTTTACGGATCGATGCTTCACGTTTGTCATTTTCGTCGTCCAATAAGATTAGTTCATCGCCACCCAGATTGTCGACCAGGCGCATGAGGCTTCCGACATTTTGGGGATTCTTCACCTTCCAGGCCGCCACCTTGGGCTTAAACGGAAGTTCCGGTGTATTTTGAGATTGAAAAAATGCAACTGAATTTGTTTCCATCCTGAGAATTATTCATTTTCTTTGACCATTCAGAAACTACGAATGAAAAGATTTTAACCCATTTGTCCATGAAAATAATCCGTTTTTTTCTTCTTTTTTTAATCACTGCGCAATTAATATCCTGCGGAAAATCGGAAAAAGAACTGGCTGCTGAAAAATTAAGACAAGCCGAAATCTGTTTCCAACAAGGTGATACCCTTGGCGCATTGCAAACGGCCGATTCTGTGCGATTACTTTATCGAGGAGCAATTAAACAGGTTTTAGCTGCCGATCAGTTTAAAAAGAAGGTGTACGGCGAACTGCTTTATCGAGCTCAGGATGACCTTGACTCGACAAATATTCAAGTTGCTGAGCTGGAGAAGAATTTTATTCAGGAAAAAACTGAATTTGACCGATATGCTCAGTATATTCATAAGCGACAGGAATTTCAGCGCCGTTGGAACAAATCGTTTATCCAAATTTACCTCGATGTACGCGGAGAGTTATACATTTCAAGTAATTATTATGGCGAACAATGGCTCGACCATGTAGCTATCCGGGTATACGATGGCGACCTTCAGGCTATAACTGATACTGTTGCCACCGGGACTCCGTTGAACCATCACAGCGATTTCATGAATACCAAGTGGGAAAAGGTTTCGTACACCGATGGCAAGGATAATGGCGTAATTGAGTTTATTGCCCAGCATGCCGATCGCAACCTGAAAGCTGTTTTTCTAGGGAAGCGGTACTACTACATTATACTGGAAGACTACGACAAACAGGCTTTTGTTCAGGCTTTGGCTCTTTCGAAAGCTATAAAAAGACAAAACGCTCTTAAGCAAGCAATCAAAGAATACCAATCGAAGGTTGGTTAACTGTAAAATCATCGTACTAGTTGTAGAAAAAGGTGAAGACCGCGAAATGAGCGACCTTCACCTTTTTTTATGTTACGAATCTGAATTGTACGATCAAAGAATATTATCAATCAAACCGGCGGGCTGAGCCAGAACAGCCCTCTTCCCGTTTAATACGATGGGCCGTTTCAACAGCTTTGGATTTGCAGCAAGAACATTCACCCATTCATCATCAGAAAGAACCTGATCTTTATAATCGGTACGAAATTGCTCTTCTTGTGTCCGAACCAACTCGAAAGCCGACAGACCTGTCAAGCTTATAATTTCACGAATTTCATCTTCAGAGATGCCATCCTTCATGTAATTAATGACTTCAACCGTATATCCGTTCTCTTCAAGATATTGCAGTCCTGCTCTACTTTTTGAGCAACGGGGATTGTGATATATTCTCATAATAACTTGGTGTTTTTCCTTGATAAACTGATAAAAGTCTTCCTGCGCCCGAAACCTGCCTTCAATCTGGTCACGATTATAGGTATTCGACAGCTCATTATCCAGGATACGAGATTTCGAGTTGTCGCGAAGTTGAATTTTCAACATTTGACGCAGCTCTTCTTTAATATCATTATTATAGATTGGACAGGCAACTTCAATCCGCCGATTTAGGTTTCGAGGCATCCAGTCGGCCGACGAAATATAATATTTTTCATTCCCTCCGTTTCCAAATACAAAGATCCGCGAGTGCTCCAAATACTTGTCGACAATACTTACAGCTTCTATGTTATTTCGGATGTCTTCTTCTTCGGTTTTCAACCCAAATATACCACGAACAATTAGGCGAACTTTAACCCCGGCTCGCGCAGCTTCGCTGATTTTCGACATCATTTCAGGATCGATGAGGCTATTCATCTTAAGCAGCATGAACCCCCGGCGTCCCGATCGTGCAATTTCAATTTCCTTATCGATTAAATCAGAAAAGAAAGAACGCATCCGAAAAGGACTAACAATGATGTGTCTATACTCATCGATCCGGTAATTGTGTTTGAAGAAGTTAAACAAACTGGCTACTTCATCGGCGATTCGCGGGTCAGCGGTCAACAGACCTTCATCGCCATAAACACGTGCTGTACCTTCGTGGAAGTTTCCGGTTCCGACATAGGCATAGTTTCTAAACGAGCCTCCTTCTTTTCGTCTGATCCATGTGATCTTGGAATGCACTTTCAATCCCGGCACACCATTAATAACATGAGCTCCTTCTTCCTGCAGCTTGTTCGACCAGTAAATATTGGCTTCCTCGTCGAAACGAGCCTGCAACTCAATCATTACTGTTACAGTTTTCCCGTTTCGGATAGCGTTGAGCAAGGCATTTACCACCCGTGACGCATCGGCTACCCGGTAAATTGTAATACCAATATCCGTTACTTTCGGATCGATTGCCGCTTCGCGAAGCAAATCGAGAAAGTGACTAAAGCTTTGGTAGGGGTAATGCAACATGATATCTCCCTGACGCATTTTCTTGAGAATGCTTTGGTGCGGAGGCAAGTTCCGATGTCGAACCGGAGTTAACCGTTTATAATAATGATGTGGTGCACCGATTTCCGGGAAGTTCATAAAGTCTTTATGATTGTGATAACGGCCACCGGCAACGGTATTCTCCGGATCCAGATGCATTCTTTTGATAATGAACTTCAGAAATTCATCGGGCATCTGACTATCGTACAATAAACGCACAGGTGTACCAACTTTCCGACGTTTCAAGCTAAGCTCCATTTTTTCGATGAAACTCTTTGAAATATCGTCATCGATATTCAGTTCTGCGTCGCGTGTAACTTTTATGGTGTAGGCTTCATATTTATCGTATTTAAAAAGCGGGAAGATGTCGGCCATACAATACCGAATGATATCGTCGAGCAGGATGACATACTTTTTGCCACTACGGGCAGGCAAAACCAAAAAGCGTGAAAGTGTGATGCTTGGCACGCGCACCAGAGCATAGGCAAACTTCGCCTGTTTCTCGGCCCGCGAAAGCTTTATGGCCAAATACACCGAGCGATCTCGCAGGTAGGGGAACTTGTTCTCTTCGGTCAACATGATGGGAACCAGGTTTGGTAGTACTTTTTCGTAGAAATATCGTTTCACGAAAATGCCCTGTTCGCTGGTCATGCGGGTTTCATCAATAATGTAGATGTTGTCCGCAGCCATTTCCACCATTATATTTTTGTAAATCTCCTGCGACTTGCGCTGGTGAGCATACACCAGTTCGTAAATTTCCTCATGCAATTCTTCCGGTGTAAAATTTCCCAGAATGCTTCCATCGTCACCAAAATCGACCATCCGTCGGACTGAGGCCACCCGAACGCGAAAGAACTCATCGAGGTTATTCGAAAAGATGCCTAAGAAGCGCAACCGTTCGAACAAAGGCACAGTTGGATCTTCAGCTTCCTGCAAAACCCGGGCATTAAACGATAACCAACTAATTTCGCGATTGATAAAAGATTCTGTGTTTTTCATTCTAACAGCCTTTACATAAAATTACAAGTAAGCAGATTTTTTTGAAAAGCTCAAGTAAAACTGCCTAAATCTTCACTAATTCAACTGCCTTCAACATAATTTCGTTCAACAAAGTTTGATTGGTGAAATTGGGGAGCAAAACTGGCTCAAGTGGTTTTTGGGTTGCCGGAATAAGTGGCAATTCCCACCAGCCAACCTGATGCCATTGATTCATTTTAAAACCCACCTGGTTAAAAACGGCACAAGCTTTAAACCCCATTCGCTCGTGCAATCGAACACTCCCATCGTTGGGAAGTGTAACAATGGCCAGCAAATTTGTATAATTCTGGTGTTTCACAATGTTTATCAGCGCGGTATACAGAGCCGTTCCAATGTTTCGGCTTTGAAAACTTTCTTTGATATACACGGTTACTTCGCGATTCCAACGGTACGACTCCCTTGATCGATATTGCGACGCGTAGGCATAGCCCGCAATTTCATCATCAATTTGGCAAAGTAGAAAAGGTGACTCTTTCAGAATCGTTGAAATCCGATCGCCAAATTCGCTAACAGATGGAACTATTTCCTCGAACGTAACGACGGTGTTGGTAATAAACGGTTCATAAATTGCCAGCAATGATTTTGCATCTTCCGGTGTGGCCATCCGGATTTCAACCTTTTTACTCATCGCCGTACTGCATTAAATACGCCTTGATAAAACCATCGATTTCACCATCGAGCACAGCCTGAACATTGCCCGTTTCATAGCTGGTTCGAACATCTTTCACCAATTTATAAGGTTGAAGGACATACGAACGGATCTGTGAACCCCATTCAATTTTTTTCTTACCGGCTTCAATGGCGCTAACCGCTTCGCGACGTTTGCGAAGCTCCAGCTCATATAATTGCGATTTCAGCAAACGCAACGCATTTTCTTTGTTTCCAAGCTGCGAGCGGCTTTCTGTGTTTTCGATAATAATGCCGGTAGGAGCATGCCTCAGACGAACACCGGTTTCAACCTTGTTCACATTCTGTCCTCCTGCCCCTCCGGAACGAAAGGTATCCCAGGTAATATCTGATGGATTAATCTCGATTTCAATAGAATCGTCGACCAACGGTGCGACAAAAACCGAAGTAAAAGAGGTCATCCGTTTATTTTGCGCATTGAAGGGAGACAAGCGTACCAGACGATGGACACCATTTTCACTTTTCAGGTAGCCATAAGCGTAATCGCCTTCGAACTCGATGGTGCAGTTTTTCACCCCCACTTCATCGCCGGCATTAAACTCAGAGACTTTTACCTTAAAACCTTCTTTCTCGCCATAACGCACATACATGCGCATGAGCATATCGGCCCAATCGTTGCTTTCCGTACCTCCTGCACCGGCGTTAATTCGCAGAACGGCACCCAACTTATCTTCTTCTTTACGAAGCATATTTTTTGCTTCGAGCTGTTCAACTAGCCCAAGTGTTTCGGCATACTGTTCGCTCACCTCTTGGTCCGAAGCCTCTTCGGCTTCGTAAAACTCGAACAACACCTGCAAGTCTTCAAACGATTTATCGACCACGTCAAATCCTTCTGTCCAGACTTTAATCGACCGAATCGTTTTCATTTGCTCTTCGGCTTTCTTTGAATCAGTCCAGAAATCAGGATCCTGCGTTTTAAGTTCTTCTTCTTTTAGTTGTAATACTTTTGCATCGTAGTCAAAGATGCCTCCTCAGCGCATCCCGGCGCTCAGCAAGCTCTTTAAGCTGCTCCTTTAAAATCATAGCTATTTTTTTTGATGAATTGCAAAATTAGAAAATACCCGGACATAAATCAACGAATACCGCCCGGAGCTAAAAAGAAAAGCGGACAAGTCTGAAAACTGTCCGCTTAAACAATCTTTTTTGGAAGGCTATTATTCGTTCTCCCAAACAATATCATAAGTCGTAATTGCTTTCGACTCCATAAAGTCACTATCTGAACTTTCGAGCAGAAAGACAGACAATTCGACCTCATAGGTGCTTCCCTGTACAGGCTCCAGGTCGCTAACCCATCCGCTCGACGGAATGTTTGTACTGGTAGCAGTAGAGCTCAAAGAATTATTGAAATAAACGACCTCTCCCTCATCATTACGCAAAACAACAACCGCATAATCAGCATCAGCGCTCGCCTCCCATTTCAACTCAATCCGATTGTTTGTTGAACTGAATTCACAGCTGGTAATTTCTACCGGGTCAATGGCATCACCGGCCAACTCGTTAGTTTCTGTAATAACATCTCCTTCCGAGGTGGTTACGGTAAAAGTATACTCACCGGTTTCCGGAAGACTGGTCGAAAAATCGGTATCGGCAACTTCCATATAAAACTCATAGGCACTATTATCATACGTACCAAGGGCGTTGATTTCGCCTGACTCTGACTCAACAATCACTGATTTCATTGCCACATTAGCATAAGTGTGGAACGCCAGTCCAGACTTGCTCTCTCCATCAACTTCCTTTGTAATAATAAAAGCATCGCTATATACCTTTGGCAATACTTCTTCACTTGCGCATGAAACCAGCAATAAAAACGACGCAACAACAATTAATTTTCCGACTAATTTTCTCATAGCTCAAATATAAGTTTAAATAATACGACCGATAGATGGTAGCACTCCCAAATGGTTGCGGTCGATTTTATTATTTTTGATCGCAGACTTAACCGTGCAGGGAAATCCGACTAAACGAAGCTATCCCTCAAAACACCTCAAAACTACAAAAGATTTAAATAGCCCTTATCACCTTGAAAAAGAATTAATGCAAACAAGGCTTTTGTCATCTAAAATAAAAACTTACCTTTGCGCCACATTTTTTTATCAATTAAATTTTTATTCAATGCCAGCAAAAATCAGATTGCAGCGATTTGGTCGCAAACGTTTAGCTTACTATCACATTGTGATAGCTGATAGCAGGGCACCACGAGATGGTCGTTTCATTGAAAGGATTGGATCTTATAATCCAAATACTAATCCTGCTACGATCGATCTTGATTTTGATAAAGCTTTAAACTGGCTTAACAAAGGTGCCCAACCAACTGACACCGTAAGAGCAATTCTTTCTTACAAAGGTGTAATGTACATGAAACACTTACTTGGCGGGGTTGCTAAAGGCGCGTTCTCGGAAGAGGAAGCAGAAACTCGTTTCAAAGCATGGGTTGCTGAAAAAGATTCAAAAATCCAGGCTAAGAAAGATCGCTTATCGAAAGAAGACAGCGACGCTAAAAACGCTCGTTTGGAAGCAGAGGTGAAAATCAATGCTGAAAGAGCTGAAGCAATTGCCAAAAGAGAAGCAGAATTAGCTGCTGAAGCTGCCGCTGCAGTTGCTGCCGCTAATGCTCCAGCAGAAGTTGCTGAAGAAGCACCTGAAACTGAAGCTTCTGCTGAAGGTGAAACAACAGTTGAGTAAACTGAGGTCGGCACTGTTTTTAAGACTTGAACTTAATACAGAACGACATAAAAAAAGCGGTGGAATTTTCCACCGCTTTTTTCATTTACACCAATTCCGTTTATTCCTCTTCGTCACCTTCGGGGTTAACTATCCACTCCGGATCGTACAGAAAATCGTTGTAGGGGAACCGGGTCACATGTATCTTGTGAACCTCTTCATACAAAGTCTTCTTGAAATCATCAACATTCTTCTTTTGAATTGCAGAGATAAACAGCGAAGGCGTATTCTTCTTTCCCATCCAGCTGTTTTTCCAATCTTCTAACGAAAAGTTTTCCCTCGTTTTCGGGCTTAGGTCATCATCATCCTTCGACACATAGCTGAACGCGTCGATTTTATTAAACACATAAATTGTTGGCTTAGTCCCGGTATCAATCTCACTCAAGGTTTGATTCACCGTGTCAATCTGCTCTTCGAATCCGGGATGTGAGATATCGACCACATGCACTAACAGATCAGCTTCACGCACTTCATCTAAAGTCGATTTGAACGATTCGACCAGACCATGAGGAAGCTTGCGAATGAAACCTACCGTATCGGACAGCAGGAATGGAATATTTCCTATAACGACTTTTCGCACCGTAGTATCCAATGTTGCAAACAACTTATTCTCGGCAAACACCTCCGATTTAGCCATTACATTCATAATGGTCGATTTGCCAACATTGGTATAGCCGACCAAGGCAACACGCACCATTTTGCCGCGATTCTTCCGCTGAGTGGCCTTTTGCTTGTCGATTTTAATTAACTGCTCTTTTAAGCGTGCAATTTTATCCAGGATAATCCGTCGGTCAGTCTCAATCTGAGTTTCACCCGGTCCACGCATTCCAATACCACCACGCTGCCGCTCCAAGTGAGTCCACATTCGGGTCAATCGAGGCAACATGTACTGGTACTGTGCCAGTTCGACCTGGGTTTTTGCGTGAGCTGTTTGTGCCCTTTTGGCAAAAATATCCAGAATTAAGTTTGTTCGATCGAGCACCTTGCACTGCAATTCCCGCTCAATGTTTCGCAATTGAGTCGGACTTAGCTCATCATCGAAGATTACGCTGTCGATCTCATGAATCTTAATGTAATTCTGAATTTCCTCCAACTTTCCCGAACCTACAAAAGTTGCAGAATTAGGCACGTCGAGTCGCTGGAAAAACTGCTTTTTCACAACTGCACCAGCTGTATCAGCTAAAAACTCGAGCTCGTCCAGATATTCCCGGGCTTGCCTTTCATCCTGATCCTGATTTATTAAGCCAACCAGAACGGCTGTTTCCTGTTGTTGTGAAGTATCAATCATTCAACTAAATTTAAGACACAAAAAAACCTGGTTCCGAAAAAACGAAACCAGGGTTCTTATATCGTCGTGCGATTTATTGCAATACAAAACTAATTGGAACCGTATAAGATACTTTTACTGGTTTTCCCCTTTGCATACCCGGTTTCCATCTTGGAAGTGTGTTTACCACCCGAAGTGCTTCTTTGTCCAAAGACTGGTCAACACCACGAGCAATACGGGCTTGAGTTACAGTACCATCTTTATCCACCACGAAGTTCACATATACTTTTCCTTGAATTCCGTTTTCCTGAGCGATGACAGGATACTTGATGGCATTTGCGATGAACTTACGAAGAGCCAATTCTCCACCTGGGAATTCGGGCATATTTTCAACGATGAAAAATACTTCGCTTTCTTCTTCTTCTTCAGCTTCTTGCTGAATAACCGGAGCAACATCAATAACCGTATTGTCATCGGCTTCGGTGTCATCAATATCCAGTTCGTCTTCAATTTCGGTGTCATCGTCTACAATTGTCAACACCTCTACTACTTTTGGTGGTGGTGGTGGTGGCGGCGGTTTCACCTCTTCTTGGCGTGTAATCGGGATGATCTCATCTTCGACAGCTTGCTGCACCACAGACCCCAAAGAAGAAGCTTGTTCAACCCGGGCGGTCCATTCAAAAGCAAGCAATGTTACTCCGAGAGAGATCACAAGTCCAATCTGAATAAAGATACTTCTCTTACTCTCAAGATCAGCTTTTGGTGATTTCTTCAATTCCATAATTCAGTTTTAGAAGTTTATTCTGTGATAGAAACATTTTTACTTTGAGGGGCTAAAGATAGAAAATAATCTTCAAAAGCAATAGATCGCCCCTGCAAAATAT
>NZ_JBFHIT010000088.1:0-13130 GCF_041596335.1 Mangrovibacterium sp. | reverse complement strand
ATATGCGGCCATTGCAGCCAGGACCAAAGCTGTTTGTTTTGGTTCGCTGGCTCAACGCGGCGAAGTATCGGGAACGACCATCCGCGACTTTGTGAGCCAGGTGCCGGACACTGCTCTGAAGATTTTTGATATCAACCTGCGCCAACAGTTTTATTCGAAGGATTTGATTGAAGCGTCGCTGAAATTGGGCAACGTTTTAAAGATAAACGACGACGAGATAAAGCTTGTTGCTCAGATGTTTGGCTTGCAGGGAGAGGATAAAGAAAACTGTGAGGAGCTGCTTCACCGCTTTAACCTGAAACTGGTGGCGCTGACTTGTGGCACCGAAGGCAGCTACCTGATCACTGCCAACGAAAGCAGCTTTTTGCCAACACCAAAAGTAAAAGTGGCCGACACGGTTGGGGCAGGCGACTCCTTCACCGCAGCGATGGTTGTCGGCCTGCTAAGCGGAAAATCACTGAAGGAGACGCACCAAATGGCGGTTAATCTTTCGGCTTTTGTTTGTACGCAACATGGGGCTATGCCGGAGTATAAAGCGGAGTTGGTTATTTAATCGTTGAGGAGTTCAAATTGAATTGTTTGTAGGCTGCGTCAGATTCGGTTCAGGCGCAGCTTTTTTATGTGTGAGTCAGGCATTTTTAAAACATCTGAGTAATTTTTTCTACTTTTAGGACAGATCATATACTTTTGAACCGAAGAAATTCCAATTATATGCCAATCTCATCCGATCATAATGTGAGTACAGATTCAGTTTTACTTGATGAGCTCAGACAAGGGAGCAGCAAGGCATTTGATCTCATTTTTCGCCGATATTACGATAATCTTTGCCGTTTTTGCTACTCATTTATTCACGACGCCGACATGGCTCAAAACCTGGTTCAAAATGTTTTTATCAAGTTGTGGGAACGACGGTTTGTCATGGGAAACGTCAGTAACCTGGGTGGGTATCTGACCGTCATGGTCAAGAATCAAATAGCAGATTACATTTCGGATTACAAGAGGCAACATGTTGATTCTCCATTCGACATAAACATTGTCGACCATTCGACCGAAGATGAAATTCAGGGAAGAGATTTTGAGGAGCAACTAACACTCTCGCTCGCTAAACTTCCACCACGATGCAAACAAGCTTTTGAGTTGAGTCGCTTCGAGAACATGAGCAACAAGGAAATTGCCCGGGAAATGAAAATTTCAGTCAAGGGAGTTGAAGCGCTTATCGGAAGATCGCTTAAGTTGTTACGGGTTGAGTTGAGCGAATTTTTGCCGTCCTCAAAGTCCTCTTCCAAAAACCCAATATTGTTCTTTTTGCGGGTTGTTCGAAAAATATTTCGTGACTAAAGTCAATTGCTATCATCTGTTGCCTAGTGACTTAGGGTGATGTGTGGTTTCGTGAAATAAAAAAAGACAAAAATAATTTCAGTTGGATGTAGGGTTTTGACGTCAATTCGGAGTCAGTAGGGCAAAACACCATAAAATGCCTACGACATCAGACCACATTTATGAAATTATTGCCCGGAAATTGACGGGAACAATTTCTGCCGACGAATCTCAGATGCTGGAAAAGTGGGTTTCTGAAAGCCATAAAAACCAGATTGAGTTTGAGGATATCCAAATTTTGTGGGAAAAAACAGGCGAATTTCAGATCCCATCCAGCATCGAACAAAATGCGGCCTTGGAACTTGTGCATAAACGTGCCGATATAAAATCACCTAAAACTTTCCGGTTACATTTACTGTATCAAGCTGCGGCAATACTGGTTCTTGCGGTTTTACTGGCAGGAACCTACAATTATTTTTTCTCTGCGGGAAGTTCTTCATCAGAATATTATGAAGAGGTCTTCGCTGCAATAGGCACTAGAACACATGTCGATCTTCCCGATGGATCGAGCGTATATCTCAACTCCGGAAGCTCGCTCCGGTTTTCTAACCAGTTCACAACTAAAGACCAAAGGCGGATCGAGTTAGAAGGCGAAGCCTATTTTGATGTTGCTAAAGACCCCGAACACCCCTTCATTGTTCAAGCCGGCCCCATTGAGATTCAGGCTTTAGGAACTGAATTTAATGTGGATGCTTACAATTTAGATCGGGCTATCAATGTCGTTCTGCTCGAAGGAAAAGTAGCTATCAGCGAGGCCAATAGGATGGATAACAAAGCACTAATGGTCTTAAAACCAAACGAAAAGGCTCGTTTCAATGTGAAGGAAAATACGATTATCAAAGAGATAACCTATGAGTTGGAGCGGTATGTCGGGTGGATTGACGGGAAGATGGTTTTTATGGATGATCCGATACAAGATGTGATGATCAAGCTCGAAAACTGGTATAATGTGGATATCCGACTTGAAGATCAAAAGCTAAATAAATATCGGTTTACCGGTACTTTCATCGATGAATCGGTGGATGAGATTCTCCACACATTCAGTCTGACCTCTCCGTTGAGTTATGAAATTACGCCTGCTCAAAAAGACAGCCAGGGAAGATATAGCAAACGAATTATAAAACTTAAAATGAATTAAATGAGCACTTAACTGACAGTATGAAAAAAAAACAGGAAGGTGTACCACCACCCTCCTGTTCGAGTAATGTCTGCTACTAACAGACATCAAAAATTGAGTTTAAAAAAATTAAACATTCCGAATTTATGAAAAAATCAAACATGAATGGAATACTTCATCGTATTCTTAGAACTAAAGTTCTGTTTATTATGAAACTAACAACTTTCTTTTTCTTTTTATCCACCTTTGCGCTATTGGCTTCCGGGACATACTCCCAGTCCAAGACATTTTCGATTGCCCGGGAGAATACGCTGATCAAGGACGTTTTAGCCGAGATTGAAGACCAGAGCGGATACTTTTTCATTTACAACAACGAATTTGTTGATGTTTACCGAAGAGTATCGATCAATGTAAAAGATCAGTCAATAACAACTTTACTTGACCAGATTTTTGCGGATCAGAATATTAAGTACACAATTAATAACCGAAAAATTATTTTATCATCTGATTCTTCGAGAGAAAAATCGGTGCAACAACAAAAGGCGGTCAGCGGGAAAGTTACCGACGAAAACGGACAGCCATTACCCGGGGTTACCGTTGTTTTAAAAGGTACAACAACCGGAACGATTACCGACTTTGATGGCAAATATACTTTGACGGATGTTCCAGCTAATGCAACGTTGATGTTCTCTTTTGTAGGAATGAGGACACAAGAAATTGAAGTAGCAGGGCAAAGCAGCATTAATGTAGAATTGGCCGAAGAATCGATAGGCTTGGAACAAGTTATTGTCACTGGTTATCAAACGCAAAAGAAAGCAGATTTAACCGGGTCGGTAGGAGTTGTTGAAGTGGACGAGATTAAAGAGATTCCAACAGGGAATGCAGTCAAGGCTCTACAGGGTCGTGTCGCCGGTGTATACATTACAACTGACGGTAATCCGGGTTCATTTGCCACAGTGCGTATTCGCGGCGGTAGTACGTTGGCCGGTGGAAGTAATGATCCGTTATACGTGATTGATGGTGTACCAACAACAGGAGGGATCGAACAACTAAACCCGAATGATATTGAGAGTATGCAGGTGTTGAAAGATGCTTCTGCAGCCAGTATTTACGGTTCACGAGCGAACAACGGGGTCATTCTTATTACAACGAAGAAAGGGAAAGCGGGCGTTACAAAGATCGAATTCAGTTCCTATTTATCTGTTCAGGAATATGCGAACAAACTGGAAGTACTGAATACAGAGGAAAGAGCTTTCGTTAACTGGCAGGCCGCCATTAATGACGGTGTTACACCAAGTTCACCGCTTTACAAATATCAATGGCATACTGACGATAACGGAAAGGCTATACTCGATAACATTCTTTACCCGGAATTTATTGATGTGGGCTCCGGACAAACAATGCGCCCTGCCGATACAAAATGGTATGATGAGATTTCACAACAATCTTTAATTCAATCGTACAATTTTACCTTATCAAATGGTAATGAACGGGGACACTCTCTATTTTCATTGAACTACTATGATCACGACGGGATCATCAAGGAAACCAATTCCAACAAAATCACGGCTCGGATTAACTCGGACTACAAAGTGCTTGGGGGTAAATTATTGATTGGCGAAAACCTGTTGGTTTCGAAAGTCGATAACGTGGAGATCCCAATGGATGTGATGTATCTTGCTTTGGTACAACAGCCCATTGTCCCTGTACATTCGGTTGATGGCGGTTGGGGTGGACCCGGCCGTGGAATGACAGACCGTCACAACCCGGTTCGTATGATTGAACAGAACAAACAAAATCACCGAAAGTCAGCGCGCATCTTCGGTAATATGTATGCTGATCTGGAAATTATAAAAGGGTTAAACCTGAGATCCAGTTTGGGTATCGACTACAACCAAAGCTATTTGAGGAAAATGGATTACAGTTATGTTTCCGGTTTCCTGAATTCAGATATCAACCGGGTGACGACTTCTCAGTCACATAACCTATCCTGGACCTGGTCGAATACGCTGAATTACAAATTTACAAAAGGCAAACACGACTTCGATATGGTCGTGGGTACCGAAGCTATAAAGTATGAAGACGAATGGTTTTACGCGATCAAGGAAGGCTTTGAGCTGGAAGACCCGGACTATATGTTTCTGGATGCAGGTACCGAGGGTGCACAAAACGGAGGCGGTGGCTCCGGCAATTCGTTGTTCTCGTATTTCGGGAAGATCAACTATGTATTTAACAACAAGTACCTCGCATCGGTTACCGTTCGTCGCGATGGATCATCCCGCTTTGGTAAAGAGAACCTCTACGGAACCTTCCCTGCATTTTCTTTAGGATGGAGACTAAGTGAAGAAAACGTTGTTAAAGACAACCTGGGATCCATTTCAAACCTGAAACTTAGAGCCGGATGGGGTATTACCGGTAACCAGTCGATCGATAATGGTGGTATTTACTCGATTTACCGTTCTGACTACGGGATTGACCCGACATGGACCTTCGATACCGGAACTGCCTATGATATTTCAGGAGCCGACACCGGAACTTTGCCGGCCGGGTTCCGCAAAATCAGCAACGGAAACCCAATCCTGAAATGGGAACAAGCCAATCAAACTAACCTGGGTATCGATTTCGGATTGTTTGACCAATCGCTTTACGGAAGTGTCGATTACTTCTTTAAAGAAACTAAAGACATCTTGCTGAAGCCTCCATATCTGGCGGCCAAAGGAGAAGGCGGCGATACTTGGGTAAACGGTGCAACGTTGGAAAATAAAGGGTTGGAATTTGTCGTGGGCTACAAAACAAAACTGACCAAAGATCTAGCGATGGATTTGACGGCCAACGTTTCGTCCTATAAGCGGAAAGTAACGTACTTGCCCGAGAATGTTTTGACCGGTTATCCCGGTGATCCCTCTACCGGTAAAAGTGTTTTAGGTCATTCAGATAATATCCATTTCGGTTACATCGCAGATGGTATCTTCCAAAATCAAGCAGAAGTAGATGAATATGCTGATCAACCGGGTAAAGGAATTGGCCGTATTCGCTACAAAGATATTGGCGGCCTGGATGCCAACGGAAACTTTGTTTATGAGCCCGACGGAAAAGTGGATGATTTGGATCGTACGTTCACCGGTGATCCAAATCCGGATTTCATCTTTGGGTTCAATGCCAGTTTCGAATACAAAGGTTTCGACCTGAACATGTTCTTCCAGGGTATTTATGGTGCTGATGTGTACAATGAGTACAAACACCTGACTGACTTTACTTCAATTTGGTCGGGAACGAATTTCGGAGACAGAACCTTGGATGCCTGGACTACTGACAACACGAGTTCAACTATCCCGATGCTATCGTTAACAGACTCAAACAATGAAAACCGAGCTTCGTCTTATTTTATTGAAAACGGTTCATACGTCAAACTGAGAAACCTACAATTGGGTTACAACTTTCCTGCGAGAATGATTCAACAACTCAGTTTATCGTCTGCAAGATTATATATACAGGGGCAGAACCTGTTCACCTTGAAAGATGGCAAAGGCGCTGACCAGTTTACTGGTGTTGATCCCGAATCACCAGGCTTTGCTTATCCGAACCCAACAAGCTTTACAATCGGTATTAATCTAACATTTTAGAGACTAAGACTATGAAAAATATACGAAAATTTCTATACGCCACTTTATTGGTTTCAACAGGATTAATTTATTCCTGCCAGGATTCTTTTTTGGATATGGCTCCCAAAAGCATCATCAGCAGCGATCTCTTGAAAACGCCAGATAATGCTGAATCGATGGTAATTGCTGCTTATGCAGAACTAGGCAACGACCACTATACAGCGCCAAACTCGTTATGGCCTTATGCCGACAATACCAGCGGCGATTCATACAAAGGAGGCGACGCTACCGGTGATATCGCCGAGTTCAATCAAATGGAATTGTTCTCGATTCTTCAACCCGATAACCCCATGCTTGACCAAAAATGGTATCGTTTGTATGTCGGAATCAGTCGGGTAAATGAGGCTCTGAGTATCATCAATGATCTTAGCGTTGACGATTATCCGCAGAAAGCGGAACGTCAGGCTGAATTACGTTTCTTGCGAGGGCATCATTATTTCGTGTTAAAGACCATGTTCAAATTTATGCCATGGATTGATGAAGAAGTTCTGACGAACGACAGTTATGCTGAGGTTTCAAACCGGGCTTTCTCCGATCAGGAATTGTGGGATAAAGTAGCTGCTGAATTTCAATTTGCTGCTGAAAATTTACCCGAAACACAAAGCGATAAAGGTCGTCCGAACAAATTTGCGGCTATGTCATACCTGGCAAAAGTAAAATTGTACCAGGCATACGAACAGGATGATCAAAACAATGTGACCACGATTAATACATCAAAACTGCAGGAAGTTGTTAGCTTGGTTGATCAGATAACCGGATCCGGTCAATATGCTTTATTCGCCGATTTTGGTTATAACTTTCTGTGGGATTATGACGAGTCGAGCACAGAATCTGTTTTTGCCATTCAGCGATCGATTGGCGACGATACGCCTAAAGGACGTTTGGACTGGGGAAATGTGTTGAATTATCCGATGAATCCTGAATATGGTTGCTGTTGGTTCCACATTCCTTCTCAAAACCTGGTGAATTCATTCAAAACCGATGCGGATGGTCTTCCTCAATTCGACACATTCAATGACGCAGATGCGAATGCAGGCTCAGATTTCTTTGATAATACATTTGATGTTCGGCTGGATCACACAGTTGCGATTCCGGGGCATCCATGGAAATACGATCCTGAATTTATCTACGAAGAATCATGGACCCGTTCACCACAGATTTATGGATACTTTTCTTCACTGAAAGAAAATCAATCTCCAGATTGTCCATGTTTCCAGAAGGTGCCGCCCTTTATGGCCAGTTCGAAAAACACCGACATTATCCGTTATGCCGATGTGTTGCTGTGGAAAGCAGAAGCGTTGATTGAACTAGGTCGCCAAGATGAAGCGCTGCCAATCATCAACGAAGTTCGTCAACGGGCTATAAATAGTAGTGGTATGCTGAAAGATGCCAGCGGGTTCCCGGTTTCAAACTACAACATGGATATTTATGTACCTGGTGATAATTGTGTTTGGACACAGGATTTTGCCCGCCAGGCTTTGCGTTGGGAACGTCGCCTTGAATTCGCCATGGAAGGAATCCGCTTTTTCGACCTCGTTCGTTGGGGAATTGCTGCCGAGTACATTAACAATTATTTCGAAGAAGAAATGACGAAGCGGGAATACCTGAAAGATGGTCGTTTTACGAAAAATAAGAATGAATATTTCCCGATTCCTCAACAGCAGATTGACTTCAGTAAAGGCTTATATGAGCGGAATCCGGGCTGGTAATAAACAGGTTGTCTAACTAAAAAAGTAAATAAAATGAGAAAATATATAGGACAAAGCTTGCTGTTCTTTTTTCTGGCAGCGATCCTACTGACTTCATGCGAAGAGGAATACAAAAGCGACTTGAAATTTGATTATGATGTAAAAATCAAAAGCTTCTCAGTAAGTGGCATTGATGGTGTTGTAAACGAAGCCAAAAAAACGGTTACGGTAACGGTTGAATCGAGCGACAACGTTGATGTAAGTGATGTGAGTCCGCAAATTGTTTTGCCCGAAGGGGCTACGATTACGCCTGAAATTACGGCTAATATGGACTTTACAGGTCCCATCGAATTCACCATCATAAATGGTAATATCTACACCAAATACACGATTATCGTCTCAGAAAAGTTCTATTTTGCCTTTTTGGGCGAACCAGCCAGTGTAAATGCGATGACTATTGAGGACGACAAGAAAGCGGCTGAATGGTTCCTTGCTCAATATGCAGACGGCGAATATGTAAGTTTCAGTCAAATCGCCGACGGAAGCGTGGACCTTAGTAAATACGATGCGGTTTGGTATCATTCTGATCAGGGAACACGCCCTTGTTGGCCTGATGCCCAAATGCTATATGGCGTTGCCGACAATCAGGCTATCGTGAGTAAATTAAGAGAGTACTACGAAAGCGGTGGTAACATTCTGCTGACGAACTTTGCCGGCTCGCTTGTTGACGAAATTGGTATTGTCAGCGAACCGAAATATGCGCCGAACAACGCCTTTGGGGATGTCGAGGCCAATCCGGATTCGCAAAACTGGGGTGACTGGGACCTTAAATGGTACGCTGATCCGGAAAGTCCGTTGGCGTCTGGCTTAAATTATAAGTCCGATGATCCTACCAAGTTTATCATGTTGCCCAATGGAGTAGCACGCCGTAACCGGACCAACCAATACAATGTTGCAGGCTGGACAGATTATGCTGTGGGTGGATCAACGATTCCGGAAAGAGTCTCGTACTTTGAAACAGTGAACAACTGTAAAGTCATGGTGACTAACTGGAACAGCGAAGAAATCAACATGGTGGTTTGGCCTAAACATGATGGCAAAGGCGCTGCAATTTTCATCGGCTCCGGAACCTACGACTGGTATGCTGAAAATGATGTTGAAAATACGGCTGGAAACCGGGAAAAGTTAACATCGAATAGTTTGACTTATTTATTTACTCAATCTAAAAATTGAGTGTAAAAAGAACGACAGGAGGTGCTAATGCAGACGCATCTTCTGTCGGTTTTTCCGTAATATGTTTTGAAAACTGATAGCTAAAAACTATGAAATTATTATCTGCTACTTTACTCGGACTGTGTTTGTTCGGACTGAGCTTTGGAACCAGAGGACAGGACTACAACGAACAGTATCGTCCTCAGTTTCACTTCTCTCCTGTTAGTGGCTGGATTGGCGATCCCGACGGAACGATAAAATTCAACAATTTGTACCATCTTTTTTGGTGGGGACACGCTGTTTCCGAAGATTTGGTGTATTGGACTGAATATCCCTGGCCCATGCTTGGTGGATCTTCCACATGGGATTACTATACCGGGTCGGTCGTTGTGGACACCGCCAATACGGCTGGTTTTGGTGCTGTTGACGACACCGTAGCTGTTGCCGTTTATACCATGCACAACAAAACAACAAATATCGAGACGCAGGGTATTTCCAGCAGTACAGATACTGATTTCGACTATTTCAACTATTACACCGGCAACCCGGTAATTCCTTCAAGCTCTAACGACTTCAGAGATCCTTCAGTATTCTGGGATACTCAACTCAATCGTTGGGCAATGGCCATTACCCGACCCGGAGAGCATAAAATCGAAATTTATAGTTCGCCTAACCTGAAGAACTGGACTAAGCAATCGACCTTTGGCCCTTTGGGGGCGCGAGCCAACGCATGGGAAGTGCCCGATCTGTTTCAGCTTCCTCTGGATGGTGATTCGAACAATAAAAAATGGGTGATGATCTGTGGTATGGGCCCGAACAGAGGGCAGTACTGGGTCGGCGATTTCAACGGAACCACCTTCACTCCGGATGCAACAACTCTGGCTTACTTAAAAAACGGTACTGGAATTTCCGGTGAAGTATTTGCCGACTTTGAAGGCACTGGCTATGGTGTCTGGACCGCTACCGGAACAGCTTTCGGCACTGGCCCCGCAAACGGAACTTTGTCAGGCCAAATGGACGTCTCTGGGTATTTGGGCGACTACCTGGTGAATTCATTTAACGGCGGCGATGCAACAACCGGGAAACTAACTTCACCGAGTTTCACCATAACGAAAAAATTTATCAATTTTTTGATTTCCGGCGGAAACCATTCGGGCCTCACCTGCATGAATCTGATTGTAGACGGCGCAACCGTTAAGACGGTTACCGGAGACAACTCCGAACAGCTGAAATGGTCGGGTTGGGATGTCAGTGATCACATCGGCAAAACGGCGACACTCGAAATTGTAGATAATTTCACTGGTGCATGGGGGCACATTAATATCGACCACATCATGTTCTCCGATATTCTGACAGATCAACGCTATGAACATGCCAACTGGATTGACTACGGACCGGATTTCTACGCAGCGAGAACTTACCGGAACTATGATGCCGATGACAACCGAACTGTTTGGTTGGGTTGGATGAATAACTGGGAATATGCCAATAGCATACCCACATCGTGGGGTGGGAGTACCGGAGAATCAATTCCGCGGGAGATTGAACTGATCAGTACAGAACAAGGCTATAAAATTCGCCAACAACCGATTCCGGAACTGCAAAAGCTCAGAAAAAACGAAGTCAATTTCTCTAATAAAGCGGTCGATGGTACTGTCAATCTCACTGAATTCACACCCGCGAAAAACACCTACGAAATTGAAGCGAGCTTCGAAATTACTCCCGGTAGTAATCAACGAATAGGCTTCAACCTTTGTACTTACGGGACGCAAAAACTGGTTGTTGGTTTTGATGAGAAATCTTCCAACGTATTTGTAGATCGAAGAACCTGCGGCTATGTCACCTTTGATGCTGACTTTCCAAAGATTGTTTCGGCGCCTGTTAAGCTGACATCAAATGAGATCAAGTTCCACATTTTTGTTGATCAGCTTTCGGCTGAAGTATTTGTCAATGACGGGGATGTTGTATTGACTACCCTAATCTTCCCCAATCCGAATTTTCAAAAGGGAATTCAAGTATTTGCAGAGCGTTCGCCAACGACAGTGAAAACTTTTTCTGCCTGGGAATTGAAGTCGATTTGGGATTCAAGCCCGTCAACCGGACTCTTTGACCGTAAAAGCAACATGAATGATCAATTGAAACTTTATCCCAATCCTGCAACAGATAAAATAATATTTGAGTTGAGTGCTGAGAAGTCCAAAAACACAACCATAAAAATCATCAATTTGCAGGGGCAGGAAGTTAGGGCTTTAAATGAGAGCATCTCCGGGAATAACTGTTCAATAGATATCAGCAATCTAAACCGTGGATACTATGTGTTAAAGGTTTCTTCCGATTTCGAACAATTTTGCCAACCCTTTTTAAAAGTAAATTAACGACATGAATAAAATCTTTTTTTACCTGTTAACCATGGCATTAATAGCCGTGGCATGTACTCGGATCGATAAAAACGAAGCAACAGATGCGAATGAACCATATCGTCCACAGGTTCATTTTACACCCGACAGCATGTGGATGAACGATCCCAACGGAATGGTTTATTACGATGGAGAGTATCATCTTTTCTATCAGTATTTTCCGGATAGCACCATTTGGGGTCCTATGCACTGGGGGCATGCCATCAGCACCGATTTGGTGCATTGGGAACGGATGCCGACAGCTCTTTATCCGGATTCGTTGGGATGGATTTTCTCGGGAAGCGCTGTTGCAGATGTTAACAACACTTCAGGTCTGGGCACCGCCGAAAACCCGCCATTGGTTGCGATTTACACTTATCATAACCGTTCGCTTGAGGACTCGGGAGTGGATACCTTCGAGTACCAAGGCTTAGCATACAGTATTGACAAAGGGCGTAGTTGGACAAAGTATGAATACAACCCAATCCTTCCTAATCCGGGGATTCGTGATTTCCGCGATCCGAAAGTGATTTGGCACGAAGAAAGCAGCCGCTGGATTATGATCCTGGCTGCCCAGGATCGGGTTCATCTCTATTCCTCGGCTGATCTGCTCGAGTGGGAATATGAAAGCGACTTTGGCCAAAACATAGGCGCTCATGGAGGTGTGTGGGAATGTCCCGATTTGTTTCCGATGCCGGCCGGCGATACCACGAAATGGGTTATGCTAGTCAGCATCAACCCGGGAGGACCAAACGGCGGTTCGGCCACCCAATATTTCGTGGGCGATTTTGACGGCCATGCGTTTACTTCGGAAGGAATAAAAACCAAATGGGTCGATTACGGCAAAGATAACTATGCAGGGGTAAGCTGGTCGAACGTTCCTGAAGAAGACGGTCGACGACTGTTTATCGGCTGGATGAACAATTGGCAGTATGCCGATCAAATTCCGACAGGCAAATGGCGCGGAGCAATGACTGTGGCCCGGGAGCTGGAGCTGGTAGAAGTTTATAACAATTACCTCTTGGTTTCTAAACCAGTAGAGGAGCTCCAATCGATACGTGGCAGAGAGGAACAGCTAAAACCGGAAAACGTTTCGGGTGAAATGGAAATTAAAAAGACATTTGAGTTTCCTATCGAAATCAGGCTCCATTTTGATACTAAAAATTCTACATCAGTAAATTTTGCAGAACGTTTCGGTATCGCTTTGTCCAATGCTTCAAATGAAAAACTACTGATTGGCTACGACAACCTGAACAAACTATTTTTTATCGACCGATCTGCTGCCGGTTGGGAAAGCCCGAACAAAGAGTTTGGCGGGGTACATTTCGCGCCATACATCAATAATGATCCGATACTTGACATGCACCTTATTATTGACAGGTCGTCAGTTGAATTGTTTGCCAAAGGCGGTCTTGTTTCGATGACTGAACAGTTTTTTGCAAGCCAGCCTTTCTCCTCTGTAAGTCTGTTTGCTGAGCATGGCGAAGTTACTCTCAGCGAAGGACGTGTGTGGGAGTTGGGCAGCATTTGGCAAATTAAATAAAATTGAAAAACGAAAAAAAGCTAATACGCGAATTTTATGAAACAGAATCAACCAACCGGTGCAGGTTATTTATACTGGACCACTTTTGTAGCCATTAACGGCGGCCTGCTTTTCGGATTGAATATGGCTGGGATT
>NZ_JBFHIT010000087.1:0-13479 GCF_041596335.1 Mangrovibacterium sp. | reverse complement strand
TTTTTATTTTTGCACACCATTTGACCCGATTTTATAATTTATTGAAAACTAAATAATTTTAGAAATGACTAAAGCAGATATTGTTAACGAAATTAGCAAGAACACTGGGATAGAAAAAGTGACAGTGCAAAAAGCTGTTGAAGCTTTCATGGAGACTGTAAAGGATTCATTGACAGAAGGAAGAAACGTATATTTACGTGGGTTTGGAAGTTTCATCGTGAAAAAGAGAGCAGAAAAAACTGCACGCAATATTTCAAGAAACACAACAATCATCATACCGGAACACTTTATTCCAAGTTTTAAGCCGGCAAAAACATTTGTATCACAAGTTAAAGACCAAGTTAAAAAATAAGAATTATGCCAAGCGGAAAAAAAAGAAAAAGACATAAGATGTCGACGCACAAGCGTAAAAAAAGATTACGTAAAAACAGACATAAGAAAAAGAAATAGGTTTTATTTAGGTAAAACTTATTTTTGACTGTTGGTTAAACCTAAGGTACAGAGTGCTTTAGGTTTAATCCGTTAAAAGAGTCGTATTATTGCGACAAAACAAATACCAAATTATTAAACGTTGTGAGTAGCGATCTAATTATTGATGTCACTCCCTCGGAAGTCGTTATTGCCTTATTAGACAACAAACGCTTAGTTGAGCTAACAAGGGAAAAAAGCGGAGCAAAATTTGCTGTCGGCGATATCTATTTAGGTAAAGTCAAGAAAATAATGCCGAGCTTGAACGCTGCATTCATCGACGTTGGGTATGAAAAAGATGCATTTTTGCATTATCTCGACATGGGGCCGCAATTTTCAACTTTGAATAAGTTTATGAAAATTGCCGGTTCAAGTAAGAACCGTATTTTTTCGGTATCAAAAATTCACTCCGAGCCCGATATTAACAAAGAGGGCAAAATAACGGAAGTGTTAAAAGCAGGCCAAAACATTCTGGTGCAAATTGCCAAAGAGCCAATTTCGACCAAAGGCCCCCGTTTAACATCCGAATTATCGATAGCGGGACGAAATTTAGTGTTGATGCCTTTTAGTGAGAAAGTTAGTGTCTCACAAAAGATAAGTTCAACCGAAGAAAAAAACAGGCTTAAAAAGCTAATTCAAAGCATTAGGCCGAAAAAGTACGGTGTTATTGTTCGAACTGTTTCCGAAGGGAAGCGGGTAGCCGAATTGGATCAGGAGTTGAAAAAGTTGGTGGCGAAATTTGAAACAATCTTTCAAAAGATGAAGAAAGCCACTGCACCCTCCTTAGTCGTAGGCGAGATTGACCGGACAACCGCTCTGTTGAGAGATATTTACAACCCAAACTTCAACAGCATCATCGTTAATGATGCCGAAGTAGCCGATGACATTGCAGAGTACCTTGGAACAATTGACCCGGAGAAGAAGAAGATTGTCAAGCTTTATAAAGGCGGACAACCAATCTTCGAACATTTTGGGATTGAAAAGCAAATTAAGTCGTCATTCGGAAAAACAGTTTCGTTTAAAAACGGGGCTTATCTGATTATTGAACACACCGAAGCATTTCATGTGTTTGATGTAAACAGCGGTAATCGTTCGAAAGCCGGTATTGATCAGGAAACCAATGCCCTGGAAGTAAATTTGGCTGCCGCTGATGAGATTGCACGACAATTGAGGTTGAGAGACATGGGTGGAATTATCGTAATCGATTTTATCGATATGCATAGTTCCGAAAACCGACAAAAGGTTTATGACCGCATGAAAGCGGCGATGGATGTTGATCGGACCAAACACAACATTTTGCCACTGAGCAAGTTCTGTTTGATGCAGATCACCCGACAACGGGTTCGCCCTGAGGAACATGTGGAAACTGCAGAAGTTTGTCCATCATGTAAGGGCACCGGAAAGGTGACACCGACGATTCTCTTTACTGATGAACTGGATAACAAGGTCAATTACATATTTAAGGACTTAAATAAGAAAAAATTGACGTTAAAAGTTCATCCTTATGTAGCAGCCTTCCTGACTAAGGGATTTATGTCCCAACGAAGGAAATGGGCTTTAAAATTTATGCGAAAAGTCGCAGTTGAAGAAGTAAACTCCTTAAGTTTTCTCGATTATCAGTTCTTCGATGAGAACATGGAGGAAATTATACTTTAAAAAATTAAATCCCGGGCATTTATGTTCGGGATTTATTATTTTAGGGGGTCTAGAACGGGTAGCTATGAATCGATTTTTTATTTTATTCCTATCGCTGTTTTTAAGTTCGGCTGTACAAGCCTATGAGGTTCAGGGAAATATTCAACTTTCTGAAGAGTGGCAACCTCGCGTTTTCCTCGCATCAATTAGTTCTCCCGAAAATCTGTTCGTTTCCTCGCCTGAATTTGTCATTAATGAGGCTGTTGTTTTGCCTAACGGCGATTTTTTGCTAAATGGGATGGATTTACCGGCAGAGCCTCGCTTTTATCGCATCTATGTTGTCAGAAGCAATTTGTTTTCTCCCGAATTCACAACTGATTCGGTTCAGAGTTTTATGCACCTGCTTCTTGATAATTCGACACAATTAACGCTGAATGTAAACTCATCTGTCCGGTTATTTGGGATGGTGGATGTCAAGGGCTCAGAGGAAAATTCAGATTTATACGGGTTTGAGAGCTCCTATCTAAGGAAAAAGCAAGCACTTGCGACGATAAATACAGCTGCTAAACGCGACTTTCAAAGCCAAAGTCAGAATCGGGATATACGTGATTTTGTAAATCGTACAAGCAACCCGATGGTTGGACTTTTTGCTCTTTACCATATCGAGGACCGGGAGACAGACTTTCTAAGAAACAGCAACTTTTATTTCAATTTTCAGGACCGGCTGAAATCCAGTTATCCGAAAGCTGTTTATACGAATCAATTTGATAATATGCTTCAAAATTTGATTGGGTATCGTGATATGGTTTGCGAAATCCCGACAATAACCAAGCCATGGCGGACATGGATCATTTGGGGGGAGGCGCTGGTAATTCTACTGTTGTTGTTTTGGATTTGGAAGATTAAAGCTCAAATTAGAAAAGATAGGCTGCCTGATTATTCCAGGTTATTGACAGAGAAAGAGCGTCGGATATGGGAAGGACTGGCTTCCGGCAAAACAAATAAGGAAATCGCTTCGGAATTTTTTATCGAGTTAAGCACGGTGAAGACACATATCAATAACCTGTATAAGCGACTTGGGGTTTCAAGCAGAAAAGAAGCGATAGCTTTGTATAATAAAGTCAAATAGAGAGCCCGAGTAAGGGGTCTAGTCCTTTTTTCAACCTTTTTGAGCCGTTTTTAATACGGCTCCTTCTTGTCGTACTTACCCATTGACCATAGCTTTGTGGTATCTTGTACGACATTCGGATTATGCATATTAACGTACCCAATGGATATGAAAAAAATTACACTTTTTATTGCACTCGCTATCCTTTCGTTTCAGACGTTCGCTCAAATTTTAGAGCCGGTTAAATGGTCATTTAGGTCGGAGCAAAACGGCGATCAGATTCAATTGTTTTTTATAGCAACTATCGAGCAAAACTGGCATTTGTATGATACTAGTTTGCCAGATGGTGGCCCGGTGCCTACTTCTTTTCATTTTAATGATAATCCAAACATCGAGTTGGTAGGAGAGATGGTTAGTAATCCAGAGGCGACGGAAAAGTTCGATGATATATTTCAGATGAATTTGCGGTTCTTCTCCGAAAAGGTGGAATTTAGGCAAACCGTTAAATTGAAAAGGGCCGACCCGATAGTAATCGATGGGTTTTTGGAGTTTATGTGTTGTGACGACGAGACCTGTTTACCGCCAACCGAGGTCGATTTTAGTTTCAAAACGAAGGCTTTTACAGCGGATATGAGCGGGAAAAAATCGGATGAGTCGACGCAAGCTGCAACGTTAACGTCAGCAGCGAACAATGAAACTGTTGATGAAGTTGCTAGTACGCTAAACGCAGGCAAAGGTGGCAATTCGGAAACAGATGGTCAGCCGGAGAACGTTCATGCCGGTGAGAGCAATGAAAATATGACGCCTGCCGAAATGGGTAAAATAATCACAGATAAAGGCAGGGAAGGCTCAACTGAAAATTTATGGGTGTTTCTTTTCTTTTCATTCCTGGCCGGTTTGGCTGCCATATTAACTCCCTGTGTATTTCCAATGATTCCAATGACGGTCTCTTTCTTTATGCATAGTGGAGACTCAAAGATAAAGTCGCGGATGTACGCCGCGTTTTATGGTATTTCTATCATCGCGATTTATACGGTAGTCGGCACAATCGTCGCGTTGATTTTCGGTCCCGACATTGCCAATTGGCTGAGTACGCATTGGATTCCGAATCTCATTTTCTTTCTGGTTTTTATGATCTTTGCCTTTTCATTTTTCGGTATGTTCGAAATTGTTCTCCCCAGTTGGTTGGTCAATAAATCGGACAGTCAGGTTGATAAGGGCGGATTTATGGGCTCTTTTTTCATGGCGTTGACCCTGGTTTTAGTGTCCTTTTCGTGTACAGGGCCAATTGTTGGCGCTATTTTAGTTGAATCAGCCGGTGGTGCTGTGTTAAAGCCAATTGTGGGAATGTTCGGATTCTCAATGGCCTTTGCCCTTCCGTTCACCTTATTTGCATTGTTTCCGGGGTGGTTGAATAACTTGCCAAAGTCGGGTGGCTGGCTTAACTCGGTAAAAGTAGTGTTAGGATTTTTGGAATTGGCCCTCGGTTTGAAGTTCTTGAGCGTTGCCGATCAAACCTATCACTGGGGCATTCTGGACAGGGAAGTTTATTTGGCGTTATGGATAGTTATTTTCGCGTTGCTGGGATTCTACCTGTTAGGCAAACTGAAGTTTTCGCACGATAGTGATGTGAAACATGTCACCGTTCCTCGGTTGATGCTTTCAATTACCTCATTCGCGTTTGTGATTTACTTGATTCCCGGAATGTTTGGGGCTCCGTTGAAAGCTATTTCCGGCTATATGCCTCCAATGACGACGCACGATTTCGACCTCCATCAAATTGTTCGCGATGAAATAAAATTGAACGCCGGTAGTGTTGGTCTTTCTGGCGACGTGAACAATGAACTGTGTGAGGAGGCTAAATATCACGAGTTTTTGCATTTGCCGCACGGGTTAAACGGGTATTTCGACTATGAACAGGGAATGGCTTGTGCTAAAGCACAAAATAAACCTGTATTTATTGATTTTACCGGCCACGGTTGTGTGAATTGTCGCGAAATGGAAGCCAATGTTTGGTCTGATTCGCGCGTGCTGGAAAGGCTGCGTAACGACTATGTCGTGATCGCGCTTTATGTGGACGATCGTACACCGCTGCCGGAAAACGAATGGGTTACGTCGGCAAATGATGGGAAAGTGAAGAAAACCATTGGTAAAAAATATGCTGATTTTCAAATTACTCGCTTTGGCGTGAATGCCCAGCCTTATTATGTGCTGCTCGATCATCAGGGCAAGGAACTGACTCAACCCAAAGCGTATGATTTAAACGCCGATAATTTTGTGAACTTTTTGGATGAGGGGTTGACCAACTTTAAAGCGCAAACTAATTGATGACCTTTTTATTTTTCATCCTGGTTTAGTTTAATTTACAAAGTAATCTCCCGAAAGTCCCGGCCATTGGTTGAGACTTTCGCTTTTTACATGAGTTGCTCCCATCGGTTTGCAAGAGCCCGATTTTATTTGCAGATGCCGGAGGCATCGCATGTTTATAGAAAAAAAGCCTTTGTTTTATTCGACTCCGGGCGGAGTCGCACAGTACCGCGTGCCGATAATGGCTACAAACTGAAAATCCGCTGGATTTTTTAAGATAAAAAGTTAGATCTTGACGGTGCAACGACCACTTCAACCCGTGCAACGACCGATCCGGTTCGTGCAATGACCGCTTCGACCAAATCAATGACTGCCCGAACTTGTGCAACGGGTATCTGGACTGAAACAATGTCAGCTTTGGGTGAAACAATTTCCGGTTGGACTTGTGCAACAACTACTTTAATCCGTGCAATGACCACCTCGGTTCGTGCAACGACTAATTGAAACCCTGCAAAGCCTGCTTTAACTCGTACACCGACTACTTCCGTTTAAACAAAAATAGATAGTTGTTCAAAATTTCCGCACTTATGTTTGTTGTTTATTATGTAAGGTGTCGTAACTTTTCGAACTGTTAAACCTTTATTTTCATACTAACAATGAATAAAAACCAAATCAACCAAAAAGAGATGTACGAAACGGTGATCTCTTTTCTTGATGCCAATTCGGCGCTATGGTCGTCGATCGCCAAAGTCGGGGAGTTTAAAAACGAGTTTAGCGGTTTCGTGGCGCAGATCAACGATGCGCAGTATGCCCAGCAGCAGGCGCAGGTGTTTTTGGGCAAGAATAAAACCCAGTTAAAAAGCACGGTAGCTCAAAAGGCCGACATCCTGAATGACAGTCTCGAAGCCTTTGCCTTGGTTACGGGCAACGACAAGCTGGCTGGCCAGATGGCAAGTACCTACAGCGATCTAAACCGCATGCGCAATGCCGATTTTATTCCGGCTGTGAAGCTTATTATTGCCGCGGCCGAGGAAAACCTCGACGTATTAACGGCAGAATACGGTGTAACCGCCCAACAGGTAGAAGACCTGAAGACCGATCTCGACGATTTTTTGACACTAAACGGCCAGCCCCGCGCTTACCGTGTAGCCTCGGTACAAGCCACCAAAGACCTGGAACTACTGTTTGGTAAAGCCAAAGTCGCGCTGGAAAAGCTCGACAAAGTGATGAGTATTTTTAAGCGCCGGGATGTCAACTTTTATAATGGCTACCAGGCGGCTCGCGTGTTGGTGGGTAACTAAAATGGGTACTTACACTCAAAAGCTTTACTGACGGTTACTGAAAAATAAAAATGACTTCAAATGGGATTTTGTACCTAAGGCTCCGATCTTTTCGAAAGATCGGAGCCTTGGTTCTCGCCGAATAAATCGTGCGACAACAGAGGATAGAGTGGTAGATAAAATAATAAAAGGTTAGCGGCGTTGTTATCGAAACGCTAGTCAGATACTAACTAAAGCAATGGCTATGAATAAAATTTTAATTGTTTCAGTAATATTGGGAATGCTTTCTTGCACAGGGAATCGCAGCAAACATATAGAGTTGCCAGACGAAAATTCTCTTCCAGCAAATCCTAGAATTGATTTACAGGCAACAGTGGAGGATGAAAATACAGTTGAATTTTTCATTAAAACAGATATACCGTTACCAGTTGAAGTTATGACAAGTATTGATTTGAAAAATCAAGATTCAGGTGATACATACATCGGTGCAAGTAAAAGAATGAAAATTGATACTACCCCATATATTTTCGACTTTGATTTAAGTGAAGAAGAATTACCATGTGGAGAGTATGAAGCGGGTGTTACATTTTATCCAAAGTGGGGAGCAAAAGATGGAAATAAATTAGCTCAAAAGATAGAATCAAAGGTTGAAAGTGTGTATCCAATAAGTTTAAGTACATCATATGGAACAGCTGAGGATAGAATTGCGAAAAATAAAAAACAATTATGGATAATGAATAATGTAGCTATTGATACTGATTGGGATACGAATAAATTTGTGAATATACTTGGAGAGTATCGAGAACTGAAAGTAACGAACAGGAATCCTGAAATAATTAAAGCTTATTATTTTAGCCAAGCAGGCATGACTATTTTTGTAAATAAGCCCAAAAAAGCAGTTGTAACATGGAGGGAAGGAAAAGTAGATACTTTATAAATTGACGATGATCGATTCGCTTACCCACTTTGAAATGGTATTCAAATTTAACCACCTTTAAAAGAGGCCGCGAGACCTTTGCTAACCTAATAGTAGGGTTTATTTATGGATTTCCCTTGCCATACGCGAAGTGTTGGTAGTTGAAATCAGATATGGCGGTTGGAGCCTATGGTCGATTTTCATTTAGAATTGGATTGGTATTCTGAGTCTAGCGGATATGATTGTTTTGGGCAGCCACCGAAGCTATCGAGCGAATCTCTTTGCGTGGTTTATAGATATCGACACGCAATACAATCAGCGGTAACGAGGGGGGTGTTTCACGCCATAATTTATCTGCTAAAAGAAAAGACATAATCGATACAAAATGATTCTCCAATAAATGTCTGCAGTACGATGGATAATAAACAATCAATACATAAAAAAATGAATAACAAGAATAGCGAAGAAGAGGTCCAAAAGATTAGGGAAGAGTTAGCAAAGCGAAGAGCTAAAAAGGAAAGCCAGACGCATGTATCGGACAAGAAGTTTGGTGTAATTCTGTTTTTTGCGGCTATTGTCATAGGGGGCTATATATTAGTATCACATTTTTCATCAGATGATGAGAAAAGTAGTTCGGTAAAACAGAGTCGGGTGGTGAAACAAAAGTTACCGTTTACTCCGGAGGATCGAGAATTGTTGCAACGAATAGGTGACGCTTCGTTACTTGCGGCGATTGCTGAAGACAAAGAAGATCCTTCTAATATGTATAATATTGTATTTATATATGAAGGTATTACCGAGGTAAAAGACCTTATCGACAAAGAGATTAAATCTGCAGGATTTGCAAGTAGAGCAGCTGGTGGTTGGACTTATGATTCAAAATCCGGAACAGACGGAAGATACTACTTAGTTGGCGATAACCATAGGGGGGTAATAGTTCGTCGTATTGGAGGGAAAACTGCCGCATCTTTCTTTACTGTAGTGCAATAATTCGCATTTGCTTACGTGCCTTTGTAAACATGACGAATTTTGCGATTTCTATCGGGTGCAGCGGATTCCGATCCGCTGATTTCTTGGTCACTTCTGAGCAGTCGGGAATCGGAGTACCCGACACCCAACATGCAATTCAATTTCCTTGGGTTTTACTGACACCGTGACTCGAAGTCACCAGATCAGTAGGGCACAAAGCTACAAATATCGGGCTGTCTTTTTTTTATAGTCCAGATATATCTGCCCAAATGTTGATTCAATATAGGCCTCTTCTTTTTTTATGATGTAGTGGTGCATGGCCAGGTCGAAGACAATGAAGGCGGCTAGATATAAGGAGGGAATGAGCAGAAAACAAGCCGGGAAGAAAAAGAAAAAACTGGTGTACATCGGGTTACGGCTGATGCGGTAAACGCCACTGGTTTGTAGAACGTGGTCCGACTCTGGCAGCCCGACTCGAGTAAAGATACTCATGGTGTAATAGGCTGGCAGCAACAATAGATTTCCAGCCAAGAGAAAGATCAAACTCATCAGTTTCTGAACGACAGGGATTTCATTTTGTATAAGTCCCGGAATTTTTAAAAAAAAGTCGTTAGAAAAGGATGCCATCAATAGGAAGCCAAACAGCAAGCCGATAATTCCCTTTGTAAGGTAGAAAAGCGCAGGCTGTATTGTCGGCTTTCCCAGCATGCCAAAACCAGCCCTCATAACTTGATAAGCGAGCAGAAGAGTTGCAATAGTGGGGACTAAGCACAAAACGATTATTCCAAATTGAATTAGCTGCATTAAATTTCACCTTTGTATTGGTAGCCGATTTCGTCAATTATCGCCTCAATTTTTTTCAAGTCGATATTTTTCCCCGATATTTTTACCTGAGAAGTGTTTTTGTCTGCGAATACTTCTTCTATTCCATCGATTTTCAGAAGATTTCGGGTGACACTTGCTTCACAGTGGGAGCATGTCATCCCTTCTATTTTCAATGTTTTAGATGTCATTGCGATACTGGCTTTTTTAGATTTTTCGTAACGCTCATAAAAATAGCCAAAAACCAACGAGCCGATTAGTAAAACGGAAGAGCTAATCTGAAGCCATTTAGGAAGCATTTCGTGTTCTCCACTATGGATGTGCATGATTTTGCTTAGAATAAAATCAGCCGGAATCAACCAATTGATAAGCATTCCGAAAAGCATAGCTCCACCAATAATCGTCCCCAGATACACAATTAGCGATTTTCGGCCCATTGTGTTTCCAATTACAGTTATGGTTGCCATGTTTGTTGCCGGTCCGGCCATCAGAAAGACCAATGCAGCACCGGGGGATACCCCTTTTAAGAGCAACACTGCTGCAATAGGGATCGATCCGGTTGCGCAGATGTAAATCGGAACCGACGCCGCTAAAATGACCAGTATTTCGAGAAACCCCAGGCCCTTGAACGAGCTGAAAAAGTCGTTGGGAAGCAGAACTGAGATTAAGGCAGCCAGCAGGAATCCGATAATAAGCCATTTGGCAATGTCTTGAAGCAGTTCAATAAACGCATAATGGGTTGCCCTGACGAATGCGTTACCTTTTGGTTTTTCAGCATGGCAACCGCATGAGTCATCATCGCAGTTTGTTTGGGTATTCTTACTTGGCTTCGGGCCAGCCAGCAGCGTTCCGTTGGTTTTGCCGACTGCGTTTACATCTAAGGCGAAGCCGGCGAATGCTGGTTTTGATACCGCGTCGGGGGTGAGCTGATCTTTGATCAGCCAATTTGTGAGTATGCCCCCCACGATCCCTGTAATGAAGGCGACAATCGGACGTAAGACTGCGAACGGCCAGCCGAGCATGGAGTAGGTTGCAAATATGGAATCGACTCCGGTTTGAGGGGTCGAAATTAGAAATGAGTTGGTGGCACCTTTGGACGCGCCGTTCCTGAAAAACGAGATTCCGGTTGGGATGACACCACAGCTGCAAAGCGGCATTGGGATGCCCAACAGGGATGCGTTTACCGCCGATTTCGTGTTCGATTTGCCCATGTATTTCTGAACCTTATCCTGAGGGAAAAACACCTTCAAAAGACCGGCGAAAACAATTCCGAGAATCAACCAGGGAGCCATCTCGTTTAAAAGATAGATCAATTCGTCTATATATTTCAATGCAAAATCTTTCATCACAATTTCCTTTCATCTAATTAAGCAAAGCAAAATTAGAATTGTTTCGGATAGATAAGGAATTTGTACATGGAAATATGCATATTTCTGGATTTGTTTGCTTTTTCTTTACTAAAAACTAATGATTTCCGGACGGAACGTTCGTGCATGAACGGTGCTGGATCTGATAAGGAAAGCGAATTCGCCCAGCGTTCAATAAATAAATAGCTCTCGACGATTCACCTTAACCCTGCACATTCACAACAAGGAGTCAGACGCGAAAAAAATTGGAAGCCGGATTGAATGCCGAAATGGAGAATCAGCTTGTCGCTCAAACTTTCTCAACATAGAGTTGGGCGGCCTCATCTTTTACCACCACAATGGTTGATCCGCGGTCAATCATGCCGACATTCGAAACCGCATCGTAGATTCTTCCATCGATCTGTACTTTTCCGGAGGGGCGCAGTACAGTGTAAGCTGTCCCTGTTTTTCCTTTTAGGCTTTTCATGCTCGTGTCAACTCCAATAAAGCCCTGTTCTTTTTCCTGAACTTCGTTTAGCGACAAACGACTAAACGGACCGTGTTGAGCGGTAAACATTTGTTTGCTAAGGAATAGACTCAACATAAAGCCCGCGAAAAGAGCAATAATGACCGTGGTAAGAGCAGTCATGATCTTTTCAGGTTGAATGCCATCGAAATTGAAAACCACATTTTCAATCAAACTTAAAACCAGTCCGGTAAAGCTGAAAAGAATACCGAGGAGACCGGCAATCCCAAATCCGGGGAGGACAAATATTTCAACTGCAATGAGGATGAGGCCAATAATGAAAAGTAGAATCTCCCAATTTGCGGCAAGTCCTTCGAGGTAAAGTGGGGCAAAATACGCTACAGCGGCAATGGCGGCTATCGCAAACGGGAATCCAATTCCTGGCGTTTGCATTTCGAAATAGATACCACCCAGAATAGCCATGATGAGCAGGCCTGAAACAACCGGGTTGACTAGAAATCCGATGATTTTCTCGATAAAAGAGGGTTCGTATTCAATAATTTCATAGTCGGAAACACCAATTTGCTCCAGTACTTCCGGCACGTTTTCTGCAATGCCTTCGCAGTAGCCATGTTGCATTGCTTCCTTAGGGGTGAAAGTCAGTACCTTGCCAGTGTCGATAATTCCCGGAATATAAACACGGTCGTCGACCATTGCTTCTGCAATAATCGGGTCGCGGAACCAACGAAAGGTGGTGTCTTGCGCGTTGATTATAGTGTCGCCCCCGTGTGACTCGGCAGTTGCCCGCATTATCGAGCGCATGTATGATTGATATTTATCGGGCATCGCCTGGCCGGTTTGGTTGACCACCGTTGCCGCTCCTATGCTGGCGCCTTTTCGCATGTATATACTGTCGCATGCAATCGAGATCAGCGCACCGGCGCTAGCTGCATTATTGTCGATAAATACATACACCGGAATAGGGCTGTTCAAAATTTTTGTTCGGATGGAATCTGCATCGAGCACCGTTCCGCCATAGGTGTTCATGTGAATGAGCATTAGATCGGCACCCAGGCTGTCGGCTTCGGCAAAAGCATGTTGGGTGTTACGCCAGGTCCCCGGCATTATGTTGTCTTTAATATTTAATTTGTAGACAAGTTTCTTCGATGAAACTGTCAAGGTGTCGCGGGCGTCAATTTTGCCCATTGTGAATAAAATAAAGAAGGCCAGAAGCAGTGCCGATTTCATAGTCATTTGTTGTTGGTGATCAATTCAAAGTTAAGTTTTTTTAGGTGGAATAATGTACGCTCGGATCAAAGTTATTTAGAATTCCGGTTGTGGAACCTTGTAAAGCCGGGACACGTCGTAACCCCGATCTCTGGCGTGGTTCACCAGTTTCTGATAAACGTTCGCGGGCATTTGTGGTTTTCGACCCAAAATCCAAAGATAATCCGGGCCTGAACTTCCGACTAAAGCATAGCTGTAGTTCACGGTATCCAACTCCAGAATGTTATAATCGGCATAAAAGAATAGAAAAAACGACACTTTCAGTTTGCCGGTCTCGGCAGGATTCGGAATTTTGGCAACTCCTTCGGCAATTTTGTATTCGCCGTCAAAAGTATTTTTCCAGCCGGCATTTTCAACCTTAATCTTCCCGTCGTCGCGAACTTCGTATCGGGCAGTTACGCCAATTAAATCCTTCTCAAACGAATGTTGAAAACGAGCAATTTCGTACCAGGTTCCCATGTATCGGTCAAGTTCAACCTTTGCTACAGTGCTTGTATCGATGGTTGTTTTTGCCCCACATGATGCCAATAATAATAAGGCAATCAGTGAAATTGTGCAAGGGGTGTGTTTCATAATAGGAGGATTGATGCTTGTTGTATCGGTTTAAGATACAAAGAAAATTTTGCAGCAAAGTCGTTTTTTTATTTTGGGAAGCAAGTTCATCATGGTATCGCTTTGGCTAAATATAGGCTTGTAGAGGATAAATTGCTGAATGGCAGGAAATGACAGGAGCTGGATTTCGCCGGCTGATAAACGTAAATATTTGCTAACTTTAGCCCCTCGAAAAATTAAAATCATGGAATTGAACTTATTAACTGCAATTACCCCGATAGATGGCCGTTACCGGTCGAAAGTGAGTAACCTGGAAAACTATT
>NZ_JBFHIT010000086.1:0-13799 GCF_041596335.1 Mangrovibacterium sp. | reverse complement strand
TTGAGGTAACATTTGTTTGTGCTTTTCAGCATATCTTTGTCGTAGATTTTATTTCATAAGTTTAGGTTTGATTAGTTTTATTGGTTTAGTTAGGTTTGAAAAGGGTAGATAGAGATCTACTCTTTTTTTTTGCTCTAAACTGAAGTAAATTAGCTTACTACAACGTAAACCTCCTGAATTAAAAAGCACACCAAGTCTCAATTGCAACCACGCGGGCATAGAAAAGCCAGGGCAGAATAATTTGCAGGCCCACATTAGTAGCCCGATATTGAAGAAATCGATGATCATCATGTTGCAACTGCGTCGGATAGACACCCGACCTGACTACCCAAAAGAGCTTTACCGTTTATTTCAAATTGAAGCCGACAAAAATAAACTTCTCAGGATGGATGTTTTTGCCTACAGGCACGGCCGCTGCTTTTCGTTAGTAACGTTTCTTCCACCAATTTTTCAAACGCTCTAAAATTTTCAATTCCGAGGCATTGTTTTGGGGGACATAAAACCGTTCCTTTTTAACTTGTTCAGGTAGGAAATCCTGCTCTGCAAAATTACCATCGTAGGCGTGTGCATATTTGTATTCCTTGCCGTAGCCCAAATCTTTCATCAACTTGGTTGGTGCATTCCGAATGTGGAGCGGTACTGGTAGGTCGCCGGTTTGCTTTACCAGTTGCAAAGCCTTGTTAATTGCTTCGTAGGCAGAGTTACTTTTAGGCGAGGTAGCCAGGTAGATGGTGCATTCCGACAAAATAATGCGCGACTCGGGATGGCCAATCTGATGAACCGCATCAAAAGTGCTTTGAGCCAAAAGCAGTGCATTTGGATTCGCCAGACCAACATCTTCGGCAGCCAGGATCAATAGTCGGCGGGCGATAAATTTAACGTCTTCGCCGCCTTCAATCATGCGGGCCAGCCAATATACAGCCGCATCAGGGTCGCTTCCGCGAATGCTTTTAATAAAGGCTGAAATGATATCGTAATGCATCTCCCCTTTCTTGTCGTAGGTAGCCAGATTATTTTGCAGACGTCTGGTTACTTTTTCGTTCGTAATTTCAACCTCGTCGCCTTCTTCGGCATACACAACCAGCTCAAGAACATTCAACAACTTACGGGCATCTCCACCCGAAAATCGCAGCAAGGCTTCGTATTCCGTCAGCTTTATTTGTTTCTGTTTCAGCTCCGGATCTTTCTCAAACGCCAAACTCAGGATTTTCAGCAGGTCTTCTTTTTCGAGCGACTTCAATATATAAACCTGGCATCGCGACAGCAGAGGCGAAATTACTTCAAACGAAGGATTCTCGGTTGTTGCTCCAATCAATGTCACCACACCTTGCTCAACGGCGCCTAACAGCGAATCCTGTTGCGATTTGCTGAATCGGTGAATCTCATCGATAAACAAGATCGGGTTTGCCCGACTGAAAAACTGCTGTTTTTGAGCCTTTTCAATTACCTCGCGAACATCCTTCACACCCGAATTGACGGCGCTTAATATATGAAACGGCCGATCGAGCGAATTGGCAATAATTTTAGCCAATGTGGTTTTACCAACCCCGGGTGGTCCCCATAAAATAATGGACGAAATGTTACCCGACTCGATCATTTTGCGCAGAACAGCCCCCTTTCCGACAAGATGTTCCTGCCCGATATAGTCGTCCAGATTTTTCGGACGCAAGCGCTCTGCCAAGGGTTGTAAACTCATTAGTCCAGATGTCTTCGTTGTACCTCGTTGTAGTGCTTATAAAAGCCGCGGGCGATAAAAACAAACGGAATAGCCACAATCAAAATTAAAAGGTAATTCAGTTTATAGATCAGAATAAAAGCCATGCTTGCAAAAACCGTCATAACAGCAAAAAAAGCAATTTTCCGGTACTTTGCCATTTTATCCAAAAGTTCTGTGTTGCTCAATGATTTGGGATTCTTCATAATCGTGAATATAAGATAGCGTTAATTACAATAGCGTTTAATGATGTTGTAAGCCTCCTCGATTCCCAACTCACCGGCTTTACTTAAATCCATCGCTCCACCTGTCACATCATCCAGATAAATACGGGTAAGCCCACGATTAAAATGCGCTTCGGCAAAATCAGGTTGCAGCTCAATCGCCCGGTTGAAAAAACTAAGCGCTTCGTCATATTTCCCCAACTTACACAAAATATAAGCTTTGTTGTAATATACAAAAGGGAACGACGGGTTGATGTCGATGCAGCGTTGGTAGTCGTCCAACACCTCTTTATAATCGTTCAGGAATTCTTTTTTGACGACATGATTGTTGTTCGCGTCGCCCAAAGCAATTGTCATGTCCTGCGAAAGATCGGGAACGGCTTCAAGTAATTCAACCATTTTCACCCGACAATTCGCCCGGCTGTAATAGGCAATCAGGTTTTTATTGTCTCGCTTCAAACTTTCGTTGAAGTCGGCAATCGCATCATTGTAGTATGCCGTAAGAAACTTAAATATTCCCCGGCTAAGGTAATTCTCGGACGTAGGATTGGCTTTAATTTTCTCGTTAAAGTACAGAATACTATTCCGGAAACTATCGGCAAAATCGCTGGTTTCGCGGTTGGTGAGATTCATTTGAGGCGTGTAGTTGTTGTACTTATTCAACTCCTCCAAGGCCAGGTTATAATATTGAAGCCGCTCGTAATCGACCGAATTATCGGAGAAGGAGGCAATCCTGAAAATCGGCTGAAGCTCAATAATGACGTTTTTATTCTGAATACGTCCGTCCTCAATCTCTTCGTCCTGAGTGGGTAAGTTCCGGGTATCGGCCAGCGACAAACGGAATCGTCGCCGTGCCTTTTCAGCTTCTTCATCCTGCGCCTTGGAATCCTGCGCGCTTCCCTGAGCAGTCGACTGGGACTGGGACTGGGACTGGGACTGGCTATTGCCTTGTGCGTTCGTCTTATTCTGAGCTTGTTGTTGTTGCTGTTGTTGCTGCGCATAATACTCCTCTTCTGTCGGGCGGCGGCGAATATCGAGTTTTGGGTCTAATTTGGCGGCAATGCGATAATCTTCCTCATAACCCGATTTACCCAATACTTCTTTCGCGATTCCACGGTTGTAGTATGCGTTGGGCATGGTGGGATTCAACTGCAGGGCTAAATCGTAGTCCATTATGGCTCCCTGAAAATCTTCGAGACGTTGCTTCACAATTCCCCGGTTATTGTACGCATACGCATTTTCCGGATCCAACTTAATCGTCTGATCAAAGTCGCGTAAGGCTGCTGCAAAGTCGTTTAGCTCGAAACGAGCCAACCCACGCAACAAATACGCACTGGCGTAGTGAGGTCGAATGATAATGGCCCTGTTCAAATCGCGAATAGCCTCCGTGAGATCACCCTTCACTATATTGGCATTACTGCGGTTTATATACGCATTTACAAAATTCGAACTAACTTCCAACGCCTTGTTGTAATCCTCAATGGCTCCATCCACATCTTTCATCGAAAGCTTCGCGATTCCACGGTTGTTGTAAATACCGGCATTTTGTGGCGAAAGCTCCAAAGCACTATTGTAATCGGCAATCGCGTCTTCATATTCGTGCAGCGAAAGATGCGCCAGCCCTCGGTTGATATAGGCATCCGGGTAATACGGCTTAATTTGCAAAGCGATATCGTAGTCTGTGATCGCTCCCCGATAGTCTTCAAGCTGGTGTTTGGCAACTCCGCGCAAGAAATACGGCTCGGGCAACTGTGGTTTAAACTTGATGACGATATTGAAGTTTTCGATGGCTCCAACATAATTACCCGTAGAGATGCGTGTTTGTCCCACCCGGATATAATGATTAATATTGAGCTGGGCCGAAGCCACACTGCTCAGCCAAAATAGCACGAAGAATAACTTGAATTTCATAGGGTGGCCAATTTACGAAGAGCAAAAATAATATTTTAGCCCGGTTAAGCTTGATTAAAGTATTTTTATCTTGCTTTCCGAATTTTTAACAAATCATGGACTATGAAAAACCGTTGTGAATGGTGTTTAAAAGACCAGCTTTATCGCGACTATCACGATCAGGAATGGGGCGTTCCGGTATACGACGATCGTAAATTGTTCGAGTTTTTAATTCTTGAAGGTGTTCAGGCCGGGCTTAGCTGGCATACCGTTTTGAAGAAACGTGAAAACTACCGCGTTGCTTACGACGATTTCGATCCGGTGAAAATTGCAGCTTATGGCGATGAAAAGATCGCTGAGTTAATGCAAAACGAAGGACTAATCCGCAATCGCCTGAAAATTGCCGCCAGCGTAACCAATGCCAGATGTTTCCTTGAAGTGCAAAAGGAATTTGGAAGCTTTTCAGCCTACATCTGGGCTTTTGTTGGCAACCAGCCAATTATAAACCGGTTTGAAAGCATGAAGGAACTTCCGGCACAAACACCTCTTTCGGACACGATTAGCAAGGATCTTAAAAAACGGGGATTTAAGTTTGTTGGATCAACCATTATTTATGCCCACATGCAAGCCACGGGTATGGTGAACGACCATTTGCTGAGCTGCTTTCGTCACGGTGAAGTTAATCAGTAGAAAACCCAAAAACACGAAAAGAGCACCGTTGAAAGTCACCGTTTCAATCGATTTTGCTCCGCCGAATTTTTCAACAGGCTAAATCGGACTAGTCTGGAGGCAAAATAATTTATTTCGCCTCCAAGTCTACCGGATTTTCACATCCTAAAAATTAATTCGTTTGGTTTCCATTGTTTTGGAGTCTACTAAAAATAAAGTATTGGCAAGCACCCCGGAAAGCTCCAAAATAATTTTCAACACTTCGTTGGCTTGAATGGCTCCAATAATGCCGGGCAATACCCCTAAAACACCCAAGCGACTCGGGTCGCTTTCATCAATCTCAGGCTTTTCATCAAACAAGTCGCGATACGATTTACTACCATTGTAATTAAAAACCGCCACCTGACCAGCGAATTTTGAGATTGAACCATACACCATGGGAATCTTCAAGTCGACCGAAACCTTGTCGATGATGTATCTACTGTCGTAATTATCGGTGCAGTCGACTATGATTTCATACTTTTCGGCAATGGCTGTTGCATTTGCAGCGCTTAGTCGGGTATTGAAAATTTCGATGCTAACCTCCGGATTATTCTCCAGTAAACGCTCTTTCGCTTTCTCGGCTTTGACTTGACCAATTTCGCTGGTTTTGTACAAAATTTGTCGTTGCAAATTGCTTCGGCTCACCACATCATCATCAACAATTCCAATTGTTCCAACCCCGGATGCCGCCAAATACGTAAGCACCGGCGATCCTAAGCCACCGGCACCAACCACTAACACTTTTGCCTTATTCAGTTTCGACTGTCCATCGACACCAATTTCGGGCAAAATAATATGTCGGTTATATCTTTCCAAATCCATCTTTGAAACCCTGTTTTATTGCAGAATGTAATCCCAATCTTTCCAAACGGCTTCATAGCCATTGCTTCGGATCATGTTGGCCACTTCCAATGCGGTACGGCTATCGTTAACCGCGAACTGCTCTAACTCATCATTCAACTCCGGGTGAGCATAACCTCCCGGATTCGTTTTCGATTCCGCACTCATAGAAGTAACGCCCAGCTTCAGCATATGATCGCGATAGTGAGCGCTCTCGCGGGTCGACAAAGCAATCTCCACATTTTCGTCGAACAGGCGATAAGCAAAAATAAGCTGCGCCAACTGCCTGTCGGTCATGATTGAATTGGGCTGAAAACTGCCCGAGTGAGGCCGCAAGCGAGGAAAGGAAACGGAGTATTTCGTTCGCCAATACGTTCGTTTAAGGTAGTTTAAGTGCAACGCGGTAAAAAAACTATCGGTGCGCCAATCTTCCAAACCAGCCAAAATTCCCAACCCTATTTTATGCACCTGTGCTTTACCCAGGTTTTCGTACGTTTTCAGCCTGTTCTCATAATCCCGCTTCTTTCCACCTAGGTGATAAACCGGATAACGCTCCCGATTATAGGTTTCCTGGTACAAGTAAACCGTGTTTAAACCCTGTTCAATCAGGTCGGCATACTCTTCGGCCTGTAAGGGTTGCACTTCAATGGAGATAAGTGATACATGCGGTTTTATAATCTCAAACGCTTTTTTCAGATAAGCAGCGCCAGCCTTCACATCCGACTCGCCTGTTACCAACAAGATATGTTCGAAACCCAGTTTTCGGATGGCAATTACTTCGTCCTTAATTTCCTCATAGGAAAGCACTTTCCGCTTGATTCTATTTTGCGTATTAAAGCCACAGTAAACACAATTGTTTTCGCAAAAGTTGGATAAGTACAATGGAACGTAAAGTTGAATCGTTTTGCCAAAACGCCTTAGGGTACGTTGCTGGCTCTGCCGCGCCATTTCTTCGATGTACGGTTCTGCGGCAGGAGAAATTAACGCCATAAAATCGTCGAGATTTCTGCTTTTTGCTTGCAATGCCGCTTGCACCTCCGAGTCCGTTTTGCTGTAAATAAGCTCGGTGGTGTTTTTCCAGTCGTATGTGTCGATTAAGTCAATAAACATTCTGATGAATTTATTAGGAAAGAAAAGAAGTAAGTGGACTGCTGGCGTTGGCTCGGCTCGACTTTTCGGCCAATTTTGCTTCAAAAGCCATGCGTCCGGCCTGTACGGCAAGCTTAAAAGCAATGGCCATTTGCACCGGGTTTTGCGATACAGCGATGGCTGTATTTACCAACACGGCATCCGCACCCATTTCCATTGCCTCGGCCGCATGCGATGGCGCGCCAATACCGGCATCCACAATTACCGGTATAGAACTTTGCTCAATTATAATTCGAAGCATATCGCGGGTGTTTAAGCCATTATTGCTTCCTATGGGCGACCCGAGCGGCATCACCGTTGCCGTACCCACCTCTTCCAATTTCTTGCACAAAACCGGATCGGCCTGAACGTAAGGCAATACCACAAAGCCCTTTTTCACCAGTACTTCGGCGGCTTTTAAGGTTTCTTCGCCATCGGGCAACAAATACCTCGGGTCAGGATGAATTTCAAGTTTCAGCCAATTGGTTTCCAGTGCCTCACGGGCCAACTCAGCGGCAAACAAGGCTTCCTTTGCGTTTCGTACGCCTGAGGTATTTGGCAGGAGGTTGAATCTCGCCTCAAGTAAATGAGAAAGAATGGCATCGTTTTGCTCTTTTAGGTTCACGCGTCGCAAAGCCATGGTAACCAACTCACTTTCCGATGCGATGAGTGCATCGCGCATGAGTTCTCCTGATGAGAACTTTCCAGTTCCGGTAAAAAGCCGGGAGTTGAAGAATTTATCTGCTATTTTTAGTGCTTCCATTGTTTTTGTGTTTCGTTGATTTCGAGTTAAAATAGTTTTAGCAGCGCTTTGGCATTTTCGTTGTTTTCCGCCACTTCGCTCAATAATGAAGAAATGGCAATGCCATGAACGCCGGTGTTTAAAATAGGACCAATATCGGCCTGCCTTATGCCACCAATGGCGACAATAGGGACTGATATTGTACGGTGCAACAATTCACGAACGATTTCATCGTACCCTTCAAGGCCAATAACAGGACTCAGATTTTGCTTTGTTTTGGTGAAGCGAAACGGCCCCAAGCCCACGTAATCGACTCCCTGGCTCACCAAATGCTCGATATCATCGGCCGTGTTTGCAGTGCCGCCTATAATTTTTCTCGAACCCAGCAATTTTCGGGCTTCCCGCGGCGACAGATCATTCTTTCCGAGATGAACACCATCGGCATTTAATTCCAGGGCAATATCAGCGAAATCGTTCATAATGAAGGTCACCGAATGGTCTCGGCAGAACGTCGCTATTTCCTGCCCTTCAGCCAAAATGTCGACTCTATTTGCGTTTTTGGGGCGGTACTGAATCCATTTTACGCCAGCCGCCACCACTGCTTTTACCTGCTCTAAATGCGATCGCTCGGACAGGTAGTTAGTTATAAATTGAAGTTTTGCTATTTCCATCTGTTACGAGTTATGGTATCCCAACAAGGCATTGTTTGAATCGATAAAGGTTGTGACATAGTTTTTTGCTTGCCTAATGGCTGAATGCAAAGGCATTCTCTTGGCCAGATTAGAACAAATTGCCGAAGACAAAACACAACCTGTTCCGTGTTTATCTTTATTCTCCAGTCGTTTTCCTTTGAAATGGGTAAGCGTCTCTTGCTCAATTAAAACATCGTTTACATCCTCATTGAGCGAATGTCCACCTTTGAGTAAAACACGGCCGATACCCGCATTTTTCATACACGATTGGATTTCTGAAAGATCAGTTGTACCGAAGAGTTCCTTGCATTCCGGTAAATTTGGAGTCACCAAATAAATGTCTTTCAGCAAGTTCAAAATCGCCGCTTTATCCTGATCCGAATGAAAACGAAAGCCAGTAGACGATTTAAGAATCGGATCCCAAATAATGTTAACCGGATGATCGAGCGCTTTGAACAGAGTGATGATTTGCCGCAAGACCTCAGTATTTTCAATGAGTCCCACCTTTACAAGTTCAATTGAATGGGCAGACAACAAGACCTGAATTTGCTTTTTCACTTGCTCAAATCCAAGCCAATCGACCGATCGGAACTCCCGCTCGTTTTGGTAAGTGATGGCTGTTACGGCACCAAATCCCTGCACCTGATGTTGCTCAAAAGTCTTAATGTCAGCTGTAATACCGGCGCCCGAACTTGGATCGAAACCCGCTATGCTCAGCACCTTTGCGCGATCGTTTAATTTACTGCTTATGGCAACGAATGCATTTTGCACATCATCGGCCTGCCAAATGGCTCCAAGCAAAGCGATACCGGAAAATCCGGCATCCATGCACACACGGCAATTGCTTTCATTCATTCCACCCAAAGCAAAAACGTTCAGCTCCTGATTCTCCTGCAGAAAACGGGCGATTTCCGGAAGCTCAAAGTTCGAGGCATAACCTTCTTTCGAAATCGAATCAAAAACGGGACTCAAAAAGAAATGCGTGTATCGGTTTTTGTTTTCAATAAGCTCATCAACAGCATGCGCCGAATAACCATAGTAGCTAAAACAGTTTTGATACTCCTTCGCTTCTTCGGCGCTTTTCAGCCCAACCTGAATCCCTTTCAGCCCAAATTCTTTCGCCAAATGGTAATGCGAATGCACTACCAAATACGGGTGGTAGCATTTCGGAATTGACAGGATATAGTTGATCATATCGAAATCGCAAGCTCCTGGTTTGCGAATATGAAATTGCTGCAGACCCAGTTTAAACAAGGAGACCACCTTTGTGATTTCAGCGCGAACGTTTTCCGGCGGCGAAATAACGATTAAGTTCGTCCTCATTTTACTGATAGATTTCGCTTCCTTTTTTCCGGAACTCTTCAGCCTTCTTTTCCAGTTTTTGATCAAGCTCGTCTTTCGAAAGGATCGGTTCTTTTCCGGCTAACTGGCGCAATTCCTGTGTTGTTTTCATCGAGCAGAAATGTTCTCCACACATGGAGCAGTAGTGCGTCGATTTATAACTATCGGCTTCCAGTGTGGCATCGTGGAACGCCAGCGCTTTTTCGGGATCCAGTGCCAAATTAAACTGGTCGCGCCAACGAAATTCGAATCGTGCTTTCGACATCGCATTGTCGCGTACCTGCGCCCCCGGAAAACCCTTTGCCAGATCGGCAGCATGCGCGGCCAACTTGTAGGTTACCACGCCTTCGCGCACATCTTCTTTATTGGGCAGCCCCAAATGTTCTTTGGGGGTAACATAGCAAAGCATGGCCGTTCCGTACCAGCCAATTTGTGCCGCTCCAATAGCCGATGTAATATGGTCGTAGCCGGGTGCAATATCGGTAACCAAAGGCCCGAGTGTATAAAATGGAGCTTCCAAACAATCGCGCAATTGCTTATCCATATTTTCCTTAATCCTGTTCATCGGCACATGACCTGGGCCTTCAATAATTACCTGAACGCCTTTATCTCTGGCAATTTGGGTAAGTTCACCCAGCGCTTTCAATTCGGCAAATTGTGCCGCATCGTTGGCATCATAAATAGACCCCGGACGCAAACCATCTCCCAACGAAATGCCCACGTCGTATTTTGAAAGAATTTCGCAAATTTCGGAAAAGTGCGTGTACAAGAAGTTCTCGCGATGATACATCAGCATCCACTTAGCCATGATGGAACCACCACGCGAAACAATTCCGGTTAGTCGTTTGGCGGTCATGGGCACATGATGAAGCAACAAACCGGCATGAATGGTGAAATAATCAACTCCCTGCTCCGCCTGTTCAATCAGCGTATCTTTATAAATCTCCCAATTTAAATCTTCCACTTTCCCCTTTATTTTCTCTAAGGTTTGATAAAGAGGAACCGTACCAATCGGAACCGGTGAGTTTCGGATAATCCATTCGCGCGTTTCGTGAATATTGGCGCCGGTTGATAAATCCATCACCGTATCGGCTCCCCAACGAATGGCCCAAACCGATTTCTCCACTTCTTCGGCAATGCTTGATGTTGTGGGAGAATTTCCAATATTGGCATTAATTTTCACCAAAAAATTGCGACCAATAATCATCGGTTCCACTTCCGGGTGATTGATATTCGCGGGAATAATGGCTCGCCCTTCAGCAATTTCGTTACGCACAAACTCGGGCGTTACATGCGATTTTGGCAACGAAGCTCCAAAACTTTCACCTTGGTTATTCCTTTTAAAATCCTGGTTTAATAAGTCGATGTTTTGATTTTCGCGAATCGCCACGTACTCCATCTCCTTAGTTATAATACCTTGCTTGGCATACTGGTATTGCGATACAACGCGGCCTTCTTTCGCCCGCAAAGGCTTGGCCATGTGATTTTTAAAACGAATCTCGTCCAAACTTTTGTCGTTCAAACGATTTTTACCATACACCGAAGTCATCTCCGGCAATTGTTCCACATCGCCCCGCTCCAGAATCCATTGCTCCCGAATACGAGGCAAGCCTTCGGTAATATCCACCTTGTAATTCACATCGGTATAAGGCCCCGATGTATCGTAAACGGTAATGTTTGAATTCGTGATTGTATTGCCATCCAAATCTACGGTGTCGGATAGCTCTATTTCGCGCATGGCAACGTTAATGTCGTGCAGCTGGCCTTTGATGTATATTTTTTTTGAGCCGGGAAAAGGTCTTTGGGTAATTATTGAATTGAATTTTTCTTTCATGTCGATCTGATTCTACTGTTAAAATGAGGTGCACTAAACGCTAAGGAAATGAAGCATCAGCCTCCTTGTGTTGCTTTAATAAATAGCACTTTGTCGTGCTGATTTAGCTTCACTTCGGCCCACTGGGCTTTTGGAATCACAAGTTCGTTTAGCGCAATAGCCACACCTTTTGTGTCAGCCAGCATCGAATCAACAAGCTCTTTCAGGTTTGTTTTTTCGGCAATTTCGGTTGGGGAATCGTTTACTTCAATTTTCATATTTATAATTTATCGTAATTATTACATGAAAACGAAATGGAGGGAGGGCAATAATAAAAGTATGAATTGAATTTCCTGCGTCAGCATTACCTGAATCAGGTTCAAAGGATATTATCTCAGCCAATAATTTGGCACTCCTATTCGTTATTCGGCAGTAAATATAAACGTAAATTATAGAAAAACAGTCTTTTCTTGCTCACGAAATTAGTTCCCCAACAAGTAAGAAGAAATAGAAACGACTCGCAAACGACTATCTCATTGCGACATACAACAATTAAATATTTTGTGAAGTTATTCTATTCGGCGTTCTAATCTGTGGTAAAAGGAAACGCGCACAACTTCTGCACGCTCTGCCATCTAAATAATCCGATTGAGGTTTGCGCCTCAAAATGGATGGATCGAAATGGCCGCTTTCGCAGGGCTCGCCTGCAAACAAATTTAAAACGGAACAGGCGCGACAAATTCAATTTTTTCACCCGATTCCGGATGAATAATTTCGAGGTATTCAGCATGAAGATGAAGTCGATCGGCTTGCGTGCCATACAATTCGTCACCTAAAATTGGGGTATTCAGTCCGCTCGGATGGGCGGCATGCACGCGGAGTTGGTGAGTACGTCCGGTAACCGGGTAAAAATAGACCCTGGTTTTTCCGCATTCGCGGCTGATGACCTCCCATTTGGTGCGCGCCGATTTGCCGTGTTCGTAGCAAACCATCTGCCTGGGACGGTTGTCCAGGTCAACCCGGATGGGCAAATCAATTACGCCTTCATTCTTCTCAAGTTCACCGTTTAAAACAGCCACATAGCGTTTTCGGGTGATTCGTTTCATAAACTGACTTTGCAACGCCTTGTGAGTCGCCTGATTTTTTGCAGCCAGTAGTAATCCGGATGTTGACATATCGAGCCGGTGCACCAACAAGGGGCCATCGGCGTCCGGCCTCATTTGTTTAATGCGCTGCAGCACCGAATCTGTAATTTCTTTCCCCGGCACAGAAAGAAACTGCTCCGGCTTGTTCACCACCAGCAGCCAATCATCCTCATAAATCACATCCAGCGTTAGTGGTTGCTTTATTTTATTGTGCAGCGGGTCGGTCTCCACATCAAGATGCTCCAATAAATGGTGCATGATGGGCGCACATTTACTGCGGCATGGCGGGTAAAACTGCTTGTGTTTCCTAATTTCTGATTTTGCCGATGCTCCCCACCAAAACTCGGCCATCGCGATAGGTTTTAGTTTTTGTTGAAAAGCAAACTGCAAGAGCTTTGGTCCGGCACAATCGCCGGTACCGGCAGGGGGTGTATCTTCACCCAACTCCCGAAAGATCTCCGTTACCGTTTTCACCTCCTCGCGATAATTCAACAGTCGGAAATGATCAAAGATTTCAAATTGCAACTGAGCCGACTTCTGCTTTCGCTGCTCCTTTAAATCCGCAATAGGCTTTAACAATCGGGCAAGTCGCTCCTGCGCCAATCCAATTTTTTGCTTTTGCTCGGCAATCGCTTTTCGAAACACGATCTTCTCCATCTGGCTCATGCGGTTCAACTGCTCCAGGAACTCGTCCAAAGTCGCTCCCGACAATTTTCCCCCCACTTCCTGCCGCTTCTTTTCCCGTTCCTTTTTACCTGCTTTAAGTTTGGCTTTCCATTCAACCTCCAAAAGCGCCAGCTCCGTTTCCGAACGGCGCAATTGCCCATTCGCTTCCTGCAAATCATCACTGTCCTCCAGCTTCCGGATGGCAACGCTCATCGCATTTAACTCCTGCTCTCCCTGCTTAAAAAAACCGCACGGGTTCAGCAAGTCAAAAACCGGAGGGACAAAGCCAGGGAAAGCATTGCAGCCATCAATTGCTCCTGAAAAGCCGGCAAGATAACCAATAGCACCATCAGCTTTTTGCACCACCAAAACACCAAACATCTTTCCCACTCCCGTTTCCTCATCTTCCAGTCCGAACAATGTATTCCACCCCGGATGGCGGCTAATTTGTTGCTGCAACTCGTCGGCTGCAATGCGGCACAGCAGATGTGGCTCGTAGGTGTACAAGTAGGGAAACTGCGCTGGAACAGCAATCTGACCAACAGCAGATTTGAAGGTTCTAAAATGTCCGTAATACACTAGTTCTGGTTGTTTTTCGACCGCAAATGTACAGGAAATTTTTTGCGAGACCATTTTAGAGCTTTACGTACCCCCTTTGGATAGAGTGCAGCCAAAGAATCGAAAGGTAATTCGGGTGAGGCAGAATGTGATTTGGAATTTGAAAACTGATCTAATTTTAGGCTGCCTTCGTGAGTTTAGAGCAAAAAAAAAGAGTAGATCTCTATCTACCCTTTTCAAACCTAACTAAACCAATAAAACTAATCAAACCTAAACTTATGAAATAAAATCTACGACAAAGATATGCTGAAAAGCACAAACAAATGTTACCTCAA
>NZ_JBFHIT010000085.1:0-13911 GCF_041596335.1 Mangrovibacterium sp. | reverse complement strand
TGCCTTCCTGCGTTTCAATTGACAGGTTGCTTCGTTTTTGTTTAATGAAAGTCAGGTTGCTTTCAATTTCGGTGAATGTATCTTCCAGATCATTCAACAATGAGTCTTGCCCAGCCATTTGCTGAAAGAGTTCTGATTTTTCAGCTGTCAGCGACTTAATTTGAGCTTGCTGCTGAGTATAACTATATACCCCGCCAAAGATTACTGCAATTAAAATAACTGCCGCAATGCCTACTGTTCTGATTTGTTTCTTTTCCATCATCTTGTTTCGTTGAAACCTTTTTAGTTTTATCTCTCTTTCATTCCATCTCTTAAGCGCTCAATCATTCCACTTCTTAAGCGCTCTTTTATTCTACTCATAAAACACTCAATCATTCCACTGCTTAAGCGCTTTTTTTTGATTCGTAACCGACCATCTGTAGCCAATTGATGTGCCAAAAAGGTAGGTATTTTGTAAGTTATTGAAGGTCAGTATTTCTTTGTTTCGATGCCCTGTCTCTGTTTCTCAAAATGATTAAAATGAGACTGAGTTTTTTGATCATTTTGAGAGGGGAAGAGCAATTTCGGCATGGGGGTATAACGCCTATTGGAACAATCGCGGAAATGAAGTGGTGAAAGTTATTGAAGAATTGGGATACGGTGATCACCTTCGGCTATCCGGATGTTTTGTCTTCTTTTAACATGCGATAAATTGTTGCGACACCGATATCCAGTTTTTCAGCTACAAGTTTCGTGTTATTATCGTATTTGCGAAGGTAGGTTTTCACGATGTTGATATCGTACTCCCGCAAAGTCATTTCCTGATTGGTGATGTCGGACATGGCATCATGTCCACCACCGAAAACAATGTGGTCGGTCGTAATTTCTGCTTGATCGCAAAGCGTTACTGCCAGTTCCATAATCGACTTCAATTCGCGAATATTACCCGGGAAATTGTAAGCTAGTAGTTTTGATGTGGCATCAGCGCTGATGGATTTCAAGGCCATGTTGTTTTCGGAGCAGAATTGCTGCGCGAAATGTTTTGCCAACATAATCACATCGTTTCCTCGTTCGCGCAGCGGGGGGAGTTCAATCGGAAGTCCGTAAAGGCGATAGTACAAGTCTTGCCGGAAGTTGCCGAGCCTGACTTCTTCCAGCAGGTTTTTGTTGGTGGCGATAATAATCCGGCAGTTGGTTTTTACCGGAGCATTGCTACCTACCCGTATGATTTCCTTTTCTTGCAATGCGCGTAATAGTTTGGCTTGCAGTGATATATCCATTTCTGCCATTTCGTCGAGGAAAAGTGTCCCTTCGTTCGCCTCTTCAAATTTACCGACACGGCGGAAGTTTGCCCCGGTAAAAGCGCCTTTTTCGTGGCCAAAGAGTTCGCTTTCAATCAGATCTTTGGGAATGGCGGCAACATTCACTGCTATAAACGGCTTTTTAGCCCGATTCGAGTTATAGTGAATAGCTTTGGCAACCAACTCCTTCCCAGTACCGGTTTCACCTGTTATCGTGACGGTAATGTTAGTCCGGGTCGCTTTGTCTATCAGTCCGAAGATGTGATAGGCGGCTGCACTGTTTCCGATAATGGTATTTTGGTAGCTGTATTTTTTTGTCACTTCCTGGCGCAGGCTGACAAGTTCGTTTTTTAATTTGCTACGATTTCGAATGTTATGGATTGTGTTTAGCAAGCGCTCTTTTATGTCGCGCGATTTCACAATGTAGTCGTAGGCTCCTTCTTTTAATAGTTCAACCACGATTGCAATATCGTCTTGCTCCGAAATTAAAATCACCTGAATATCTTCATTCAGAGACTTAATCTGCTTCAAGACTTCGAGGCCCTTCATGTCCGGAAGGCGATAGTCGAGGGTAACAACATCGGGATTTTCGTTTAGTTTGGCCAAACACGCTTTTCCGCTGTCAAACGCTTGTATTTCATAGTCCGGATTCAGCGACAGGTTATGCACCAGCAAACGGCGGTACCACTCATCATCTTCGACAACAAAAATTTTAAACGCTTTTTCCGACATACAAAATCATTTTAGTTTGCTTTTTACAGCAAGAGCATTTGCAAGATAGGAAGAAAACAGTAGAATTTGATCAAAATTCTCATTTTGAGAATTTAATTTGACTTCTTTTAACAACTCGTTAGCAGCGCCCTCGATTTATTGATTTTGAGTTAATTGATCACTTTTCGAAGCTGATCGAGAACGGAATTGATCCGTATTTTGATCTGGTCAACCATGTTTTCGATCGTTTTCCAACTTTCCTCTACCGGGCTTTGTGCTTCGAGTTCTTTTAGCTGGTTGTAGAGTTGTGTAGCCAACATATGTTTGGCCGGTGCAGCAAGCTTGTGCGCGGCTTCAGCCAGTTCATTCCGGTCCCGGTTTTGAAGAGCTTGATCGATGGACTGACAGCATTTTTCGCCTGATTGAATAAAAAGCAGAACCATCTCTTTCAGGAACGCTTCATCACCTCCAAAACTGTTTTTCAACTCCTGAAAGTCAAACTCCAAATGGTCTGCTGCGGGTGAAGGGGCAAATTCATCCCGGTTCCCGATATTATCTTTTAGTTGAAGCAGAATGTCGAAGAGGGTTCGCTCAGGAAATGGCTTTTGGAGAAATGTCCAAACGCCGGATTCTTTCATTTGTTCTTGATCTTCGGGTTGTTTGTTTGCGGTGAGCATAACAATTAAAGCTTCCGGATTTTGTTCTCTGATTTTCGCACTTGCTTCAAATCCATTCATTACCGGCATCCGCAAGTCCATTAAAATTACATCGAACCGTTGCTTTTGCGCAGCAAGAACGGCTTCTAGTCCGTTCGTTGCTTCAGTATAATTTACAGCCCATTTGGTTAAAATATTCTTCAGCAAATAAAGGTTGAATTCTTCATCGTCGACCAGCAGCAGGTGCAGCTTTTTGAACCATTCAGGAATGGTCGCGATTTTATTTTCAGTAGCTTGATACACTTCGGGTGCGCCTTCGGCATAGGGAATTTCGATCGTAAAGCGGGTGCCTTTTCCGACAAGGCTCTTCACCCTGATTTCTCCGCCCTGCAGATCGACCAGTTTCTTCACGATCGCGAGTCCGAGTCCGGCGCCACGGTGTTTTTGCGCATTGTCGCCATCGAGTTGAACAAATTCTTCAAATATTTTCGACAGGTTGTCCTTCGGAATTCCTACCCCTGAATCAACCACATCAACAATTAGTTTGTAGTAATGACCGGCTAGTTTTTCTTCAGCGGCCTCAAGTGTAATTTTTCCCCTATCGGTGAATTTAATCGCATTGGTAAACAAGTTGATCAGGATTTGTTTCAAGCGAATAGGATCTCCTTTTAAGACCCGGTTTTCGGGAATTGCGTTGATTAATTCAAGAACCAAGCCTTTTGATCGCGCCGGAACCTGATGCAGCGTGATGATTTCGCGAAATAGCTCGGCCGGAATGAAATCGATTTGTTCGAAGGTCATGGTTTGGGATTCGATCTTTGAGAAGTCAAGCGTATCGTTGACAAGGCTAATGAGGTGGTCGGCTGATTTGAAAACCACGTTCAGGTCTGCTTTAAGTTTTTCGTCGGTTACTTGTTGCAGCATTTGTTCGCTCAAACCATAGATGGCGTTTACAGGTGTTCGCATTTCGTGGCTCACAGTGGCTACAAATCGTTCTTTGGCTTTGGCCAAATTTTCCGCGTCGGCTCGTGCTTTCGTAAGGATATTCTGATAAGCTTTGTTGCGTCTCAAATTTTGGAAAAACAGGATTAAAACAACGAGAAGCAATAGCAGAGATGCACCTGTAAATAGCACCAGATGCCTGTAAATCTGTGCAGCCATATAGTCGGCTTCCTGGGTTTTGGTTTCCAGGTGGTGGTGTTCAGCAATTTCGAGCTGATTGATCAAGCGGTTGATTTGAGCGGTTACCTGAATATTTCGTTCAAGCAATTCTTTTTCCGATCCCTTGAGTTGTTGATTCTCAACACTTATTTGTTGTTCTATTTCCGCTATTTCTTGTTTCAGTTGTTCCTTTTCTTCCGTTTTGTCGATAATGATTGGCGATTGTGTCGTGGTGTCTTGTTTGCCAAACAACCGTTTGAAGAAACCTTTTTTCTTCGCTGGTTCAAACTTAATTGTGTCGGGTTGAATCAGAACCGTGTCAATTTTCGAGTATAATTCGGTGAGCGGTGTGTTGGGTCTCGCAATTTTTTGTCGGTGCAGAGCACGGATATCACTCCAAATGGCCAATTTTCGATTCGACAATAGCCGGATGGAATCGATTTGCAAAATTTCGGCTGACTCAGGTATTGCGTAATCTTCCAGGTCGGTCAGCTTCTCCTGAACACTTTTATTCAGGTCATGAAATTTGTAGATGTAGTTTTCATTCGCCGTAAGGCTATAGAGCCGAACTGAGTTTTCGACCTCGGTCAATTCTGCCGAAATATCTTTAATCAGTAACAATTTAAAGTCGGGACGTGCTTCTTTATGAATTGAGTCAATAATTTGCGACAGGCTCTGGTACACCAGATAGCCCGAGCCAATTACTGCCGCGCCAATAAAGATGGTCAGGAGAGTGATCTGAATTTCAATTTTAACTAGTTTCATGCACGAGTTGTTTTCCAGACTTTTAAATTCGGTACAAGTTAAGAGCTTTCGACGAATGAAAAACGGCAGACTCAATTTTTCTCGTCACAACTACGATTGCAATGTAAAGCCTCAAACAGATAAATTGCACCAGGGTTGGCTTTTAAAGGCTGCGGCAGCCGTGGTTTTTACTGTTCATTTTTAGGGCTCATCAATTTCTCGTAAATCTCAAAGTTCTCCTGGTCGAATGTACAGAAGATGACCGACTCCGGGAACGAATGGTTGAGTAGGAAATCGCTGACAGTCTTCAGTGCAATTTGTGCAGCCAGTTCTTTCGGGAAATGGTATACCCCAGTGCTGATATTTGGAAAAGCAATGGTGCTGAATTGATTTTCGTAGGCGATTTGGAGACTACTTCGGTAAGCATTGGCCAGCAGTTGCTCTTCGCCAATTTTACCGCCATACCAAACCGGGCCAACCGTGTGGATTACAAATCGGCACGGAAGTTTATAGGCGAGAGTCAACTTGGCTTGTCCGGTTTCGCAACCATTTAGTTTTTGGCATTCCTCTAACAGCCGGGGCCCGGCCATCCGGTGAATTATGCCATCAACACCACCACCTCCAAGTAAACTTTTGTTTGCAGCATTGACAATTGCATCGACGTGCAATTGAGTAATATCTTCTTGTAATAATTGGATGTTTGCCATCTTTTTTTCTTTTAAAGTAACTGTAAAACAATGAATATGGTGGCGATGTTTAACTTTTCTTCAGAATTCAGGAGGGGGCAGCACCTGGCCAAATCATGGAGCCGAATTTAAACGAAATCGGTATTAAATTGAAAGAATAAGTGGCGGCAATGGTTTGTTTATTTGTGTCGTTGGATGGTTTGGGAGATTTGTGTGATCGATATTGTCTGGCTTTCGGGTTCAATTACGCTTGTGTTCCGAAGCTAATGATGAGAATGCCCAACAGGATTCCTAACAAGTAAATCCCTTTTCGCTTGATGTTTCGTTCGTTAAACAGGATTGCTCCGGTTGTGAACGCGACCAATACACCGCCACGACGCAAAGCCGAGATGATCGAGATCATGGAGTCGGGGATGCTGAGGGCATAAAAGTAGGCATAGTCGGCAAAGAGCAAGAAAATTGCGATGAGGGGAATGCTCCAGCGCCACTCAAATGGCGGACGATCGGCTTTTGGTTTTTTCCACCGAAAAAAGAAGATCGCCGGCAGCATAACCACTACCTGATAAAACGAGAACCAAGCCTGAACAGCAATCCGATCAATCTGACGCATGATGTACTTATCGAACAGTCCGCTGGCAGCCCCCAGCAAAGTGGCGGCGATGATGCAAAAAATCCAGACATTGCGACGGAAACTGATGCCTTCCAGTTTGCCGGCTGTAGATAGCAAATAGAAGAAAATCAATGTAATTAGTACACCAAACCACTGCATCAGGTTCAAGCGTTCCTGGAAAATCAGGATTGCTCCGATGAGTGTCCAGATTGGTCCGGTTGCGCGAATTGGTGAAATTAGAGTGATGGGGAGGTGTTTCATGGCGTGAAAAGCAAAAATCCAGCTGCCCACAACAATGACTGATTTGATGAAAACGAGTAGATGCTCGTGCGCTGTTATTGGCGGCACATAGAGCGAGATTTGTTGGAAAAAACCGGGGTAAAATGACGAACCTACGACAATGGGCAAGACAACGGTCGCAGCGGTAACAGTAGAAAGAAACAACACCGGCAACACGGCATTGTGATTCAGCGATAACTTTTTAAAAACATCATACATTCCTAGCAGCACGGCCGAGATCAGTGCCAGTATTACCCACATATTTCTTTCATTTGGGGCAAAACTATAAGCTTTCAGACGAATGTTTCTGCTTCGGCTGTTTTTCTAACGGAAGATTAATTATTACTTAATCCGTTGATTCGATCGGCCTGTTTGCCGAGGAAGTATAGCCAAGGTGAGAGCTCGGGTTTAATTGTGGATTGCACACCCTATATAAACAACATAAGCTGAAGCGAAAAGAATTGACTTTATGGCTTCAGCTTTGAGCATTGAACATCTGATAACGGATTTCACACGTAAATAATTTGTTTTTCAATTGTCTGTTGGAACTCACCTGTTGCTGAAAATTAGTTCTAGTCGTAATTGAGTGCGGAGCAACAGGTTCGTTTCAAAAGAATAATAAGCACCAATTCCTGAGGGCTACTCAGAGGAGCATTGATTCCTTCAGGAATGATTATGGCTGTCCTTGTCAGCTAACAAATAGTTCGTGTTAGATGGCTAATTTTTCACTGTTTCTTTATTCAGATTATTCGTTGCCACATTTTTCAGATGCTCTGTCTTTGCTTTCAATTCAGTCTCGGTTTTGTCTTTGATGTTCTTGATTTGTTTTTCAAGCTTGTCCAGTTTTTTGTGTACCGACTTCGAAAAATCATTAGACATCCGCTTTGTACTTCGCATAATTTTTTTGCGGGTACGACTTCCTTTATAAGGTGCAAACAGAATTCCGGAAATTGCACCTAATGCAGCACCAGCTGCTAATCCGATTACTAAGACTACTGTTTTGTTCATGGTTTTGAAATTTTAAGCGTTAATAATTTGTAGTGACTTCAGTATTCAATCCGAAGCCTTTTATATTGGTAACTTGAAAGCGACGGACAAATCTCTGTTGTTAGATACGTGAAGAACAGGCTTCAAGATTCGTTATTGACAGCTCAACTGAGCCGGATTGAACAAAAAGGTGCCGTTCCGGGTGAAGAATTGGTCGCATTGAACACGGATGTCTATTGTTCTTAAAACCAGAGTACTTATTCTTGTTTTTAGATTGTTGAAATCTGCACCGAAGTATTCTTTATGCAAAGGCGATAAATTTGTCTTCTATTTTAGGAAATGATTAGATTAAGTGTTAGTTTATGGGAACAAACAAATCAAGGTCATTCTTGTCGCGTTTCGATTTATTATTTAGAACTAACACCTATGAAAAACCCGAACCCGAGCCTGATTCGCTTCGCGCTTGTACTTTTTTGTATTTCAGTTACCGTCTTGGGATTAGTTCTGGCAAAAGATGTTCTTATTCCGTTGGTTATTAGTGTTTTTCTAGCTTATCTGATTTATCCGATGGTGGCCAGGGTCGAAAATTGGGGTGTTCATCGGGGAGTATCCATCGTGCTCGTAATCTTAGTTAGCCTGCTTTTCTTGAGTTCAATTGTTCTGCTCATTTCAATTCATATTTCAACGATTGAGCTGAATTTAAGTCAGGCGCAGGCGCAGGTAAATGCCAAAACTGATTCGCTGATTCTGATCCTTGAAAGTAAACTGGGAATGAATTCACATTCGCTCGATGCATACGTTGAGCGTATTTCCAATGGTGTTTTCGCGTCGTGGGAATCTCAGATTGGTTCCCTGTTTTCAGCCACGACAACCACTGTTTTTCAGCTGTTTATTTTGCCTGTGTATACTTTCTTTCTGTTGTTTTACCGAACAAAAACAGCCCATTTTATTCTTCGGTTTGTTGAACGGAAAGACCGGTTTATCGTGGTCAATATTATGCGGGAAGTCTCCCTGATTACGACCCGTTATATGGGCGGATTGCTAATTGTGGTCGTTATTTTGGCGATTTTAAATACGGTTGGCCTGGCAATTATTGGTGTGCCTCATGCCATGCTTTTTGGAATCGCTGCGGCAATATTAAACCTGATTCCCTATATCGGAACGTTTGTAGGTGGCATTATTCCAATTTTGTTTGTGTTTTTTTCGCAGTCAGATCCGTTTCATATGATGGTGCAGATTCTGGTGTTGTTTACCATTGTCCAGTTTCTGGAGAATAACCTAATCACACCCGGAATTGTGGGGAATAATATTAAAATAAATCCCTTTGCAATTGTTTTTAGTTTGCTGATGGCCAATCTGATTTGGGGAGTTGCAGGAATGTTCATCGTTTTACCTTTTCTAGCCATTGCCAAGGTCATAATGCGAAATGTTGACTCACTCAAACCCTTCGCGTATTTAATTAGCGACAAGGGCGTTGAAAGACATAAAGTTGGGATAAAGAGGCTTCGAAAATGGGTTAAACGAAAAGCCGGTCAGTAAGCCGAAAGGCGAAAATATTTGTTAGTCAGAGAAAAACACCTCCGACGCATTTCGAAATAAAATCGCTTCTTTTTCTGCATCAGAAAGAAAATTGGCATGAATGGCGATCACATCAATCATTTGTTGGTAGGTGTATTTTTTTAATGTAGACGGAATATCGCTTCCCCAAAGTATTTTATGCGAACCAACTAAATCGACCGCTTCTTTTAATAAATCCAATGCCCTGGTGCATGGATAATCATCGTTTAGGAAAGCTGCTGTTGATGAAAAACCTAGATAGATATTTTCGAAATCTTTAGCCAAAGAAAGCATCTCATTGCGCCGGGCTTTTGCCTTTTCATCAATCCCGGTTCTGAAAAAGGCGAGGTGCTCAATTAGTATTTTTGTTTCCGGGAAACGTTCAGCGATAAACCGAATGTTTTCAATTTGGTAGCCATTGTTGAATATGTCGCCGGAATCGATAATGGTTCGTAAACCGAGTTTTGCCACGGTTTCCCAAATGCCCATCATCTCGTTCCCCACCAGCGAAAACCCGGCGTAATTCCCCGACCATCCCCATTCCTCGCTGATCTCAAGCTTCAGGCTATTCTGCTTTTCCGATGCATATTGTCGGATCACCTCTGTGGCGTTGGTTCGCATTGGGTCGACCTGGATGGTACCCAAAAATCGGTCGGGAAATCGGTCAATCGCTTCACGGATTTCGTCGTTCATGATTCCGATTACCGGATTTTGCAGAAGTACAGCCTTTGTAACGCCCGCAAAATCCATCGTTTCAACCAGCATATCGGGCGTAAAAATTGTATCGCGAAAATAGGGGGGAAGAAATTGCAGCTGCTCTTTTCCATACTGAATGCGTCCGTATTTCGCCGTTGTGGTTTTTACGCCGCGTTTTACGCCGTCAATTCCGTTTAAAATATGTGCATGTGCATCAAAAACTGGTATCATCCCGATCGGTCGGTTTAGTTCAAATTTAGTAATCAGTTTTATCCGTCGGAGTTGGTTCGTGGGTCTTTAGCCATTCCTGTCCCTCTTTTGTCAGGAAGAAATCCATCCACATATAGTACATCTTTTTGTTTTCTTCAACGGTCACCCAATGGCTCGATCCAATTGGAATATGCAACAATGCATATTCTTTCAGTTGAGCTGAAGCTCCATCGGCATGTACCACGATATCATTGTCGGTTAATCCCAAAAACAACTGATCAAGCATGGCATGTTTGTGCGCGCCAACTTCATCGGGTCCGGGAGCTTCTACAGTTCCTAGGGCAACACGGGGAATAATATCGCCGGGTAACACGGTTCGACTGGTTGTGTTCGGGCTTTTTATTTTTTCGGTGTAGGATTCGCAATCTTCAAAACGAGTGAAGTAAAGATCGTATTTGTTCTCTTCCGGGAAACCCGCAAGGTCTGCCAGATCCTGTTCCGATAGCTTTTTAGTAAACCGGAGGAAATGAAGTTCTTCCCCCTCGGCAACAGCAACCTTCACTTCACTGGTCTTGTTCATGGGAATCGCTATCGACTCCGGCACAACGTTATATTGCATTGTGTCGGCATGAAGCGTTCCATTACCGCGGATGAACATCAACATCGTTACGTACCCTTCGGGAAGATTGATGGTTTGCTCGGTTGACCCGATATAGGCAATGTGTTCAATCTTTGTTTCGGCAATTTCACCTGCCAGTAATTCTTCGGAAAAAGTTTGCATTCCGGCGGGTATTTGCATCTGCAGATTCTGAACAACAATTTCGGGCGAGCTTGACTTTGAAGAACACCCCATGGCAATTATTGCCAGGCAGAAAAAAGTACCAAATAATATTTTCTGAGCAAGCTTCAATAAATTCATGATCCGGATAATTTTATTTTAAAACTGTTTGTCTAGTACATCATCTTCAGTTCAATATTTTCCTGAACTACAATCTTGCCGGAGTTAATTATTTCGTTGTCCGAATGCGTATTGTTTTTAGCACCCCAAAGCAGAGCCACCAATTTTATCGCGTTATTTTTGAATGTATTGTTGGCAATGGCAACATTGACAATGCCTCGCGAGTTGATCAGAATTCCATTTTTGTCCTTGGCGCCACAGTTGGTCATGGTGCAGTTACGCACCAATAAATTACCGCCAATGGTCGATTCATCATATCCGCCGCGATAGTAACTGATCACGTTGGCGTTAATCGAATTAAACGTACAGTTTTCAACGATCAGGAATTCGGCGTTATAGTCGCCTTTGTCATCGGTTTCAGCTGCTAATTCAATTCCGTTTTCACAATTCGTCAGAACTGAGTTCGCAACTAAAATCTGGTCGGCAAAGGTTTCTTTCCACGCTTTCAATATCGAATTGAAGTTGCTAATCTCACATCCATCAATACTTAAAACGTACAAGCTCGACATATTTTTCTGAAGTGGTGCAAAAGCATATTGTTCGGCTTTTCCTTGCAGGACAATGTTTTTCAGAAGCAGGTTTCCTGCCGGATGAAATTCGAATGCCGGTGTTTCACTTTCTCCCGAATAAACAATCACGGCTTTGTTGGATTGGTCTTTCGATTGAATGGTAATTTTTTTATTGATGGGCAGAGAGCTGTTGATTTCGTATGTGCCTGGCAACAGTTCGATGGTGTCATCAGTTTCGGCGCCGGCGATTTTGGCGGCTAAATCGTTTGCGTCTGCAGAAACTTCGATTGATTTGCCTGCGGCAACCGACTTTTCAACAGTGTACCAACCGGCACCGTATTTCGCTGCATCCAGAAGATCGGGAGTATTGGCCGGAGTCTGACAAACGGCTCCTACCGAATTTTTATCAGAACGCGAATGGCCAAACAGATCGGTTGAGATAGTCTCGAAGTCGAAGCCATGGTAGGTTTCGATATTGGCCTGGCCGTCAACCGGAATAAACAGGTTGTCAGCTATTTTTGTCATCTCCAGCGTGCCGGCTTCCAGTCCGTCGTAAGGTTGAAACGGCGTATTTTGATTGTTGATGATATTATTTTTAAAGGTAACACCATCAACTTCTTCGTAGGCAACAATGGGCGACTCGTCACCTTCCTGATTGTAAATGATGTTGTTGGCAAAAGTTGTTCTGATTGGCCGTGCCGAGCGAATTTCGGACATCGGCAACACATCTTTTTGGTCGACATTTGTTCCCACGCTAAATTGCCAGGGCGATTTACAATTGACCCAGGTATTGTGAGCTACTACCACATCGGTCACCTGATTGTATCGGTTTAAAGGCGATTTTGGAATTCCGTTCATAATGGCCAGCGCGCTTCTGAAATTCTGACCTTTAATGTTATAGAAGTAGTTGTTGGTTACCCAGTGGCCTGTGTTTACAATCCGGATTCCACCAATGTTATCCGAATTATCGTCGCCAATAAAGTAGTTTCCGTCAATCAGACAGTAGTTTCCGTGGCGCATAACCAGCGAGCCTTCGCATTTGTAGAACACATTGTTGCGGAATTCGTTGAAATTCGTTTTGCTTGAGATCACTTCCACTTCGCCGTTGCACCTGTCGAACAGGTTGTTTGCCACCACTGTGTAGCAGGGTGACATGGAGGTATAGCTGTCGCCGATTTGAATGGTTTCGCCATGCGGGCCTCCTTTTCGTGGACGCGGGCCGAAGTGGTTATTTCGGATTTGATGATGATTGTTGATGTTTTCGTTTCCTTTCAACATAACCCGAACGGTAGGCCCCGAATTGGATTTGCCAATGATATTACAATTGCTAAGTTCGTTGTGTCGTCCCCAAAACTCAACCCAGTGGTCTTTAGTATCTCTTTGTGGCTGGTTGAAATTCTCGATGACACAGTTGGTTACCCGACAGTGTGTGGAAAACTTGTCGTTTAATTTGAAGCTGATAACAGCGTCGGATGGGGTGAAGCCATTTCTGAAGCTTAGGTCGCGAACAACTAAATAGTCGCCACCGAAGTTCAAACAGGATTGGCCTTCGATAGATACCTGCCCTGGTGTTTCGGCTCGTAAAACAATCGGATGGTCAGCCGTACCGCTGCCGGTAAATTTTATTTCCACATCTTTCCAAATACCATCAGCAAGTACAATTTCATCTCCTGGACTGGCATTGTTGATGGCAATTTGCAATTCTTCCGCATTGCTAACTAGCGAGGTTGAAGCCTTAAAGCTATTCTGACAAGAAAGTAGCGTCATTGTCAAAGCCAGAATCAATAAGTTTCTAATTTTCATATCGAAGTGTGTTTTAATGTCTTTTTACGGAAAATGGTGTGAGAAATTTATAAAAAGGTCCTGCTAAATTTTTATTCCGTACATGATTTATAGCAGGCCGGGTTTTCTGATCCTGTTTAATGATTGAAGAACCAGAGTTTTATGGCCATCGCTATGATCGCCAAAATGAGGATTCGTTTGATCCATTTATCGCCTTTTTTCATGCTGAAATGGCTGCCCAGAATTCCGCCTATTGAGGTTCCGACCGCCAGCGAAAGACCAACTTTCCAGTTGATGGCATCATTCAGGATAAAAACAATTAGCGACGAGATACTGAACAGCAAAGCGACAAACACTTTGATGCTGTTCGATTTCAACAACGAAAAATGATTAATCCGTGTCAAAACCAAGATGATCAGAAAGCCAATGCCAGCATGAATGAACCCACCGTAGATTCCCAGAAAGAAGAAAGCGACAATGCCAATTCCCTGGTTTTTTACGATTTTTTGTTCCAATTCTTCAATTATTGGCTTCTGTTTCAGTAGAATCACAGCAGCAACAGCAACCATGATCAGGGCCAAAATCCGGTTAAACACTTTATCGTCGAGATCGACCGCCAGAAAAGCCCCTATGATGGAGCCGGCCACAGCCGAAAGCCCGACATATAAACTGAACGGATATACAAAAACACCTTTGCGTTTGAAGTTTGAAACAGCGAAGATATTTTGCGCGATAATCGCGATTCGGTTCGATCCATTGGCAATCGCTGGAGGAAGGCCAAAAAATATCATCAAGGGTAATGTCAACAATGACCCGCCCCCAGCAACTACATTTATGAATCCGGCAAATATACCTGCCAGTGCCAAAAGTGATAATTCAACAAAACTAAAATCGTTCATCTGTATTTGATTGATTATTGGCCAGTGAAAATCACTTTTGGCGTCATTGTTCTTAAATTCCTAAAGCCTGACCGCCACCAATCTGGATTGTTTCAGCGGTGATGAATGAGGCATCTTTACTTGCCAGGAAGGCAACTACTGAAGCAACTTCTTCGGGTTGACCCAGTCTTCCTAACAGAATGTTGT
>NZ_JBFHIT010000084.1:0-13978 GCF_041596335.1 Mangrovibacterium sp. | reverse complement strand
CCTTTGCCCGGATGACCGACGCCGGAGCCGATACCTACACCGTATCGGGAGCCGAGTTTGACGCGACCTTCAGTGACAATGTCGCCGGATCAAGTATCAGCAATGACTTTAACAACAGCGCCAGCCTTGCCGGAGCAATGCTGCCGGTAGGAGCCAACACCATTATCTGGACCGTAACCGATGCCGCCGGCAACCAAAGCAACTGTACCAGCATCATCAATGTCAGTGATAACGAAGCACCGGTGATTAATTGTGCTGTAGCCAGCCAAACCCAAACCGCAGATGCAGGTGTTTGCGAGGCTGATGTGGCCGTAGTATCACCATCGGTCAGCGACAATACCACTGTGGTGAGCCTGATCAACGATTACAATGGAACTTCAGAAGCGAGTGATACTTATCCGGTCGGAAAAACAACCGTAACATGGACTGCGACCGATGCCAGTGGTAATACGAGTACTTGTAGTCAGGAAGTGATTGTGGCGGACGATGAATTACCTGTCGTTACATGTGCAGGTGACGTGTCGATAACAGTTATTTCTTCAGCAAACTGTAGCCCTGGTGTTGTCGTTCCATCCCCGATTTCGAGTGACAATTGTGGAATAGGATCAGTCACTAACGACTTTAATGGTTTATCGGAAGCTTCCGGAATCTATCCGTTTGGAACAACAAATGTTACCTGGACGGTTACAGATGTTCATGGGAATTCATCATCTTGCATCCAAACGGTTACCGTAAAATCAGAGCCGTTGGCGATAGCTGACGATTTGAGCATTGATGAAGACCAATCGGTCGATATTGCAGTTTTGGATAATGATCTGGATTGCGACGGAAACATAGTAATTCAAACTTTAAATATTGTTGCAAGTGCAACAAATGGCAGCACAACTGTAAATGCTGATGGAACGATTACTTATTTACCTGATCTGAATTATTATGGTACCGACTATTTTACCTATCAGATTTGTGATGCTGACGGTTTTTGCTCAGAAGCAACGGTTACCATTCAGGTGGCTTCAGTTTATGATCCACCGGTAGGTATGGGAGATATCAACAATACTTTCTCTGGTATACCAACATGGGGGCGTGTACTTACGAATGATGTTTATCATGAGCAAGAAGTAGTCAGTGGCCCCTCGTTAGTTGGCGAAAGTGTGACAGAGGTGTCAAGGCAATTCAGTCTGACAGCGAGCACTGATGGACAACGTTTGACTGCAAGCCAGAAAGCAAAAAAAGTCACTGATCCTCTTTATGGAACTTTGGTATTCAACCAAGATGGCACATACATTTACACACCGGAGGTGAATTACAGCGGAATTGATCAGTTTACATATCAAATTGATGATGCTATTTCCGGTTTGTCAAACCCGATAACCGTTTATCTACGGGTGATTTCGACAGACCTGAACAGTTCTCGTCCTCCAATAGCCAACTCCGATGTTCAGCTGGGATATAGCAACTCGGTGTACCCGAACACTGGCAATGTGCTGGAGAATGACTTCGACGTGGAGGGGCACCAATTAATGGTGGCTACGACTCCGGTTGTTGAACCTGCAGTGGGCACATTGACGTTATCTGCTGATGGTACCTATACATATGATGCTCCGGCAAATTATGAAGGAGAAGTTAGTTTTACTTATGAAGTTTATAGGGTCGATGAACCAACTGTTCGTAGTCAGGCTGATGTAGTGCTCGTTTTCTTCGCGGCAGGTCAGGAAGACTTGTTGTATGGGGTTGACGATGCTTACCATACTGATAAAAACGGGGTGGTGACCGGAAATGTGAGTAACAATGATATCAACCTTTTAGGTTCAAGTGTGTCAATAGGAATGGTGATTCAGCCAATTTATGGTACGGTAACTATCGACGCTTTGGGAGATTTCTCCTACACACCGAATGCCGACTATGTAGGCCCGGATAATTTTACTTACAGTCTTTGTAAGCCTGGTAGTTCTTTCTGTCGAAATGCAACCGTTTACATTACAGTAGACGAAACCAACCGGGCACCGATAGCTGTAGATGACGACTTTATGATGCATGAGACAACTGTTAGTGTGTTAGATAATGACTCAGATCCGGATGGAAATCAAATTTCGGTGACTACGGTGATTTCTGAACCACAAAATGGTGTATTGGCGATAAATCCAGATGGTACGTTCACATACACTCCGAACCAGGATTATTTTGGCGATGATTCGTTCGTTTATGAAGTTTGTGACGATTTCAGTAGTCCAATGTGTGACCAGGCAACAGTTATATTGAGGAGAGACTCAGACAACGATGGTGTCCCTGACTCTGATGATGTGGATGATGATAATGATGGTATCCTCGACATTGTTGAAGGAATGTTGTTAGTAAACAGCGATAACGATCGTTTCCCGAATAGTTTGGATATTGACTCGGATAATGATGGTATTCCTGATAATGTTGAAGCACAGAGTGAAGCAAGTTATCATGCACCTCTGGGGACAGATACAGATGGAGATGGATGGGATGACGCTTATGATCCGGATAACGGCGGGACTCCAATCGTACTGAAAGACACCGACAACGATGGCTATTACGACTATGTGGATATTGACACTGACAACGACGGGATACTTGATATCGTTGAAGGAGTGATTGCCTATGGAGGAAGTTTGGCGACTCCGATGCTAAGTGGCCTTGATTCGGACGAAGATGGTTTGGATGATACATTTGATACGATTGTCCTGGGAAGCTCATTCTTGGGAGTAACCTATGACGGAACAAATGCTGCCGTTGAAAATACGGACAATGATGCCGTGCCTGATTACCGGGATATTGATTCAGACAACGACGGAATTCTCGACAATATTGAAGCACAGGAAGATTTAGATAATTATGTAGTTGCCAGTGAGCAAGATCAGGACGGCGATGGTCTTGATGATGCTTATGACAGCGACTACAATTCGGTGGTGATCGTCATGTTTGATTTCGACGGAGATGGTATTCCAGACTTCCGCGATGAAGATACTGACGGGGACACTGTGGATGATTACATTGAAGCGAATGATGCCGACATGAATGGAAAACCAGACTTGGTATTCAGTGGGAATGATGCTGATGGCGACGGGTTGGATGATGTCTTCGACTCACTGATCATTATTGAAGGCCCGGAGATTAGTAGCACTCCCGGTGCGACAACTTACAATCCCGGAGCTTCAAGAATCCTTCCACCAATACAGGACTCTGACAACGATAATAAACCCGACTTCCGCGATGTGGATGATGATAATGATTTGCTAGCCACAATTGATGAAGACAATGTCATTGTTGATGGAGACCCAACAAACGATGATTGTAACTATAACGGCATTCCGAACTATCTGGATCCTGAAACATGTGATTTAATTATTCCGGATGCATTCTCGCCGAACGCTGATGGTTATAATGATTATCTGGAAATTCTGGGACTATACAAATATCCGAATGCTCACCTAGAAGTTTACACTCGCTGGGGGGCTCGGATTTACGAAAAAGACAACTATGGTAATGTGCCGTTGTTGGGTAGTGAAGCATGGTGGGATGGTCGACCAAATATTGGAGGAAACGGAGATATCGTACCTGAGGGTACCTACTTTGTGATCCTGATCCTGGAAAACTCTTCCGTGTATAAAGGGACAGTATTTATTAACCGGTAAACTCAAGAACGATGAAAGCGATGAAATATTTAGCCAAGCTTGCCGTGAGTGGCTTGTTATTAGCCAGCACGGCGCTTAGCTCCTTTGGTCAACAGGACGACCCGATGTACAGCCAGTACATGTTCAACATACAGTCATTTAATCCGGCTTATGTGGGGTCATGGGAATGTGTCGGTTTCATGGTTCTTGGCCGCTACCAATGGGTCGGCTTTGACGGGGCTCCCGAGACACACTCGTTTACGGTTCAGGCACCGCTTCGAAATGAAAAAATAGGATTGGGCTTATCGGTGATTAGTGACGAGATTGGTTTGGAAAAAAGATTGGCCTTTTTTACAGACTATTCTTATAAAGTGAAGATAAACTATGAAGCCAACCTTCGGATGGGATTCAAAGCTGGTTTTACGAATTACCGGCATACCCTGACAGATCATGTGATCATCGATACGAACGATCCGTCGTTTGAAGGCGAGATTCGAGAGAGTTTCATGCCTAATATCGGTGTTGGTTTGTTTCTTTCGTCTCCGAGGTATTACGTCGGGTTTTCAATCCCGAAATTGTTGAAAAACGATTTTGAATATGGAGCTGAAAGCTACAATACAGATTACGAATTTCGAAACATGAATGTTATCGGAGGCTATGTGTTCGATATGGGGTCTTCGATTAAATTTAAGCCTTCATTTATGGCACGTCATTCAGAAGCTTTGCCATTTTCGGTCGATCTGAATGCCAGTTTCCTGTTTAAAGAAAAATTTTGGTTGGGAGGAATGTTTCGGTCTCATGTCTGGAATGGTGCTGGGAGTGCTATTGGTTTGAATACGCAGTTTATCATTAACGAGAAACTGCGGCTTGGCTATGCTTTTGACCTCGATTTGACCGATATTGGATCATATGGAAATGGATCGCACGAACTTATGATCTCTTACGAATTGAGATCTCTTGTTAAGTCATTTACTTCACCCAGATATTTTTAATCCCCGAAAAATAGAACCTATGAAAGAGAAATATTTGATCGGATTCGTCTTTATGCTTTGCTTATCTTATGCAAATGCGCAAACTAAAAAGGTATATGATGAAGTGAAGATTAATATCGAAAATGCTTCTGTAAATACATCAAAGAGTGATTTCGCCGCAGCCATTGACGGAACTGAACTTATTTTCAATTCAGAAGTAAAGGTGCCTGGCGAGAAGAAGAAAGAAACCTACCTTTTGTACGATGCTTTTTCAACGGCAATCCAGCCTGTAGGTCGGTTGGATGATAAAGGAGATTATCAGGAGCGGCTAGTGACAAGGATTCAGGAGGGGCCAATGTCTATTTGCAAAGCCACCGGAGAAATATTTGTGACTCAATCCTACGAAGAAGAAACAGACATTCAGAATATTGTATTTAAGAAGGAGAACCTGCGTTTAGCCATCATGGTGTTTGAAGAGGAAAATGATATCTGGAAAAAGGTAGACCAGTTTCCCTTTGCTTCAAAAGACTATTCAGTGGCTCATCCAAGCATTAATAAAACCGGTGATACCATCGTATTTGTGAGTGATATGCCGGGTGGATTTGGAGGAACTGACCTATACTATTCGGTTCGTAAGGATGGTAAGTGGGGAAATCCTGAAAACCTTGGAAGGGGTATTAATACCTCAGGTATGGAAATGTTTCCGCAATGGGAAGCTGACGGTACATTATTTTTTGCGTCCGATAGCCTTGGAGGAAAGGGTGGGCTAGATGTATTCTATACGACATTAAAGGACGGTAAAACGAGCGATATCCTGACCTTCGATAATGAAATTAATTCCAATGCTGATGACTTTGGATTCTTCACAGGCCCTGATAGACGTTATGCTTATTTTTCGTCAAACAGAAAAGGAGGGAAAGGAAATGATGACATCTATGTTGTGCTCCCCGAGGAATATCGCTTTAATGTGGCTTTAATTTCAACCAATACCAATAAGCCAGTGCCTGAGGTGAAAGTTAATCTGATGAATTCAAAAGGGGCTGTGGTTGCAGAAGGATATACTGATGTTGACGGTCGTTTGCCATTAAGTCTTCCGTTGAATGAAATTTATGAATTGACGGCCAATAAGCCGGGGTATTATGAGAAAGTTCAGAATATCGATCTGACTCCCGAAGGTGATCTCCCGAAACAGGAAGAGGTAATTTATATCGATCCTTCCCATCGTTTAAAAGGACAGGTTGTTAATATTTTGGGTAACGACCCAATTGAAGGAGCCATGCTGACGATTGCCGGCAACGGAACAGCTGTTGATACAACATATTCGGATGCCGAAGGTTATTTCAAAGCCGATATTCAACCCGACTTGGATTACCTGGTTACAGCAGAGGCCGAAAATTTCTTCGGAACCGATGTTGAATTCTCAACGACCGGTATGGAACCCGGCGAGTTATTTTACTACTTCCAGTTATACCCGCTGGACATTGGAACCCGAATTGGGTTGACAAACATTTACTATGACTACGATAAATATTCGATTCGGCCGGATGCAGCCCGTGAGTTGGATCGAATGGCCGAAACCATGAAAAAGTATCCAGACCTTGAAGTTCATTTCGAATCGCATACCGATTGCCGCGGAACTGATGAATACAACCAACGATTGTCTGACCGGCGGGCTAAATCTACCTTTGACTACCTGATTCGCAAAGGTATAAGTAAAGATCGAATGACATTTGAAGGATTCGGAGAATCGCAACTAGTGAATGAATGTTCTGATGGCGTAGAATGCTCCGAGGAACTACACCAGGAAAACAGACGCACGGTATTTGAAATTACGAAGTCAAAAATCACTCAAACAAACCAGAGAAAGTAAAAATATAAAGTTGCTGCGTAAGCACTTTCGTTTAGTCTAGCATGAGGGTCTACCAGAGGGTAGGCCCTTTTTTTTCGCGAAAAACTAAATAATTAGTTTAAAAACTATTTAATTAGTTTGAAAACTAATAATTTAGTTGTAGTTTTGGTTTAACAAATTTCAAACTTAAAGCTCAAAGCCAATGGAACAACTTTTCAATATCCGCAACGACCCTTAAAATTTTTTATCTGAAACAACTAATTAATTAGTTATAAAACTTAGAGATTAGTTATATTTGATAAGTAATTGAAACAAAAGCGATACAATCATGATCAAGGAATTAACCAAAGCAGAAGAACAAGTGATGCAAATTTTATGGAAGCTGGAGAAAGCTTTTGTCAATGATATTCTCGACAAAACGCCCGAACCCAAACCAGCGTATAATACGGTGTCAACCATCATTCGCATTCTGGAGAAAAAAGGCTTTGTTGCTCATGAAGCTTTTGGGAAGACCCACCGGTATTTTCCGCTCATTAGTAAACGCGACTATACCAAAGCCTATCTAAAGAATTTTTTGGGCAACTACTTTGGAAACTCCTTTCAGGAAATGGTTTCCTTTTTTGCGAAAGAAGATAATATGAGTCTCACCGACCTGGAAGAACTGATGAATGAAGTTGGAAAGGATTTGGACAACGATAAATCGAAACCCAATGTTTGATTTTGTCAACTACATCTACGAATCGGGTATAAGTCTGGGGCTATTTACGCTCCTGTACTTCTTATTCTTACAGCGTGAAACGTTTTTCAAAACCAATCGTTTGTTTCTGCTTTTCGCGCTTTTGTTCTCGGCCTTGCTTCCGCTTTTTCATATACGGATTTGGGAAGCGCAACCAGTTCTGTTAAACGAAGTAACGGTAACCCCTTACCGAAATCTTCTCGAAACGGTTTCGGTTTACGGAACTGAACTCTCAGTGAATATTGTTCGTCGTATTTCCACCAGCACGTATATTATTTCAGCTTACATACTGGGACTTTGTTTTTTTGCTTTTCGTCTTCTTCACCGTCTGCTGCAGATATCTTTGTTGATTCGCCGGTCGGATGCAATTCAAGAGCACGGAATGAAGCTCGTACTGATTGATCGGGAGGTGACGCCCTTCTCTTTTCTTTCGTACGTTTTTGTCAGCAAAAATCTAAAAGAGCAGAGCGGATGGGAAAAAATGCTCATTCACGAGTTCGAACATGTGAAACAGGGGCATTCTTTCGATATCCTGATATTGGAGGTGCTTAGTGTATTTCAGTGGTTCAACCCGTTTTTCTGGTTGCTTAAACGACTTTTACGCGAAAATCATGAGTATCTGGCCGATAGGGCAGTACTCGTTCAAATTGCCAATCCCAGCCTGTATAAAAAATTGCTTTTGCAGCAATTTATCGGGCCACAGGTTGAATTAGCCAACAACTTCAATTATTCACTAATAAAAAAACGAATTCAAATGATGTCACAAATCAAATCGTCAAAATTAGCACAAGTTAAATTGGGTGGGGGATTCCTCCTTGCAGTAGCGCTCATTGTCCTGTTTTCCTTGGAAAATAAAACCTTTGCAACGGTTTACACCGCAAATTCAAGTGATCAACAGGAACAGCAGAGTCCCAGTAATGAGCAAAGCGCGGATGAACTGAGCAATGAAGTGTCAACCCTTGAAATCATAGAAAACTTGCCTGTGCCAGCGAACTCTAAAAGTCAGGATACTCCCGGAGTTGCTGAATCGGGCCATATACTAGAAAAAATAAACCCGAATGCACAGGAACATATGGACACACCGGATACGCTAAAAGTTTTAGTTGAAGGCCAAGAACTGCAGGTAAGCGGAGACAAAAATGCAATTGTTAAATTTATGTCAATGGTCTCCGAATCAATGAGTAAAGAGGTTTCTATTCATGTGAAGGACGGTAAAAAGGAGCTGCACCTTTCGAACGAGTTGAAGGCGGAAAAAGAAGACAAAGAGGTTACTGAAATTGATGGAGAACCTGTGTTTTTTGTGGTGGAAACAATGCCTAAGTTCCCGGGTGGAGTTGATGCATTGGGTCAGTTTATCGCCAAAAAGGTAAAATACCCGGTTGAAGCCAAAAAGGCAAAATTGGAGGGAAAAGTATATGTAACCTTCATCGTTGATAAGCAAGGAAAAGTTCGCTTAGCGAGAGTTGCTCGTGGAGTCAGTCCGCTTCTGGATCAGGAGGCTTTGAGGGTTGTCAACCTAATCCCAGACTGGACACCTGGCATTCAGCGAGGACAGGCGGTTGCTGTTTCTTATACGATTCCAATTAGTTTTTCGCTTAAGTAACAAAATCCAGATCTGTCCTGATTTCCTTTCGGGGCAGATCTTTCTACTTCAAAGCCATGAAGAATCTGTTGTTTTCCTTGTTGCTTTTGTTCCCTTTATTTGCCGAAGCGCAGACTGAGGTGGATATGCTCATCCTAAACCGCAAGTACGCAGAAGCTTTGAATACCTTGGAAAATGACATGAGTACAGCACCCAAGGCAGGTTTGTTTTTCAAAAAGGGGCTGGTGCATGAAAAACTCATGGACTATGAGTCGGCAATTTTTGCCTTGAACAAGGCTTGTGAAATGGATCCGCAAAACACCATGTATTGGGAAGAGCTGGCCGATGCGCATTCAGCTTTGGGGAATTACTTTTACGCTGTTACGTATTTCAAAAAAGCCATCTCCATCGACCCTACAGATATCCGTATGAAAGGGAAATTGGCACAGGCATACATCAATTTAAAAGCTTACCCGGATGCATTTCGTTGTTACAGTGATATTTGGACCAGTGATTCCACAAACATTTTTTATAACCGCTACTACGCCTACGCGGCCTACAAAGTAGGAGAAGATGAACTGGCTGTTGCCCTTTACGAAAAACTGGCGGCAAAAGGCTCGCGTGATTTAAATACCTGGATGAACTTGGCAACCATTTATAACCAGCGAAGAAAAATGAATGAAGCTGTTGTTACTTGCGAACGCGGGTTGCATATTTTTCCGCAGAACCCTTCTTTGTTACTGAAAATGGCGGATAGTTATTTTGTTTTCAGGGAATATGGAAAAGCAATGTACGCCTACGAAAATTATCTGGCAGTAGGGGATTCGACTCTTGATGTGTTGAAAAATTACGGAATTTGTCTGTATTTCGACAAACAGGAAGAAAAAGCGCTGACCATGCTTGAGCCTTGTTATGAAGCTTCTATTGAAGATCCGATCGTGAATTTTTATATGGGGGCTTGTTTTAAGAAAATGAAAATGTTTGACGTTAGCGAGGGCTATTTAGAGTTGTCCATTGAAACGGCAACGCCTGCCTATTTAGCCGAAATCTATCATCATCTGGCTCAGGTGTACGGTTCACTGCGTAAGTTCGATGAGTCAATTGAAGCTTATCAAAGCGCATTGAAAATTGATCCGTCAAAAAATGACGTATTATTCGAAATAGCACGCGCATACGAAGAATTTAATGCCAGCAAGGTTATTGCGTTGCACTATTATCGCGAATATGCAAAAGCGGTGCGAGAGAATGGCGCGAATATTGACTATGCGCTTGATCGAATAAAAAAAATTAAGGAAGAGCTGTTCTTTGAAGACGGATCAGTGGGTATCAGCAATTAGCATCAATGCTTCCTGGCGCAGAATGGCAGGCAATTGCAGTTGGCGTCGTTCAATGCTTAACAGCCACATGCGAATTTCATCTCCTTTTAAGGTGTACAATACGTCGCGGAACTCCTCAATCTGGTTGTCGTTGTATCGTTCAGCCGCCACTCCTTTATAGCGATCCAGGTCTTCATCTTCGAAATACATAATTTCGTCCGGATTCATACGCATCGCATCAAACTCACATATCTCGTGTGCGCCACAGCAGTCTGTCGGTATTTCGAACTCGTCAGATTCCGGTTCCGGATTCGAGTCCGCCTGTTTTTTCGCCGACAATTTATTCGACAGCCAGGTTACAAGTGCGACAATGGCAACAAAAGCAATTAATATCCCAATTAAAATATCCATGGATGAATTGTAATTATTCAGAATTAGGAAACAAACTTGCAAGAAAATTGATCGGTCGACATTTCTCTTGCGGTGCAAATTTAGTGTGAAAAATGTAATTCGTCGAATTTTTGCACCATTGATTCTGGAGTGATCACCTAAAATTTATCATTGAAACTGAAATAATCCTGGAGATATTCAAGCTAAAAATCTTTATCGCTTTTTAGTGTTGCATTTGGAGCATTGTTTCACTTTTGCTTGAGTTGTTTAAACTTTTAGTTGTTTATCTAAACAAAACAAGCCGTTTGCTGTTTTAGATATTCGGAAATCAGATAGGAGGAAAGATTATGAAAGTTAATGGATTTGTAAAGACCGCTCCCGGATCAAAAAACGGAAGAATGAACAGGCCACAGATTAATAATGGAACTGAGGTTGATTTGATCGGGGACAATCATATAGGAACTTCGTTGGAAACACCAATGCGCACTGATGCATTTGATAAAAGCGATGAAGAAAAGATGGCGATCATTGAGCTTAAATTTAGAGAGATCATGGAAGTTCTTGGACTGGATCTGACGGATGACAGTTTGAACGGAACACCCCATCGTGTTGCCAAAATGTATGTGAAGGAGATTTTCAGTGGGCTAAATCCGGAAAATGAGCCAAAAATTTCAGTTTTTGACAATAAATTCGGCTACGGTGAAATGTTGGTTGAGCGCAATATAAATTTAAATTCGACTTGTGAGCACCATTTTCTTCCGATAGTTGGTAAGGCTCACGTCGCCTACATTGCTAGTGGGCAGGTGATTGGCTTGTCGAAAATAAACCGAATTGTCGATTATTTTGCGCGGCGTCCGCAGGTGCAGGAACGTTTAACAGTACAAATAGCCAATGAGCTAAAAAAGATATTGAAAACGGAGGATGTAGCTGTTGTAATTGATGCGAAACATATGTGTGTTTCGTCGCGCGGGATTGAGGACGAGAGCAGTTCAACCGTCACGGCTGAGTACGGAGGGGTATTTGGGCAGACCGAAAAGCGAGACGAATTTTTGAAATATATATCAATGGGGAAATAGGGTTTTTAATTATTGGTTTGAAAGCAGCTGTTCCGTTTCGGGCGGCTGTTTTCTTTTTAGCCGGTTACCGATCATTTTTATTCAAACTGAAGTTCTCCAAAAAACTCGGGCAAATGAAAATTAGGGACGGGGTGTTTTACTTCGGCCCAGGTAATAAAGTGCGGGTTCGACGTTTTGTCGCCACATTTATAGAAGTTAGCTCGCCAGCTGGTTCCCGAAAGTGGTGTAGTTACATCGGCAAATTCTTCGACCAAAGTAATCGGCAGGCGATACTCCAATGTCCATGTTAGCGGTTCGGTAATCTCGTCCAAAATTAGTTCGGGTAGCGAATGCGCGATTTCAATTTGAATGACCTTTTCGGGTGCATAAATAAACTTTTTGCGCTTTTGTTCCAGATTGTAGTGGAAAAGTGCAGTTCCACCGCAGTTTGTTTCCAGGTTGAAGTAGCGTTCGGGCTGCTTCAGGTCGGGTGAAAAGAAAAATTCGACACACGAATCTTCCCACATACGGTAATTAATAATGTTGCTCATGCAACGAACGTAACGATCGTCAACTTTGAAAATGATGTAAACAGCCTCGTTGTCGTGGGCTAATTTAACTTCAACCTTTGGCATAAAGGCGTTCTGTTCGCCCATATAATAATTGAGTTGAATAGCCGGAATAGGTTGCCATTGGGCTTTGTTCCAATTGGCATCGGGTGTTAATTTTTCGGCTAGTCGGTGAACGCGGTAAATTGCTTGCATCGTATACAGTTTCGTTGGTTTCTGAGCAGGTTTGTCAGCTTGAAAAAAATTGACTTGTTCAAAATGGTCAAAAAAAAGAGGCCGGAATAAACCGGCCTTTTACTATCTAATTGTTATCTCAATTACATGTTTGCGTCTTTCAGAATCACATCGTGTGCACCGCCCTCAACAATACTGGTTGCTGAGACTAAAGTTATTTTAGCATTCTCTTTTAAATCAGGAATACTAACGGTTCCACAACTGCACATCGTTGATTTTATTTTTCCTAACGTAATGTCCAGGTTGTCTTTCAATTTACCTGCATAAGGAACGTAGCTGTCAACACCTTCTTCAAATTTCAGGTTTTCGCTGCCACCCATATCGTAGCGTTGCCAGTTGCGGGCACGATTCGATCCTTCGCCCCAATATTCTTTCACGTAGCGGTTGTTCACCATTAATTTACGAGTTGGACTTTCGTCGAAACGGGCAAAGTAACGGCCCATCATCAGGAAGTCGGCTCCCATTGCCAATGCCAGTACCATGTGGTAGTCCTGCACTATTCCACCATCGGAGCAGATTGGGATGTAGATTCCTGTTTTTTCGAAGTACTCGTCGCGGGCTTGCGCCACTTCAATCACAGCAGTTGCCTGTCCACGACCAATACCTTTTTGTTCGCGGGTGATGCAGATTGAACCACCACCAATACCAACTTTAATGAAATCGGCTCCAGCTTCGGCCAGGTACAAAAAGCCTTCACGGTCAACAACGTTTCCGGCTCCTACAAACACTTTTCCGTTGTATTGTTTTTTCACATATTCAACGGTTTCGCGTTGCCATGCAGAAAAACCATCTGATGAGTCTACGCATAACACATCGGCTCCGGCTTCTACCAGGGCAGGAACACGTTCGCGGTAATCGCGGCTGTTGATTCCGGCTCCAACCAAGAGTTTTTTGTTTGCATCGTGCAACTCATTCGGATGCTCTTTGTGGCTTTCATAGTCTTTCCGAAAAACGAAACATTGGAAATTCCGATCTTCATCAACAATGGGTAAACTATTCAGTTTATTATCCCAGATAATATCGTTGGCTTCGTTCAAACTGATTCCCAGTGTCCCGTAAATCAATTTGTCGAATGGTGTCATGAACTCAGCAATCTTTTTATCCAGTGCATCACGACTGGGGCGGTAGTCACGGCTGGTAACAATTCCCATTAATTTGCCGTGTGAACTTCCATCTTCGGTGATGGCGATGTTGCCATGTCCGGTTTTAGCTTTCAATTCAAGCACATCTTTTAAGGTGTGCTCAGGAGTTAGATTTGAGTCACTCTCAACAAAACCGGCTTTAAATTTTTTCACTTTGCGCACCATCTCGGCTTGAGTCTCGATGGATTGAGAGCCGTAAATAAATGAAAGTCCACCGTTACGGGCAAGTGCAATTGCCATATTGTCGTCGGATACCGATTGCATAATGGCTGATACAAAAGGAATATTCAGCTCTAACGCTGGTTTTTCGCCTTTTTTATAGGCAACCAACGGCGCTTTTAACGATACGTTTGATGGGTTGCAGTCTTTGCCGGTTAGCCCGGGGATAAGCAGGTATTCACTAAAGGTTCTTGAAACTTCATTCGAGTATTTTGCCATGATATGCCAGCTTTTTGTGTTAAAAAATTGCGCAAAACTACTATTATTTTTTGGAATG
>NZ_JBFHIT010000083.1:0-14518 GCF_041596335.1 Mangrovibacterium sp. | reverse complement strand
GTAAGCGACAAATGTAGACTTATTTTGGTTCTAAAAAAATTAATGGAAGAAAATAAATCATTTATTTAGCTTTTTAGGGCTTAAGTTGGATTGTGAGATTGTTTGGTCGTTGAAGTTGTCAGAAATACAGGAACTTACAGGTGCGGGACGATTGTTGAGCAGAACCGCATGTTAACAATTAACGACTGTGCGGGAGATTAGCGCACAAATCGTATTTGTATTCGTTGTTGGAGGTGTTTCGAGCCCCTTGTTTAAACAACATTTGTTTGCTGTATTCGATAGTGCGCAGCTAAGTTTGCAGGGCTGTTTGCAATTTCACAGCAAAGGAGATGAACGTGATAAACATGCGAGCTGATCCCAGACTGCCAGTCTCGCTTATTCTTCGCAAAGAATTCGTTACTCTTTACTTCGACACCCGGCTGGCTGATCGCATGTTTATCACTTTTTCTTTATGCAAGCAAATGGTCACTGAGTGCTTGCAGTGTAGCTTGCTTGTCTTTTGTAGAAACCAGCACCGAAATGTTGTGTCGGCTTCCACCGTATGAAATCATTCGAATCGGGATGCCTTCCATCGCATTGAAAACTTTGGCGGCAAAACCTTGCTCGTCGGCAATAAGGTCGCCAACAACGCAAACAATTGTTTGGTTCTCGTCAACTTCAACCTCCCCGTATTCTTTTAGTTCACGAACAATATCGTCCAGTTTTGTTGTGTTGTCGATTGTAATCGAAACGGCAACTTCCGAGGTCGAAACCATATCGATAGGGGTTTTAAAGAATTCGAAAATTTCGAATAGATTTTTCATAAAACCATAGGCCATCAACATGCGGTACGAGCGAACTTTTATCGCTGTGATTCCGTCTTTGGCGGCAACGGCCTTAATTCCGATTCCGCTCGCGTCGTGGGTGATTAGTGTTCCACTGTCTGAGGGGTTCATCGTGTTTTTCAGGCGAACAGGAATGTTCTGCAATTTTGCCGGAAGTACGGTTTGTGGATGCAGGATCTTAGCGCCAAAATAGGCCAACTCTGCCGCTTCGTTGAACGAAAGCTGTTCAATTTTTTTCGTGTTTTGTACAAAGCGCGGATCATTATTGTGGAACCCATCAATATCCGTCCAGATTTGCACTTCTTTCGAGTCGATAGCAGCCCCGATCAGTGACGCTGTATAGTCTGACCCACCGCGTTGGAGGTTGTCTATTTCACCTTCGGCATTGCGACAGATGAAACCCTGTGTGATGTAATAGTCGGCCTCTCCGGCTTCTGCCAGGCTTTCCTTAATCAACGGGCGGATGGCTTGCATGTCAGCTGCCTTATCGGAATCAATTCGCATGAAGTCCAGAGCAGGTAGCAGTTTGGTGTTGAAACCATTTTCTTTCATCACCTGAGTGAAAAGTGCCGTTGAGATTAGTTCTCCCTGTGCAAGGATCGTTTTTTCGCCTATTTCATTGAATTCGCCTGAAGTAAAGCTTTTTATAGTAGTGAAAGCTGTTTTTACTGCTTTTGATCCTTCTTTCTTGTGTGTGGGTGATTTATAGAGCGACTTGACAACAGTCTCGTATTTTCGTTCCAGATTGGCAATTTGAGTGAAAGCAGCATCCTTATTTTTCTTGTAAAGGTAGTCTGCAATTTCAACTAGTGCATTTGTAGTTCCTGACATTGCTGACAGAACAACAAGTTTCTTTTCACCGTCTGCAATCAGTTGCATAACAGCGTTCATGTTTTCAACGCTTCCGACGGATGTGCCACCAAATTTTAAAACTTTCATTGTGCAATCAATTTCATTTATCCGTTTATAAATAGGGTGCAAAGATGTGGATTTTATTCTAATTTATAAAGATGAATTTCCGAAAAATGAATATTTATGCAGTGAATATGAATGAATATTGAACATCCTGAATAGGGATGGAATTTTCGACATGGAGCAATTTTGCATAGCGCCAAATCAAGCCTTGTTTAGATTGAATAGTTGTAGAATTGAATCGGTTGTTGCCTGTTATATAAAATATTGAAATTGAGGGAAAATATTCGTTATTTGTATAGAAATTAAAGGTGGACGTCCAGTTCCGGTTTCCGGAATTTATGTGCAGTTAGGGGTGGTTGCACGGATGTCCACCTATTTTTTTCTAGAAACTTCCAAAAATGGCATGCTTCTCCGAATTGAAATAGATGGTTGAATAGATGTTGAAATTTTCCCGGTTTGTAAAGAGCTTCCGTTCAATATATAAGACAGGATTCCCTTTTTTGATGTTCAGCACTTGCCCGATTTCTTCGGTTGCCTTGAGGGCTTTTAGTTTTTGCTGCCCTCCTTTGACCTCTATTTGATATTGTGTTCGTAAGATCTCGAAAAGCGATTTATTCTCGAAACTTCGGCTGGTAAAGCGAGGCAGGTTAATGTTTGGGATGTGGTTGATGTCGTAAAATACAGGTTGCCCGTCTACAATTCGAAGTCGCTCCATGTATATGCATCCAAAATCGCGTTCAATTTCAGAAATGTCGAAATGAAAATGATCGGGCCACCGAATGATTTGCGGCTTTTGCAGTATTTGAGTTTGCAGGTAATTTTTGTCAATTGCGGTTGAGGTTCCCGAAATCGACAGGATGCCGATGTCCTGTGGTGGTTTTCGTACAATACTTCCCTTGCCCTGTTTTTTCGAAATAAAACCGTCCTGAACAAGTGCTTCCAGCGCGTGACGGACAGTCGGTCTGGTTAGACCGTGTGCGGCACAAAGCTCGTTTTCCGATGGCAGTAGGCTGCCTTCTTCGTAAACACCTGAAAGAATATGCTTTCGCAGGATTTCGTATAGTTTTTTGTATTGTGGTAATTTGTTCTCTGCCATGTTCTTGTCTTTACAACTGTGCTGGTGCAATTCGTAACCCTCGCTGTGCTGTCGAATTAGCGATCGCTAGAAGTGTTTCTATTGCTGGGTTTTGTGAAAAAAGCCAGATCAAAAATAAGAAAAAATATTAAATTTCAATTTTTAACTTGTAAATACAAGTAGAATAATATAAGTTTACAACCATAAAAGTTGAAAGCCCGCTAAATGAATGATATGGAGCTTTATTGTATTGTTGTACTGTGTTAGATGTATATACAAGTGTTGGGTGAATGTCAGTCTGGCGGACGCGGGTGTTTCGGATGCAGCTTTTATTACTGATAGAATAATAAGATTGATAAAATAAATCAAACGAAGAAAAATACCCTTATGGCAACTCCTGTAATTCTGCCTCGTCAGGGGCAATCTGTTGAAACCTGTATCATTGGAGAGTGGTACAAACAAGTCGGTGATTTTGTGAAGACCGGCGATATCCTTTTCTCCTACGAAACCGATAAAGCATCATTTGAAGAAGAAGCGAAAGAAGATGGCGAATTGTTGGCCATTTTCTTTGAGGCTGGTGATGAAGTTCCTGTGTTGACCAATGTCGCAGTACTTGGCACGAAAGGAGAAAATGTGGATGAATTTCGTCCAGGTGGCGATGCAGCACCCGCGGAGGAAGTAGCGTCGGCAGCAGTTGAAGCCGCACCGGTTGAGGAAACGAAAGAAGTAATTCTGGTTGAGAAGCCGGAAGGAAAAGTGAAAATTTCGCCTCGTGCGAAAGTGATGGCCGAGAAAATTGGTGTTGCTTACGAGCAAATCCAGGGTAGCGGTCCTCACGGACGAGTAATTGCGCAGGATGTGGAGGCAGCGGCTCAGGCTTTGCCAAAGTTAACACCCTTGGCACAGGAAAAAGCAAAAACCGAAAATTTGACTCCTGCAAAAGAAGCTACAGGTTTGGGAGGTCGCGTTGCTGCTGTCGATTTAATTAATTACAACCCTGTTTACGGCGATGATTTCGAAGTGAAAAAACTGCCGAATATCCGCAAGTTAATTGCTAAAGCCATGCATCAGTCGTTGCAAAACTCGGCTCAGCTGACTCACCATATGAGCGCCGACGCTCGCAAAATAATGGCATTGCGCAAGGTTTATAAAAAGAAACTTGAAGCTGGTGAAATCTCACAGAATATAACCATCAATGATCTGGTATGCTTTGCAGTTATCAAGGCATTGAAAAAATTTCCACAGGTGAACACGCATTTCATCGGCGACAGCATGCGTTGGTTTAAGAAAGTTCATCTTGGTTTGGCTGTTGATACAGAGCGCGGTTTGATGGTGCCGGCGGTGAAAAATGCTGATGATTTGTCGATCGAGGGGCTGTCCTCTCAGTTGTCATCGGTAGCCGGAGCTGCCCGCAAAGGAAATGTTGATCCTGAGTTGCTGAAGCCCGAAGCTGCGAGTTTCACGGTTTCGAACCTTGGAAACTATGGTGTAGAGATGTTTACGCCGGTAATTAATTTGCCGCAAACAGCAATTCTTGGTGTTTGTACCATTGTTCCCCGCCCGAAAGATTTGGGTGATGGCGTTTATGGTTTCGTCCCCATGATGGGGCTTTCGCTCACCTACGACCACCAGGCACTGGATGGCGGTGAGGCGACGCTCTTCCTGAAAGAAATCAAAGAACAAATTGAAAGCCTCTCGATCTAGAGGGAAGAAGACAATAGGCATCAGGGAAGAAGATGTTGGAGTAAAGAATCAGTCTAAAACCCAGTGTCTAAAATCTAAAAATCGAAAAAAGAATGAGTAACAAATTTGATATAGCAATTTTAGGAGGTGGTCCGGCTGGCTATGTAGCGGCCGAACGAGCCGGTGCAAAAGGCATGAGCGTGATCATGTTCGACAAAAGAGCGCTGGGTGGTGTGTGTCTGAATGAAGGATGCATTCCAACCAAGACGCTATTGAACTCAGCGAAGGTTTTGGAATATGCACATGAGGCTGCAAAATATGGAATCGAAGTCAGTGGTGTAGGCTTCGATTTTAGCAAAATCATGGCGCGGAAAGACAAAGTCGTTAAAAAACTGGTGTCGGGTGTCGGCGCCAAAATGAAACATGCCAAAGCTGAAGTGGTGATGGCTGAAGCTTTGATTAAAGAAAAACGCGGCGAACTGATCACAATTACTGCTGACGGCAAAGACTATCAGGCCAGTCGATTGCTGATCTGTACCGGATCGGAAGCAGCAGTGCCGCCAATTCCCGGATTGGACAAGGATCTGGTGCTCACTAACCGCGAAATTTTGCAATTGAAAGAATTGCCGAAATCGCTGGTGATCATTGGTGGTGGTGTAATTGGTTCTGAGTTTGCTGATTTCTACAGCGCTATGGGAACTAAAGTAACCGTGATTGAAATGTTGCCGGAAATCCTAACAGGGGTGGATGAGGAAATTTGCGCTTTTGTGCGCAAAGAATTCACCAAACGAGGGATTGAATATCACTTAAATGCCAAAGTAACGGAGTTGAAAGGTAAAGAGGTGATATTTGAAAAAGACGGCAAAATGCAGTCGGTTACCGGTGAACAGGTTTTACTATCTGTTGGTCGCCGTCCGAATGTGCAGGGAATTGGACTCGAAAATATTGGGGTTGAATTCTCGCCACGCGGAATAAAAATCGACCAAAACTGCCGCACGAATATTCCCAATGTGTATGCTGCCGGTGATATTACCGGATTTTCGTTGCTGGCTCACACGGCTAGTCGTGAGGGCGAAGTTGCGGTAAATCACATGTTGGGTCGTAAAGATGTAATGCGTTATAATGCCATACCAGGTGTGGTTTATACTCATCCCGAGATTGCTGGTGTTGGTTTAACCGAAGCCGCTGCGAAAGCAAAAGGAATTGAGGTAGAAACCCGCAAGTTACCAATGGCTTATGCCGGCCGTTTCATCGCCGAAAACGAAGGCAAAGACGGATTTTGCAAAGTAGTAGTTGGTAAAAAATACAAGGAGATCTTGGGCGTTCACATGGTTGGTGGCGCTTGCTCCGAAATGATTTGGGGCGCCTGTGCGCTCATCGAAGCTCAATTGCGGGTGCAGGATGTTGAGGAGATCGTTTTTCCGCATCCAACCGTGAGTGAAATTATTAAAGAGACGATATTTCAGTTTTAACGCCTCCCCCCAACCCCTCCAAGGAGGGGAAAAAGGAAGGTTCCGTATACGAAGAATAATAACAGCTGCTTCCGGCAAGTCCCCCTTGGGGGATTTAGGGGGCTTTAACTAATAAAGATATGCCTAAAGTACAATTTATTGATCCGCAAAATGTCAGGAAGGCTGGCGAAGTAACGTTCAAGCCAATTCCTGTGAATCAATACAGTAAGTCTGTAACAGATGAGAAAGCCAATTTTTCGAACGACGATTTTTTGCGCATTTATCACGATATGGTGGTAATTCGCGAGTTCGAAACCATGTTGAATGAAATCAAAATAAAGAGCGAATACAATGGAATCGCATACAATCACCCGGGGCCGGCTCACTTGTCGATTGGGCAGGAAGCCGCTGCGGTAGGGATGGCCTACACATTGGATGCCGATGATTTTATTTTCGGTTCTCACCGTTCGCATGGCGAAATTCTGGCTAAAGGTTTATCCGCGATTCATAAGTTGACCGACGAGCAACTGACTCAGGTAATGGAAAATCACTTCGACGGAAAAACTTTTGCTCCGGTAAAAGCTAATTTCAAAGGAAGTGTGAAAGAGTTGGCTATTCGGTTTCTGATTTATGGAACTCTGGCTGAAATCTTTGCCCGCGAAACCGGGTTCAACCGCGGACTGGGTGGTTCAATGCACGCTTTCTTTACTCCATTTGGCGTGTATCCAAACAACGCCATCGTAGGTGGATCGGGCGATATTGCCGTTGGTGCAGCGCTCTTTAAAAAGGTGAACCGCAAAAAAGGAATTGTAGTAGCCAATATTGGTGATGCTTCAATGGCTTGTGGTCCGGTATGGGAAGGATTGACCTTTGCTACAATGGATCAGTTTAACGAATTGTGGGAAGGCGATATGAAAGGCGGTCTGCCGTTGATTATCAATATTATGAATAATCAGTACGGGATGGGCGGACAAACCTGTGGCGAAACTGCAGGGTATAATATTGCTGCCCGTATTGGTGCCGGTTTGAATGCCGACCAGCTGCACGCCGAACGTGTTGATGGTTACAACCCACTGGCTGTAATTGATGCTTACAAACGGAAACGGAAGATTCTGGAAGAGAAACGCGGCCCGGTTCTGTTGGATGTATTGACTTATCGCTTTAGTGGTCACTCGCCTTCCGATGCATCGTCGTATCGTTCGAAAGAGGAAGTTGAAGCCTGGCAGTCGGTCGATTCAATCTTGTGGTTCGGTGCTGAGTTGGTTAAAGCCGGAATCGTAAAAGAAAGCGAGCTGGACGCCATGCGTGTCGCCACTACCGATCTGATAAGCTGGGGTGTGAAACTGGCGATCGACCCAAAAATTTCGCCATTAATGGACATGCAGAAGCATCCGGAATTAATTGGTGAAATGATCTTCTCGAACGAGTCGGTTGATAAAATGGAAGACCGTCCGGTTGAGGTGAACCATCCGATGGAAGAAAATCCACGGGTGAAACAATTGAAAACGAAAGAGCGTTTTGCCTTTGATAAAGATGGCAAGCCTTTCTCTAAGATTAAACAATATGGTCTTCGCGACGGCTTGTTCGAAGCGATCGTTGACCGGTTCTATAAAGATCCTACCCTGATTGCTTATGGTGAAGAAAACCGTGACTGGGGTGGTGCGTTTGCGGTGTATCGCGGACTGACTGAGGCTTTGCCATACAATCGCTTATTCAACTCGCCAATTGCCGAAGCGGCTATTGTTGGTACTGCAATTGGCTATGCAATGTGTGGTGGTCGGGTGATTCCTGAAATCATGTATTGCGACTTCCTTGGTCGTGCCGGTGATGAGGTGTTTAACCAAATGCCGAAGTGGCAGGCAATGAGTGGTAACGTGATTAAAATGCCAATCGTTGTTCGTGTGTCGGTAGGATCTAAATATGGCGCGCAGCACTCGCAGGACTGGACTGCTCTTCCTGCTCACATTCCGGGGCTGAAAGTTGTTTTCCCGGTTACTCCATACGATGCTAAAGGTTTGATGAACGCTGCTTTGCAGGGAACCGACCCGGTAATCTTCTTCGAAAGTCAACGTATTTATGATATTGGCGAGCAATTCCACGAAGGTGGTGTGCCTGAAGAGTATTACGAAATTCCGTTTGGCGAGCCCGATGTGAAACGTAAAGGATCGGATGTAACGATCCTGACCATTGGTGCAACTTTGTACCGTGCGCTCGAAGCAGCCGATCAGTTGCAGGAGAAATATGGCATGAGTGCCGAGGTGATTGATGCCCGTACGCTGGTTCCGTTTAACTACGAACCTGTTATCGAGTCGATCAAGAAAACAGGACGTATTGTGATTTCAGGCGATGCTTCGGCTCGTGGATCATTTATGCGCGAGTTGGCTTCAAACATCACCGAGCTGGCATTCGACGAACTGGATGCTCCACCGGTAGTGGTTGGCTCACGTAACTGGATTACGCCGGCCTACGAGTTGGAAGATTCGTTCTTCCCGCAAGCCGACTGGATTATCGATGCGATCCACGAAAAAATAGTACCATTGAAAGGACATGTAGTTAAAAGCAACTTTACCGAGCCTGAGCAAATCAGACGGAGTAAGTTGGGGGTTTAATAAATATTCTTTTGGGTTTTAATGAAGGATGCTCTTTCCCGGTTGGGGAGGAGCATTTTCTTTTTAATTGGGGTGGTTGTCTAAACTATAGGCGCACAATACAATCGCGCCGAAACTGGGCCTCAATAATTGATGGATTTTTGATTGAGGGTTTCACTCAAAGTGAAGCCCTCAATACAGCTTGAAAAAAACGCCAACCCGAAAGGCAGACGCGTTGAAAACACTCTGCGACTGCTTCGACGCCTTCGTGTGGTTTTTAAGCTATTGCTACAAAATACAATTGTTTGGCAGCGGAGGAGGAGCCAATTTGGATCTTACCGAACGGGTTACTTCAAGCAAAGCCGGTCGGTAAAGAGTTTGTTTTGCGGCGATCTTACAGGTTAATTTGCAGGTTTAACGGCCGTTTCAACTTTTGGTAACGAAGCTTGCATTTTTGCTTGGGCAGCCATTTGTTCGTCGCCAAACGGAATGGTTTGCAAGCGCATCGTCATTGAGTCCTTTAGGTGGTTGTAGGCTGTTTGGTTGGCCTCGCTTACCGGTTCAACCGGAGGGGCTTCAACCCGAAGCGGATTAATTGGCGAACCATTTTTAAATACTCTGAAATCGAGGTGAGGGCCGGTGGCCAAGCCGGTTTTTCCAACATAGCCAATTAGTTGTCCCTGGCTAACGCGCACTCCCGGAGCCATTCCTTTAGCAAAATTGTGCAGGTGCATGTAGCAGGTGGTGTACACCGAGTTGTGTTTAATGTAGATGTAGTTACCACCACCTCCGGCTTGGTAACCTTTGCGGGTAACAACACCGTCGCCGATACTCATTACCGGTGTTCCGGTTGGTGCAGCATAGTCGATGCCATGATGCGGGCGGGTGATTTTTAGCACCGGATGGTAGCGCGCGTTGCTAAATCCGGAGCTGATTCGCGAGAATTTTAATGGTGCTTTCAGGAACGCCTTTTTTAAGCTTTCTCCCTTTTCATTGAAAAAGCTGTTGATGCTGTCCTGTTCGAATTGAAAGGCAAAAAAATCGGTATTCGCATGTTGAAACTGGCAGGCATAGATGGCGCTGATGCCAACGGAAACACTGTCAACAAAGCTTTCCTCATAAATAAGTCTGAATTTATCTCCTTTTTGGATGCCGAAGAAATCGATGGTCCAGGCGTAAATTTCGGACAGCTCAATGGCTAAAACCGGGTTGATGTTGTTCGCCTTCATCGTATTCCAAAGCGACGAACTGATTGTTCCGGTGGCTGTTTTAATTTCGCTGGTGATTGGTTTCTCTCCTTTGTAGATGTTCAGGCTATCGCCTAATTGGTAAACCACATATTCAATCGGATCAATTTCGTAAATAAAATATTGGGTCACTCGGTTGCTGTCGGGAGTGCAGAAGAAATAGTAGTTATTATCCTGCTTAATTCGTCGAACATCGAAAATAGGCTTCGACTTCCGCGCGATTTCGTCAATCGTTTGGTATGAAACTCCCTGTTTTAGCAGGATGTCGGATAAGTACTGATTGCGTTTAATGGTTCCCGCTTCAATATAAAATGAATCAACTGGCAGACCGAATTTTAAAACCGGTTCGGCAATAATTTCGGGTTCCTCGGCTATTTCCTGGGGTTTAGGATTCTGCTTTTGAATAAAAATCCAAGTTATTAACGCGATTCCAACAACAACAAAAACTCCTTCAACCCAATACTTCTTCATATTATATTTTGATATTTTCGAATCCTTGCCCGTATACCCCCATGACACTTCCCATGGAGATAAAGGCATCCGGATCAATTTCCTTTAATTTTCTAAAAATCATGCTCGACTCGCGTTTGCGAACCACCGTCATAACGATTTTAACATTTTCCTTTGTATACCAGCCAGTTCCATCCAAAATTGTCGCGCCTCTATAGGCTGAATGGTTTATGTAGTCGGCAATTTCACTATAATTCTTCGAAAATATAAAAATTTGGGCAGAAGCGTTGGCTCCATTCAAAAAAGCATCAATTGAATAGGAAACTACCCACATGGAAACGAAGCCATAAACAAGCTTTGCAGGCGACTGAAATACAAAATAACTGGATGCAATGATGATGACATCGCAATACATGATGATGCGGCCCGGGCTAATGTTGCGGTATTTGTTGATGATCATGGCAATGATGTCTGTTCCGCCGGTGCTTCCGCCACGCGTAAATACCAAGCCTATTCCGCCGCCGCCAAGCATACCGCCAAGAACTGCAGATAAAAAAGTATCGTCGATTAGTGGCTCTTTTATTAGTCCGGGGGTGAGCCAAAACAGAAGGGTGGCCACCAGGATGCTCCAGACAGTTTTAATACCAAAACTGGCGCCCAGAACTTTTATGGCGATAACAATTAGAAATGTATTAATGATTAAATAGGAAAGAGCAACCGGGAATTTTGTGCTGTAAAAAATAACAACCGACAAACCGCTGATTCCGCCTCCCGTAATCTCAGCAGGAATTAAAAACAGGGTCCACCCAATGACATAAATGGTCATTCCCAACGTGATAATAAAGTAATCGGATAGGGTTGTTTTGAGTTTAATTTTCTTCTCTTCAGTCATGATTAACGTGTGTTTTTCAATAGCTCTTACAATATCTAAAAATTGGCTGCAAAAGAAGAATATTCGGAATGAAAAAAGTATGTATAAAAGTCATTAGTTGAACGATATGCGGAAAGTTTGTTTGTGGCCTTGGCCGGGGGCAATTGAGGGCTTCACTCGAAGTGAAACCCTCAATTGTTGAAAAAAAGTCAGGGTTTCACTAAAAGTGAAACCCTGACTGCAAATATCATTAATCGGATGCTTACAGCACCACGTTGATAATCTTCTTAGGAACGATGATCATCTTCTTTGGTGTTTTACCATCGAGCCATTTTTGAGCTTGTTCGTGTGTTAGCACCGCTTTTTCAATTTCCTCTTTCGGTGCGTCAACCGCCATAGCTAGTTTGAAGCGAACTTTTCCGTTGAATGAAACCGGGTATTCAAACGAGTCTTCAACCAGCAGGCTGGTGTCGGCAACCGGCCAGGCTGCGTAGGCAAGCGTTTCGTTGTTTCCGTAAAGTTGCCAAAGCTCTTCAGCCAGGTGGGGTGCATAGGGCGACAGAATTTTAGCAAATGTTTCAGCCGTTGCCTTTGTTACCTTGCCTTTTTTCATGGCTAAATTGTTGAAGACCATCAAGGCTGAAATACCCGTATTGAACTTCAGGTTTTCGATATCGTCGCCCACCTTAATAATTGTTTGTTGCAGCAGCTTCAATACCTCTTTGTCTTCTTCACCTTCCGAGATGTTTTCGGGATTGCCGAAAAAGCGAGATGCCCGGCCCAGGAAGCCAAAAACACCTTTCACGCCGTTTTCTGCCCACGGTTTAGTGTCGTCAAGCGGTCCCATAAACATTTCGTACAAACGCAGCGAGTCGGCACCGTACTTCTCCACCACATCATCGGGGTTGATGACGTTTTTCAACGACTTCGACATTTTAGCCACAATCTGGCGCAATTCTTCGCCGGTTTGAGTGTGGAAATATTTTCCGTCTTTTTCTTCCACCAAGTCCGAAGCAACCTTTGCACCGGTTTTGGTTTCGTAAGCAAAGGCCAGAATCATTCCCTGATTAAACAGTTTCTGGAATGGCTCGTTGGTTGAAACGATACCTAAGTCGAATAGCACTTTATGCCAGAAACGGGAATACAATAAGTGAAGCACTGCGTGTTCGGCACCGCCAATATACAAGTCAACCGGCATCCAGTAGTTTTCTACTTTCGGGTCGAAAATTTGTTCGTCATTTTTTGGATCGATATAGCGCAGGTAGTACCAACACGAACCGGCCCACTGTGGCATGGTGTTCGTTTCGCGGCGACCTTTACGGCCGTTTTTGTCAACAACTGTCAACCAATCGCTAGCATTTGCCAGTGGTGATTCGCCTCCTTCGCCCGGTTCAAATTTCTCCATGTCGGGCAAAGTCACCGGAAGGTCATCTTCCACAATGGTTACTTCTCCATCTTCCCAGTGGATTACAGGGAATGGCTCGCCCCAGTATCGTTGGCGGCTGAATAGCCAGTCGCGCAATTTGTAGTTTATCGTGGCTTTACCAATTTCTTTTTCTTCCAGCCAGCCGATAACTTTTGCGATACCTTCTTTTTTGTTGAGGCCGTTGGTGTCGATACCGGTTTCGTTGCTCGAAGAGTTGATGTAAGCGCCATCTTCGGTCCAGCAAGCTTTACCGGCCAATACTTGTTCGCGAACTTCTGCTTCAGCATCTTTCGGGTCGAGAATGCAGATAACCGGGATGTTGAATTTTACAGCAAATTCGAAGTCGCGGGTATCGTGTGCCGGAACTGCCATGATGGCTCCGGTTCCGTAGCCCATCAATACGTAGTCGGCCACCCATACCGGAACTTGTTTCCCGTTTATTGGGTTGATAGCGTAGCGGCCGGTAAATACACCCGATTTATCTTTGTTGAGTTCTGTGCGATCCAAATCAGATTTCAGAGACGAAAGCTGAATGTATTTCTCAACTTCTTCTTTTTTATCTGGAGTTATAATTTCGCTGATCATTGGGTGCTCCGGCGAAATTACCATATAAGTGGCTCCAAAAAGTGTGTCGGGACGCGTCGTGTAAACTCGCAGCTTTTTATCAACACCAGCCAGTGTAAAGTCGACTTCGGCTCCGGTTGATTTGCCAATCCAGTTTTTCTGCATGTCTTTCACGCCTTCCGGCCAGTCCAGACTATCCAATCCTTCCAACAGGCGTTGCGCGTAATGCGGAATGCGAAGCAGCCATTGTTTCAGGTTTTTACGTGTTACCTGATGTCCGCATTTTTCGTGTGCTCCGTCAGATAATACTTCCTCGTTGGCACATACTGTTTTACAGTTTTGGCACCACCAAACCTGGGCATTGTCGTAATAGGCCAGACGTTTCTTGTCGATATATTCCTTGATTGCCGTTTCGCCCTCAGCCTTAACCTCGTCGGGGATTGAAAGTTCGCTAATTGGGCGACCTTTTCCAAGTTCGGCATCGAAATAGGTGTTGTACAATTTGGTGAAAATCCACTGAGTCCATTTAAAATATTTTGGGTCGGTGGTATTTATCTCGCGATCCCAGTCGTAGCTCAAACCCAGTGTTTTAATCTGACGGCGAAAGTTGTCGCAGTTTTTTTGAGTTGTAATTGCCGGGTGTGTACCTGTTTGAATGGCGTATTGCTCGGCAGGTAGGCCGAAGGCGTCCCATCCCATAGGGTGAAGTACGTTGAAGCCTTTCATTCGCTTGTAGCGACTTATGATGTCGGTTGCGGTATAGCCCTCGGGGTGTCCCACATGCAGTCCTGCTCCCGAAGGGTAAGGAAACATGTCGAGAATGTAATATTTCGGTTTCGAAAAATCGTTTTCAGTTTTGAAGGTTTTGTTTTCCTCCCAGTAAGCTTGCCATTTAGGCTCAATTTCCCAGAATTTGTATTCCATGGTAACGGTTTATTAAACGCATTTGTACGGTCGCTGACCGGATTGTTTTTAATTCATTTTAAGGCACATCTGCGGGATTTTTAAGATTAGGAAATCTTTAAAATATGAACACCTTAAAACAGAGGCGCAAAGATAGAAAAATCTAATAAGAGTGTATCCGTTTTCGGAGGCCTTAAAAAAAGAAATAAATGTGTAAATTGGCTCTACTGATAAAATTCAAACTCGACTGGAGGCCGCGATGCAGGATGGTTTTTGTATGTCGAACAAGAAACTTACGGACGAATTTACAGTCTTCCGTAATATTAATTTATTGCGAATAAATTGGGAATTGATCTGTGAAAGAACATGATTTCTATTGCAGACTCCTTTATTTTGGTCTTTTAAATCAACTGATTAGGTAAATAAGAAAATTGTTAATGCGATGAGTTTAAAGAAACAAATGTTAAAAACGAAGCCGGTTTGTAAAGTTACGTTCCGTGTTTCGAAAGAAATGGCAGCTG
>NZ_JBFHIT010000082.1:0-14559 GCF_041596335.1 Mangrovibacterium sp. | reverse complement strand
GGCAGATAGAATAAATAGCCACTTTCCAGTGCTCCCCAGCCGGCAAATTGGTATTTCAGCACCAGGTCGTTTTCATACCCCAGGTTTCTGTCATCCGGAGTGGCCGGGTTGGTCTGTGCCAATTGAAAGTAATGACCGGCATTTCGCAGGCTGGTGTTCTTCGTGAATTTGTAATCGAGGAAGAAATAATAATCAACCAAGCCACCTTCCTTGGTGTGCGAATCAAAACTTCGGAAATAGTCCATTCCCCCAAAAAAGCGATGGCGTGCACCATAGAGGACATCAAACAGATGATCGGTTTGCTGACTGCTACCGGCTTTGCTGTTTCCCGAAAGGTAACTGAGTCCAATCCCCGGCGATAATTTTCCCAGTTTGTATTTAGATTCGACATCAACCAAAACGGCACTTACGTTGTTCCCTGATCGGTTTTTCCCGAACTGGTAATAGATATTTCCTGAGAAGCTTAAATCACCCTTTTTATAAGTTGAATATACTCCGGTCGTTTGACGAAAGTAAAGCGTGTTGTCGGTTTCAGATTTAGTTACACCCGAAGCCACATGAGAAAGGGACAAATCCCAATTTTCGGACAGGCTGCTTTTGGCCCAGATATAACTTAGTGACTTGATACGCGTGGGGTCGTAATAGTTGTCAGACGTATTTTCGCCCGTGGAGTTCCAGCAAGTTCCCAGGTGGAAGGCACGATTTTCAGCCTGCCATTTATAAACGATGGCATCGTAGGCTATTCCGTTCTGGTTCCAATTACGGGCTCCTAAAATTCGTTGGTTGTCATAAACCAGTTGCTGGCGGCCCACCGAAAGCCAACCTGTGGCACCTGTCTTAATCTCAACAAAAGCTTCGAAAAGGTCAAGCGACGCGTTGTCGCCCAATACGCCGGTGGAGCTGGCCAGTTGTTCGTCGCCCCACACCCTGACATCTTGTGGCGTAAACTTCACTTTCAGCCCTTCCGTTTCGTAACTGAACGACAGGCGTGTCCGTTGCGAAATAAAAACGGCGGGCGTAGCTCCATAGGCTGCCAGCTTACGGTAGCCATCGCGCAGTTCAAAACGATTTCGAAACTGTGCATCAATTTGAAATTGAGCAAAAAGAGGTGCTGAAAACGTCATGCCAATGAGCAGGAAACAAGCTGTTCGTATCGCATGCTTTTGTTTTTTACCGAGTAGCTTGGTGTTTTCTTTCAGGGTACGTTTTCGTATCATGGTAATTTGTTGATTGTTCCATGACAAAACTACCAGCTTGCAAGAACTACCGGAACAGCCTTAAAGCCTAAACTCGGCTTACGTAATTTTGCGTAGCCGAATGAGCAAAAGAACTACCGAACATTAAAGTACCCGGATTTTATCGCATAAAGAACCAAGGCCACCGTATTTCTCGATTGGGTTTTATCCAATAAATTCTGCCGATGCTTTTCAACGGTTCGTTTGCTAATTTGAAGCGCTTTGGCTATTTCAGTATTGGAAAGCCCACGGCATATCAAACCCAGAATCTCCATTTCCCTGTCGGTGATCACCAGATTGTCTTTTGCTCTCTCCTGCTTATTGAGGTGCCTGACCAACAGTTGAATAATTTCCTGAGAGAAATAATTCTTGCCGCCCGCAACCTCTTCAATGGCTCTCTTTACGGTGGCGAATTTTGAATTCTTCAGCAGAAAACCATCAGCGCCTGACTCAATCATACTGGTATAGTAATTTTCGTCCGAATACATGGAAAGCGCAATAATTTTCAAATCCGGATCAACTTCCCTGGCCAGCTTGGCTGCTTCTATTCCGTTCATTAACGGCATTTCAATATCGAGCAGAACAAGATCCACCGGATGCTGACGAAGACTTTCAATAAATAGCTGGCCATTCTCAGCCTCATAAATTTCCTCAATCAAGTCCCACTCGGATAATAAAAATTTTAACCCTTCACGAAACAAATCATGGTCATCGACCAAAAAAAGCTTGAGTTTTTTCATTCAACCGGAATTTTTAAAGTGATGATGAAACCACTTTCGGGCGAGGTATTAATTTGATATTGGCCTTTCAGTAGTTTAATTCTTGAGAAAATATTTTCCAGCCCCATCCCCGGAATCACCTTGTCTTGCAGGCGATTATCCAGATCAAATCCGGAACCGTCATCTTTGTAGGTCAATAAAATAAGCTGCTGTTCTTCCATGATATCGACCCGGATGTAGCCGGGGTCAGCGTGCGTGACGCTGTTGTGGATCAACTCACAGACAATTCGGTAAACATTGATCTCCAGGTTTCGGTGAAACCGACGTTCATTGATATTCGAATTGATCTCAAACTGAATCTGCGTTCCGTCCAAAAGTGGATCGGTAGTTGCCTTAATTGCCTTAATTAAACCGTAGTTTTCAAGGATATGCGGACTTAAAAGGTTGGATATTTCTTTCAGAGAAGTAATCGCTTCATCGGTTGCCAGGCACGAACGTTCAATAATTCGTCTGTTCGGTCGTTCCATGCCATCTAGTTCAATCGCGCTCAAAGACATTTTGATGGATGACAAAACAGGCCCCAGGCCATCGTGTAGTTCCCGGGCAAAGGACTGACGGGCTTTGTCCTCTGCTTCAATCACTGCTGCAAGTGTTTTTTTCTCATTGTCAAGACGTAGCTGTTCAATATGATCCTGAAGATTGAATATTTTTTTGATGAAAATAACCCCGATTAATATCAATACAGAAATGAGGACCCCGATCCAACTGTTGATTTCTTCTTGTTGAAATAGTTTCGATTCCCAAAAAAGGCTCGAAAAGTCGAACAAGCGCCGGATTGCCATCAACACAAAGCCCGATGAGATTAATATCCATGAGACGTTGTACCGCGTCCGGCGAATTAAGCTGATGGCATAAACGGTCGCTCCTAACTGAAAGAGCATGGAAAGATACAGCGCAATTTTCAACATGTCTAAAAAATTAAGTGATCAGGCCAAAGTGCAAATTTAGGATTTAAAAAACTACATCGTGGAAACGCGGGCCCACAAGCGTTCGTGCAGGTAATAAAGTAACGTTTGTATTGACTGGAACACGACTGTTATGTATAGTGATTGACTTACGTTCTTTGTGATTAACAGTGTGATGACCATCATCGAGATAATACAAATGACCCGGTATGAAATTGCTTTTAAAACGCTTCGTTTTCTTGATTCCATGATTTCTCAGGTTTACTTAATGTGTCTGACAAATATAGGAAATAAGAAAAGTATAACAGACTAAAGAGCCAGGCATATCACAGGAACCACTTAAATGAAAATAAGTGGAGGTGAGTATCTTTTTATATTTTATACTACATTTACCAAGAAATACTAAACTAAAAAATTGAGCGGATGAAAAAAGCATTACTTCTATTTTTTGTACTGGCGTTTATTCATGCAGAGGCGCAAATTCAACGTGGAATTGAGAAATCAGATATCAGACGAGGTTTTTACGCCGACTTTTCAGCGGGAACATCCACTCCAACAGGCAATTACAAGTCATATTCCCAAGTGAAAACCAATGCTGATGGTCAAGTCCTATTCGGCGCCACGGAAGAAATTGCCGGAAAGATACAATTCAACATTGATGCGGGATATCAGTTTGGCGCGTTTGGAATGGGGCTGAGCCTGGGAACTTTAAAACATGAAATATCAGACGTGAGTTTTCAGAGTGATTTATTGAACCTGGATTTTCCATTACACACAAGAGGAGGCGAACTTGATGGCACTTATTATGGTATTGGACCAGAATACACGTTGCCCTTCGGGAAATTTTCTACCAAAGCCAGTACGCGAATTGGCTTAGTCGATTTTTCAGCATCAACTTTTACAGGGAGCTACAATGGAGATGATGTCGATGTTCCCGTTGAATTAATGCAGACAGATTTGGGCAGCGATGAAAAAACTTCGCTCGCTTACTCTTCTGTGGGACTTCAGCTTTCGTATGCCATTTCCAAGCAGATCAGCTTGTTTGCAAAAACCGATTATGCATTTGCAATTGGCGATGGCTTGCAAGTCGCCGATGCAGGAATCATCCCCAATGATATTGATGGTGATAAGATGATTACCGCTTTTGATGTTCAGTATCCTGAAGAAGGAATTCCGTTTGAAAACATTCGAACCGTCAAACCCCGTATGATGAACGTAGGTGTGGGGCTGACGTGGCATTTTAGCACAGCACAAAGCCAGACGAAGAAAGTCTCCGTAAGAGGTTGGGATACAAAGCATAAATCGCAATTTAATGCTCCTCTGAGCGATAATTATTCGCAAGATGATGAACTACAACGAAAACTTCCCATTAGAGAAGGCGGAAGAACAGTTGAAGCCGGAAATATACCCGAATCACAACAAGCATTTGATGACGTCACTTGGAGCACGACCTTAAGTGACAATACAGAAATGCCACCTAGAGACATAGATAAACCATTTTTAATGACAAAAGATGAATTGGTTGACGTAATTGCCAATGAGGCAAAGCTAACCAAGGTTGATGCCGGTAATGCTTTAAATGCCTTATATAAGAGCTTATCAACATTGCTCAATAATGAAGAAAGCATACAATTAATTCATTTTGAAGAGAATAAAAACACTTCCGAAGCAAGTGATGAAAGAGTGGCCGATTTGAAAAAACTGGCCGATGAATTGGTCAATCTCGTGGCTGATGAGGCAAAATTAACCAAAGCTGATGCCGGAAATGCCTTAAATTCATTTTTAAGTAACCTAGATAAAACATTGAAAGAGAATAATTTGGTTTCTCCTGAATCAAACTCAAAATTAATTGTTCCGGTGGCGCTTAACAAAGGGTTGCGTTTTGAGATTGATAAAGACCTTAGCGGCAACGGACTCACCTATACTGTACTGAGTGTTAAGGCTGATGACAAAGACTTGGACAGCGACGGATATGCTGATGTAGCAAGAGGAATTGAAAAATCGGATATAAGACGAGGAATGGTTATTGCAAAACCATCTCCCTCACGAGTTGCTGCAAACAATCCAAATACTGAAGAAACAACAAAAAGATTAGCCACTGGAGACCTTAAAAGCTTGTATCCTCCTGAAAACAAAAAAAAATCCTCAAGTTATTTTAAAAAAATCGACGATATAGAATATTTTGTGTGGGAGTATATTGGAAAAGAGATTCCTAATGCCAACTATATTATTGAATTAACAAAAATTGGAGACAATGGCCAGGCGCAACAAATATTTATTGGCCAAATTGCTGAAAATGCTGATAAAAACCAGCCAAATGGTAAAGAAATAAATAGTGCCAATAAAAAAGTCGCCAAATTTAAAGCGGGAAAAACATTGGCGGATGTTGTAAAAAGAACCGGCAATCCTAATCAGGGAGATGAAGAAACTATGACAGATGATGGCTTGTACACTTGGAAGGTAATAGAAACGACCACCGGAATCTCTTCTGAACCCAGTTTTTTCACAGTTTCCAAAAAATTCAGCGACGTGCATGGTTATAATGAAAATTCGGCGATGCTGGTTGTAAAAATCGATCAAACCTTGCTGAGAAATACGAACACAGTCATAACTTCAGAAAATAAAGAGTTGCTGGATAAAAGGCACGATCGAATGGGAATCAGGGCTTTACGTATCCACGATTATCGACATGGCATCAGAGCCAGACACCACGATGAACGAATTAAAACGGCACGCAGTAACGATGCACGAATAAAAACATTGCGATCCAACGATGAAAGAATAAAATCTGCACGGACCAATGATGCAAGGATTAAAACAGCGCGTACGAACGATGCAAGAATTAAGGACGCCCGCGTAAGCGCAAGAGCAGATAAAAGACATGATGATGCGTTGAGAGCGAATTCTAACTTTAGCGACCAGCCCATTGAAATAATCACCGACGAAAATTTCAAAGTGCCACCGCAAACGAACATCGACACCAAATACCTTCGCATCAAAAATCAGCAGTCTGTTCAAATTGACAAAGGCCCGCTTCAGTTGATCGCTCCATTGCTGTCGGCTCAAAACAATGACAAATCGGTTACTTATTCCTGGATAATAACCAACAAGGACGAAAACACGACAAATTCGTTCAATGGTAGTTCAATCGTTCACGACTTCAGCCTGACAGGAACATACGAGATTGAAATTACACCTGCGCTCAATGGTCAAAAACGAAAACCTTACCGGGTAATTTTTGTCGTAAAATAAGCAGCAGATTCTATGAAGTTGATTGCAGGCTTTGCCTTTTTTTTACTTTTCTACCCTGTGCTATCCGGGCAAGTGCAAAATCCGAGACACCCGGCTGAATGGGAAGAAGTGAGTGCTGTGGTAATGGAATTCCGCTATTTTAAGAATCCCGGAGTGAGTTGGGACGAAGCTTTTGATCCGTTTGTAAAAACAGCACAAGCCTGCATTAAAGAAGGCATTGACTTTTATATCTTAAATCCAGATACAAATTGGAGCAGAAATCCAGTGCCAGTCTGTCTTGATACGGTTTTCAGCAACCGGAACATCTCTTCACTGTTGATTCATATCGTTCCAACAGATACACTTTCAGCCTCCTTCCCATGGGCCAGGGATCATGGAATGTATTTGGTTTACCAGAATGATGTTGAGCAGCGTTTTTTGCTGAATTTTGAGGACGACCACTCCGGTAAGTTTATCGCAGATCACTTGGGTATTCCTGCTGTTACCATAGATGCACCGTTTAGTGAACCCTATTACAGTGATGGGGGAAACTTCATGACCGATGGCCATGGTACTTTTAATATTGCAGCCAGCTATACCGCAAAAGAAATTCCGACAGGATTACAAACTGATTTCTCTTATTTTCACAGGCATTTTGATATCAGACAGACCCTGAATCTGCCAAGTTCCTTTGTCCATGTTGATTATTTCATGAAACTGATCGATGAAGCCACAGCCCTGATCGCTTACATTCCAAATAATAACTACGATGTATTGATCGATGAGTTTTACGACGACCAATACTATATCGACCAGGCTGTCATTACCGTTTCGCAACAGCTGCATACTTTCAACGGACAAGCAATCAGATTTGTCCCCATACAAAATGCGCCAACAACTTATGATGAAAAGACCGGTATTGTTTTACACACTTCGAAGGCAACTTATATCAATTCGCTTATTCTGAATAAAACGGTGTTGGTTCCGCAATACCGGATCGAACCGTTTGATAAACTGGCAATCGCCGCTTACAAGAAAGCGTTGCCCGGCTACAACATTGTTGGAGTCGATTGCAGGCAATACGCTCACCTTTCGGGGGCAATTCACTGCTTAACCCATGAGATTTATGCTGAAACCCCAATCTATTTGAAACATCAATGGTACGAGGGAGATATAAGCCATGCCCCCAATGGCTATCCTGTAAGCGTCATGGCAAAGTCAGTTGTTGGGATTCGTCAAGCTGTTTTACACTGGAGAACCAATAAAGACGAGCCCTTCGCAACCAAAGTGATGAAATCAATGCCCAGCAATCATTTTCAAGCGATTATTCCTTCCTGCGAAAATGGAACAACCATTGAATACTATCTGCAAGTGGAAAATAATATGGGCAAGGTGGTACACAAACCGGTGGTTGCTCCAGCACATTTTTATTCGTTCGCAATCAAAGAGTAAGTTTTACTTTTGTCCAGTTACAATATATTGGCTTATACGGAACTAAGTTTTCAAGGAGCCTGCGGGACACCAAAACCAGTTTTTCAGCTCTTTATCGCCCATCGGTGAATGTTGTAATCTTTCGTGTGAATACTCTTTTTTCCAACTGCAATACCAAAAATTCCCAGTTGTAGGATGTCAGGAATTGCCTGCTTGCCCGACTGTTTTCATGAATCACAAAAAGATGAAAGCATGAAGAAGATGAATACAGTAGCAATTTTATTGTTGGGATTATTGGTAACGATCCTCATCCAGGCCAATCCATTTCAAAATGACTCCGAAGTCCAAAATGAAACCGGAATCGCTTTCCACCAGGGAAGTTGGGATGAAGCCTTGCAACGGGCAAAAGAAGAAGACAAACCCATCTTTCTGGATATTTCGGCCAGTTGGTGTGGCCCCTGCAAACTGCTAAAAGCAAAAACTTTTCCCAATGCCGAAGTGGGCGAATTCTACAACACCAACTTCATCAACGTGGCAGTGGATGGTGAAAAAGGCGAAGGCATTGAGCTGGCCCAAAAGTACCGGATCAAAGGTTATCCAAGCCTGATTTTTCTGGACAGCAAAGGCCAGATGATCGCTCAAACTGCCGGTTACCGGAACCCAAAACAGTTGATCGAAATAGGGGAACAAATACTGAATAAATAAGCCATGAAAACACAAGGGGCAGCAACTATTGAGGGATCTCAAAGCCGAAGGGTTCGAACAGCAGTGTTGGTTTTGGCATTTTTTTGGATGATGGCTGCCCCTGTTTTATTGCAAGCGCAAACCTGTTGTTCAGGAGGAGTTCCACTTGGAGGTAGTTTAGGATTGGGCGCGGCCGAAAACCAGGCCCTGCAGATTTTGGTCACCTATGATTACAATGCGTTGAATGATTTGGTCGACATCTCGGAACAACTCAACGACCAAACCCGCAGCCGGATTACCCACTCATCCATTATTGAAGTGAATTACGGGCTAACCGACCGCTTTTCGCTCACGGGTGTGTTGCCATTTATCCGGCAGGAAAGAAACATCCAGGCTTTTGGCGGAACCGAAGACTTTACGGCAGCGCAAGGACTGGGCGATGTGGTTTTACTGGCCAAGTACCGTCTGATCAATCCGGAAAAACTGTCCGATATTGACTGGGTGGTTGGTGCCGGTCCAAAAATACCAACAGCAAGAACTGATTTTACAAACAACCAGGGCTTGGTCATGGCTGCCGATATGCAACCCGGATCCGGCTCGCTGGATGGCATTTTCTGGAGCTCGTTTCAGAAAAATCGTTTTTTGAAAAATCCCAATCTCGGGCTGGTAGCGGTTACAACTTTTCGGTATTCGGGGAAAAACAGAAACTACAACGACACCCAAACTTATCAGTTTGGCAATGAATTTCAATTCAACCTGGGCTTGAATTACAGCCTGTTTATCAAACGCCCGGTCGATGTCTTCACCTTTTTCCGCTACCGGAAACAAACGGAAGATTTGATTGATGGCGGGGTTTTCCCCTCTTCGGGCGGGCAGTGGGTTTATGCCATTCCGGGAGTCAACATCCGTTTGTCCCCCGATTTGTCGCTCAGGCTTTCCGGCGATATTCCGCTTTACCGAAAACTGGACGGCACACAACTTACCACCTCTTATAAGTTAACAGCAGCAGTACTTTTCAACCTGCCGCTGAAGAAAAAGTCAATGTTTACCAATTAAAAAAGAAACAGATGAAAACAATAGTGATTTATTTATTGACCGTTGCCTTTTTGGCAACAGCTTGCGGCGAAGATGAAATGAGTGCAGGGAACAATCCTCCGGGATCAGCAGATTCGGGCGAGTGGTTGATTCCTAAAAATGAAGTGCGCGATGGCGGGCCGGGACGAGACGGTATTCCGGCGCTTTCGGCTCCCCAATTCATTACGGCACAAGAAGCCACTTTTTTAACCGACAACGACCTGGTATTGGGTTTTGCCGATGGCAGCGATGTGCGTGCCTATCCCCACGACATTCTCGATTGGCACGAAATTATTAACGACGAAACAGCCAACCATTCCATTGCGGTCATCTATTGTCCGCTCACCGGAACGGGTATTGGCTGGGACCGGAACGTTGCCGGAACAAAAACCACCTTTGGAGTTTCCGGTCTGCTGTACAATTCCAACATCATCCCTTACGACCGTTCAACCAATAGCAATTGGTCGCAACTTTTGCTAAAATCGGTGAACGGTGAGCTGATTGGGACTTCAGCAAATACTTACAACCTGGTTGAAACAAGCTGGAAAACCTGGAAACAACTGTACCCTTCAACCAAAGTGGTTTCAACAAATACCGGGCACAACCGGAACTATGGCAACTATCCCTACGGAAACTACAAAACATCCAATAACCTGCTCTTTCCGGTAAGCCGTACCGATGGGCGCCTTGATCCCAAAGAACGGGTGCTGGGAGTCGTGATTGGCGAGAAGGCCAAAGCCTATCGGTTTGAAAATTTTCCCGACCAACTGGAAGTCATCAACGACACATTTGAAGGCACCCAACTGGTGGTGGCCGGCAGTAAAAGCAACAATCTGATGGTCGCCTTCGATCGAAAACTTCCGGATGGTACAGTACTCGAATTTCAAGCGTTGCAAGCGAGTGGAAACGGCATTTTGCAAGACAATGAAGGCAACACATGGGATGTGTTCGGTCGTGCAGTCAGCGGTCCGCGAACCGGACAAACACTAACACCCGTGCCTCAAATGATGGGCTATTGGTTTTCTTTTGCCACTTTTTATCCGGATATCTCCATCGAATAATCGCTTGAACCATGAACTATTTTCGAAGAAAACCGGTGACCATCCTGATTTTGATACTCATTGTACAGACGATTGATGTGGCAGGCAGGAACAAAACCAGCAAAAAGGAGGTCTTATTCAAAATTGAACGAAGCCGCGATGCCGATGAAATTTACTACGAAGTGCGGGTCACGGAAGATGGCCATTTGGATCAGAAAAACCCCATCGACATTTACTGGATCAGGCACACCAAAAACGGAGCGGTCGAACCTCTGACAAGAATTCAGCGAAAACTTTCCTACGGGCTGAATTTTCTGGACATTACGAATGATCAGGCCCACTTCCGCTTTGCCGCCTTTTCAAAAGTAATGACGCTCCAAAAAACCGCTGATGGACGCTACCATGTGTTCACCCGGGTGAATGGACAAAATGCGGAAGTTGAACGGATCTTTATTCAATTTGACGGAGGCAGCTTCCTGCTACCGAAAATCTCACGGGTGGAGCTGCATGTATTCAGTGCAGAAACCAATAAACACTATGCTGAATTGATCCATCCCTAAAATAAATCGCAAAAAATTTGTCAGGTTTTTGGTCTTCATCCGACTGTAACACAAATCTCATTCGGAAGAGATGCTTTTTAGTCACCTAAAAATTTAAACAATGAAGCGATTTACCTCATGGCTAAGCCTGCTGGTTTTCTCATTTTTTCTAGTCAGTTGCGAATACAATAATGAAGAAGAATTGTATGGAAATGCTGAATGCGACACCAGCAACGTAACCTACGCTCAAACCGTCAAGCCCATTCTCACAGCCAGTTGTTACAGCTGCCATTCGGTCAGCAATGCCAACACCTTTGGATCGGGGATCAACCTGGAAACATACAGCGAACTGATGATTCAGATCAACAACGGGAAGTTGGTCGGCGCAATTAGTCATTCACCGGGTTTCACGCCCATGCCCCAGGTTGGTGCCAAACTGGATGACTGTTCCATCGAAAAAATAAAAGCCTGGATTAACGAAGGAGCTGCAAACAACTAAGGTCACGGACCTATTTGATATTTTCGGTTTCGCTTCTATCACAAATTGTTAAAGACTCGAAACATGACAATGAATGATTCGCACTACTTAAATAAAAACCACATGAAGAAAATAATCCTTTACATGATTTTCCTGGTTCCTTTTGCTTCGACGGGGCAAGACCTGGATGAGTTACTGGACGCAGAAACATCAGTAGGAAAAATCTACGAAAGTGCCGCATTCAAGGCCACCCGCGTCATTAATGGTCACTCGGTGGAGCAAATGAAAGCCAAACACCTTGATTTCCGTATTTCGCACCGGTTTGGAGAACTGAATGGCGGCGCTTACGAATTCTTTGGTCTCGATCAGGCCACCATCCACCTCAGCCTCGAATACGGCTTGAAGGATTGGTTAATGGTTGGCGTGGGCCGCAGCAACCTGCTGAAGACTTATGACGGCTTTGTCAAGTTAAAACTCTTACGCCAAACAGCCGGATCGAACAGTGTCCCCATCTTTTTGTCGTACATGGGATCGACCGAAATCTTCACAACCAAATGGACAAATCTGGAGCGGGATAATCTGTTCTCATCCAGGCTGACTTACGTGCACCAGTTACTGATCGCGCGGAAGTTCAACGATCAGTTGAGTCTGCAATTATCGCCAACCCTTGTCCACAAAAATCTGACTCCAACAACCCGGGACGACAATGATTTATATGCTTTGGGAGCCAGCGGACGCTACAAAATCTCTAACCGGGTGGCCATCAATGCCGAATATTTTTACGCGTTCCGTTCCGATGATGCTTCTGTCGATTATCCAAACTCACTTTCGTTTGGCGTTGATATTGAAACCGGAGGGCACGTTTTTCAGTTGATGCTCACCAACTCGCTGGCCATGCGCGAAGGCGGTTTTATTTGGGGGCAAGACAACCACAACTGGGATGATGGCGGAATCCATTTTGGCTTCAACGTTTCCAGGGTGTTCTCTTTTGACAAAAAGAACCGCAGCTATTAATTTTAAAACTCATGAAATATGAAGACGCTAGTATTTTCTATTTTTTTGACCCTATTTGCAACTGGATTATTCGGACAAGAAATATATTTTACCAAAACAGGAACGGTTATTTTCGATTCGTCGACCCCGCTGGAAACAATCCATGCTGAAAACAATCAAGTTACCTCATTTTTGAAAACCACCAACGGGGAGCTGAACTTTGCAGCTCTGATGAAATCATTTAAGTTTAAAAATGCCCTCATGGAGGAACATTTCAACGAGAATTTTATTGAATCATCGAAATACCCAAAAGCCGTGTTCAAAGGCCAAATCCAGAACTGGTCAGCCATTGACCTGTCCAAAGAAGAAGCACACGAAGCCAACGTTGAAGGAGAACTCACCTTACACGGCGTGACCAAGAAAATCAGTACAAAGGCAGTCCTGCATCCCCAAAACGGCAAAATTGCCGGAACCTGCGACTTTGTTGTATCAGCCGAAGATTTTGATATTAAAATTCCGGCCCTGGTCCGCGACAAGATCGCCAAAGAAGTGAAGGTAACAGTGAATGTGAATTACGAACCTTACAACAGATAATCATGAAACCTGCTTATAAAATTAGTTTGATACTGATCGTGCTGGCGATTGTTGCGGGAGCAGGAGCGTACTGGTACGTATTTTTGAAACCACACGAAAACCTGGAGAACACGAAGCCGGAATTTAAACTCAGTTCAACGCAACTTTTCAACGATTATACGGAAGATGAAACAGCCGCCAATGCCAAGTATTCGGGTAAAGTTGTTGAAGTGAGCGGAGAGGTTGTTGCTGTACAAACAGGCGAACAAGGCACCGCAATCATCCTGGAAGACGAGCTTTTTGGTGTCAGCGTCTACCTCGACAGCAGTTTTGTCGCAGCCAATCAACAACTAACAAACCAGACAGCAGCCGGAGAAACCATCACCATCCGGGGAAAATGCGATGGCATGCTAAACGACGTGGTGATCAGCCGGGCTATTATTATTCAATAATTCATTCGCTCCCACTTTGCCCGCTCAAATTTAATTCGTTGAAACAAAAGTCCTTCGTATTATTCCTTTAAGCTAATTTTATATTTATTTTTGGTACATGAAACGCTTGCAGGAAATAAAAGATAAGTACGTTGAACTTTCAACACTATCATAAACACCCGATCACTCCGGTTTTGTCAGAAGATAAAGCGCACTACTTCGAAGCACTTGAGCAAACAAGACAACAGCAAAACCCGGATGTCTTCCGGAAATTCATGTTCGATGAATCGTTGAAGTACTTCAACCAGGAAATCAGCATGATGACACAGAAACAAGTTCTCAAGAAAAAGCCAGGAAAAGGCTTGACGTTCCTGTACTAAACACTTCTTCTAATAATCACCTGAGCAATACAGAGCGAGGAACGCTCCTCGTTGTATACGAGCAACGTTTCTCGCAACAAAAAGTCCTTATTCCTTTTTCCAAATGTTGAAGTACTCCAGGAGAAACCATGCGGGGAATTATTTTTTCTTACCAACTCCTGTCAGGAATAAGGAAGCTGCCCGACTGTTCTCCTGAATCACTAAAAATTGTAATATCATGAAAACAGTAAAATCAATTTTCGCAAGTTTTATTCTTATCGCACTGGTCAGCGTTTCTGCTTTTGCCGGAACAGGATCAAAAGTTATCGCCGTGGTCAACAAAGCCGAATGGTGTCCGACCTGTCAGAAAAATGGGATGCGCGCCATGGAAACCTTTAAGGCCAATAACGAAGATATGGCCATTCATTTTATCGCCAATGACCTGACTGATGACGAAAGCAAAAAGAAATCAGCAGAAGCATTGGAAGAAGTTGGGCTCGCCAAAGTGATGGCCGAACACAAAGGAACCGGCGTGGTTTATTTTTTTGATGCGGAAAGCAAAGAGTTAATCAACCAGGTTAGCGTTGCCAAACCCAATGAAGAACTGGCCGAAGCAATGAAAACCGCCGAAGAAAAAGCAAACTGAGATTTGTTAAAAGGAGTTTAACCAAGGGCGGAATCAGTAGTTCCGCCTTTTTTATAAAAGATAGTTATGGCAAAAGAAATAACAGTAAGCAACTTCGAGGAAGTGTTGCAATCAGGAAAACCTGTAATGGTAGATTTTTGGGCACAGTGGTGCGGACCTTG
>NZ_JBFHIT010000081.1:0-15850 GCF_041596335.1 Mangrovibacterium sp. | reverse complement strand
TATATTTGTCGTAGTCATCCTTTTCGGTTGTTGTGCTAAGCTCCAACATTATTCCAAAAGCGAGGTTGTTCGCGACAAAGTATCCAACTGCGGGCGAAAAATCAAAACTGCTTGTTTTGCCTCCGTCACCACTGTTATAGTCGGTTTCCCATTTAGACGATAATGAGGTAAAATCCAGACTGCTGGAAGCATCGAGAAGGATCTTCCCTTTCTCGGTTTGGGCATTGGCCACCAATGATAATCCTATCAATGTGGCCATTATAAAGCTGAATGCGATGTTTCTTTTCATTGACGTTAATTGTGGTTTTTTAAATTATTTAATTTTTTTGTTTGATATAATTGAAGTCGACTTGGTGCTCTCTACCTACATTGTTCTATCTTCGACAGCACATTTCACTAATGTACTTAACTTAAACTCCACGTACTCTCTATCTGCACAGATTGCAGCTAGTAACAGATGAACATCAAGGATATGCTATGATCCAATTTGACATTTTCAAATCACTTTCAGTAATTTCTTTTCGCTCTAGGACGATGTAATGCGAAACGATACTATCCCATGGTTCCCTCTCTATCACATTTGCATCGAAGAAGAACATTTGAGTTATGTTATCCTCGGCCAAAATTATTGTCCGAACGGACATTGTATCTCCTGCTTCAATTTTTTGAGTCTTATTGCCTTTATAAAAAGGAATAACTTCAATGTGAGATAACGCAGTATCGGGATAAGAACTTGAGACGCCAACGTAAATATCAGAATTGGATCTATTTATAATTTTAAGATGGCTCGGCACATTATCATCATCATGACAACTTGATGAATTTAAACCAATAAAACAAATGCCTAAAATGAGAAATGTTGTAATCTTTTTCATATTTATATGAGTTTAGTTTATTTTTTCGATATAAGATTTTCGTATAATTTCTGCCACCATTTGGGGCCCATTTGGTATTGATATTTTCCATATCTATTTGTATAGGATTGATTATATTCACTACCTAGAATTGGATAGGTCCAATACGACCAATTTGAATCACCAAAATAATTTCTAGCTCTGACATTGGCGTCCTGCTCTACCCAATAAGCATTATGCCGATCTTGACTATCCATTGCCCCTGCATTTATTAAGCTAGGCAAAGCGTAACCAAATAAATATCCCGGACCAACAGCCTGACTCTGCAAATAATGACCATATTCGTGCATAATATCATAATTTGTTGAGCCACTATCTATATTTATATACGAGCCAATGGTAAAACCACCCCATTTATCACTATAATGACGAACAACCGTTGCTCCGTGAAAATAACTTACGTCCTCGACATCACCAATCATATTAGACCCCTGTGAAGCAATATACCCCACAATCGTCTGGGGTAACTCCCATGTAAATCTCGATACTATCTGCTTAAGTGAGCCCGTGTATAAACCACCAATTATTTTTGCTTCATTTCTCAGAATAGTCCAATCCCCTGTAAAGATCCCTTGTCCCAAGCCTACTGCAGTAGTTATCGCAGTTATTGTAACAGCTACTGGAAAACCAATGACAACTGCCGCAGCATTCACTGCTGCATTGGCGAGCCATTTAACAGCTTTAACAAAAGGTTTGAATATTTTCCAGGTATATCCGCTTAAGTCTGTATAACGAAGTGGATTATTGATACAGTAAGAATATCTATTAAAGCTTTGAGTACCATCGGGCATCTGAACGTAAGGATCTGCACTAAGGAACCTTCCCACCACCGGGTCATACAACCGGCCATTCATATTTACCAGCTTGAACCAGGGCAGATACTCATGCGATGTAAAGCTTCTACCTGCAAGCAAATCTGGCTCTCCGCTCAGGGTGTACCCCCAATCATCCTTGTCTCGTCGTCGTCCCCAGGCATCGTAACTATATTCTGCTGTAACTGTGTTCGAGGTATTTACCACATGGGTAATATTGCCCAGGTAATCACGCAGTAGGTAGAAGTAATTTGTTGTGCCGCTTTCTTTTATCGCAACCACAGGGGCCGAGTAGGCATCGCCACCGATCCAGGTGTACTCTTTGGTTGTTGAGCCTTCGGTTTCCTTCATATAACTGTTACCGGCATACCAGCGTGTTAAAATGGTACTTGCCACCTGTACCACTTCCATTTTTGCCCGCTGCTGGTCACTGTTGTAGGTAAACGTAGCATAGTAATCACTTTCATCGATGGTGCTAACCTGCTCGAACGATGTATAAGTTGCTGTTTGCGTATCATCTGCTATTAAGCCCGTCGAGCTTTCAATGCCCGTTAGTGCGTAGGGGATCGTCGGGTGTTCATATACAAATATGGATCCCACATCACTCTTGGTTGTGATGTTCCCATTTGCATCGTAGTCCATAGTCAGGTTCTGGGGCCCTGTTACCGTTTGCAACCGGTCGAGGTTATCGTAAGTAAAACTTTCACTTTTACTTTTCAGGTAATTCTCGCGGGAATTCAGATTGCCTGTTACCGGGTTAAAGGAGTAACGGTAGTCCTGCCGATAAGAACCGCTGTTCTGGGCCTTGGAATAAGTGGGATACCCGTAACTGTCATATCCATACGTTCCGTATAAGCTGCTTCCGAATGTGGCTGCGGTTACCTGTTGGCGTTCGTTCATAGCCGTTATGGTATAGCGGGTTGCTCCGCCAGCCGAGATGTAATCCAGGTACCCGTAGCTATTGTAATGGTTTGTTTCCACAATCCCCGAAGGGTGTGTACGCGTTTCCAGCCTGCCCTTGCTATCATAGGTAAACCCGGTAGCGAGGGCTGTCGAGCCCGGTATTGCCTCTGAGATACTACTCACCCTACCTTTTGTGTCGTAACCGTAACTCCGGCTGACACTTCCAGGCGAACTAATGCTGGTAAGTTGTTTATTACCGTTGTAGCCATATGTAGTAGTACCTTCCGGAGATACTTTTGTATTTATACGCCCATCAGCATGGTAATTAAAGGTTGTTGTCTGGCTCCTCCCATTCTTCTGGGTTTTTAATTGTCCCAGCGAATTATAGGTATATTCAATCGTTCCGGCGCTTGGATCGATCAATTTCGTTTGGTTACGGGCAGCATCGTTGTATTCCATCGATGTAACAGCGTTCCCGGGAGCCGTGATGGTCTTCACCTTCCCGTCAGGGTAGTAGGCATAAATAATATCACCTCCGCTATCATGTGCCTGAGTCACCAGCCCTTGGCTGTCCGTTTCTTTCCAGCTTGTTTTACCACCGGTGGTTTCCGTAACCCGGCTGTTCCCAAAGGTATAGGCGAATGTACTGTTTTGTCCCGACGCTCTGGTGACACCGGTAAGCTGACCATAGCTGTTATAACTGTTGGTGTTCCACAATGACGGTGAAGACGAGGTACTAGGTTCCGAGACGCGGTAAAGCTGTCCTTTTGTGTTGTATTCGGTAACAGTATAGATATAAGAACCGCTAAAGCCAAGTCCCTCCGAACGGATCTCTCTTACCAGTTGATCATACCAGGTTTTGGTAATTGAACCATCATTGCCTGACTGTTGCACATAGTAACTGGCGTTGGTTGGTCCCCCGGTTAAACCCCAGTTGTAGGCAGTCGTCTTTACAAAGCCGTCCGGAGTTGTCTCCGTTGCGATCCGCCCAAAATTATCATATGTAAACGAGGTGGTGTTATTCAGATAATCCACCTGCGAATTTATCCTGCCGTAAGAGTCATAATTATTGGTTGTCGTGTGCCCTAACGGATCGGTTGTTGTTTTTACCCTCACCCCATTGGTCTCATAGGTGTAATTGGTCTGGCTGGCCCCGATACTACCACCGTAAACGTAGACCTGGCTTAAGTTCCCTTTGCTGTCGTAATCGTGGTTTTGATAATACTCAAGACTGGTTCCCTGGTAGTAAGTTATAAAATCCGGTTTTAGTATCCCATCCGTATTGTAAGTATATGAAACCGTATTGCTAACCGAAGATTCTCCGCCTTTTGAATATGTTACCGTTTTTGTGTCCGCCTTGCCCAGCAACCAGTTAGTTGCATCGTTGGTATACTGGATGTTTGTGGATTCGCTCGCCCCATTGTCAAAGGTTTTGACGGACGAAGTCAGGTTTCCGTAGGTATCATAATTTGCGGTCTGTGTCACGCTGTGCCCTGTCAGGCTGCTATTTTGTGTCGAAGAAGAAATGTAGGGCCAGATAATTCCTGAAACAGTGGTTTTGTATGACCAGCTATTGTTGGTTGTAGAAAGCGTGGTTGAAGAGTACTTATTAACTGCAGACAGGAGCCTGGGGTAAAAATAAGACGTATGATAGTCGTAATTGCTTTCTGTTTTCATATTACTGGCTACATCGGTGGCTGTCATTTTCGAATAACATAAAAAGCCTTTCCCCTGACGATGAATTTTAGCACCTTCATAAGTGTAATTTATAGTGTTTAAACTCCCCAGCCCGTTACCAGTCTGGATGGACGATACAACTGGCAGAGCTCCCTGGAAATCACAAACTGGAAAGGTGGCCCCGGTGCCTTTCGTATAAGGCGCTCCATATTGAGAAAGAGTTTTATAAGTAATCTTAGTCAGCCTATTCAATCCATCAGATATCTTCTCCAGTAGAATCCTGTTTTTTGAGCCTGAGCGATACATTTGATAACCGTTCCACCAGGGTGACAAACCGTCGGTGCACATAAAGTCTGAACGCCCGTCACCGTCATAATCCGAAACATAATAGCTGTGGGTTGAAGAGGGATAGGACGGTAAGGAATTAGTGTAAAAATCAGACCCTTCATTTTTACTGATGTAGAAGTAAGTACCGGTCCAGCTTTCATTCGAGGAACTGACCATTACATCGGTCGCTCCATCCCCATTGAAATCACCCAGCCGGACATAGTCATTCTTCAGGTTCGTTTTTTTTCGGGGAATGGAGTTTTTGGAAAAACCGGTTCCGGTAGATAGTTGGATTTGCCAATCCGACCAGTCATACTCGGTACTCCCATTCTTGTAACCATAGAGGAAGATATCCACTTTCCCGTCTCCGTTAAAATCACCCAGGTTAAAAAAGTGATTTCTGGTAGGCCAGGTGGAAGTGTAGAGCTGTGTTAGTGAAGACCCGTTAAAGGAGTATATTTTCACACCGGAATCATCAAAACTCCAGATGTCGGGATTTCCATCCCCGTTGAAGTCACCTGTTAATACTTGCTTATTTAAGGTACTTATCGTACCCGAGGCCCTGAGTGTCATTGATCCCAATACCCCGGAGGAACTCCCCATGGAATACACTTTCCAGTTCCCGCTTCCATCGTTGATAAATAAATCATTGATACCATCTCCGGTTAAGTCTGCACCGGAAATTTCATTGTCATTTTCCTGTTTGTCTGACTTACGTCTTTTTTTGCCACTATATCCCGTTTCACTATTATTTGACAAGGAACATAAAGTATAGGCTGTACCCAGCGCAGAGCCTGAGTTTATACAATATTTAAAAGTTGATGTACTGCCGCTTACACTTTCAAAAACCACATCGTCTTTTCCGTCTGCGTTCAAGTCTATAGCGTAAATATCGTCCAGTGTGCCAAAGCTATAAGAGGTATTTGAGAAAAGCAGATAGAAATTATCACTTCCGTCACCGTAATAAATTTTGTAGCCGGTCCAGGTGGCCCCTTTCGAAGCATCCGGTAGACACAGAAAATCGGCCTTGCCATCTCCATTAAAATCGCCAGTAACTAATTTTGACTTATAGGTCACATAACTATGAGTTGTGTTGTAAACAGTTTGGGTAAAAGACACATTGTCCGGTGTTTGATAGGTGAAGGCCGTTGAGTTCATCCGGGTACTTCCAATCCCGTATTCAACAACTTCGTTCAAAACAGAATACCTGGTATAATTGGATGACGTGTAGTTGTATTTAAACTCGTACTTTTTTACCACATTCGAATTGTATTTAACTTCGATCTTATCCAATATCAGGTTTTCATCAATTTTATTCCCCTTTAAGTAGTAAGAAGTTTTATCGCTTCGGCTTTTATAGTAGAATGTAACCGTGTTGGGACCATAGGTAATCTCGCCAAGATAGATTGAACCGTTATCCTTGATGTATGCATAGTCCATCTCGTTACCGTAAACGTCGGTAACTTTGTTCATGTACCAGTTTACAACTTCATTTACCCCTGTAATCGTTTGATCTGCGTCACTGTCATAGCCGTACTGGCATTTCAAACCATTTTTGGTTTCGGCAAAGAACTGCGTTGGTCCATAGCTCCCGGTATAACAGGTCACCCGTGTAAAAATGTCTGTTTCTGTCCGGTACTGTGATGCATTTGATCCATAGGTACCGGAAGTGCATTTCAACCGTAGCCCATCAAGGCTGAAACGGTCATTGCTATCCAGGTTAATGCCACCTGAAGTACCGTCAGAATAATACGTTTGGGGGCTTCGGGTTATGGCTGATATTCCGAATATGTTCCACCCATACCCTGCGATACCCGGCCCTTCCATACTATTATAGGTAATGGTCAGTGTTGGTTGCAGGCCGCCGATCCCCGGAGCCACATCGATGGGAATAGAATAAGTTGCACCGCCGACCGGACTAATATCAAAGGAACCATTGGTGGTACCCACCTGATAAGACGTGTTCAGACTACGCGTTTCCGGATCAACAATAGTATAATTGTAGGAAATATCACCGGTAACTACCGGGTTCATAATATCTGCAGTCATCGTACCGCCACTGGGCGTATAACTATAGTTGTTTTCGAAAGTGATACTGTTGCGTGCGTAATGCCATTTTGTACCACTTTCGGTGCCGGAGACACTAATATCAAAATCCTGTCCCCAACTGGTTTGTATCCCCAAACTAACAAGTAGGATGGGGATAATATGCTTTAGCTTTAGTTTCATTTTCAGTTTAGTTAATCTTTTGAAATAGAAATTACAATTAACACCGAAATGTCCGTTTTCCAGCGACCATAAATGATGAAAGAAGTTGTCGGTGCTAATCTAAAAAGCTTTATTCTTTGACGATTTTCCATTGGGAAACCTCTTCTCCTGATGCTATGCGCAGGAGGTACATCCCCGGAGGGTGGTTATATAAATCAACCTGGGTTATTTCATCGCTCACCACCTGATCCGAGATTAGTGCTCCCTGCATGTTATATACCTGTAGAACTACACGTTTTTCATTTCCTTGCAGAGGGATTTCAACTCGTAACAACCCTTTAGTCGGGTTGGGGTAGATTTTGATCTCACGGTTATCCAGAGTCTCTTCAAAGACTTCCTGCTCCTGGCTTTCACCCAGAGCTGATGCCAGACTTGCACTTTTAAGTGTGATCAAATGTCGGTCAATCCTGTTGCCGGAACCATCATATCCAAAACCAAATACCTTGGTTTGTGAGAAGGATGATATACTAAAAGACAATGCTGCCAGCAGCGAAATTGTCATTAAACAATACCTGTGTTTCATGACAGCTTAGTTTTTAGTTGCCTGAAGTTCTTCTACCTTTGCTCTAAGCTCTTCAATTACTTGTTGCTGTTCCTGAAACGCTTTAACCAGAACCGGAATAAGCTCTGTGTAACGGATGCCCAATACGCCGTTTTTATCTTTTACAACGATCTCAGGAAAAATCTCCTGCATTTCCTGGGCAATAAAACCCATCTGCTCTGCATTCACATCCACATCCACATCCGCTTCATTGCCTGGTCTTACGTGTGGCTTCATCTTATAAGAAACAGGTCGAAGCTCTTTTAATCGATCACTTGCGGAGTTCAGATTTTTAATTTCTGTTTTTAGGTTAGCGTCTGAATAGTAAATATCACAATAATAGAAATAACCCTGGTAAGCATAAACTTCATCCCACATATAACTATAGTTCCCAAGAGATGACCAGCCCGAATTGGGGTAAAATTCGCCGTATTGATAGATCAGAGCATCTCCGTTATCATTGACCCGGAAGGTTCCACTAACATCCAGCTGATAGGTAGGGCTGGTGTTGTTAATCCCTACTTTACCGGTACTGTTGACTTTGATTTGCGCCTTAGCAGCAAGACAAAATAGGCTGAAGACGGCCAGAAGTAAAACATTTTTCATAATAATATTTTTAATTTTTTAAGAAATCAAGTGAGATTAACATGCCGTATTTCGGGCATCAAGGTAAATGTATTAAGATAAATAAATGCTGTTTATTAGATATATAAACGACTCAGATCGGTCATCTAACCTAGGGGGACACAGACAGTCCAATCTGATTCTACGCATCTTCCTTTGGGGAAGGGAACAGGCTCTCTAATCCATTGTTAAAAAGAGATTAGAAATGTTGGCAAGTACACAAAAACTTCACTGAGCTTTGCCTGTTAATTCTTGTTGATACTTAAAAGGTTCCCGAAAAAATAAGTGATATATATCAATTGACATATTTTTTAACACTATAGGATATTTCTCGTATATCACAGATGTCATCAGAGAGGATAAAAACAGTGTGTTCATGAATCAGATTTGCATTTTTGAATTATACTGACATTGTGTAGACGCTTCATTTTTTTTATTCCTATTTTCTGGCAACATAAACATCAATACTTAACTTATAGGCTCAACGAGTGATTCTAATCTCAATATTCTTATTTAAGGCCAAGGTACTCCAGTAAGGATTGCTTCGGACTGATTTTCTTCCATTTCTTACCTGTTTCTTTAATAACATCATCGTCAAGCGTTTCCAAGGCTTTGTTCTTCTGCTCGGTAGATACAAAAATGTATCGCATGGTCGTGTTTATGTCCGCATGGCCCATCAGCCTTTGGATGGCAACAATGCTAAGACCTTGCTCTAGCCAATGACTTGCGCGGGCATGCCTAAGACTGTGACAATGAAGATTAATCGGAACTTCCGGATTTGACTGATTTGCCTTGAATGCATATATCTTCAGTCGGTTGCTTATAACGACTTATTTATACTGTTTACAAATTTCCCATCTGTCGAAAATCCAATCAACGAACCGGATCATTTTTCCTATTTTTGCGACTTCAAATTATCCGGAATGTACTATTCAACGATCATCATACTTGCCATGGGACTGTCGGTCGATTCATTTGCCGTTTCGGTCACCAGCGGACTTAGTCTTCCTAAAATTCGTTTTTTCGATGCCGTAAAACTGGCTTTCCTTTTAGCCCTTTTCCAGGCCATGATGCCCGTTCTGGGTTGGATACTTGAAAACAGTATCAAGCAATGGATTGAACCGGTTGATCATTGGATCGCATTCGGAATTCTTTCGCTCATTGGCGGAAAAATGATTCTGGAAAATCTGAAAGAAAAAGAAGAGAAACAATTTCTCGACCCTATGATTTTCAGAGTTGCTGTAGTGCTGGCATTTGCCACAAGCATTGATGCGATGGCAGTTGGCTTCAGCATGGCTCTAATCATGGACAAAATCACTCCGGCTGTCATCATCATCGGGAGTATTACATTCATTGCTTCCATGCTGGGCATACTAATCGGAAAAAAAACGGGGCCGAAAGTTTCAAAATACACCGAGATTATTGGAGGAATTGTACTTATAACGATCGGCGCAAAAATTCTTTTCGAACATTTACAGGCGGCTTGACATTCGGCGTGGTTGTTAAATAGCCCATGTTTACCTTCTGTAATTGATCGGCATTTGATTGACGCACTGATCTGTTTTTTAGCTTTCCCCGGAATCACAGAAATCTTGATTAGTCAACACAACTAACCCCGCTACATAAAGGACACTCTTTAGCGCCCTCCTCTTCCTTTTCTGAATTTTTTGGTTTTGGACAAATGCTTGGGCGCATTAACAACCTTGTTTTTCTTCTCTCCCGGACGTCGTTTTTTTTCATGAAAGGCACCCTGAAAAGTTGGATCCTCAATTTTTTTCTGCCGGTCAATTTCCCGCAGCTGTCCCTGACTTTCCGGTTTTGGCGTAGGTGGAATTTCAACTTCAGCCGGAATTTCCACCTCCGGAATCGTCATCCGGATTATCGCTTCAATTTTCTTTAAATGATATTCTTCAGCCGGATTTATCAACGTGATCGCTTCACCAATATTATTGGCCCGGGCTGTTCGTCCAATCCGGTGCACATAGTCCTCGTAACGCTGAGGCAAATCGAAATTAATGACATGGGATATCATGCTAACATCCAGTCCCCGAGCCGAAACATCGGTTGAAATCAGAATCCGCACGTCGCCTTCCTTAAACGCGTTGATCGCATTAATACGTGTATTTTGTCCTTTATTAGAGTGAAGAATTCGCTTTTGCCCTTCAACCTTACGTTTGATCACCTTAAAGACACTTTCAGCGTTTTCTTTGGTCCGGACAAAAATAATTACCCGACTAAACGTTTCTTCATCCAATAGCAAATGCTGAATTAGGTTCAGCTTTGTTTTAAAGTTCGGCACTTTGTAATAGGATTGTTTCACCAACTGCGCCGGTGTTGCCGATGGAGCCACTTCAACCCGCTCGGGGGAAACCAAAAACTCCTGACTCATCGTTTCAACCTGTTCATTAAAGGTGGCTGAAAATAGCAGATTCTGTCGTTTCACCGGAATAACCTCCAGTAACTGCCTGATCTGAGGCATAAAGCCCATGTCAAGCATTCGGTCTGCCTCATCAATGACCAACGTTTTAATTTTCTTCAGCGAAACAGCACCGGATTTGTACAAATCCCACAAACGGCCCGGAGTAGCAACTAAAATATCAATCCCCGGCTTAATCAGATCGGCATGTTTGGTCCAACCAATACCGCCGTAAATGGCTGCATGGCGCAGGTTGCTGTAGGTAGTCAGTTCTTCAATGTCTTCACCCACCTGAATTGAAAGTTCACGGGTTGGAACCAAGATCAGTACACGGGGATCGTCGCCTTCTGCTTTTATTAACTTGGAAAAAATAGGGAGCAGATACGCTGCTGTTTTGCCGGTACCTGTTTGGGCAATTCCCAACACATCGACCCCCGACCGAACAACCGGAATTGCTTGTTCCTGAATGGGAGTTGGGGTTTCGAATCCGATTTCACCCAACCCTTTTAAAATTGATTTAATGACTTTTAAGTCTTCGAATGTAGTTGCCATGGCGCAAAGATAGAGAAAAGCTTCAAGTTCCAAGTTTCTAATTCGAATTACAAATTTTGTTCTCCGATAAAGTTTAGCCAGTTCCCAATCACTATTGCGTTGAACACTCCAATGGTCATCAATTCAACCTGTACATTTTGCCGGGCAAGCTAGCGACTAAACCATTAAACTCAAGCCCTAACAACAGTGCGGACACCCTCCCCATTGGCATCTGAAGTTGCTGACATAACTGGTCAATATAAACAGGGCTGCCCGACATAATATCCATCACTTTTTGTTCCTCGGCAGTAAGGGTAACAAACAATTGCTTTTGGATTTTCTGTGTTGTCCTGGCTTTTTTTTGCCAGCCCATAAAATACTCCAGATCGTCGAGGTTTTGAATGAGGCACGCCTTATTTTGTTTGATTAGTGTATTACAGCCTTTGGAGAAATTGTCGGAATTACGACCAGGGACCGCAAAAACATCCCGATTATACGAGCCGGCAATATCGGCAGTAACCAACGATCCTCCTTTTTCAGCCGACTCAACCACGATGGTCGCATCAGTTAAGCCGGCAATAATCCGGTTTCGGCGCAAAAAATTTTGTCGTTCAATTTTGGTATCACTGATAAAATCGGTAATAACTCCTCCTGACGCCAACATTTTTTCCGCCATCGATCGATGCAACGCGGGATAAATTTGATCGAGCCCATGTGCCAGGACTCCCCATGTAGGCACTCCATGTTGTAAGCTCGCTTTGTGTGCGGCTGAATCGATCCCGTAAGCCAAGCCACTCACAACCGCATATCCATCGCGTGTTGCCATCTCTGAGATTAACTCGTCACATACCTTTTTACCGTAATCAGTCGCATTTCGGGTTCCAACAATGGCCACCAGTTTTTCCGCGTTCCAGTTTATATTTCCTTTTGAAAAAAGAATCAGAGGAGCGTCAACACAGCGTTTCAGCCGAGTCGGATAATCGTCATCCAAATAAAAAGTGGTTTTAATTTTGTGCTTTTCGATAAAAAGGAGCTCTTGCTTCCCTCGTTCGAGATCCCGATTCTCAACGATACTGCGGGCGACAACCGGACCAATGCCGGGAACTTTTTTAAAATGACTCTCTTTAGCTTCAAAAATCGCCTCCACACTCCCCATGTAGGCTATCAGGTTTTTAGCGTTGATACAACCAACACCAGGAATCAAAGAAAGAGCAATGTGATATGGAAGTTGTTCGGAGGATAACATACTAAAAAAGGTTTATGTCAATTTAAACCTTTCTCTACGAATTCGCAAATGTCAGCGATTTTTCATCAGGCTATTCAAGTCGTTTTCGATTAACTGAATTTCACTTTTTGTCAACCCAACTAAGCTCACTTCCGGATATTCAGCAATTCCTTTGCTGGTTTTAACTGCCAGATACAAATCTGAAAATGCCATATAACGCTTTATCTTAACAAAATACAGCAGACTTTTATCAAACTCAATTGAATTGTATTCTTTGCCGAAAAAAGCAATAACCGGATAGTATCGAATCATTACTTTTGAGCCCTCGGAACTATAATAGACATAGTTGATATTAACAAACTGAACTACTATAATGCTAAAAACCAACAGCCCTCCCGAAATAAGCGCACCAACATTATTTTCTATCCAAACAAAAAACAGGGTTATCAGCACCATAAGTACCATCGTCAGGTTGAAGCTTCGCTTAATCGTTGTCGTACGTTTTTTGTTCGATAGTTCCATGTTTCGCTGTTGATTTGTAAATAATTACCACCCGGAACTTTTAAATTCCCAGAGCTTTCTTTTTTTTTTAACTTTGCCACCACCAAAAAAAACAGGTGATGACTGCATCAAATATACATTCGAATATCATCTTTTCCCAACAGATTGAGAAGGAACTGGACAAGATCGTCGGCAGTTTCGCAACCGGGAAAGTATTCTTACTAACGGAGGAAACACCGGCAAAGTTGTGTCTGCCATTGATTCAACCCTTAATCGACAAATACCAAATTCGCGTTATTGAAATTAAGGGTGGAGAAACGCATAAATCGATTCGCTCGGTTGAGCAGGTCTGGGAAGTGCTGTCGAAATTTGGCGCCGACCGCAAATCGCTACTAATTAATATTGGTGGAGGAATGCTCACCGATTTAGGCGGTTTTGCCGCATCGACCTTCAAACGTGGAATGGCTTTCGTGAATATTCCTACAACCTTGCTCGCTCAGGTCGATGCCTCGTTGGGAGGAAAAACCGGAATCAACTTTAATGGACTAAAAAATGAGATTGGTGTGTTTAACGAACCGGACACCGTAATCATCAACACGAATTTTCTGAAAACCATCGATCACGAAAACTTTCTGTCGGGCTATGCTGAAATGTTAAAGCACGGACTGATAAAAAGCACCGACCATTGGGATGAATTAATGGACTATGACCTGGCAGAAATTGACTACGAATCGCTTCAGGAAATCATAGCCCATTCGGTTGCCGTGAAAGAATGGCATGTTTTGAATGACCTCACCGAGAAGAATATCCGGAAAGCGTTGAACTTTGGCCATACCGTTGGCCATGCATTTGAAAGCTACGCGTTGCATGAAGGCCGCCCTATTCTGCATGGTCACGCTGTTGTTTACGGAATGATCGCGGAGCTTTACCTTTCGGCAAAAAAATGCGGATTTGATCCGACATTATTGCAGTCGGTATCCGAATGGATGCTCGCCAAGTATGGTAAATTCAATATCACCACTTCCGACTACGAGGCGCTCTACGAACTAATGACGCACGATAAAAAGAACGAAGGCAGCCGAATTAATTTCACCTTAATTTCGGAAATAGGCCAGGTAGAAATAAATCAGGACTGCTCGAAAGAACTGATCTTTGAAGCTCTTGACTACTACCGAAAATTGACAGTTTAAGTATTTTTTACTTTTGACTAAATATGAAACGAACATGTTGCGCTGGACACATGCACCAGTTGAAAATAGTTTCAGCAACATGTAAGTTCCATCAGACAATTAAAAAACAAATTATTTACGGATGAAGTTTCAAGTTTCCAAATCGGACAGAAAGGTATACGGTACCATTAATTTACCGGCCTCTAAAAGTATTGCCAACCGTGCACTAATTATTCACGCCTTAAGTTACAGCCCTTACGAGATTAAGAACCTCTCGGATAGCGACGATACTAAAGTGATGAAAAAGGTGCTGGAATCGAACACAAACTTGTTTGATATTGGCCACGCCGGAACGGCCATGCGTTTCCTCACCGCTTTCCTTTCACAAATTGTTGGCGAATGGGTGATCACCGGTTCCGACCGCATGAAACAACGTCCGATAAAAGTACTGGTTGATGCGTTGATAGAACTAGGCGCAAAAATTGAATACGCTGAAAACGAAGGCTTTCCTCCCCTGCGCATTCATGGTTCGCACTTAAAAGGTAAAATATTGGAGCTGGACGGAAGTATCAGCAGCCAGTATATTTCAGCGTTACTGATGATCGCTCCTACTTTGGAAGGAGGATTGACACTTCGCCTGAAAAATAAAATCACCTCTCGTTCCTACATAGAAATGACATTGAACCTGATGAAACAATTTGGGGTCAATTCAGTGTGGAAAGGCAACGAAATTTACATCGCGGAACAAAAATACCAACCAATTGAATATACCTGCGAAGGCGATTGGTCGGGAGCGTCATACTGGTACGAGTTGTTGGCTTTAGCCGACGAAGGCGAGATTGTATTGCCAAACCTGCAACTCATGAGCCTTCAGGGAGACTGCGCCATTGCCCCTTGGTTTAAACCTTTTGGGGTTGAAAGTGAAGTGACTTCAGATGGAATTGTAATTCGGAAGACTGCCAACATTCAACCGAAAAAATTAACGCTCGACTTCCTGGAAAACCCGGATATCGCTCAAACCATGGCAGTACTATGCGTAATGAAAGAGGTGCCCTTCCACTTCACCGGCCTGGAAACACTAAAAATTAAAGAAACAAACCGTATTGCGGCTTTACAAGACGAGCTGTCGAAATTCGGTGCTCGCCTCGACGAACCAAAACACGGTGAACTTAGCTGGGATGGCTCATTCCCTTTCAAAAAACAAGAGGTGCCACTCATTCTGACCTATCACGACCACCGCATGGCATTAGCGTTTGCTCCGGCTGCCCTATTCAACCCGATTGAAATTGACGAACCGATGGTTGTTACAAAATCCTATCCTGCTTATTATGAAGATCTGAAACTCGTTGGATTCGACATAAAACAGATATAACGAGGCACAAAAAACAGACAAGGCAACGAACAATATTCGTTGCCTTTTTTATGGTAACACCTCAGGAGTATGATTTCCTCAATCGAGGAGATTAAAAGAGTTGACCATTCAAACGAATAACAGAGAGCTATCAACAAAGGCAGTTTATCTTCTTTCCCGAAAAAAAGCAGTCATCAGGTCGCCACAATCTTCGGCCATTACTCCTGCCAAAACTTCAGTTTTAGGATGAAGACCTTTGGGCGCAAATTTCGTAAATCCTCGCTTTTCATCACTGGCTCCGTAAACCAACCGGCCTAATTGAGCCCAGCCAAGAGCTCCGGCACACATCACACAGGGCTCGAGCGTAACAAACAGAGTGCATTCGTTTAGATATTTTCCCCCAAGTAAATTGGCTGCAGCGGTAACGGCCTGCATTTCAGCGTGCGCAGTAACATCAGTCAAGGTTTCTGTTAAATTATGGGCTCTGGCAATAATCCGGTTATTGGCAACAATCACCGCTCCAACCGGTATCTCACCTTTCTCGTAAGCTTGTTGTGCTTCCTGGAAAGCACGTTTCATAAAATAGACATC
>NZ_JBFHIT010000080.1:0-16259 GCF_041596335.1 Mangrovibacterium sp. | reverse complement strand
GAAACTGAATCGACTATTTTAATGACAGATAGTTTTTCCATCAAGTTCTCCACTGTTATTATGGATTCAATTGTGACTTCCAACCCCACCAGAGGGTTAGTAGGTACTTATTCAAACAACCAGATTGGCACGACCGAATTACGCCATTATTTCAATTTCGATCGGGCAAGTGACATTTCGTCAATTTTAGACAATACAGGATCCGACACTGAAATTTTAGACTCACTGACCTTAATACTTAATTACTCCGGATTCAGTATTGGTGATACCACTGAAACATTCACCATTCAACTTCATCGATTACAAGAAGAACTGGAGCTAATGGATGTAAATTCAACAACTGACTATCTTTTCAACAACAGTTCTTTCCCCTATGACGAAGAGCCACTGACGACCTATAGCTTTACGCCCTATCCGAATGCGGAAGACAGTATTGAGTTTAGGCTTGACAATGATTTTGCAGAAGAACTTTTTAATCTGTTTGTGGAGCAGGATGATTCAGTTAGCACAAATGATCTTCTGAACGAATATTTGAGAGGTTTTGTCTTGGTTGCGCCAGATTCTAAAGCAATTCTGGGCTTTAATACCACCGATGGCGGTATTAAAATGAAAATGTACACGCATATCGTTAAAGCTGATGTTACTGAGAACGAGTACGAATTTAACTTAACTACTGATTATACAAACTTCAATCAGGCAATTACAGACCGATCGGGAACATCGTTCGAAAATCTTGTTTCCAGGACAGAAGAAATCTCGTCGGCCAACGCTAACGGACTAGCCTACACACAGGGAAGCACCGGAGTTATTTGTCGCATCGATTTTCCAACGATCAATAGTATTTTCACTTTGGATGATCATGTATTAGTAAAAGCGAGCTTAGTTTTAATACCATCTACGGAAAACAATTATCGGGATTTACCGTCTACGTTGATTTTTTACACATCGGGTAAAACGAATAAGATCGGAGACAACCTTACAACGACCAGTTCGTCGGGAACAGAAACAAGCGTAACCGCAACACTTGTGTCCAATTATTTAACGGGTACACATTACTACATCGCTGATCTATCTGATTATTTCCTGACTGAATTAACTGATTATTACTACGATACAAATATTGGACTTTTAGTAATGTTCTCCGGCAATAATTGGTATGATAATTCGCAGTTACTCCTTTTCACAGACAGCAAAGTCGGTACGCTGAGTCCAAAGTTGAACCTTTATTTTCTAAAAAATGAATAAGAGATCCATCCCTGTCAGTCTATTTGCCCTAACATTGGGCTTTCTTTTCATGCAACCAATTGCAGGGAAGGCTCAAAACAATACGCGTTCACCCTATTCAATGTATGGACTTGGTGAACTACGCTCGCAACTAAACCCAGTGAACTCTGCAATGGGTGGTGCCGGTTTCGCGTTGAGCTCAAATAACTTCATCAACACGTTGAACCCAGCCTCGTACAGTGGTATCGACAGTTTAAACTTCATTTTCGATACCGGAGTTGACGGCACGTACTCGACTTTTAAATCACAAGGTGAGTCGGCAAGTTTGCAAAACGCTAACTTTAGCTACCTGGCTTTAGGGTGGCGGATCAATTCAAAAATATCCGCTGGTTTTGGTCTGAATCCATTTAGCTCAACGGGCTACGAAATTAATACGACAGCAGAAATTGAAGGTGTTAATGCCGAATATCCGCTCTCTATTATCGGCACCGGCGATATCAGCAGGGCATATGCCGTAATTTCTTACGAGCCCGTCAAATCTCTTTCAATCGGTCTTAAAACGTCGTTCCTTTTTGGTACGGTTGAACAAACCCAATATCACGACCTGACTATTATCGGAAGTAATTCAGTAATCAACGAAACGACGGATTATTTTCACAATTTCTATTGGGAATTCGGTGCACAATATGCGTTCGATGTTAAAAACTACAGCATAACGGTTGGAGCCATCTACTGCCCTGGCCAACAATTAGTTAATCGTCACGACGTTACAACATACAGCTCCAGTGGTTCAATATATGACGAGAGTAGTGAATACGAAGATAACTTTAACATTCCTGAAGAATTTGGGATTGGTATTGCAGTTAGCAACAACAAAAACCTACTCTATGCACTTGATGCCGGATTCCAAAAGTGGTCTGATTATGATTATGATTTAAGTGGTGTGACATTAAAAAACAACCCCTATTTCAGAACAGGGTTAGAGTTTACACCAACCGAAAATTTCATGGCTCCCTTATACAAACGAGTAAGTTACCGTATCGGGTTTCAATATGCCAAATCGTATCTCCAGCTTCGAGGCATCCAGTTAGACGAATACAATGTATCGTGTGGTTTTGGTGTGCCAATTCGCAACAACAAATCAAAAGTTGATGTCAGTTTTGAAGCCGGTACAAAAGGAACTACATCCAAGCAACTTATCCAGGAAAACTTTGTTCGCCTGCGAATGGGATTCTCCTTGAAAGATCTATGGTTTCAACAACGAAAAATTAATTAATTTTTACAAGGTAAAGCGGTTAATTACAGAGCTTTGGAAATCGCTCTTGTAATTATCGCCTACCGGAATCCAGCGGTCATGGATGATGATCCGGTTCTTTGTAACAGATTTGATTTTATTGGTATTCACAATAAATGATTTATGAACTCTAAGGAAATGGTTCGACGGTAAACTGTCGGCCATTTTTTTTAGGGAATTGAGCGTTATAATAGGCTTGTCTTCATTCTGAATATAAATTTTCACGTAGTCCTTCAGCCCCTCTATATACAACACCTGATTCAACTGAATCTTCACCGATTTGTAATCAGATTTCACCATAATAAAATCATGCTCCGAATCTAAATTCTCGCTTACCTCTTCCCTCTTGACTTTCCGGTTCGAAGCATAAAGCTGGTAAGCCTTGTTGGCAGCACGCAAAAACCGTTTAAACGGAATTGGTTTCAATAAGTAATCGACCGCATTCAGTTCGAACGCTTCTAGTGCATATTCAGAATAAGCTGTGGTGAAAATAAACATCGGCTTAGTGTCCAGACTACTAATGAACTCAACTCCAGAGACATTTGGCAGATGGATATCCAAAAATATAAGGTCAATAGTTGTCTTTTGAAGAATATCAAGAGCCTCAAAAACAGAACTGCATTTCTTCTCCAGTTTTAAAAATGGAATGTTTGAAATGTAATCCTCCAATATTTGTTGAGCCAACGGCTCGTCGTCAATTATTATGCATTTCATGGTACTTGATTATCAATTATAAGTTTTAATTCAACTGTATATAACGAATCTTTTTCAGTCACATTCAATTCGTGTCGTTCCGGATACAATAAATCCAGCCTTTTCTTAATATTTTCCATCCCAATTCCTGTTTCTTCGGGCGGATTAAGTTGTTTTCGTTGTTTTGCAACCACCGGATTTGAAACCATAAAACAAAGCTCTTCGTCCTTAATTTGAAAAAAGACCCGAATCGTATTGCTTTTTGAATAATCGATGCCATGCTTGAAGGCATTTTCAACCAATACTGTAAACAATAAAGGTTCGATCATCTGGTTTTTGGGACTTCCGCTTACCTGAAAATCTATTTTAACCATCTCAGCCAAACGAAGCTTCTGCAAATCGATGAAATTTGCAATATGTCTTATTTCCTTTTTCAACAACACTTTCGGTGCACTTGCTTCATAAATAATGTACCGCATAACCACTGACAACATCATGATAACTTCAGGAGTTTTATCCGATTTACGACGAGCCAAGGCATAAATTCCATTCAACGTATTGAAGAAAAAATGCGGATTTATCTGAGCTTTAAGGTATGACAGCTCTGCGATCAATTTTTTATTCTCAATCTCTTTAAGCTGGTTTTCATTCTTAAACCACTCGCGAGTAACCCGAATACTAGTGCTTACAGCTAACGAAATAAAGCATAACAAAGTCATTCCAAAGTTAATAAAAATTGGCTTTGTTGATGAGGCCATCCAATCATTCCGATTGGTCTGTTGAAGGATCGGTGGAGGTATGTTTAACAGTTCGCGCAGCGATAGCTCGAGATAATAGTTTAGTAAAAGAATCGAAGCTAAAAAACCGACTACTGAAAAAGCATAGCGTTTCAACTTACGGGGAGAAAGAAGACGAGGGATAAGCAAATAGTAGTTCAGATAAAAAACTAATGCTAAAAAAACAAGCCCTTTGATTAATCGGAAGTAGTTTTCACCTTGATTAAAGGCTCTTAGTAAAAAGTGAAATATTATCGTAACTACCAGCCACACAAATATATTTGAGCAGACAATCAGTACCTTATTTTCTTGACGTGTGACCATTAAACAATACAATTATAAACACTTGCTATTTTTCGGAAACAAATAGATTGGTCACAAAAATGGAATAAAAAATTAAGAACTCAAACTCCGACGCAACCTAGCGATCTTCACGAATTGAATTCCTACCTTATTTCAGATTTCCTACTAACGTAATTGAAACAGAGATCGTTTCAGCTGAGTTTCTATATGACAAAACAAGCAGAATAACCGGACGAAAAGTTACCCTGCTTGTTTTTCAAAGTACTGAATAAACCTGCTATAATTCGAGTAATAATTCTTCAGGCAATTTGCCGTCGGTTAGTAATAATTGTGGCTTTTCGAGCAGTGATTTAACTTTTACCAGAAAACCTACCGAATCCTTTCCATCGATAATTCGGTGGTCGTAGGACAGCGCCAGATACATCATCGGACGTATCACAACCTGGCCGTCAACCGCCATCGGACGATCGACAATGTTGTGCATCCCAAGAATAGCCGATTGTGGCGGATTAATAATTGGAGTCGAAAGCAACGACCCAAAGGTTCCGCCATTGGTTATAGTAAAAGTTCCACCGGTTAGTTCTTCCACCGAGATTTTCTTTGAACGGGCTTTTTCGGCTAGCTCCTTGATCTCTAGCTCGATGGCAGGAATCGATTTGCTTTCTGCATTTCTTACAATTGGCACCATTAAACCTTTTGGTGTTTGCACCGCAATTCCAACATCGACAAACTGGGGTGTCAGGATTTCTTCGCCATCAATCATTGAGTTAATGGCTGGATGAAACTGCATAGCTGTAGCTACCGCTTTTGTGAAAAAGGACATGAATCCAAGTTTTAAGCCATGCTTTTCGATGAATTTGTTTTGAAACTGTTTTCTAATTTCCATAATCGGGCTCATGTCGACTTCGTTAAAAGTCGTCAACATCGCGGTTTCATTTTTTACGGCAACCAGTCGCTGACTCAGTTTTCTTCGCAGCATGCTCATCTTTTCGCGCGATTCATCTCTGGAAAACAGATTTTTCGGGGCAGACTCCATCTTTTGAGTCGATGTCGGTTGGTTGATTACAGCTTCAACCTCTTTTTTACCAATGCGCTGCAAACCTTGAATGATGTCATCGACCGACAAGTGGTGTTCTTCCATTATCTCGCGTGCAACGGCTGTTGTTTTAATTCTTCGTTGATCGGCCGATGACGTTTTTTCGGTGGAAGCTTCTGTTTTAATCGTCTCAGGCTCCGCTTTCGGTTGGGCTGCAACGGGCGGATCCAACGCAACTTCGCCTGCTGCATCAGTATCGATGGTACAAGCTAATTCGCCAACAGCAACAGTAACACCTTCTTCAACCTTAAAACTAATTTTGCCCGTTTCCGGAGCTACCAACGTCAGCGTTGCTTTGTCTGACTCAATTTCGGCAACTTCCTCATTTTTCGAAACGATACTTCCATCATCGACAAGCCATTTACCTAGCTCCACCTCTGTGATAGACTCACCAGGTGTAGGTATTTTAATCTCAATAATCATGGTTTTTTATTTTTTTCAAGCGAAAATTGATTCGCTAAATATTGTATTCATAATTTTTTCAAGGCGAAGGTTGTGCTGTCTCATCAGGCCGCCGGCCGGAGTTCCACTTTCGGGACGTGAAGCCAACTCTAAATTCAAATGCTTCAACTTACGCTGAAGGAAAGGCCATGCTCCCATATTTTCCGGCTCGTCTTGTGCCCAAATCAACCGCTTTGCTTTCTTGTATTTTTTCAGCGTAGCTTCGATCTGGTCAGTAGCCAGCGGGAAAAGCTGCTCGATGCGAACAATTGCTGTTGACTCATCTCCCCGATCAACCCGAGCCTTAACCAAGTCGTAATACAGCCGCCCCGATGTAAACACGATTTGAGTAACATTAGCCGGTCGGGCCATTTTATCATCAATAACCTCATTAAAACCACCATCGGCCAATTCTTCTAAAGTACAGCTAACCATGGGGTGACGCAATAAACTTTTCGGGGTAAAAACCACCAAAGGCATTCGCGTGTTCCAATGTAAATGACGACGCAATAAGTGAAACAGACTATCGGGAGTGGTTGGAACAACCACCTGCATATTGTTGTTCGCAGCTAAAGTCAGAAACCGTTCAATACGTCCGCTTGAGTGCTCTGGCCCCTGCCCCTCGTATCCATGAGGCAAAAAGAGCACAAGATTATTCATCAATCCCCATTTTTGTTCCGCTGAAGTAATGTACTGATCGATGATTACCTGAGCAACATTTGTAAAATCGCCAAACTGAGCCTCCCATATTGTTAATGCGTTCGGCTGAGCCATCGAATAACCATATTCGAAGCCCATTACCCCATACTCTGAAAGATGTGAATTATAGATATGGAACGGTGCCTGATTGGGGGAAATATTCTTCAATGGGAAGTATTTCTCATCCATGTCTTCAACTACAAAAGCTGCGTGGCGATGAGCAAAAGTCCCCCGTTCACAATCCTGACCGCTAATTCGCACAGGATGTCCCTCGTCGAGCAAAGTAGCATAGGCTAAAAGTTCGGCCATTGCCCAATCAAGTTTATCATCCGACAACATCATTTTCCTGTCGGCGATAATTCGGTTGACCTTATTAAAGAAGATTTTATCAGCCGGCAAAGTCGTTATTTTCTGCCCCAAAGCAATTAACTTCTCCTTCGTGACTTTTGTGTCCACTCGTTTCGAAAAATCAAAATTCGATGGTTTACGGTAATTCTCATATTCTTCGATCAGAAATTGTTTGATTTTCAATTTTTCAATTTTCTCCGATTCCCGATACATATCATCCAGGTAATTATCGAAATTTATGACTTCCTCCTGTATTTCGTCTTGGCTCATTATACCCATTGAAATCAATTTTTCAGCATAAATATCGCGTGGATTTTTATGTTTGGCAATTGCTTTGTACAACAGGGGTTGTGTAAAACGAGGTTCGTCACCTTCGTTATGACCATATTTACGGTAGCACAGAATGTCGATAAAAACATCGGAGTGAAACTTCTGACGGAACTCCATCGCCATTTTAATGGTATAGACCAAAGCTTCAACGTCGTCTCCATTAACATGAAAAACGGGAGAACGGGTAACTTTCGCTATGTCGGTACAGTATGTACTGGAACGAGCATCTAAATAATTGGTTGTGAACCCTACCTGATTATTGATTACCAAATGAATGGTCCCCCCAGTTCGGTATCCTTTTAGCTGCGACATTTGGATCACTTCGTAGACGATTCCCTGAGCGGCAATTGCTGCGTCGCCATGAATGACAATCGGCGCCAATTTATTAGAATCGCCGTCGTATAACGCATCGATTCGCGAGCGTGACATTCCTTGAACTAAGCTGGCAACCGTTTCCAAATGCGATGGATTGGGCACCAAACTCAGTTCGACTTTAGATCCATTGTCAGATGTTATTGTATTTTCAAACCCCAAATGATATTTCACATCTCCCATTGAAATATCCTCTTCGTACTCTGTTCCGTAAAACTCTTTGAAAATACTATCGTAGGGTTTACCCATAATATTGCTTAGCACATTCAAGCGCCCGCGATGAGCCATACCCAATATGAATTCCTGGATTCCTAATTCGGCACCATGCTCAATTACTGCGTCAAGCGCCGGAATTAAACTCTCTGCTCCTTCGAGCGAGAACCGTTTTTGACCGACAAATTTCTTATGGATATAACTTTCGAAACCGACAGCGACCTTTAAATGGTAATAAATGTGTTTACGCTGTTCCGCAGAAAATAATTGAGAATTTTTGGTGCTCTCCATCTTCTTTTGCATCCATTCAACTATCTCCGGATGCCGAATGTACATGTATTCGACCCCTATTGAATCGCAATAAGTGGCTTCCAAATGCGCGACAATATCTTTCAGTTTTGCCGGGCCAATTCCAAGGCTATTACCTGCTTGGTAAACCTTCTCTAGATCAGCCTTTTCAAGACCGAAATTTTCGATATCGAGGGTTGGTTTATACTTTCTTCTGGCTCGAACCGGGTTGGTTTTTGTGAAAAGATGCCCGCGCTGGCGATAACCATGAATTAGATTCAGAATAGCAAATTCTTTATCAATATTTTCTCCTGAGAATTCCGACTTGCTCTGATAATTTGTGCGGGCTAATTCAAACCCCTTAAAGAAATATCTCCAACTTTCGTCTACACTTTCAGGATCTCTCAAATAATCCTGATATAGCTCATCAACAGCAGCAATCTCCTGATTTCCAACTTGCGAATATTTGTCCATTTTGTTCTGTTCGATTATTCCGACTTTCTGTTTTGAAAAGTTCTAAAGAGTAACAAATAGTGGTTTTTAAAGTTTAACAAATGTTTTGAATTCTGCCCGAAAATTAATTTTTTGCCCTCGACAATGTCTTAAATGGAACAATTCAAAATAAACCATTAAACCTAACCAATTTTAAAGCAAAATTAGACTTTTTAATAGGTTGTCTGTTTATTTATTCGAAAAAAAGGATGTGTTTTTCGGGCCGAAAAGAATGTTAAAACTACTTCACCGGCCAGACAAACGAATAATCAGAATGGTTGATACTAAATCAATTTCGATGAAGTAAATAGAAACCTGTATAAAACAAAATCAACTCTGATTTAATCTGAGGACTCCGGAGAATGTTAGGCATGGTGATTGGTCAGGACAGAAGGATGATTACAAAAAAAACGATAGGGAAAGAGAAATAATCGATGGAAAAGCTAAACCTTTACTCCAAAGGATGCCTTTGTATTATATTCGTTCCAAAATTACATTTCTCATGAAAAGATCTCTTCGAATCCTAATCGCTTTTATCCTCATGCTGGGTTTTATATATGTTGCAGGTCCAACATTTCCTGATCCGAAGTTGCGGAATGAGCTTCCTGTAATCCCAATAGAAAGAGCTGAACTCGATAAATTTTTAGAACTTCAGAAAGACTCATTCCCTGTAAAGCGAAATAATGAAAGTAAAATTATTTGGGCCAACGACAGTCTAAAATCGCAAACTGAATGGAGCCTCCTGTACCTGCACGGATTCTCGGCATCCCGCATGGAAGGCAATCCGACACACCTTAATTTTGCCCGGCACTTTGGAATGAATGCCTTTTTACCGCGATTAGCATCGCATGGGCTTGATGTACCGGATCCGCTGCTCGACATGACACCCGACCGGCTTTACGAGTCGGCGAAAGAAGCCTTAATTATTGCCGGAAAATTAGGAAAAAAGACAATCATCATGAGCACCTCCACGGGTGGAACTTTATCGTTAAAATTGGCAGCAGAATTTCCCGATCTGGTGGATGCTTTAATTTTACTTTCTCCAAATATTGCGATCAACAATTCCGCTGCATTTTTACTTTCTAAACCTTGGGGGTTGCAAATTGCGCGTTTGGTTTATGGAGGCGACTTCCGGACAGTTAATACAAATCCAGACGATAGCGAATGCGACTATTGGAACTGCGTGTACCGTATCGAAGCTATTGTATATCTGCAACAACTGGTCGAATCAACCATGACTCAACATACCTTCCTTAGAGTAAAAGCACCGGTATTTCTTGGTTATTATTATAAGGATGAAACTCATCAGGATGAAGTAGTAAAAGTAGATGCAGCCCTAAAGATGTTTGAGGAATTAGGAACACCGGAGGCCCAAAAACGAGCTCAGTCATTCGATGCCGGAGTACATGTTATTGGTTGTGGAATGTTCTCGAAAACGCAACCCGAAGTTGAGCAGGCAGCAATCAAATTTGCCGAAGATGTATTGAAAATTGAGCGAAAATAAAAAGAGCCGGTTTTACCCGACTCTTCAATCTTATAATGAAGCAAAGAGATCGAACTCTGTCGCATCATTTATTTCAACCTCGTAAAAATTACCGACCTGTATTTCATCTGATTTGTCGATCAATACCTCGCAGTCAACTTCAGGAGAATCGTATTCACTGCGTCCAACGAAATACTCGTCTTCCTCGCGATCAACCAAAACCCGAAGTTTTTTGCCAATTTGCTGCTGACTAAAACGAGCGGAAATCGCCTGTTGCATTTCCATTAACTCTGCCGCTCTTTCTACCTTTACTTCCTCGGGAATGTCGTCTTTGTACATTTTATAGGCGTAGGTGTCATCCTCACTCGAGTAGGCAAATACTCCCATTCTTTCGAACGGATATTCCTGAATAAACGCTTTCAGTTCTTCAAAATCCTCTTCTGTTTCTCCGGGATGACCAACAAGGAACGTGGTACGCAAAGCAATGCCAGGTACTTCTTCCCGAATTTTGTTTACCAGCGCGATTGTTTCGTCTTTCGTAATTTTACGTCGCATGATCCCTAGCATTCGATCGGTGATGTGCTGGAGTGGAATATCGAGGTAATTAGCAACATTTGTGCGTTTCCGCATTACCGTAAGCACATCAGCCGGAAATTTCGACGGATAAGCGTAATGCAAACGAATCCATTCTAACCCTTCAATGTCTGCCAGTTTATCAATCAACTCAGCCAACTTGCTTTCACCGTAACGATCAATGCCATAGTATGATAAATCCTGAGCGATGACCAATATTTCTTTAACTCCACCGGCCACCAGATCTGTAGCTTCAGCAACCAGACTTTCCATTTCGCGCGATTTGTGATTTCCGGTAAACTGAGGAATGGCACAGAATGAACAATGGCGGTTACAGCCTTCACTAATCTTTAGATAAGCAAAATGTGACGGAGTCGTTTTAATGCGGTGATACATTTTTTGCTCATAAAAATTGGCGTTCAAATCCTTGATGATCTCCTTGAAGTCGAACTTACCATAAAACTTATCAACCTCTGGTATCTCAGTGGTCAAATCCTCTTTATACCTGGCCGACAAACATCCCATTACCAGCAATTTATCTAACTTACCCGATTTACGGGCGTCAGCAAAATTAAGGATCGTATTTACCGATTCTTCTTTGGCATCGGCAATAAAACCACAGGTATTTAATATGACAATGTTGGCATCATCTTTATCTGAATCATGTACAACCTGGAATCCATTTAAATCCAGTTGATTCAAAAGCATTTCCGAATCGACCAGGTTTTTCGAACAGCCCAACGTCATGATATTTACTTTACCTCTCTTCATCTTCAAATCTTATTAATTCGTCATCTACAACAATCCAACTTCACTCTGGTTGCGGCTCCACACACAATCGGCTACACCAATACCGCAAAAACCTTGTGTTTTGGCACAAAAACCTGCTCCAAATCAACTTTTGAGGTATAAACCCGCTCTTATTAATTAGTGCTTTTTGTTTTTTAAGAAAATAGTGAATCGACAAATTCAGCACGACGGAATATTTGCAAATCTTCGAGCTTTTCGCCAATTCCGATATATTTCACCGGAATTTTAAACTGATCGCTAATCCCGATCACCACACCACCTTTAGCTGTTCCATCGAGTTTTGTTAACGCTAAAGAAGTAACTTCCGTTGCTTTGGTGAATTGCTTAGCTTGCTCAAAAGCGTTTTGCCCCGTTGAACCATCCAACACAAGAAGAACCTCGTGCGGTGCATCCGGAATCACCTTTTGCATGACCTTCTTGATTTTTGACAGCTCATTCATCAGGTTCACTTTGTTATGCAACCGTCCGGCTGTATCAATAATCACCAAATCAGCCCGCGAAGCTTTTGCTGATTTTAAGGTATCGAATGCAACTGAAGCGGGATCTGAGCCCATATCCTGACGAACAATTGGCACATCAACACGCTTGGCCCAAACTTCGAGCTGATCGATTGCAGCAGCGCGGAAGGTATCGGCAGCACCTAAAACTACTTTTTTACCGGCTTGTTTAAAGTTGTAGGCCAACTTACCGATGGTCGTCGTCTTTCCAACTCCATTCACACCAACAACCATAATCACATAGGGAATTTCACTTTTCGGAAGCTCAAAATCGGTCACATCAGACGTATTATTCTCTTCCAGCAAAGCAGCGATTTCTTCCTTCAAAATTTGGTTCAACTCATCTATACCGAGGTATTTATCGCGTTCAACCCGGCTCTCGATACGGCGAATAATCTTCAAGGTAGTGTCAACGCCAACATCAGAACTAATCAGCACATCTTCAAGGTTGTCCAATACTTCGTCGTCAACTTTAGACTTACCAACGACTGCACGACCCAACTTCTGAAAAACGCTTTCCTTGGTTTTGGAAAGACCCTGATCGAGACTTTCTTTTTTAGCTTTGGAAAAAATTCCGAAAAGACCCATAACAACTTGTTTTTTAAGTGCCGCAATTTACAAAATATTGCCGAATAAGCGGACTCGTTCAAGTAGATTAGCTAACAGGTTGATAACGAACAGATCACCCCTCCCGAAGCTGCCTGATTTCTTCTTTCATTTCTGTCAGCAGATCAGAAAGACGGCTAATTTCCAGGTGACTGGGTTGTGGTAGGTTGAAGCTTAGAACACCATCAGCCTTCCATATCTCTATAACATTTTCGCCATCAACAACATATGGATCATAAACCGTATTATCCGATTTCAGCAAAAACTGCCTGGCACCTCTGGCGTATACCCGCTTGTAAACCAGACCTTCGTCTTTAGTGATCAGAACATACGGATGACCTTCTTTTAGGTCAGCAACAGACTCAACAAACTCACAAAAAACATACGATCCAGGCTGAACGGGCAGCATACTGTCTCCCGTAATTTGAAAAACCCGATAGGTTTTTCCTGGCGATAATTCGGGTACCGGCATATTAAAAGCGGCTAGTTTTCCCAAATACTCAGGATCGGCGAAGCCATTCAAATAGCCAGCTGAAGCTTTGACCGGAACGATCGTTATCAGCTCTTCGTTTTGCGTATTGACCATGATTGACAAGATTTTCAACGTTTCTTTCGCTGTCACATTCCCGGTATAGTTGTTTCTCAAATCAACACCAATCAACTGATCTAATGTCAACCTAAACAGGACCGCAATTTGTTGAATTGCCGAAATTTTAGGAGTCGCTCTCCCCTCTTCGTATGCCCCAATATGAGATTTTTTCAAACCAATTTTTTCTGCCAATTCCTGCTGAGTCATCTGATGACTTTGCCGGAGAAATTTTAGGTTTTCAGAAAGAAAATTCATTTCGCTTATATTTTTAGCCGCATGGATAAAAATAGCTAATATATTTAGTTCGGACTAATATTATTAGCTATTTTTGAAAGGTCATTTTGAATTCGATCAATAAATATAGCCAATATGAAGACATCAGCCATCGATAAACTAAAAATATTAGCCGATGCTGCCAAGTATGATGTATCCTGCGCGTCGAGTGGCAATAACCGACGGAATTCCGGCGGAATCGGAAGTGCTGTTGCTTCGGGCATATGCCACAGCTTTACTGAAGACGGACGATGTGTGAGCCTGCTAAAAATACTGATGACTAATCATTGCATATACGATTGTGCCTACTGCATTAATCGGCGGACAAACGATCGACCTCGGGCAACATTATCAGCACAGGAGGTTGTTGATCTGACAATTAATTTTTACCGAAGAAATTATATTGAAGGACTTTTCCTCAGTTCCGGCGTAATAAAAAATCCAGATTATACGATGGAACGATTAATGCTCGTGGCCAAGAAATTACGAACAGAAGAGCGCTACAACGGCTACATTCACCTGAAGGCCATTCCGGGGTCAAGTCAGGAACTTATTAGGCAGGCCGGGTTATTTGCCGACCGCTTGAGCGTGAATATTGAAATTCCAACAGAACAACAGCTAAAACGACTGGCGCCTGAAAAGAACTATAATACCGTGCTTCAACCAATGGATCAGATTCGGGACGGGATTGTGCGGTACAAGGATGAAAAGAAGAAATATCGATATGCCGAACGCTTTACTCCGGCAGGCCAGAGCACCCAACTTATTGTTGGTGCCAGCCCCGAAACCGACCACCAAATTTTAACATTGGCATCGGGTCTTTATCATCGCCAGAACTTAAAGCGGGTTTATTATTCCGGATATCTACCTGTTAACGAATACGACAAGCGACTTCCTACACTACAAACACCTCCTCTGGTGCGGGAGAACCGATTATATCAAAGCGATTGGCTGATGCGTTTTTATCATTTTAAGGCCGATGAGATCTTGAGCGACAACCAACCTTTTCTGGACCTTGAAATTGACCCAAAACTGGCTTATGCGTTGCGAAATCTGCATCTGTTCCCGGTCGACATTAACCGGGCCGACTACGAAATGATCCTCCGGGTTCCGGGGATTGGAGTTCAATCGGCCCGGATGATTGTAGACTCAAGACGTTTTCGCAAACTAAATAGCATGCACCTGAAAAAAATTGGTGTAGTCATGAAAAGAGCTCAATATTTCGTCACTTGCAACGAACTCCCGGCTAGAAATCGCTATGGTGATCCGCAGATTTTGCGCAACCATATCATTCACGAAAGCCAAACCAAATATCGCAAGACCGGTGATACGCAATTAAGCTTATTTCATTTCACGGAATCGAAATTGCCGGCAGAACTTCCTAAAAACTTCAAACATTAACCAATGGTGGAACTACTTTACGATGGAACATTTGCCGGATTTTTGACAGCCGTTTTTGATTGCTATGCACAAAAAATTGAGGTAAGCAACATTTATCGTGACACGGCTTTCCAAAACAACTTGTTTGCAGACCACATCCTGATAGAAACCAGCGAGCCAAAGTCACAACGAGTATGGACGGCGATTCAACAAAAGCTTCATCCCCGCAACCACGAACTTCCAATCCTCACTTTCCTGTCGGAAGCTGAAGGTATTGAGATGCGCCTGTTCCGTTTTATGCAGCGTGCGTTCGCCTCCGAAACGCGACTTGACACCAATTATGGCGACCCGGACATTCTAGCACTGAAGAAAATTGAACGTCAGGTATTGCAGGAAGCAATGCGAATTCTCCAATTTGTTCGCTTTCAGCAAACTGCAGACAAGATTTACTTTGCGCCCATTGACCCGCAATACGATGTTTTACCCTACGCAATCAAACATTTCAAGGAGCGTTTTTCCGACCAACAGTGGCTCATTTACGATACAAAGCGAGACTATGGATTCTTTTATAACTTACGGGATATCAGCGAAGTGACTTTGAACGACAAAACATTTGCCATACACAACGGCAAGCTGGATCAAAACCTGTTGCAAGAAGATGAGGTTTTCTACCAGACACTTTGGAAAAGCTATTTTAAGCATATAAATATTGAAGAACGTAAAAACCAGAAACTGCAACGTCAGCACATGCCACGCCGATATTGGAAATTTTTGACTGAAAAGAACTAAACCCTGACAAACCAGCCCGTGGAAAGCAAAAAAAGCCTTCACATTTGTGAAAGCTTTTTTTCGTATCGAAAGTATATCTTACTTCTTGTAGAAATCTTTAACCATTTCATTTGGCACTACGCTCTCTTGAAATGTAAATGCGCCGGTTTTAGGTGATTTAGTCATTTTAATCACTTTTGCATATCCTTTACCAGCTCCTTTTTGTAATGATGCAACTGCTTTCTTTGCCATATCTCAAATTATTTAATTTCGCGGTGTACAGTTACTTTTTTCAAGTTTGGGTTGTATTTTTTCAACTCCAAACGCTCAGTTGTATTCTTACGGTTTTTAGTTGTAATATACCGTGAAGTTCCGGGAACAGTAGTTTCCTTTTGTTCGGTACATTCCAGAATAACCTGAACTCTATTTCCTTTTTTAGCCATTTTTTACGCTTTTAAATAGTTGTTACCAAACCTTTTTCTTTCGCATTTTTCAATGCAGAACTCAAACCATTTTTGTTAATGGTACGCAATCCAGCGGCCGAAACAGTCAACACAATCCAACGATCTTCTTCTGGAAGATAGAATTTTTTATTGAACAAGTTCGGACTGAACCGACGTTTGGTTCTTCTTTTCGAGTGAGAAACATTATTTCCCACCATCGCTTTTTTACCGGTTATTTGACAAATTCTTGACATTGTCTTTATTTTTT
>NZ_JBFHIT010000079.1:0-16452 GCF_041596335.1 Mangrovibacterium sp. | reverse complement strand
GTTTTGTCAATTCCAATCAACTTGGCCTCAAACTCGCGCTTGTCGTTTAAAACAACTTTAATTTGGTCGGCTTTGTCTATGACATGATTGTTGGTCACAATATATCCGTCAGTCGATATAATAACGCCTGAGCCAGAACCTTCTCGGATTCTGGGTTCCTGGCGTTGGTAACGATCGCCATAGAACCAGTCGTAAAATGGGTTGTTGTAGCTAATCGCATTTTCGGTCGAGATAACCTTTACGTGCACGACAGCGTGCACCGAATTTTCCGCCGCGAAGGTTAGATCCGGAGCGACACCTTGCGGTGCTGAAGGCAGGCTGGCGTAATGCATCGCCTGGTTTTCTTCAATCCGGACTATTTGCGGGGTGTTGAAAAATTGAGTGTAAACCCAAAGGGTAATAAATGCACTTCCTAGAGCGACAATTAGCGTTAAACTTAAATTTTTAACATTTTTCATAGCAATCAGTATTTTTATTAGCCATTATGTTATAAACGATTTGGTAAATTTAACGCATAAAAAGTGCCATGGTTTAGCTGTTTTGGGTTCGTTGGATTTGTTTAACATGTTTTAACGGAATGAATGGAAGGGTAGTAGGCCATGCTTTTCCGGATAGAGCTGGGGTTAATTATTATTGGCGTTTAAAGTGTAGACTCGTTCGTTTTTGCTTTTTTTTGACAAAAAAAACGGTTAAATGCTGACATATTTTCATTTATTAAATACATTTATGGCAGTTTATTATAGTGGTTTCGCTCAAATTTTTCATCAATGACGAAGACCGATCGTGCGCCTCAAATACCTGATTACATTCGGAAGATTATAATTTACGCGACAATTCTTGTTACTGTTAGTGCAGGTGTGCTTGTTACAGCTCAGCAATTAGCCTTATACGATCGGCTAAGTAACCAGATGCGGGAAGAGGCAATTCAAGAACAGAAAGCCTTTTTAAAGGATCTTATCGCTTTGGAGTTTGAATACATTCGAAATCAAAAAAGGCAATTTGATCAGCAGGTGGTAGGCGAGTTGGCTGAAAGCGTGAATGGAGCCTATGCTTTGGCCAGTTCGCTCTATGTTCGATATAATGGCAAAATGTCAGACGAAGAGCTGAAGCGGTTGATTGTCATGGCTGTAGGCTCCTTGCATTCCGACTCTCCTTACTCAAGGGTTTTTATAAACGATTTAGAAGGAAGGGGAGTATTCTACAAGGGAAGACCGGATTTTAAGGGCAGAAATCTAATTGATTTGATGGATGTAAATGGAAACCGGGTTGTAGAAAAAGAAATCGAATTGGTACGTTCCCAAAATGAAGGATTTATTCGATATGAAGCAGGCCAGCGTAACGGGCTTGATTCAATTCCGGTAAATAAAGCATGTTTTGTGAAGGTGTTTGAGCCTTTCAATTGGTACTTCGGCGCCAAATGTTACATCGAAGATTACTATGAAGAGTTTAAATCCCAAATCGCGACCAAAATTAGTTCCGAGCGTTTTCGCTATGGCGGTTATGTTTTTGTAAATGAGTTGGGCGGCAATCCGGTCGTTTTTGATGGTTCAGTTTATCAAGGGACGTATAATTTCCATGATGGGACAAATGAAGCACGCGGAGCTGTTTTTGCCCAGCAGGTTGCAGCCGTCCGGTCAGGCCCGGAGGGTGGATATTTTGAATATCAATGGAACAAGATCGGAGTCGCAGAAGTAGAGCAGAAGATCTCATTTGTGCGTTTGTTTGAACCATGTAATTGGATCGTTGGTGCAGGTTTTTATGTCTCGGATATTGAGTCGGATGTAGTTGCTCAAAATAGAGAATTGCAGGAAGGAATTTACCGGAATATCATTCAGGTTCTTTTGGTTTTAGTTGTTGTTGTTGGCTTCGAATTGTATCTGATAGGTCGCTTCAATCAAAATTTCCAGGCTGATTTCAATCATTTCGACCATTTTTTCAGATTGGGGAAAGGCCGCTATCAACCAATAAAGGTCAATGAGCTTCATTTTCGGGAGTTTAGGAATATGGCAGAGGTAGCAAACGATATGATTGAGGAGCGTGCACGGGTTCACCAGCAGTTGGTTGAGGAACAGCAACGGGCTCAGGAATCGGATCGGCTGAAGACTGCATTTTTGGCCAATATGTCACACGAAATTCGTACCCCAATGAATGCTATTCTTGGGTTTAGCGAATTGCTAAATGATCAGGAGGTTTTACCGGAACAACGAAAAATGTTCATTGAGTTGATTCGGCAGAACGGAGAAATGCTGCTGGCGCTGATTAGCGACATTATTGATATCGCCAAAATTGAATCGGGTTCGATGACTGTGGTTCGGAAACCCTTTCGACTGGTTGATATGTTGGTTGAACTTCAACAGTATTACGACAATGTATTACACGCAGATAACACACGATCGGTTCGGTACGAATTGGATTGTCAGATTCCTGATGATTTTCAATGTATGTCGGACGAATTTCGTCTAAAACAGGTGTTGATTAATTTGATCGGAAACGCGGTGAAGTTCACCAGGGAAGGGGTTGTTCGGCTTGAGGTGATGAGTGAAAGTAACCGGGTTTATTTCAAGGTAATTGATACGGGAATCGGAATTCCGGAGGCCGATTTAGAAACTGTTTTTGAACGCTTTATGCAGGCCGGTGGTCACGAGTCGCACAACTTTGGCGGTACTGGACTCGGCTTGGCAATTTCAAAAAATATTGTTGCGCTGCTGGGTGGAGATATTTGGGTTATGTCGAAAGAAGGGGAAGGGGCTGAATTTCAGTTTTTCATTTCTTGTTGAACGGAGTAAGTTAGCTGCCAATGGGTAGATGGATAATGAACTTGCTCCCTTTGTTCGGGAAGCTCACAATACTTAGTTTTCCATTGTTCTTTTGGAGGAAATCGTTGCAAATTTTCAACCCAATGCCACGTCCTTTTTGAATATTGGCTTCGTTTTGCCCGATAGGAATAGTACAGTCAGCCATAATTTCTTCGATTTTTTTACTGCTTATTCCAATGCCGGTATCAGCCACAGTTAAAAGAAGATGTTTGTTTGTAATTTGCGAATGAAAGCTGATTTTCCCGTTTGTCCGGGTGAATTTTACCGAGTTTGAAAGCACATTCCGGACAACAATATTTACCATTTCCAAATCAGCGTATGCATAGTGGTTGTCATCGACATGATTCTCGATTGTGAAATTTTTGTGTTTGATGGAACTGGTGAAGAGCGATAAGTTTTCTTTGACCAGGCTTCCGATACTGATTTTTTGTGGACTTACAATTAAATTGCCGGTTTGGCTTTTCGACCAGTTTAGTAGGTTTTCCAATAGGTTGAAAGAGCTGTCAACTACTTCGCGCGACTCGCTAAGGATGCTTTTTAGCTCCTTTGGGTCATCAATGTCTTGTTCGGTAATGAGGTCGAAAATTCCTTTCACACTGCCAATTGGACCGCGCAGGCCATGACCGATTAGTGAGAACATTCGGTCTTGTTGTTCGTTTAGCCGCATTAAATAATGTTTAACCTGAAGGTGTTTCTGAATGGCAATAGCAAAGGCCGTTGCTCCCAGCACAAGTAACGTTAGGGCAACGAATGCGAAAATCGTGTTCTCGTCTTGCTTTTCTTTTTGAATCGAGACCAATCTTTTTTCCGATTGATTGATTTCTTTTGAGAATTGCTTTTCCAAAACAGCAATTATGTGTTCACTATTCTGCTTTTCGATGCTGTCTTTAAGGTGCTCGTACAATCTTAAATGCTCAATAGCCTGAATATAATTTCCGGTTTGGAGCATAAGGTCGGACAGCTTTTTATGAAGCTCGGTCGAATTGTTTTGTTTCCCAAGTTTTTTGTTGATCCGCACTGCTTCGAGTAGATGGTCGATTGCTTTTGTGCTGTTTCCCAGGTTGAGATAATTTGAAGCCAAGGCTGCATTGGATAGAGCAGCTTCGTCCAGTAAGCCATTTTGTAAGGAAAGCTCCAGTGCTGTTTGGCCAATTTGACAACTGCGTGCAAACTCCTTTTTTTGTGCTTCGGCACTAGCTTGTTGGTTGATCGCCTGGATTTTTCTCCGTATTTCTTCTTGCCCATCCGAGTCGGCAGCATAAAGAGGCGAAGTGCAGTGAAGACTTAGTGCGATAGAAAACAAAATTACCTTCAGGATCATTTCTATTTTCTTATTTTAAGTTTTCATTCAATGTGTTCAGCAAATTCTCAAATTCATCTTCGTCAAATCCGATCGAACTGTAGCTGATTTTTCCATCCTTGCCAATTATAAAATTTCGAGGAATGAATTGGGTCGCATATTTGGAATAAATCTCCCGTTTTGGATCAGCCAACAGGTTGAATTGAATGGCTTTTTTATTTTTGAAATCGTTCAGTTCAGACTGGTTGTGCTCTCGGCCAAATACCAGTAAAACGAAATTCGGATTGTCTTTATATTTTTCATAAATTTCTTTGTCGAGATGGGCTAATTCCTTTAAGCATGGGCCGCACCAAGTTGCAAAAAAGGTTAGTAATACGACCTTGCCCCTAAATTCATTCAATGTATGAGTTTGACCATTTTGGTCTGAAAATGAAAAGTTGGGAGCTGGCTGATTGATGCGTACCAGCGTAGACTCATCGGGCTCCTTTTGAGCTTTCAGGTTGAACGACAGAAAGGTAAATAGTATGAAAAATAGAAGAGACCACGCTTTCATCGAATGTTGCTGTTATTTATGAAAGCAATATAAATATTATTCCGCAGGATTGCAGGGGTGCTTGTGCGATTCTGAAACGAGTTATTAACTTCCGGCTGTTGATTGCCGGAAGTTAATGAGTTGAAAATGAGTTGTTAGTAAACAAAAATATTAAATTGTTTTTAAGAACTTGTTCACATTTTCGTCAATCCTGGATTGAATTTGATCGATGTCAGATTTGTTGAACGAGTCTCCGGTTATATTTTCGTACAGCTCAATGTAGCGTTCAGAAATGGAGGTGACCAGCGCATTATCCATCTGGGGGATTGTTTGCCCTTCTTTCCCTTGGAAACCATTCTCGATTAGCCATTGGCGCACAAATTCTTTCGATAATTGTTTTTGCGCTTCACCATTCGATAGGCGTTCTTCATACCCTTTCGCATAGAAATAGCGGGAAGAGTCCGGGGTGTGAATTTCGTCAATCAGATAGATTTTACCGTCCTTTTTCCCAAATTCATATTTGGTGTCGACTAAAATCAGTCCTTTTTCAGCAGCCATTTCAGTACCGCGTTGAAATAACTTACGGGTGTAGTCTTCAAGCATTTCATATTCTACTTTGCTCACTAAACCGCTGCTAATGATTTCCTCTCGCGAGATGTCTTCGTCGTGACCTTCGTCAGCTTTTGTTGTTGGGGTAATTAATGGCTCTGCAAATTTCTGATTCTCCACCATTCCTTCGGGCATAGGCACGCCACATAGGCTGCGTTTGCCACTTTTGTATTCGCGCCAGGCGTGCCCTGTCAGGTAGCCGCGAATTACCATTTCAACTTTAAATGGCTCGCAGGCGTGTCCTACAGTAACATTGGGGTCGGGGGTTGCTATTTTCCAGTTCGGCACAATGTCGGCTGTTGCGTCGAGAAATTTCGCGGCAATCTGATTGAGAACCTGTCCCTTGTATGGAATTCCTTCAGGAAGGATAACATCAAAAGCAGATATGCGGTCGCTCACTACCATAACCATATATTCGTCATCGATGTTATAAACATCGCGAACTTTACCATGGTAGACACTTTTTTGCTTCGGAAAATTAAAATCCGTACGAGTCAATGCTTTAGTCATTTTCTTCTATTTTATGATTTGATTTTCGTTCTTCTCTTCGGGCTTGTTCCCAGTGATAATGTTTGTCGTAGGCCTCAACAATATCTCGTACCAACCGGTGACGAACAATGTCGTTTGTGTTGAATTGAACAAAGGAAATACCTTCAATGTTTCGCAAAATTTTCTTGGCTTGAAGTAAGCCCGATTGGCTGGCTGAGGGGAGGTCAATCTGAGTTTCATCTCCGGTGATGATAAACTTGGCATTCATCCCCATTCGGGTTAAAAACATTTTTAACTGGTTGAGGGTGGTGTTTTGTGCTTCGTCCAAAATTACAAAAGCATCGCTAAGTGTCCGGCCGCGCATGAAAGCCAACGGAGCAATCTGAATGATCCCGTCTTTCATAAACTCTTCAAGCTTTTTTGCAGGAATCATGTCTTGCAAGGCATCGTAGAGAGGTTGAAGGTAAGGGTCTATTTTTTCTTTCAGGTCGCCGGGTAAGAACCCGAGACGTTCTCCGGCTTCAACTGCCGGGCGACTTAGTATAATGCGACGAATTTCCCGGTTTTTCAGTGCGCGAACTGCCAACGCAATGGCGGTGTAGGTTTTTCCGGTTCCGGCAGGACCAATGGCAAAAATGAGATCGGCTTTGCGACTTTCTTCTACCAAAACACGCTGGTTGGGAGTGCGGGCCCGTATCGGTTTGCCGCTATTGCCATGCAACAATACATCTGACGGATTAACCTGAAGGGCTTCCTGTGCAAGCGGATCGTTGTTCATAACTTGCCGGATCGTATCTTCAGGTAAAATATTGAATTGATGATAGTGGTCGAGTAGTTGTTCCAGCTTCTGTTCAAAAGAAGTGCTTTCTTTTTTATCGCCCTGAACAATTAGTTGGTTGCCACGGCTAACAATTTTTAATTTAGGAAAGAAAGCCTTAATTAAATCGATTTTAGCATTATTTACCCCGTAAAATTCAAGAGGATCAACCCCTTCGAGCAAGATAATTTTTTCAAACATAGATTTGTCCCGGTACTTTTTTGTGCCAGCAAAAGTAACAAAAAATGTTTGGAGTATTCCGGATCTTAAGGCTTGTTATCTATTCTTTTTCTGCAGTAATTATTGAAATTGAACCTCTCTGTATTCGGGGTTGTCAGTTTTAAAATAGAAAATAGCCTGAGTCATGATGTTTAAGAAAATGAACCGATTGGTGGGTAGGCTGTGATCGTTTATGTGTTGAACTTGGAGCCAACCATGGACCTGTGGGATTGCGGTGTGCTTTTGTATCGTAAGCTGTTGCAACAGGTCGCTCTTATCGGTCATGATATCGCTCAACAGATGAAGATAACGTTTGGTGGTCGTCTGGTTATACTAGATAGTAGAAATGACTTTTCGGTCTGAAACGTTTCCGGTGCTAAACTTTCGACGGGAGTAGTGGTTATAGGAAGAAAATTCAGAATTAAAACAAGTTGCGCAGAATATGGAATTCAAGATTACACGATTGCCGTTTGGCTTACGACTCAATAAATATCAGCCCGATAATGAACTTTACAACATTTTGGGAGAAGAGGGAATTCGCCGGATGGTGAGCGATCATTACGATTTGCTGGCGGTCAGCAAAGTGAAGCATTTGTTTCCCGACGACGAAAAAGGACTCGCCGGGGCCAAACAACGATCAGCCGATTTTTTCATTCAGCGTCTGGGAGGCCCTGATTATTTCAACCAACGTCGGGGATCGCCTCAGTTGGCTTCTCGTCACCAACCCTTTCGCATCGATGGCGAAGCCCGTGTGGTATGGTTGCAGTGTTATGCCCGGGTTTTAAGTCAACTGGAAGGCGTTCCTGAGCCGGTTGTCGAAGCTTTCTGGAAGTATTTGCATGACTTTTCGAACTGGATGGTGAACACTCCTGATCGTCCTTCGATTTTAATGAAGCCTAAAAAGTAAACTCCATTAAATGGCGGGCATGATACTGGCGCTTCGAATCACTCGTCTGCTACTTACTGGAAACGGTGCTCACGGGCGGCGTCATTGGGGCGAATCAATCGTCGAACACGCTCGGGAGATTCATTCGGGTGTTGCGAATTCAGGTTGAAATCCGGTCGAACACAGAGGAATCTAATGAGTAGGCCTGCAAACGCTAATTTGGTGGCCACCCGATTGGTGTTAATTCCGGAAAAAGTTGGTTCTCGAATTGGGTAAGCGGGTGGAGGAAGAACAAATCAGGGGGGCGACTACCTGGCCGTCGTAAAACAGTAACTCTGCAGCAGGATCGAGTTTGCGTGAAAATTCCTCAAGGGATGATTGTTCGTCGGGTTGCAGGTATTGTGTTGAATTTTCAACAGTCGGTTGTTTTGCTGGTATCGTTGGACACTAACTGAGATCGGCTTATCGATTGGAATAGTGGGCTGATTTACCTGAAATTAAATTCCCGGCTTCCTTCTTTTGGTTTTGAATAAAAGGGAAGCCGGGAATGTACAAGTACAAATTTAAACGTTGAATAATTTCTACTAAATGTTAGGTTCCCATCCCGGTTCGTATTCGCGTGACCAAAGTTGCATGGCTTCCCGGTCATAAATACGACCAGAAGAGTTGTCGACTTCCAATGTGTTGCCTGTGCGATACGCAATATTGGCATAATGTACCAGCATTTGACTGTAGTGTCCGTCTTCGAGAGGCGAATTTAGTTGACTAGTCTTTCCTCTTATGGCGTCGAACAAGTTTTGGATGTGAGTATCGGTCATGTCGCCACCACCTCCTAGAGCTGTTCCTGCTTCACTTCCCGATGACTGGCTGTTGTGGGTTACCTTTCCGTCGCGGTTGAATTGTTTGTATCCTCCGCGGTCGATGTAAATACTTCCTTCGGTGCCGTGAATGATTGTGCCTCGACCAGATCCATAGGTTTGGTATCCATTTCGGCTTTTGCCATCCCAAATAATTTGTTTGTTCCCATCAAAGCGATATCTCGCTTCCATTGTGTCGTACATTTCCCATCCGTCGTCGACGAAATGGCGTTTTTCCGCGGCCACTTCAACGGTGTTCGGATAGTTAACACCCAGAGCCCAGCGTGCTACGTCAAGTTCATGAGTCGCATTGTTGCCGGTTTCTGCAGTTCCCCATTTCCAGCCGTACCAATGCCAGTTATAATCCCATGTGTTGTGCCGGTATGCCTCACGTGGCGCTGGTCCTTGCCACAGATCCCAGTCAAGGCCGTCTGGCACCGGAGCAGGAGCGGGGACAACAACACGCCCGCGGTTATTGGTGTAGAACGCTCTTGCCTCGTAAACTTCACCGATTCTTCCTTTATGGATTTTGTCAATGGCCTCACGGGTTTCAAAAGACGAGCGTTGCTGCGTTCCAATCTGAATGAGTTTACCATATTTTTGTTGGGCTTTCAGCAATAACTCGTTTTCGTGAGGGTTGTGTGAGAATGGTTTTTCTAAATATACGTGCTTGCCGGCCTCCATAGCCATCCAGCTCCCCGGGGCGTGCCAGTGGTCGGGTGTCGCATTGAAAACGACATCGACGTCTTTATTTGCGAGTATCTCGCGGAAGTCGTTGATTAGAAGAGCCTCTTGTGTCGCACTATTTTTTAAATCTCTTGCTACTTTTTCACGTTGCGATTTCATGACATCGCAAATGTATAGGAGGTTGGTATTGTAATCGGAGTTGCGGACTGCATTGTAATATGCACCAACCCGACGTCCGCATCCCATAAAAGCCAGGTTGATTCGTTCATTGGCACCAATGATCCGGGAGTAGCTTTTGGCTGACATCCCAAATGTTGATCCACCGAATGTAAGTCCGGCTGCACTGGTGGCTGCTATTTTTAAAAAGTTGCGTCTGTTTGAACTCATTTTTATTTGATTTAGAATTGGTGTTTAGTTTATTTTTCTAACCTTGATACTTCTGAAATGAACTTCGTTCCCGTGGTCTTGTAAAAGTAAATGACCTGATTGCCATGATCCAAAGCCATCCCATTGTGCATATTTGCTTCGGGCCACCAAGGCATAAAAGGCTTGTGTTCCGCGCTCGTATTCCAATACTTTCCGGTAATTCAGCCAATGTTCAACATGTGCCCCCTCAAAAACCGATTTCTCCAGACTATTTCCACTAAGCCATTCTTCAGTTCGCGAATCACAGACGATAATTCGCGCGTGGTTCCATTCGCCGGTTTTATTGACAATTTTTTTGCTGTTGGCCGGTATTAGATCGTATAGAGAACCCAAGGTTCGATTGCCATCGGTTCCTAGTTTTGCATCCGGGTGGTTTTTGTCGTCTAATATCTGATATTCAAGTCCAATCGCAGATTGCCCCGATCCATATTGCTCCGTAATGTAATATTTAATGCCGCTATTGGCTTCTTTGGTGATTTTAAACTCTATTTGAAACTCGAATGTTGAATATTCATCCATTGTTACAATATCTCCACCGTTGCCGGATTCGGCTCCGGTTGCTGCTTCAACAATTAGTTCCCCATCGCGAACGAACCATCCTTTTTCGGGGAAGATCTCCTTGCCTGCTCCGCGCCATCCGGCTGTTGTTTCGCCATCGAACAGTAGTTGCCATCCTTGAGCTCGTTCCTGAGGTGATAGATAATTGGGGATTAAATTAACGACAGGGATCGAAGTCCAGGGGCTTGGGATCAGATCTTCAGTTTGGATTCGAATGTTTCGCCAACGGATCTGTTTTCCTGCGTGACTCTTATCGTTGATCCCATGAACTTGCAGCGCGATGAATCCGCTCATAGTCATGTCGTCGATTAAGTCGGCGCAAGGAATTCCGTTTATCCAGGTTCGTATCGAATTCCCGATTGCTTCAATTCGATAGTGGTTCCATTTCCCGTTTCGAAAGGCTTTTCGTCCTTCTGTATTTTGGTCGAGCGAATATAGCCAGCCTCTGCGGCCTTCATCGTAAATGCCTCCGCTCCAAGCACGCTCAGATGGGTCAATTTCGCACTGGTAGCCGTGCACCCGCCCGTCTTTGAACTCCGGATTGCTTAAGCTTCGAAATTGAACGCCCGAATTGATTTCATCATCGACCCATAGTTCCAGTTCAAGAATAAAGTCTCCGTAGTCTTGTGTGGTTGTGAGAAAGGAATTAGGACTACCAGTTACGGTGGTGCCTACTATTGCGCCATCAATAACTTCATAAGTGGCTGTTCCGTTCAGTTGTTTCCAGCCGGTGAGGTCTTTCCCATTAAATAAATTGGTCCAAGGGCCGGAAATGGCCGATAGAGGAACCAACAGGCAAATAATACATGCAAAAAGAATGATTTTTTTAGTTCTCATAGGGTTACTATTTTAGTTTGAGGAGATTTTCAATTTAGTTTTTCAAAATTAGAAAGCCAGACGGGGAAAGTGCAAACTATTGCTCAAAAACATATTGTTTTTTTCGCAGGTCGAAGGAGCGCGGATTTTATTGTTATCGTATGTGAGGGAAGTTGAGCTGGAATTCAATTTTTGTTCAGCGTTCAAAACAAAAAAAAAGGATGACCAATGGCCATCCTTCCTGTATAATTGTGTTTTCAATTAGGCTTGTTGAGCAGAACCTAAAACTTCAACGTTTTTGTGCATGTAAAGTTTTTTCAGTTCGTCGCGAGCAGGACCTAGGAATTTACGAGGGTCGAACTCACCTGGTTTTTCAACAAATACTTTGCGAACAGCAGCAGTCATGGCCAAACGACCATCAGAGTCGATGTTGATTTTGCAAACAGCTGATTTTGCAGCACGACGTAGTTGTTCTTCAGGAATACCAACAGCTGCGGCCAGTGAGCCACCATTTGCGTTGATTTCGTCAACATATTTCATTGGAACAGAAGATGCACCATGTAATACGATTGGGAATCCGGGGATACGTTTTTCAATTTCTTCCAGGATCTCGAATTTCAATGGAGGTGGTACTAACACGCCATCTTCGTTTTTGGTACACTGAGCAGGAGTAAATTTGTGAGCTCCGTGAGAAGTACCGATTGAAATCGCCAATGAGTCAACACCAGTGCGTTTTACGAAATCTTCAACTTCTTCTGGTTTTGTATAGGTTGAATGCTCTGCAACAACGTCGTCTTCAACGCCAGCCAATACACCCAATTCACCTTCAACTGTTACACCATGAGCGTGCGCATATTCAACAACCTTTTTGGTCAGGGCGATGTTTTCTTCGTATGAATGATGAGAGCCATCGATCATTACGGAAGAAAAGCCATTGTCGATACAGTCTTTGCACAATTCGAATGTGTCACCGTGATCCAGGTGAAGAACAACAGGGATTTTATAACCCAATTCTTCAGCATATTCAACTGCTCCACGAGCCATATTGCGCAACAAAGTTGCGTTGGCATATTTACGTGCACCAGATGATACCTGGAGAATAACAGGCGATTTGGTTTCTACACATGCTTGGATGATTGCCTGAAGTTGTTCCAGGTTATTGAAGTTGTATGCAGGGATTGCATAACCGCCGTCAACAGCTTTTTTAAACAGCTCTTTTGTGTTAACGAGCCCTAAGTCTTTATAACTTACTGCCATTTGAATGATTTGTTAGTTGATAAAAATTACTTTTTTCTTTGATTTTTTTGTCGGATTCAAAAAAGCGGGTTGCCAGATGAAAAACACCCGTTTTCCGCCATTTTTCAAAGCCGGAGCAAGTTTAGTGAATTAATACGGATGAGAATCGAACATTTGGGGGCAGCCTTTTTGATTTTAAACTAAGCTTAACACATTTTAGTAAACATTTCTGTAACTTCGTAGTTTTGGAATTATCGTTTATTAAAATTCATTTTAACAATGGGAAAAATATCAGATCACATTAAGCCGGGAGTTGTGACCGGCTCCGATTTACAACTGCTTTTTAAATTGGCGAAAGAAGGCCAGTTTGCAATGCCTGCTGTAAACGTTGTTAGCTCAAGCTCTGTAAATGCAGTAATTGAAGCCGCTAAAGTTGTTGACTCACCGGTGATGATTCAGTTTTCAAACGGAGGTGCTCAGTTTTATGCCGGCAAAGGTTTAAAACTCGACGGACAACAAGCCCAGATTGCCGGCGCGATTGCCGGTGCGAAATACATCCATCAAATTGCAGAATTATATGGTGTTCGTGTGGTGTTGCATACCGACCATGCCGCAAAAAAATTACTGCCTTGGATTGACGGATTGTTGGACGCGGGTGAAAAATTTTATGCAGAAACCGGCAAGCCTTTGTTCTCTTCTCACATGATTGACCTGTCGGAAGAATCACTAACTGAAAATATCGAGATTTGCAAAAAATACCTCGAACGTATGAGCAAAATCGAGATGACACTTGAAATTGAATTGGGTGTTACCGGTGGTGAAGAAGATGGTGTCGATAATACTGATGTTGACAACTCTTTATTATACACGCAACCGGAAGAGGTGGCGTTTGCATACGAAGAGTTGAAAAAGGTTAGTCCGAACTTTACAATTGCAGCATCATTTGGTAACGTTCATGGTGTTTATAAGCCAGGTAATGTGAAGTTAACGCCAAAAATTTTGGATGCATCGCAAAAGTATATCACTAAGAAATATGGTTTGACTGACGATAAACCTGTGAACTTCGTATTCCACGGTGGTTCTGGTTCAACCCACGAAGAAATTCGTGAAGCTATTTCTTATGGCGTTATCAAAATGAATATTGATACCGACACTCAATGGGCGTACTGGGAAGGAATTCGTGCTTATGAAGCTGCTCATCACGATTATCTGCAAGGTCAGATCGGTAATCCGGAGGGCGACGATAAGCCGAATAAAAAATACTACGATCCACGTGCATGGATTCGTAAAGCAGAAGAAGCAACTATTGCTCGTTTGAAAGTTGCCTTTGAAGATCTGAATTGTATTGGACGCAATTAGTCTGATGCTTAAAATATTTCTTAAAGCTCTCCGAGGTTCGGAGGGCTTTTTTTGTTCAAAGTGAATATTTTTGCACTTTTGGCGCCGATTCGCGACGAATTAACCGATCGTTGTTTCAATTTAAATCCTGAATAATGGCAGAACAACAAAAACGTGGTAGAGCTGAATTTTCAAGTAAGTTTGGAATCATCGCAGCAGCAGCTGGATCTGCTGTAGGTTTGGGGAATATCTGGAAATTTCCATACATAACCGGTATATACGGGGGAGCGGCATTCCTGTTTGTCTATCTGGGGTTTATTCTGGCTATCGGTCTTCCGATTATGCTCTCAGAGTTGATCATCGGTCGCAAATCCAGACGAAATGCTTTTGGCGCGTTTAAGAAGTTGGCCCCGAAGTCGGCCTGGCGCTATGTTGGTATGCTTGGTGTTGGAGCTGCTTTCATGATTCTTGCATTTTATGGGGTCGTTGCCGGCTGGAGCGTTGAGTATGTTGTTGTTTCGGTGCTTGATGGTTTCAAATCGCAATCACCCGATCAGCTAGGTAGTATGTTTACTGAGTTTATTTCGGCTCCTTTTCGACCTGTTATTTACCAGCTGGTTTTTATGTTGCTTACCGGCCTTATTGTTATGGTTGGAATTAAGGACGGAATTGAAAAGAATGTGAAAATCATGATGCCTTTTTTGGTTGTTATCATCCTGGTGCTGGACATAAGAGCGATTACATTGCCCGGAGCAGGTGAAGGACTGAAGTTTCTTTTTCATCCCGATTTCTCGAAACTAACAGGCGAGGGGATACTTAGTGCGTTGGGACATGCCTTTTTTTCTCTGAGCCTGGGGATGGGGACACTCATTACTTATGGTTCATATATAGATAAAAAGAATAACCTTATTAGCACCGCAATTAGTGTGACAGTTGCCGATACGATGATCGCGATTTTAGCTGGGGTTGCTATTTTTCCGGCAGTTTTTGCTTTTGGAATTGAAGCAAGTAGTGGCCCGGGGCTGGTTTTTATCACTTTGCCCAATGTGTTTAAGCAAATGCCTGGTGGCTATCTTTTTTCCATCCTGTTTTTCTTATTGTTGACAGTGGCGGCTTTAACTTCGTCTATTTCGATATTGGAAGTTGTTGTGGCCTATTTTCACGAAGAACTAAAAATGAAGCGGAAGCTGGCAACCATATTCGCTACAACAATTATCTCGCTGCTCGGCATAATTTGTTCTTTGTCAATGGGGATTTTTGATCATTATACGTTCTTTGGGTTGAATTTCTTTGATATGCTTGATTGGATTTCGGCGAACCTGCTACTGCCATTGGGCGGATTGTTTATCTCCCTGTTTGTCGGCTGGAAGTTAGGTCGCAAAAAGGTTCGGGAGGAGATTGAAAAAGGAGGCTCTATTACCGAGATTTTACTGTCAGCCTTCATGTTTTTAGTTCGCGTTGTTGCACCGATTGCCATAGCGATCGTTTTCCTTAAAGGAATTGGATTGCTAAATATTTAGCGAATATCCTGGACTTCAGGTTGTCTGTAGCTCTTGTGTCGAAGAGTGTATTTTAATGCTTCGTTTTATTTTTTTTGAAAGATGGCGGAAGTTTTGTAATTTATTGGAAGATTCCATTCCATGAAACTACAGGAAATTATACGTGACTATTTTACATTCACCAAAGGCGAACGTAGCGGGCTCATATTTCTTATTCTAATTATCGTTTTTTTGATTGTCATCAATCAATGTGTCTTTTATTTTGAGAGTCCGGAGCCGGCCAATCAACAGGTTTTTGAGGAAATGCTGATGGAAGCAAAAACACGAGAACTTGATCAAATCGTTGAACGACGGTTGTTCCGTTTTAATCCAAATAGTATAGACTCAGGAGCAATGGACACGCTCGACCTTCCGCAGGACATTAGGCGCAATATTTTAAGCTACAGGCAGCATGGCGGTAAATTCAGAAAGGCATCCGATCTTAGACGTATATATGGGATGAATGATTCAATTTATGCACGGCTTGAGCCTTATATTTCTATTGACGAGTCGCAAATGGTAAGCACTCGTAACATGCGAGAGGATCAATCGCAACGGACAACAACCGCATCTGCCGTATCGTATAAGGAGGAGGTGAAGCCAGCAGTCGTCAGTCATCCGATTGAACTCAATAGAGCAGCAGCTGAAGAGCTGGAGAGATTGCGCGGAATTGGTCCGGTTTTATCCAAGCGAATCGTAAAGTATAGGAATTTACTCGGTGGGTATGTGTCCGGAAATCAGCTCGCAGAGGTGTACGGCTTAAGTCCCGATGTTGTTGAAGTAATTCTTCCCTTAGTGGTCGTTGATACGTTAGCTATCCGAAAGTTAGATCTGAATTTTATGTCCGTGGACGAATTGGCTGCTCATCCCTATTTAAATTTTAAAGATGCACAACGAATTGTTGATTTCCGAAGCAAAAACGGTTATATTAGCGATAAAACTAATCTGCTAACAGATTCGATAATCGGAGTGGAGCAATATATGAAGGTAGTAAGGTATTTAAAATGAGGTGTATGGGTAGTGTGAGGTGTTGCCTTTTAGTATTGGGAAAAGAATGGCTCCAGCGGGAATGAATTTTTTTCTTCGGCAACAAAGGGTGGTGGTCACTGCCCCCTAAAGATAAGTTTAGTGAGCAGCTTTTTTCGCAATTCCAGTTTGTCAAGCTTTTTATTTTTGTAATTTTTTCCAGATAAATTTGATAAGTATTTAAGATTTTCTACATTTGCGGCTCGAAAAATTAAACACATTAAATTTAAAAATATGATCGTTATTCCTGTTAAAGAAGGCGAAAATATCGAAAGAGCCCTGAAAAGATTCAAGAGAAAGTT
>NZ_JBFHIT010000078.1:0-17264 GCF_041596335.1 Mangrovibacterium sp. | reverse complement strand
TTAAAAACAAAATTGAATATTAACTTAAAATTAGAACTATGTCTGACATTGCATCTAAAGTAAAAGCAATTATTGTCGACAAATTAGGAGTTGACGAAAGCGAAGTAACCACTGAAGCTTCATTCACAAATGACCTTGGCGCCGATTCTCTTGACACTGTTGAATTGATCATGGAATTTGAGAAAGAATTTGATTTGGCGATCCCAGACGATCAGGCTGAAAAGATCTCTACAGTAGGAGAAGCTATCGCTCACATCGAAGCAAACAAAAAGTAATAAATCAGAACAAAATTTTATGGAATTGAAACGGGTAGTTATTACCGGACTTGGAACCGTGAACCCGCTTGGTAATTCTGTACAGGAATATTGGGAAGGGCTTAAAAATGGGGTCAGTGGAGCAGCACGCATCACACGGATGGACAGTGAACTTCACAAGACTCAATTTGCATGCGAGTTAAAAAACTTTGATCCAACGCTTTACGTTGAGAAAAAAGAGGTTCGCAAACACGATCCGTATACGCTCTATGCATTTGCATCAACACAACAAGCGATTGAAGATTCCGGATTAGATCTGGAAACTTTAAACAAAGACCGTGCTGGTGTAATTTGGGGAGCCGGAATTGGTGGTTTGCAAACTTTCTATGAGGAAGTAAAAGCTTACGACCTTTCGCGTCCAAAGTTTAATCCTTACTTTATTCCTAAAATGATTGCGAACATAGCTGGTGGACTTTTGTCTATCCGCTATGGCTTTCGCGGTCCGAACTTCACCACTGTTTCTGCTTGTGCTTCGGCATCGCATGCAATGATTGAGGCGTTCAATTATATCCGCATGGGAAAAGCAGACCTTTTCATTACAGGAGGTTCGGAAGCAGCAATCAACGAAGCTGGTTTATGTGGTTTCAATTCGATGCGTGCACTTTCAACACGTAATGACGATCCGGCAACTGCATCACGTCCTTTTGATAAAGATCGCGATGGATTTGTAATGGGTGAAGGAGCTGGTACTCTAATTTTTGAAGAGTACGAACACGCCAAAGCCCGCGGAGCGAAAATTTACGCAGAATTTGTAGGCGGGGGGATGTCGGCAGACGCCTACCATATGACTGCCCCTGATCCTGAAGGTAAAGGTGCTTCTCTTGTCATGAAATGGGCACTGGAAGACGCCGGAATAAAACCGGAAGATATTGATTACATCAATGTTCACGGAACCTCTACTCCACTAGGAGACATTGCTGAGCCAAAAGCAATTAAAGCTTGTTTTGGCGATCATGCCTACAAATTGAGCATTAGTTCCACGAAATCAATGACAGGTCACCTTTTAGGTGCAGCAGGTGCTGTTGAAGCAATCGCATCAATCCTGGCTATGCAGAATGGAATTATCCCTCCAACAATTAACCATTTTACGGACGATCCTGAAATTGACTCGAAACTCGATTTCACGTTCAACGTTGCCAAAGAACGTCAAATTCAATACGCTCTTAGTAACACATTTGGTTTCGGAGGTCACAATGCTTCAGTAATTTTAAAGAAATACTGATAACGTGATACGATCACTCGTACAAAAAATAAAACTCTTTTCGAATCCTCGAAAAGAGTTTTATTTGTTTTTAAAATCCTTGTTCGGGGTTGCCCCCGACCACCTGGATCTTTACGAAACAGCACTTATTCATAAGTCAGCTTCGAAACTGGATTCGCAAAAAAAACCAGTTAACAATGAGCGTCTTGAATATCTTGGAGATGCGATTCTTGGCGCAGTAATCGCTGAGTTTCTATACAATCGTTTCCCAAATCAAGACGAAGGATTCCTGACTCAAATGCGTTCAAAACTGGTAAATCGAAGTTTCCTAACCGACCTGACCAATCAAATCGGACTAAACCACTACATTCGATCGAACACCAACAATACAGCGGAGAACAGCCACATTTACGGCGACGCGTTCGAAGCCATTATCGGTGCTCTCTATCTCGACAAGGGGTATGCCACCACCAAACTGTTTATTACCAAGAAATTACTGGCAAACTATGTCGACCTAAATGAAGTTCAGCATACGAACACGAATTTCAAAAGCCAACTGATAGAATGGAGCCAAAAGAGTAAGCAGGAAATTAATTTTGAGACTACAGAGCATGTTACCGGCGACAGCCGAAATCCTAGCTTTATTACTGTAATTACCACTAATGACGATGCTATTGGGAAAGGAGCAGGAAGTTCGAAAAAAGAATCTCAACAAAACGCATCGCGCAAAGCTATCGAGTACTTAAAGTCGATAAATCCGGAGTCATTCTGAGGACCGAAGATTGGATTGCAGGCTCAAAAAAAAATTGCGGGGTCAAAAAAGACCCCGCAAAACCAAAACCTAAATTCACCTTGTTAAAAACTCAGTTAAACCCCAAATTGTAAAAAGACAAATGTAATTTGCTCTCCACTCTTCAAATATAAATATTCGAAATGGCTCATCTTGCAAACAAATGTTAAAGCCTGTTAACGAATCCAAGTGCCCCGTTTATCGCTATGAATCAAGCGATAGAGACTATGTTAAATTGTGTTAAGCAACTAATTAAACGAGCGTATTAAAGCTATATTTGCCCTATGAGTAAAAAAATAATCATTAGCCTTATTGTCTTAATGGCCTTGGTCATGACCAGTCTGATTCTGGTCCAATCCAACTCCATTAAAAAAGCTTTTGATATCAGGGAAGAACAATTTGACCAAACTGTTGCCCGGGTTTTACGCCGGGTAATTGATCGATTGGAACGGGAGGAGACAACCCAGATTTTAAGCAGCGCTTATCAGACCTCCCAATCAGGCAATTCGTTGTTCCCCAATACAGGAAGAAAAGGAAAACTGATTCCAAATACAAAAAAGCAAGGCGAGGTTACGATCTCAATGAGCTTTTCTCAATATGGAGGAGGGTCGTCGACAATTTATAACGAAGATCTAAAATTCAGCTACTCAGACTCTGTCGGAGATTTAGACAATGAACGTGGTCGCCCCGGAGAATTTCCATCGGCATTTGACATGTTTCATGACTATGATAGCTATTTTTTGCAGCAATATGAGCGCAAACTGGATGAACGTGCCGAGTATTACCGAATCATACAAAACCAGATCATCCTATCGCAGCTCCCTTTAAGTGAAAGAATCAATAAACAGCTTTTGGAACGTGCTTTACGCATGGAACTAAAGGGAAACGGTATCGACCTGGATTTTAAATATGCCGTTAAATCGTACCCTTTGGGTGAAGAGCAATTTGTTTTCGGAGATAAAAACTACAACCCGGGAAACCGAAAAGAATATCGCGAGGTACTTTTCCCGCGTGACATTGTAGATCTGAAGCCCAACTATCTAAGGGTTTACTTTCCGAAACGCGATACATTTCTATTGAAAGCAACCGGAATTATGGTCATCCCAACAGCGATTCTTACATTTCTGCTGATCGCAATCTTTGTTTACACCATCCTGATTATCTTAAAACAAAAGAAGCTCTCGATTATTAAAAACGATTTTATTAATAATATGACGCACGAGCTGAAAACTCCAATTTCGACCATTTCTCTGGCCAGCCAAATGCTTCACGACAATAGTGTAACAAACACACCAAAAACAATCGAGCACATTTCAAACGTCATTTTGCAGGAAAGCAAGCGGCTGAGTTTTCAGGTAGAAAAAGTACTGCAAATGGCCATTTTCAACGAGGGGCGACTGAAACTAAAGTTCAAAGAACTCCATATGAATGACCTAATTAGCAATGTTATTCTTAACTTCGAGCTACGGGTGAAAAATAAAGGAGGTCAACTCGATGCTGAACTTTTGGCTGATCTGGATTTAATTAAAGGCGATGAAGTTCATATAACGAATGTCATCTTTAACTTACTCGACAATGCGGTTAAATACAGCAAAGGTGAACCTAAAATATCAATTAAAACAGAAACAAAAGGGAATAACCTGCTGATCTCGGTAAAGGATAACGGAATTGGAATTCCAAAAGAACATATTGAACAAATCTTTGAACGGTTTTTCAGAGTGCCAACAGGCAATGTTCACGATGTAAAAGGGTTTGGTCTCGGCCTAAGCTATGTGAAGAAAATTATTGATTCGCATCAAGGAAAAATTAAAGTAGAAAGTGTAGTTAATAAGGGAACGAAATTTGTGATTTACCTCCCGCTTAATATGAAAGACAATGGAAACAAAAGCAAAACTTTTATTGGCCGAAGACGATGAGAATCTCGGTTTACTATTAAAAGAATATTTAATTGCCAAGGGATTCGACACTGATCTGTTCGGTGACGGAGAACTGGCTTACGCCGGATTTAAGAAGAACAACAATTATAATTTGTGTGTACTCGATATCATGATGCCAAAAAAAGATGGGATATCACTGGCACGCGATATTCGACTTATTAACCAGGAAATTCCGATTATCTTCTTATCGGCTAAAAATTTAAAGGAAGATGTACTTGAAGGATTCCGAACCGGCGCTGACGACTACATCACAAAGCCATTTAGCATGGAAGAGTTGATCTTCCGTATTGAAGCAATCTTGCGCCGAACCGCGCTCGAAACAAATAAATCAGGCTCAGAACAATCGATCTTCAAGCTGGGGCGGTTTACCTTTGATCCGCGGAAACAAATCCTGACCAACGAACAGGAAGACGAATCGGTAAAATTAACGACTAAAGAATCCGAACTCTTACGCCTTTTGTGTAACAATGCGAATAAAGTACTGGAACGAAATTTCGCGTTGAAAACCATCTGGATAGATGACAACTATTTCAATGCCCGAAGCATGGATGTGTACATAACTAAATTGAGAAAGCATTTAAAAGATGAACCATCCGTTGAAATCATCAATGTCCACGGTAAAGGCTACAAGCTTATTTTATAATCCCTCTATATCCTACTAAAAAACAAAGTCCCGGTTCGCAAGAGAACCGGGACTTTGTTTTTTACTGACGGGATTTACTCGTCCTTTCCAAACAACTCAAAAGCTTTTGAAATCTGCTCTGAGCGTCCCATAATATAAACAATATCGTTCAGTTCCAATATTCTATTAGCATCCGGATGTTCTATCAGTTTTTCATTCCGCAAAATAGCGATCAGGGTAACGCTATAATCTCTCCGAAACTGGATTTGCTTAATACTTTTGCCAATAACCGCGGAGTCTTCACGAACCCTTAAAGCAACAATATTTAGATTCGGTAATTCCTTAAAAATTTGATTGGACTCATCCGTTTCACCTCTGAAAATACCGTAGTGGTCATCTCTGATTTTGGCAATCATCCGGTTGATCTCCCGCTGCGGAATAAGCCGCTTATTCAGAACTTTCTCAAACAAGTCAATCGCTGTTTCAAACTCCTCGGGGATAACCTGATTCGCTCCGTTTCGATAGAGTTCATCCACATCAAAAACATGTTTGGTTCGAACGATAATATGCACCGAAGGATTCAGGTTCCGGATTTTTTCGATAATACTCATGGCCGTTATCAGGTTGCCTACAGAAATCACAACCACATCTGCAGTCGGAATATGCGCCCGTTCCAATATTGGTTCATTCTCGGCATCACCATAGATAACCATTTCACCGCGCTCCTGCAATTTCTTCACGATACCAGGATCGAAAATAATGGATATATAAGGCAGATTAACGTATTTAGCCATGACTGATAAATTCACGGCACGCGAATCCTTCCCGATGAAGACAACATGATTTGAGTAAGCCGGAACTTCAATGGCAGGCAGGGGGAACAAGCCTTCGACCAGCGAAGTTGGCAAAGGCAATTTTAGCAAAACAGTAGCCACACGCTGAGAAACCATCATCAACAGCGGAGTAACAGACATACTTATAATAGCTACCGCCAAAAACAACTGGTAATACTCATCCGCTATAATTTCATACTTCATTCCACTTTGCGCCAGAATAAAGGAGAATTCACCCACCTGACAGAGTGCAAAACCAACCATAACGGTTCCCCTGAACGTATGCCCCAACACAAAGGCCGTTCCTCCGGCAATGATTGTTTTTAAAACCAGTACTAAAACAACTGTTCCAAAAACCAAAAAGGGGTTGGTCATCACAAAGCCAATATTGAGCAACATGCCAATACTAACAAAAAAGAAACTTGTGAAGGTGTCTTTGAACGGGATCAGGTGCCCAAAGGCGTTGTGGCTGTACTCTGAGTCGGAGATCATCAGGCCGGCAAGGAAAGCGCCAAATGCCAACGAAATCCCCATCTGTGCAGTAAGCAAAGCTACGGATAGGCAAATGACAAAGATACTCATCATAAATAACTCCTGATTTTTGGTATGAGCAACCATTTGCAGGATTTTTGGCATCAACCAGCGATTACCGACATAGACCAAACCAACCAACACAATTGTTTTCCCTAAAAGCAGCAGAAGTTCACTCGAATGGTTTGTTGTTTCACCACCCAACATTGGAGTAAAAAGTAAAAGAGGAATAAGAATAATATCCTGAAAAATGAGAATCCCGACGACCGTTCGACCGTAATTCGATGTTATTTCCGAGCGTTCCTGCATCAATTTCAACACTACCGCGGTACTGCTTAAAGCTGTCAGGAATCCGAAAAACAAAGCTCCGGCCCAATCAATGTGGTACAGTCTGGCAATCAACATCGTAATACCGGCAGTTAAGAGCAGTTGCATAAAGCCACCAACAAAAACAACTTTCCGTATCTTAAATAAATGATTGATCGAGAATTCCAACCCAATAGTAAACATAAGCAACACAACACCGATCTCAGCCATCAACTCAATCGAATGCGCTTCTTTTATAAAACCCAACGCATATGGTCCGGCAACCACCCCAGTCAACAAATAGCCGATAATGGTCGGAATTTTAATCTTCGTAAACAAATAATTGACCGTAGTAGAGAGTGCGAAGATGATAACAATATCAATCAGCAGATTGAGTTCCATTTCCATAATTTTATTGTTTTCAAAAACGTTTTTAATAAACTATTTTGGGAAGCTTTAAAATACTACATATTTATTGAACAGAGCTATGAATACCCCAGTTTGTAAAAATTATAGCAAATCCTTACGATAAGTTAATTCAAGCTAAAGTCCATCGTAAACAGGCACAAAAAAATCCGTCGGTTAATCAACGGATTTTTTCTTTATTTGAGTTAGTACATTTCCTAATCGAGCTTTAGTACAGCCAGGAAGGCCTTTTGAGGAACTTCAACATTACCAACCTGTTTCATCCGTTTCTTTCCTTTTTTCTGTTTTTCAAGCAGTTTCCGTTTCCGCGTAATATCACCACCATAACACTTGGCAGTTACATCTTTGCGAACGGCTTTAATTGTTTCACGAGCAATAATTTTTGCACCAATTGCAGCCTGGATCGCAATATCGAATTGCTGGCGTGGAATCAATTCCCGTAGCTTTTCACACATTCGGCGCCCCAAATTGTAAGCATTATCAAAGTGAATGAGTGAAGATAAGGCATCCACCATTTCACCATTCAACAGGATATCCAGACGAACCAGTTTTGCAGGTTTGAAACCAATCATGTGGTAGTCGAACGAAGCATAGCCTTTTGAAATGGATTTAAGTTTGTCGTAAAAGTCGAAAACGATCTCACCCAACGGCATGTCGAAGGTCATTTCTGTTCGCTCCGATGTTAGGTAATCTTGTTTGATCATTACGCCCCTTTTGTCCATGCACAAAGTCATCACTGCTCCAATAAAATCGGCCTTGGTAATTATCTGAGCCCGGATAAAAGGTTCTTCTATTTCGTTTATTTTATTTGCCGCGGGTAGTCCGCTTGGATTATATACATGAACGGTTTCACCATCAGTTGTATGCACTAAATACGAAACGTTGGGAACAGTCGTGATCACATTCATATCGAACTCGCGATCTAAACGTTCCTGAACGATTTCCATATGCAACATGCCCAGGAACCCGCATCGGAAGCCAAATCCCAAAGCAGCCGATGATTCCGGCTCATAGGTTAACGAAGCATCGTTCAGCTGCAGTTTTTCCATTGCGGCACGCAAATCTTCGTAGTCCTCGGAATCGATCGGATAAACACCGGCAAACACCATTGGTTTTACTTCCTCGAAACCTTCAATAGCTTTATCACATCTTCGGTCCCTGTGCGTAATCGTATCACCGACTTTTACTTCCTTAGCCGTTTTAATTCCGGATATAATATAGCCTACATCACCCGTACTGAGCTGATTTCGTGGCTCAAGCCCCAAGCGAAGCACTCCAATTTCCTGAACATCGTAATTCCGGTTGGTGTTCACAAACTTCACCCAGTCTCCTTTACTGATTGTTCCGTTTATAATTTTAAAATAGGCAATAACACCCCGAAACGGGTTAAAGACCGAGTCGAAAATCAACGCCTGCAACGGAGCTTCCGGATCACCTTTCGGTGCTGGAACATCTTGCACAATCCGACGTAAAATTTCGTCGATTCCCTCTCCTGTTTTTCCGCTGGCGCGAATAATATCGGTTCTTTTACAGCCAATCAGGTCTATAATTTGATCTTCTACAATTTCGGGCATCGCATTCGGAAGATCCATTTTGTTTAGGATCGGAATAATTTCCAGGTCGTGTTCAATCGCCAGATAAAGGTTCGAAATCGTTTGAGCCTGGATTCCCTGAGTTGAGTCGATAATCAATAGAGCGCCTTCACAAGCAGCAATCGAACGGGAAACTTCGTACGAAAAGTCGACGTGTCCCGGCGTGTCAATCAGGTTCAATACATATTTTTGCCCATCCTGTTCATAGTCCATTTGAATGGCATGACTTTTAATGGTAATCCCTCTCTCCTTCTCCAAATCCATACTGTCCAGCACCTGAGCCTGCATATCCCTTTCGCTAACTGTTTTGGTAATTTCCAACAAACGGTCAGCCAGGGTGCTTTTCCCATGGTCAATATGAGCGATAATACAAAAATTACGGATATTCTTCATCTACTTAGTTTTCAAAATTCTATCCACCGATTCTCATCAGGCGAATTTGCGCAAAGATATTCAAATTTTGGGAACATTCAGCGGTACAATCTGCCAACGGCGAACTTTAAATATCGCCAACAAAACAAGGCATTACGGCTAAAATTTCAAGAATTAACCCTGCTGCAACATTATTCATTTTATATTTGCAGCGCAAAAACGAACTTCACAAGATGGATCAAATCCTGGTTATTTCGATTGGCTTTATCGCCCAAGTCCTTTTCTTCGGTCGCACAATCATTCAATGGTTTAAGTCCGAACACGAGGGCAAAGTGCTTTCACCAACCTTGTTCTGGAAAATAAGCCTTATGGGATCGATCCTAATGCTTACCTACGGAATCCTCCGACAAGACGCTGCCATCTTGATCGGGCAAATTCTGGTGTATTTCATTTATGTGCGTAACATCCAATTGAAAAACGACTGGTTGCCGATGTCTCCGGTTTTAAGAATGGTTATTCTGACGACTCCGGTGTTTATCTTAGCCTATCTTTTCTTTGGCACCAGTTATTCGCTTGCAACTTTTTTCCACAACGAGAGCAACCCACTACCGTTGATGGTCTGGGGAATTACCGCACAAATCATCTTTATCTCTCGTTTCTTTTACCAATGGATTTATTCCGAGAACCGCAAAGAGTCGATTTTACCGGTTGGCTTCTGGATCATCAGTATTGTTGGCTCCAGCATGAATTTCATCTACGGCCTTTTCCGACTGGATCCGGTTCTGATGGCTGCACACAGTTTCGGAATGTTTGTCTATCTTCGTAACATCTTAATACACTACAATAAAAAGAGCTTATTTAGCCGTTTCGACATCCCGTTAATCAATAAGATTATCGCTCGTATTTCAGGCAAAATTAAGTAGAAAGCGCACCATATGGCTACCATACTCATCACCGGCTGTGCCGGATTTATAGGTTCTCATCTTACTGAACGATTGCTGAACGAAGGCCATGAAATTATCGGCATTGACAATTTCGATCCTTTTTACAAACGTTCCATCAAGGAACGTAATATGGCCGCTTTTCTGGGAAACCCGAATTTTCTATTTTTTGAACTTGATTTGGCCGATGGCGCGTTAATGGAGGATCGGCTAAAAAACTGTGCGATTGATGCGATTGTACACTTGGCAGGCAAAGCAGGTGTGCGCCCTTCGATTGAATCGCCACACGCTTATACCAAAGCAAACATTACTGCGACACAAAATATTCTGGAGATGATGCGAAAACGACAAATCAGAAAGATGGCTTTCGCTTCTTCATCGTCGGTTTACGGCAACACCAAAGAGGTTCCCTTTCATGAGCAGCAAGATGTTAGCCATCCGATTTCGCCCTACGCTTTTACGAAAAAAGCCTGTGAACTGGCTAACTTCACCTATCATACCCTCTACGATCTGGATATTGTCAACATGCGCTTTTTTACCGTATTTGGGCCTCGGCAACGACCGGATCTGGCAATTCACAAATTCACCGAATTGATTCTGAATGGTCAGGAAATACCAATGTTTGGGGACGGAAGCAGCTCGCGAGACTACACCTACTACCAAGACACCGTAGATGGGATCTGTTGTGCTGTGGAGTATTTGTTCAACCACGAAAGAGTGTATGAAATTGTCAATCTTGGAAACAATCAACCAATAACCTTGAAGGAAATGATTGGCGCCATAGAAAAGGCTACCGGAGAAAGCGCCCGGATTAAGCAACTCCCCATGCAGGCCGGCGATGTTGATATAACCTATGCCAACATTGACAAGGCCAAGCAATTACTAGGTTACAATCCGCACTATTCGTTTAATGAAGGAGTGAAGAATTTTGTGACATGGTACCGCGAAAGTAATCATACAGTGTGTTTCTGACGATTGCGTTCCTGGATATAGCGTACACATTTCCCCAAAACCGGATACGGCAAAAAGCGTCGGAGTACTAAAAGAGCGTTGTTAAACAAGCCTGGAACTGCCAGAATTTCACCCTTCATCATCGCTTTGTAACCATAAGCGGCAACACTCTGAGCACAAGCCATGTTCCAATTAATTTTTGGCTTTCCGGCACCAACCGATTTCTGGAACCCGGTTTTCGTAATTCCCGGGCAAAGAACCGTCATTCCAACTCCTGTCCCTTTTAATTCGGTAGCCACCGAAGTACTAAACGACAGCAAATAAGATTTTGTAGAATAGTAAATAGACATGAGTGGTCCCGGATGAAAAGCCGCCATGGAGGAAACATTGAGAATTCGTCCTGATTTCCGTTCAATCATACCCGGCAAGAACAATTTCACCAACTGAGTCGGTGTATTAACATGCAAAAAAATCATTTCTTGTTCCCGTTCCCAGTCGCTTTCGGAAAAAGCGCCAAACACACCAAACCCGGCATTGTTAACTAATACATCAAGCGCCACCCCTTTCGATTCAACAAAGTCGTAGACTTCCAAAGCAGCGTCTTGTCGACCTAGATTTAACGCCTTTGTATGAATTTCATTTTTAAACTCTTTTTCAAGGATCTCCCTTTTTTCCTGAAGATTCTCTACGTTTAAATCAACCAGTACCAAATTAAAGTCATCAGAACTTAACAATCTCGCCAATTCAAAACCAATTCCGTTAGCAGCTCCTGTGACCAATGCCCATTTTCCCATAACATTCAACTTTTAATGCAATTCCCAAAAATTGCAACTCTCAACTATCTGACGCGCAAGCACAAAGCCAAACAGAATATCCGAGTATTTACCAATCCTTCCAACCGGCTAACTATCTTTAATTACTTTTAATTTGTGCCGGATGGATTTGATCGTCGAATATACACACGATTAATTGTCTAATCATGCGTTCTGCCTAAATAATCGCTTTAGTCGGTTAAAAAAATGACTTTAACGTTATCGAGAATTTCCCAAAAAAAGTTTGACTAAACAGCGAGCCTTGCAGTCAGCCGAAATCAGTTTCGACAAAAGCGCCGTTAGTTTTTCCCGTCCGAACAACAATTTCGCGAAGAACTTCCCCATTAATAATGAAAATATAAATACAGGAAAACCGCACAAAGTTATATTCATTCTCACACAAAAGCCTCTAACTGCCAAAGCGAGAGATTACAAAGCACTTTTAATAACGAGTATTTGATTGCGATAATTCCGAATCACTCTTCCGTTTTTAAACAATAGACGTAACTTTTGCTTTATAAAAAGGTAATTCTTTATTTTTGCACTCCATGACACAAAACAAACACCACTATATAATTCTCGAAGGATGGATCTCCATCATTGCCAATACAGCTTTGTTCTTCCTGAAATATTGGGCTGGCATGGTGTCAGGTTCAATTGCCTTAATTGCAGATGCCTGGCACACGCTTACCGATTCTATTTCGTCGGTAATTGTGCTAATTGGCGGAAAAATTTCCAAAAAACCGGCTGATGAAGTGCACCCGTATGGTCATGGTCGTGCCGAGCATATTGCGGCAGTCATTATTGGTGTGTTACTGGCGATCGTCGCATTTGATTTTTCGGTAAGCGCTTACGAAAAACTAATTTCGCGCGAATCCGGTAATTTCGGAACCGTCGCGATCGTGGTCACCATCATCTCGATTATTGCCAAAGAAGCTATGGCACAGTATGCCTTTTGGGCATTCCGAAAAACTGGTTCTTCAATTCTGAAGGCTGATGGCTGGCACCACCGAACCGATTCTCTTTCTTCAATCATTATCCTGGTAGGTATTTTTTTCGGCAAGTATTTTTGGTGGATCGACGCGGTGCTTGCGTTTATCGTTTCGTTGATGATTGCTTACGCCAGCTACGAAATTCTTTCGCAGGAAACAAAATCGCTTTTGGGAGAAGATGCCTATCCGGAAGATATTGAAGCAATAAAACTTGAAGTTCATCAACTTCTGAACCGGGAGGTTTACATCCATCATTTTCACCAACATCGCTACGGAGACCACAACGAACTGAGCTGCCACATTAAACTGCCGGCAAACATGCCCCTGGAAGAGGTTCACCTGATTTGCACACAAATAGAACAAATGATTCAGGCAAAATTCAACATGATCGCTACGATACACCCGGAACCCTTGAACCAATCGAAAACAGAAAGTTCGGGGAAGGCTGAATGATTCCCTGAGATTATGCTTATTTTAGCCGCAACTAATCGAAAAATATGAAACATATTTTCAGACTTCTGCTGATTGTATTAGCTGCTACGGCCTGCAAGGAAGTGTACGACACCCCACCGCAATCGCTGGCACAAATCAATCTGTACGACATAGATACCGAATCATCGAAGAGCACCCTAACGAGTGTAAAGGGCGCAAACATGGATAGCATCTGGATTGACGGCGAAACCGCCAGTTATTTCCAGCTCCCTTTCGATCAGTCGGGCATGGCAACATTTATCGTGTTACTGGATTCGGTAGCGGACACCCTGATTATAAGCTACAACAGTGGGTTGGCCTACGAATCGATGGAGTCCGGATTTTATACCGAACACGACATTCAGTGGGTTAGCAGCACCCGGAATAAAATTGATTCGATTAGTTTAATTGATACGCTTGTAACCACAATCTGGCATGAAAACATTCAACTGTACCTTAACGATAGTACTGCTTATTCTAGCTCTAACTAGTTCGGCTCAAGAGAAAGAACAAAAAAAACTTCCCAAGCGTACGGACAACTACATCCACATGCCCGGGTTACGATTGGGAATAGACATTTCTCGTCCTCTTCAGGATTTATGGACTAAAGGAAATCGCTACGGCACCGAATTTAGTGGCGACATTGAAATTCGCCCCAATCTATATACTGTGACCGAAGTCGGTTGGGAGCAGCTAAAAATGCAGCACGACTTCGTTGATTACCGGGGCTCCGGTTCGTACATCCGCCTGGGTGTTGATTATAACTTGCTGGCTTCTGAAAGCAAAAACGAGCGCGATATGCTATACGCCGGATTCCGATATGCCTTCGGTCTGGCAAGCCAAACAGTAAACGGTTACTTACTTGACAGCTATTGGGGAGATACAAACGGATCGTTCGAAAAACAAAACTTCAATTCGCACTGGGTTGAACTTGTACTAGGCTTAAAAGGTGAAATGCTTCGCAATTTCTACATGGGATGGAGCGTACGTGCCAAATTCATGGTTGCTCAAAAAGAATTTGAGGTTCCATCGGTTTATTTTACTCCCGGCTATGGAAAAAGCGAGAAAGGAGTTGCTCTCGACTTTACGTATTCGATTTATTATACATTGCCATTTAAATTCAGGAAAGAATCGTTGAAATAGGAACTTGTAAAACCGCCTTCTTCCTGCTACAGAATTCCTGATATTTTCAGGGTAGCAAATAGGAATATCAATCAGCAAATCGCGGCAGCTTGCCGAAAACTGAACACTAAATATCATCAAAAAGAAAAGCGCAACCGTATTGGCTGCGCTTTATTATTTTGAGTCGATGTATTTCTTTCGATTACATCATGCCGCCCATTCCACCACCCATTGGAGGCATCGGAGCTCCTGCATTTTCTTCTTTTTTATCAACCAAAACACATTCGGTTGTCAACAGCATTCCAGCAATTGAAGCTGCATTTTCCAACGCAACACGGGTTACTTTTGCCGGGTCAATTACACCAGTTTCAAGCAAATTTTGGTATTCGTCAACGCGAGCGTTATAACCGAAATCACCTGTACCTTCTTTCACTTTTTGAACAACAACAGCACCTTCTTTTCCAGCATTCGCTACAATTTGGCGCAATGGCTCTTCAATCGCACGTTTTACGATTTCGATACCAGTTGTTTCGTCTTCATTGTCACCGGTCAAACCTTCCAGGGCTGCGATAGCACGAATGTACATTACACCACCACCAGGAACGATACCTTCTTCAACAGCAGCACGTGTTGCACTCAACGCATCGTCAACACGGTCTTTCTTTTCTTTCATCTCTACTTCAGAAGCAGCACCAACGTACAACACAGCAACACCACCGGCTAATTTAGCCAAACGTTCCTGAAGTTTTTCGCGGTCGTAATCTGAAGTTGTTGTTTCAATTTGTTTTTTGATCATTGAAACGCGACCATCGATTTGAGCTTGATCTCCGGCACCGGCAACGATAGTTGTACTTTCTTTGTCAACTGTAACTTTATCAGCTGTACCCAACAGATCCAACGAAGCATCTTCCAGTTTCATGCCTTTTTCCTCAGTGATCACAGTACCACCGGTCAAAACAGCCAAGTCTTCCAACATTTCTTTCCTACGGTCACCGAAACCAGGCGCTTTTACAGCACAAACTTTCAATGAACCACGCAAGCGGTTAACTACCAAAGTAGCCAAAGCTTCACCATCAACATCTTCAGCAACAATCATCAACGGACGGCCAGTTTGAGCTGTTTGTTCCAATACCGGAAGCAAGTCTTTCATCGTGCTGATTTTCTTGTCGTAGATCAGAATGAAAGGGTGTTCCATTTCTGAAGCCATTTTCTCGGTGTTGGTTACAAAGTAGGGAGAAATGTAACCGCGGTCGAATTGCATCCCTTCAACTACCTCAACATAAGTATCGGTACCTTTAGCTTCTTCTACAGTAATTACACCTTCTGTTTTCACTTTTTCCATTGCTTCAGCAATCAACGCGCCGATAGTTTCGTCGCCGTTTGCTGATACTTTAGCAACTGATTTTATTTTATTGAAATCGTCGCCAATATTTTGTGCATGTCCTTTGATTGACTCAACAACTTTAACAACAGCTTTGTCGATACCGCGTTTCAAATCCATTGGATTAGCACCTGCGGTTACGTTTTTCAATCCAACATTGATGATTGATTGAGCTAAAACAGTTGCTGTAGTAGTACCGTCACCTGCGTCGTCGCCGGTTTTGCTGGCTACTTCTTTCACCATTTGTGCACCGATGTTTTCGTATGCATCAGACAATTCGATTTCTTTTGCAACAGTAACACCATCTTTTGTAATTTGTGGTGCACCGAATTTCTTTTCAATTACCACGTTACGACCTTTAGGTCCCAGGGTGACTTTTACAGCGTCTGCCAACTGATCAACGCCTTTTTTTAGCAAATCTCTTGCTTCAATATTGAATTTAATTTCTTTAGCCATTTCTTTTTTCTTTTTAGAATTTGTTACTAAATAATCTTAGGCGATGTACAATACATCGGTTTGTGACATCAACAGGTAGCTTTCGCCGTCGATGTTCAATTCAGTACCGGAATACTTGCCATAGAAAACAGTGTCGCCAACAGATACTTCCATTGCTTCATCTTTTTTAGCAGCACCAATCAAAACCACTTTTCCTGCCTGTGGTTTTTCTTTTGCTGAATCAGGAATGATAATTCCGCTTGCTGTTTTTGTTTCTGCTTCCTGCGGTTGAACAAGAATTTTACCTGCAAGGATTTTACCTTTTAATTCTGCCATTTTTTTCAATTATTTTAGTTAAACATTATTTTAAAATTTCACCCTCCACTATCCAAAGTTGTGCCAAAGCCACCTAGCCACAGCCAAAACGAAAACTTGACAGTTTTATAACTTAAAGCGCACAGTAAATCGATGGAAACAGGACAGAACATTCAAAAACCGTCTGGCTGAATCTGCCATATTTTCTGACAGGCTGACAGTGTTGGCGCCCGCTGACTTGTTTTTGATGTTAGCTGATAGCCAAATTTGCTTATTGAAGCGGGAATGGAAGCAAATCAGGATTTGATGAATGAAAAATAGATCGCGGGCCGATTCGCATTGGAGAAGATTGCCAAACGCGAGTGCGATTCTTGGAATTGTCGGATTAACGAACTCCAGTCAGATAATATAGGGACAAAAAAAGAGCTTGTCCCGATGGAGACAAGCTCTTATGCTGTGAAAAGCTTTTCTAAATTAATTTGCTGAATCTGGCTGAGCAGTTGTAGCTTCAGGAGCAGCAATTGGGAAATTAGGTACAGCATTCGGATCAACCGCTTGCTCAACCTGGCTTCTAATAGCAGACTCATTTACAGTTTCAGCTCCGTGAGGAATGAATGCACTTCCGGCAATAGATAAAATCAATAAAGCCGCAGCCAAATACCAGGTCGCTTTCTCCAAAAAGTCGTTGGTTTTGCGCACGCCCATAACTTGGTTTGTTGACTGAAAATTACTAGCCAAACCGCCTCCTTTTGAGTTCTGTACCAATACAATTAAAATCAAAAGAACACAGACGATAAATATTAAAACAGTGATCAGCGTATACATTTGCCTTTATTTTAGTTCATTAATTTTTTTACTTCGTCGATTTGACCGGCAAAGTAAATGTTTTTTTCCGGATATTTCAAACTTAATTTTTCATA
>NZ_JBFHIT010000077.1:0-17413 GCF_041596335.1 Mangrovibacterium sp. | reverse complement strand
TGACGACGGTGGCGTGAAAAAGCAATTTGGCATTCTCGAAAAGTTGATCACCGAAGCTGACGAGATTATCAACTGCGGTGATGCCGGACAAGAGGGAGAGCTCATTCAGCGTTGGGTACACACCAAAGCTCAAAATAAAGCGCCAATCAAACGACTATGGATTTCATCGTTAACCGAAGAGGCCATTCGCGAAGGATTTGAAAAATTGCTGGATAGTGCCGAATTCGACAAGCTTTACGAAGCGGGCAGCGCCAGAGCTATTGGCGACTGGCTTTTGGGGATGAATGCCACCCGGGCGTACACCCTCAAGTACGGCCAAAATAAGCAGGTGCTGTCAATCGGTCGGGTGCAAACCCCCACATTGGCGATGATTGTTGAGCGCCAACTGGAAATTGAAAACTTCAAACCTGTACCGTATTGGGAAATCAAAACCACTTATCGCGACACGGTATTTTCGGCTACCAGCGGGCGTTTTCAGAAACCCGAAGACGCGCAAACGGTATTGGAAGCGATTTCGGGAATCGACCTCTACATCGGTAATATTGAAACCAAAAACAGTAACGAACATCCGCCACGGCTATTCGACCTGACTTCACTACAAATTGAGTGCAACCGGAAATTTAGCATGAGCGCCGACGATACGTTGCGAACCATTCAATCGTTATACGAAAAGAAAGTAACCACCTACCCCCGCGTAGATACCACTTTTTTGTCGGACGATATTTACAAAAAAGTACCGGCGACCCTGAAAAACATGAAGGGCTACGAGAACCTCACCCAGCCGATTTTGGATGCCGGGAAAATCCGCAAATCGAAGAAAGTGTTCGACAACAAAAAAATCACCGATCACCATGCTATCATTCCTACCGGGCAAAACCGAATTGACCTGAGTGATGCTGAACGCAAGGTCTTTGATTTGGTGTGCAAACGATTTATTGGTGTATTTTATCCCGATTGTAAAGTGGCCAACACAAGCGTTGAAGCCACGATTGGTGAGCACAATTTCAAAGCCACCGGCAAGCAAATTTTGGAACCGGGCTGGCGTGTTGTTTTTCAGAATGAAGACAAAGACGACAACAGCGACGACCGGATTCTTCCTGCCTTTTCAACCGGCGAACACGGTCCCCATCAACCCGATTTGCAGGAAAAGCAAACCCAGCCACCGCAGTATTTTACCGAAGCAACACTCTTGCGCGCCATGGAAACAGCCGGCAAAAATATGGACGATGAAGAACTGCGCGAATTAATGAAGGAAAACGGTATTGGCCGGCCATCAACACGGGCAAATATTATAGAAACGCTGTTCCGGCGCCGATACATACAAAAAGAACGCAAACGGCTGGTAGCAACCCCAACCGGTGTAGACCTCATTCAAAGTATTGAAAACGACCTGCTAAAATCGGCCGAGCTAACCGGACAGTGGGAACGTAAGTTGCGCCAAATAGAAGATGGTGAAGTGCAGATTACCCAGTTCATGGAGGAAATGAAAAACATGGTGACCGAAGTTATTCAGCAGGTAAAATATTCGCCAAAAAGAACAATCACCATTTTAGAAGATGAGGAAACGCTGAAAGCCAAAGCTAAAGAAGAAGCAAAGCAAAAGAAAAAAGAAGCAGCACAGGCCAAAGCCGACGAAGACATCAGTTGCCCGAAATGTGGTAAAGGCAAACTTTTGAAAGGAAAATCGGCCTATGGTTGTTCCGAATGGAAAGACGGTTGCCGTTTTACCATTCCGTTTAATTTATTCGGAAAGAAATTAACCGACAAGCAAATTTCAACCTTTGCCGGCAAAAAGAAAAGTCCACTAATTAAAGGCTTTAGCTACGAAGATCTGAAAATTGACGGGAAACTGATTTTAAACGAAAACGATGAAATTGTCCTTCAAACGGAGATTAAAGACGACAGCCTGTGTCCGAAATGCAATGTTGGTAAAATAGTGAAAGGCAAAACGGCATACGGCTGTACCAACTTTAAATCGGGCTGTAATTTCCGGGTTCCGTTTGAGATCGCTTTACAAGGTTGACATTTTCTTTCAAAAACGTCGCCCTTGTAAAGCTCTAAAGTTCTAGACCGCGCAAAGCAATTTTTTCATTTCATCGGCCATAATCTTAACCCCTTTTTCAATATCGGCTGGTTCGGCATTGGTAAAATTCAGTCGGATGTGTTGACTCCCCTGCCCTTTGGTATAAAATGAATTTCCGGGAACAAATATCACTCCCCGCTTCATGGTTTGCTGAATCAGTTCATCAGATCGCAAGCCTTCGGGCAAGGTCAACCAAACGAACATTCCTCCGGTCGGCTTCGTAATTCTGATTTCGTCGGGAAGATTTCGTTTTAATGCCTCGATCATAAATCCGGCCTGTTCTGCATACTTTTCCCGAATCCGCTGCAAATGGACATCCAAATCATTGTTTGTCAGGAAGTGGTGCAACACATATTGCGTTAAGTTATTGGCATGCAAATCGGCCGATTGTTTGGCTTTGTCGAAATGAGGAACCAATGCCGGAGGCAGCACCACCCAGCCATTACGCAACCCAGGAGCAACCATCTTCGAAAACGAGCCCGTCCAGGCAACATGGTTGGGTGCAAACTTCCTCACCGGATCTGGAAATTCGCCCTCAAAACAAATCTCATTGTACGGATCATCTTCCAACAAAAACTGATTATAGCGTCGAAGCAACATGGCCAAATCGTTCCGTTTTTCGGCCGAGTAACTAATCCCTGATGGATTCTGTGCATTCGTTACAGCATACATCAGCTTTATATCGTCATTCAGAAACAGGTGTTCAACCTGGGTCAGATTGGCTCCATCTTCGTCCAAATCAACTTCCCGAAAATCGGGCAAATAGCCGGACATGGCTTGTATGGCTCCCAAATAGCTTGGTTTTTCTAAAATCACGCCATCTCCCGGGTTTATAAACAATTTCGACACGATATCGATAGCCTGCTGCGAACCATTCGTAATTACGACCGTTTCGGGTGAAATCGTCATGTTGTATTTCGCACTGTAGCGATTGGCAATCCATTCGCGAAGCGGATAATACCCCAGCGAGCCGGCATACTGAAGAATAGCACGCCCGGAACCGGCCATGACCGCTTGTGTACTTTCGGCCAACGCCTCAACCGGAAACAACAATGGGTTGGGTAAACCCCCGGCAAAGGAAATCATTTCCTTCTGCCCAACTGCGTTTAAAATACTCCGAACAAATGAAACAGGAATGTTTCGATACTGCTGTGAAAACTTCTCCTCAAGAAATTCATTTTTCATAAATGGCTATTTATAAGATTTATATTCGCACACAACAAAAAAGCCCTTTCCGAGGGCTGACCACATCGGAAAGGGCTTTGCAAAAGCAATACAATCCCGGTCCTAAGTGGGTGGCACCACGCGGACAAGCGCAATATTCGCGACAACTGTATGGCTAAACGTTCGATTCATATTAAAATAAAAAAGCCATTCTCCGAAGAGAATGGCTCACATTATAAGTTTAAATATCTTAACAATCCATACTCTTCCCAATCAAATCGCGGTGACCGCGACTGCTACGACGAGAATATGAATTGAATTTGTCATCATTGTTTTACAAAGGAAAATTAAATTTTGAGCCGACAATCGCCTCACCCCAAATTTTCCATTTTAAAGAAGAAGAATTTAAATTGACGTAATTTGACTTAACATTCGGGTCCTTCGTATTCAAAACCTGCATCCAAACGAAGTAAATCTCCGATCAACCTATCCGACAGCGGTTGCTACTCCAAGAACAGGCAGGCAAACAACAATCGAACACAGATGATCTTTTATTGGAAATAGAATGGGGCCAATTCGTGAAAGAAATGGCCCCATCATCAGCAGTCTATTTTTGTTTGATTATTTCAGCCATTTATCCAGCCAGTTTTTAAATACCCGCTGCCAAACAATTCCGTTTTGGGCCGAAGACACCCAGTGGTTTTCTTCGGGGAAGAATAAAAACTGTGCCGGTACATCACGCAATACGGCCGCGTTGAAGGCTCCCATTCCTTGCGTATAGGGAATTCGGAAATCCTTCTCGCCATGAATCACCAAGATTGGCGCGTTCCATTTATCGACAAACAAGTGCGGCGAAAAAGTGTATGAGCGTTGTGCCGCGGCATTTGATTTGTCCCAATACGGGCCACCAATATCCCAGTTTTCGAACCACATTTCTTCTGTCGTCACATACATCTGGTCGAAGTTAAAGATACCACAATGAGAAATGAATGCCTTAAAGCGGTTGCTTTCGTTGTGCCCTGCCAGGAAGTTTACCGAGAAACCGCCATAACTGGCACCAATTGCTCCCAAGCGATCGGCATCAACGTACGGTTCTTTGGCAACTTCATCAATTGCTGACAGGTAATCCTGAATGTTTAAGCCACCATAATCTTTGCTGATTTGCTCCAGCCACTCCATACCAAAACCGGGCAAGCCGCGACGGTTTGGAGCAACAATAATATACTCGTTGGCCGCCATCATTTGGAAGTTCCAACGGTACGACCAAAACTGGCTGACAGTTCCCTGAGGCCCCCCTTGACAATATAGCAATGTTGGATATTTTTTATTGGGATCGAAATGGGGCGGATAAATAACCCAAACCAACATGTCTTTATCGTCAACGGTCTTCACCCAGCGACGTTCTACTTTTCCCATTTTCAACTGATCCAACAAGCCTTTATTTACTGCTGTCAGCGGCTCATCTTTTCCTGTCGCTGCATCAACCAAATACAATTCAGCCGGTTGCGACATAGATACTTTTGTAGCCACCAACTTGCCATCCGTCGTTTCTTCAACAGTTTGATAGTTGTGAACTCCGTCGGTAACACGCTGCATCTGTCCGTCAGCCAAACTCAAACGATAAATCTCATCTGTCGCATGAATATCGCTGATAAAATAAATCGCCTGACCATCGCGACTCCAGCTTAAGTGCTCTGCATTCTGCTCCCAGTTGGCCGAGTAATTTTTTTCGTCACCTGTCTCCATGTTCATAACAAACAATCGAGTTTGATCCGCTTCGTAGCCATCGCGCTCCATACTAGTCCAAGCCAACTGTTTGCCGTCGGGTGAGAATGTTGGGTTTTTGTCGTAACCTTTGTGTTCAGGTGTTAGGTTTCTGGTTTCACCACTTTCCAAATCGTAAGCATACAAATCTGAATTGGTACTTTCAGCATAAGCCTTCCCGGTGAGCTTTTTGCACGAATATACGAGCAACCTGCTATCCGGACTCCAGGTAATCTGTTCTGTCCCATCAAATGGACGACCGGGCGCGTCAAATTTTTCACCTTCCAAAATATCTTTTCCTCCGGTAATGCGGTCATTAGTTATTTCGGCAATGAAGATATGCTTGTAGGTATAGTCGTGCCATTGATCCCAATGCCGGTACATTAGATCCGTTTCCAAACGAGCGTTCGCTTTGGGCAGATCGGGAAACATATCGTTGATCGTTTCATCCAGTTTTACCTTTTTCACATAAGCAATTCTCTTCGAATCGGGAGCGTACTTAAATCCTTCAATTCCACCTTCAATGTCGGTAATTTGCTCGGGGTGAGAACCATCGGAATTCATTTCCCAAAGTTGACTACTTTCTGTTGCCGACGAAATAAAACCGATTCGCTTTCCGTCGGGTCTCCACATCGGTTCCGATTCATTGGAAGCCGTATTGGTAAGTTGAACTACTTTTCCGCCTCCAGCAGGGACAGTATATAGCTCGCGGTAGCCTTTATTCTCTTCAATATTGAAATAGGTTACCGCAAAAAGTACTGTTTTGCCATCGGGAGATAAAGAACTATTTCCGACTCGACCAAAAGACCAAAGCACTTCCGGTGTCATCACATCTGAATCCAAGGTTGGAGTTTCAGGCACAAAGCTCTTGCTTACATCACTCATTGTTTGGGGTTTAGTACACGCATTCAGTAATAATGCCGTGACAAGTAAAACATAGATATTTCTCATAAACTGTTAAAAATTTCAGGATCCGCAAATTACGGTTTTCACAACACTAAAAAAAGGATGAATCTTATTCTCCCAGCCATTTTATCGGGGAAGTTTGAAAATTTCCAGAAAAAAGAAAACCCCACCTTCATTTAGGCAGGGTCGGTTTTACAAAATTGCAAGTAACTCTCAATCAATACTTATAAACTCCCTCATAGCTGAACTCTGTCCCGTCGAAATCAGTCGCTCGCACAATGTAATTGAGCGAATCCCGGTCGGTCAGCTGCAAATCCGATAAATCGAAAGTTACAAATGCCGACATGGCGTACGACTGCAGATCGTTATTGTTGTTGTGTCGCAATTCCAGTTCCAGTGGCAAATCTTCCTCCGTTATTTCCCCCGGTGTTTTTACCAGATTAATAAAATGAATTTGTGAATTCCCATAGTACTGCAACTGAAAGTTCAGCATATGATCCTTAGTCCAAACCTCTTTAACATGAATCGGGTCGTTTCCGATACTGTCTTCAATTTCGGAGGTGATGTCTAAAACTCCCTTGTAGAGTACCTTTCGTAGTGAGTTTATTTTGGCATTGTACTGTTCCTCACCGTCGGTTACGACCTTCTCGCCAACCACCGTGTAGTTGACAATTACGCGGACATCGTTCGTAAACGTCTCAATATCGATCTGATTCAAATTTACCGGCACAATGGAATAACCATCGTCCACATGAATCTTAAAATCAGCCCCTTCCGCACCCGACTCAATCAACCCAAAGTCAACCCAAATATTACTCAACGAGCATTCGTCGTCGTCATCAAAACCACAGCTTGCAATGCAAAAAGCTGTCATTAAAATCAAACTAATTTTCAACACCTTTTTCATAACCTATTCTTCATTTTATCGGTTTTTATAGAAATCGTTAATTCATGAATAAAATGCAACTACAACATATAGATGCATACGATGAGAAAAGGTTGCGCGTTATACTAAAACCACAAAGTGACATATCTAGATATTTTTACATTTATTGTGAAGAATTTTTGCTTCAAATTGCCTGAAGAACTTATATTTGCTTTAAGAAATTAAAACCCGACGCACAAAAACGTTTTATAAAAGGAGAATATATGAAGCAATTTATAATCATCATGAGTCTGAGTATCCTGAGCCTTGTTAGTTGCGCTACAGACGGGAAAAAAGACAAATCTGAACAAACAAATGGCGATGAGAACACGAAAGTTGTCAGCCTGATTGAGAAAGAACAGTTTTTGAAGGAAGTATGGGACTACGAAAAATCACCGAATGAATGGAAGTTTTTAGGTGACAAACCAGTCATTATAGACTTTTACGCCGATTGGTGTGGACCGTGTAAAGTTGCCGGCCCAATTTTGGAAGATGTTGCTAAAGAATACAATGGTAAAATCACGGTTTACAAAATTGATACCCAACGTGAACGCGAATTAGCGTCGGTGTTTGGCATTACCAGCATTCCTGCATTTTTGTATATCCCGGTAGAAGGCAAACCCATGATGACTGCCGGTATTGGTCGTACGAATGAGCAAACGAGACAAATGTTCGTCGACAATATCGAGCAACACTTATTGGCGCCCAAGCAATGATGTAAAATATCACCTCTTTATTTGACTAAAGGACAGCTATCTGCTGCCCTTTTTAGTTTATCAATCAGAACCAATCATTTTGCAAATGATCAGACTATGGCCTTCTATTTAATTGACGTATTGCAAAATCCATTTGGCAAACATCGCATCTAACTCCTTCGTTTTTTCAGGATAGTCTTTCGCCAGATTCACTCGTTCAGTTGGATCTTGTTCAATATTGTACAAATCCCAAGGCTGGTCTTCTCCGTGTTTCACAATCTTCCATCCGTTGTATACCATTGCACGTCCTGTGTGCCATTGCCAGAAAATAGGACTGCTGCGTTCAATCGTCTCCCTTTTCATCGTGGGCATCAAACTTATTCCCCGTTGAGGAGTGATTTCCTGTCCGTTAAATTTTACTGGATATTCTGCTCCCGCTATTTCAATTAGCGTTGGCATAATATCAACAAAATGACCGGTAAAATCCGATTTCGAATTTGCTTTTATTTTGTTTGGCCACCAGGCAATCAGCGGCGTATTTATTCCACCTTCGTAGCTGTATGTTTTGTAAAACCGAAAAGGAGTATTGCTCACATTGGCCCAGTTTTCGCCCAACGAAACCCAACGGTCAATCCCTCCAATTACCCCCGAATCATTATCATTTTCAAGGTTCACTACCTCAGCCGACGCTCCATTGTCGGACATAAACAGAATGATGGAATTATCGAGCTGCCCCAACCGCTTCAGCTCACTCAGTACCCGACCAATATTTTGATCCATGCGATCGATCATAGCCGCATAAACTTCCATTTTTTGAGCTTCCAAGTCTTTTTCCCGCTCATCAAGTTTGTCCCAGGCGGTAAATGTAGGCTCCGAAAGTACGTAAGTGCGGTCGATCAATCCATTTTTCGATTGTTTTTCATACCTGGCCGCCCTTATTTTTTCGTATCCAACATTGTATTTCCCCTTGTATTTTTGGATATCCTCAGGCCATGCCATCAACGGATCATGCGGGGCGGTGTAGGCCAGGTAAAGGAAAAATGGCTTTTCCGCAGCCGACGCGTCATTGATGAAGTCAATGGCATAACTGGTGAAATAATCAGTCGTATAAAAGTCTTTTTCGTTGGGTGTGTAACCGACATACTCGGTACTATCAATACACCATTCTCTTTTTGCTGATTTTTGTGCGGGCTTGGCTTCCCCTTCGCGTTGCTTTCCCGGATTAAAATAATTACAACAGCCATCTTTCAATCCGTAGTAACGATCGAACCCCCTGTAAATTGGATTCTCTACCCCGTGATGTTTCCCACTCCAATAGGTTGAATAACCTGCTTCCCGAAGAACTTCGCCAATGGTTACCGCGTTTTTAATGGGCTGCGAATATTTCTGATCGTATCCGCAATCATGCGCATAAACACCGGTTAACAGCGAAGCTCTGGAAGGAAAGCATTTGGAGGTGTTGTGAAACTGGGTAAAACGCATGCCTTCCTGCGCCAATCGATCGAGATTTGGTGTTTCAATTTCACTTCCGTAGCAACCAATATCCGACCATCCTAAATCGTCGGCACAAATTAAAATGATGTTGGGTTTTGAAGTGGCCGTTTTTGGGGCCGAACAGGCCAGAATATTAAAAGCAACGAACAGAATAAAGAATATCGCCTTTTTCATTTTGGAAAGATTAATAGTACTCAACGTTTAACACAGATACAAAATCGTAGGGTTTCTATTTCGCAAACCGTACGAATAAAAACTGCTGCTTCTGCTTCTACGAAAGTGGGGTTTTACTTCCTAAAAACGAAATGTTTTCGTGTTTATTGGGGATCGAGTACCTATCAACGTTCAATTAGCCAGAACTTGTATTTTTTTGCCACTTTAATTTAACGGGGTAGAATAATTCTGCGTTGTCGCGATTAATCAAAACCGATCAATGCCACAAAGAAATGGCTGGCAGTTTTTTATGAAAACCGACCAGCCAACACCCAGTATTACAATGTGCTATTCGACATGAACGACTGGCAACACACTAAATTTGCTTCCAATCTCCTTGCATTTAAGCCCCAATTCAATCCGAACAGCAAAGCAATAATTACTTACAATTCCCTCTGCTTCGTCCATGTCCAAAACCACCTTTCCGACCTTTGTTACCAGATTCCTGTTCGCTTTCAATAATTTCAGAAAAATGCTCAGTGGTCATGAGCACCGGTTTGTAATCGACACCCTTGTTAGCCAGAACCCGGGTGAACGCCCGCAAGTGATTCCGACTTGCCCGCAGTAAATTCGAATAGACCTGTTTAATTTGCTCATTCGACACCATTTCGAGCTGCTTTTCCAAATCCAGAATATCGAGTTCTTCAACATAAGCCCCGCTTTTTAAAGCATCAACCAAGGATAGCTTCCCATCGGCTAACAGCCTGTTGTAAACAGCTTGCAAACCGGAATTATTGAAAACGCCGGTTTGATCACTTGCTGGATCTTTCATTTCGTAGGTTTCCAAAAGCATCAACATCGCGTTCATATGTGTTGATTCACTTTGCGAAATATTGCTAAATATGCGCATTTCATATTGTTTGTAGAACTCGGTGTACAAGTCGTGCGCCATCTTTTCCTCTTCCCGCATATGTAGCATTCCTGATTTCACTTCTTCAGAAATCGAATCAACAGCAACACTCGAGCCGCCGGTCGTTTTTGGTACTAACCGATTTGTCGCACAAGCTTGATTTTGCGTAAAGGCAAACAACGCGAGCAGGAGTGCAAATAACTTAACTGATGGACGATACATAGCAGTCCCTCCTATTCGTTAGTTACAACACAGGTTCCGTTACCTTGTCCGTTTCCAGCTCTGCTTTGTCCCTGACCATTGGTGTTACCGGCACCATTTCCCTTACCGTTACGCTTGCCTTTTGAATTGGCTTTATTGCTCCGGTTTTTCTGATTGATTTCCTGCCAGCTGGTAAATTCTTTTTGCTGATCTTCATTTAATAACGCTTTCACAGCATTTTGATGTGCGTTGCGGGCGACCAGCATTTTCTCCCGGATATTTGCTTTTGTCGTTGCATCGGTCGTTGCTTGCCTTTGAGTGCGGAAATCGGCCATTTGTGTCTGGTAACTGCTTTCAAGCTCTGTGATTGAGCTTTTTTGTTCCTCTGTGAGATTTGAAATCCCGCTTACACATGAATTCCTTTTTACTTTTTGTGCTTCTGCCTGAAAATTCGAAGCCACCATTAAAATCACTGCAAAAATTCCAATTGTTGTTTTCATAACTTGTGTTTTTTAAAATTTCTAGTTCGTTTCTACTATTCTTCCGAAAAGGAAGGGTTTACTGCTTTGACACAGTTGGAAACAGAAACTTGTGCTGGTTGCTCTAATTTCTTCAAAAAAAAATTCTGAACCGATTTATCGATTCAGAATTCCCTGGTAATAACCCGCCACTACTGATTCCTTTTACCATTTCTGCGTTGCTTTCCTGGAAGATTCACTCGCTCGTCACTATTTAGCATCGATTGAAAAATTACGGCCAGCTCCGCTTTTTGCTGGTCGTTACAGATTGATTTTAATTCGATATACAAATCACAAGTGGCCATTTTCAACTGTTCGTGTCTATTCCCTACTCCGCGTGCTATTTCCTGAAGCTTTTCAATATCGACAGAATCAGAAAAAAGCTCATTCAGCATTTCAGTGCGCAGTTCACTCATATTTTCGGTAATTCCCCTTGCCTTCCTGTTAAATTTTCGATTGGCGTCGCGAAACGGAATTAACTGCTCGCTGCTCAAACCTAATTGTTCGTTGAAAAAACGAGTTCGGTAATCGCCCTGTACTTCGGGTTCGGCTTTTATGGTCTGCGCCAAATGGTTTTGCCGTGTATGGTAAAAAACCGTCGCAATAGTTGCCAAATTGGTAGCTAATAAGATGACGACCAGCCAGCTCAATATTTTTACGTTTCTAAACATCACTCAAAATTTAAAAGAAATTGTTCAATTGGCTCTTCCGACAAATCGTCGAAAGGAACTAAAACAGCAGTTTCAGTCTGCACGCTATCCGCTTGAGTCTGGTCGCCAATCCAGATCCCGAAACGGATTCCCACCACCAGCAAAAAAACGACCAAAACCGGCTGCAAAACTCTGGTTAAAGCAAATGACTTAGTGGATTGTCGGGCATCTATTCTATTTTTCACACCGGCATAAAAATATGAACCCGGCGACTGTTTTTGATTCTCCTCCAAAATACGGAGAGTCGATTTCAGCTCTGCAAACAGAGCCCGACAGTCGGCGCACAAATCAAGATGAGCCTCAATTTCGTTGTGTTCAGCTTCCGACAAACTACCTTCCAGGTAGAAAATCAGCTTGTCGCGAATCGTATTATGATTTTGCTTCGTCATAGTTTATTGACACGTTTTCATTATAAAACTTGCGGAGCTATCCCCCATTTTTATACCATGCATATAGTTTTTTCTGCAACCCCAGTTTCGCCCGGTGAATTAATGATTCAACAGAAGATATCGAAAGCCCCATCACTTCTGCAATATCCTGATACGAAAGATCGTCGAGCTTGCTGAGTGTAAAAGCTACGCGTTGTCGCTCTGGCAGGCTGTTTATAGCCTGCTTCAGTCTCGCTCTTTTTTGGTCATTTTCAACTTCCTGATCGGGTCTGGAACGCCAGCTTTCGTCTTCAACATCCCGATTCGTATCGCCTTGAAATCGCAGTCCGATCGACTGAAAAAAGCGACGTCGTTTATTATTCCGAATAAAATTCAACGAACGGTTAACAGCAATCCGGTAAATCCAGGTCGACAGCTTTGAGTCGCCACGAAATTGCTGCAGCGCATGATAGACTTCCACGAAAATTTCCTGCGCCAAATCCTCAGCATCATCCCGATTCTGAACAAACCCTAAACAGGTACGAAACACCATTAACTGATGTTCTTCCACCAAAAGCCGAAAGGCTTTCTCGCTGCCTTTAGAAATCTGATCTACCAGTTCCTGATCTGTCATGAAATGATTAAGTGTTTTTTTGAATTTTGACACCAATGGAACGCAAACCTTGCGGTGAATTTCGTTAAATCATCAGCTGTTTTTTTTCAAAAGAAAAACAGTCATTCAATTTCGTAATTTTTCGGCAGAACTAATGGACCGCAACGACTAAAAGTATATTCTCAAATTTGGGTTAGAGTAGAAACCCATAAAACACCAGCCCTAAAACCCTGCGTTTTATCATGTTTTACCCATGAATATGAAAACTTTACCGCCATATTTAATCTTTTTAACGAAATTTTCATCCGTAGCACTGAGAAATCCCTAATTTTAGTGAAATTTTGAACCGAAATGATAAAAACAGTTATTCTAACCTCCTCAATTTTCTATTTACTGGGGTTGAAAATGTCTCAAAATATTGAGTCCGCTCAAAATAGTCAACAGGATAAAAATTCAATTTCTACGACCAAAGAGCAAGTGGAAACACCAGTTGAAATTGAAGAAACTGACGAACAGAAAACGCTTCACATTGCTCCTCCGAAAGAAACAAAACTTGAAAATTCGGATTCCGGATTAAACTCGATCATTCGGAAAAAATCGACTCACTTGTTGGAAAAAATGGACTAAACGTCCGGTTTCGATTCAAAAAAAGCTTCCAGCCCGGGATAGTGAAATTTTTCCCGGGCAATGCGTTCGGGATAAATAAAATACGTCACCTCTGCCTCTGTACACAGTTTCCCTTCGTCGTTCCAGATTTGCGCCTGTATCTTAGCCAATCGTTTCTGCGTTTCCACTAGCTTGGCACGCAAATAAATTTTACCTGCATTCGTGTAAACCGGCTCTTTATATTTCGTAGTCAATGAAGTAGTAACTCCAGCCGTACCGCATTTCACGTAAACCACCCATGCTGCTATTTCATCAAGCATGGTGGCTTGAATCCCTCCATGTAACACATTCACCCATCCCATAAAATGCGGAATTGGTTCCCATTCGCAATACAACTCGTCGCCATCTTCCCAAAACTCTAGTTTTAACCCGATCGGGTTATGAGGCGAACAACCAATACATTGGTACAGTTCGGGGTCATCGTTACGATGAACATTTACTATTTTTCTCATGCTTTGCAAAAAAAAAGCCGGCGAGGAAAATCCCAACCGGCTGCTGTCTTATTTAATGTCTAGTTATTTCCTAAAATCAGTGGAAGACCTTCTTCACTACTTCCGACCACAACAACTTTTGCGTTTTGCGATTTAGCAAGTTCCAACGTCGCTTCTATTCCACGTTGAGTCAAAATGTTCTTTGTTAAACTGGAATTGATAATCTGGTTGAACGCCGCGATACCTTCGGCTTCAATCCGCTTCCGTTCAGCCTCCGATGTTTCACGTGTTAAACGGAACTGGTATGCTAAGGCTTCCTGCTCCGTTTTAAGCTTGTTTTCAATCGCGATCCGAATTTGATCAGGCAAATTGATTGAACGAATCAGCAAGGCGCGCATATCAATATTGTTCTTTTCCAGAATTACCTTTGTCTCCTCAATTACAGCCTGTTCTACTTCGCTGCGTTTGGTTGAATAAATTTCTTCTGCACTATAACGACCGGCTACCTGCCGAACCATCGAACGAACCTCCGGCACAATCAACTGATCGATATAGCGGATGCCAAAAATTTCATGCAAGGTGCCGATTTTATTATAAACAGGATTGAAACGAACCGATACATCGACATTGATTGACAAGCCGTTTTTATCCAGTACATCCATCGTTTCTTCGCGCTGTTGTTCTTTCACGTCATACACAATTAAATCATTCCAGGGAGCCACTAAATGAAACCCGGGCATGTAGATGTCTTCCTTATCCAGACCGCCGCTAAAAGGCCGGAAAACAATACCGCGCTCTCCCGGGTTCAGCGTATAGAACATGCTGCTTCCAAAAAACACTAAAACGAGCAGACCAATGGCTGCAAAAATTAAATACGATTTTTTCAGGTTATCCATATTTTGTAAGTTTTCAATATAATTATACGATATTAAACAATTGTACCCAATTAAACAAAAGCGAGTTGAAATGTTCGTCATCGGGGATAACAAATATTACTTTGACAATCGACTTATTTTTAACTAGATTTGGCCTTATTCAACCAACAAACGACGCTTTATGATCGGTTCTTCAGAGCTTATAATCAACCCCGACGGGAGTATTTTTCACCTCCATTTAAAACCCGAACAAATTGCAGACCAAATCATTATGGTAGGCGATCCGGGTCGCGTTGAGTTAATTGCATCCCTTTTCTCAAGGGTTGAACTCACTGTTCGTAACCGCGAATTTGTTAGCCTAACCGGTTGGTACAATGAAAAACGGATTACCGTTATTTCTACCGGAATCGGAACCGACAATATAGACATCGTTCTCAATGAGTTGGATGCTTTGGTAAACATCGATTTTACAACCCGGGAAATAAAAAGTAAAAAACGTTCGCTAAACATTATCCGAATCGGAACTTCAGGCGGACTACAGCCCTTTTTAGATGTAAACTCCTTTGTTATTTCTCGCAAAGCAATTGGCTTCGATGGTTTACTTAACTTCTATGCCGGCCGCAACCAGGTGTCGGACCAAATGTTTGAGATGGCATTTAAAAATCATGTAAAATGGAACGAATTACTGACAGCACCCTACGTTGTAAATGCTTCTGACGAACTTTTTGATAAAATAAATGATGAGAACTTCACCTCGGGAGTGACAATTTCGGCCCCGGGATTTTATGGTCCACAGGGTCGCGTAGTGCGACTTCCGATCGTTGATCCGGATATCAATTCCAAAATTGAAAGCTTCAGCTTCGAAGGGAATAAAATCACCAATTACGAAATGGAATGCTCGGCGATATATGGGCTTTCGGCCTTACTGGGGCATCGGGCACTGACAGTTTGCCTGATTATCGCTAATCGACTGAGTAAACAGGCGAACGGAGAATATCACCCTCAAATGAAGAAGCTAATTCAGTTGGTTTTGGATAAATTGACAGAATAATTTATCTTCCGCAAATAAGACGAACCTATGGAACGTGAAAAACTTCAAGCCTTAATTTCACTACTCGACGACCCGGATGAAGCAGTTTTCAAACTGGTTGAAAAGGAACTACTCAAAGAAGAAGACCTACGAACTGATGAGCTGGAAAACGTTTGGGAAACCAGTTTGGATGAACTGATGCAGAATCGGATTGAAAATCTCATTCAACAAATCCAATTTCGGGAAACCAGCCGTAAAATTCAAAGCTGGTCAACAAAAGAGAGTGTCGATTTATTTGAAGGTTTTTTTCTCCTTAGCAAATACCAATATCCCGAATTAAAAGAAAAAAGCATCCGGAGTCAACTGAAAAAAATTGCCAGCGATGTGTGGCTCGAAATTAACAATCGGCTGACTTCAATCGAAAAAATCACTGTTCTGAACCACATTTTATTTGATGTTAACAAGTTTTCGCTGAACGCAAATAACCTACAGCTACCCCAAAATTGCTACCTCAATCAATTGCTGGAGACCAGGAAAGGAAATGCCATTTCACTCACTATTCTATATGCCTTAGTTGCACGCGATCTCGGATTTCCGATTCAGATTATTGATTTTCCGCAAAACCCACTTCTTGCCTATATCGATCAGGAAGTGGCCCGAAAGGCCATGGGCGACGATTACGATTCGAACGTTCTTTTTTACATCAACCCGGCAAACAACGGAGCAATCATCGGACGAAAGGAAATCGAATATTTCATGAAGAAAAACGAAACAATCGATGAGTCGGTGTTGACTACGCCATGCGAAGACCGTAAAATCATCAAACTATTGATTAAAAATCTCATTGAATCATACGAACTTGTTGGCCAGAATGAAAAGGTAAACGACCTGAGTTTTATCGCTGGATTATTGGAATAATCAGCTACCCGACTGTCCGTACGAACGTGTTTTCCGGATAAGCGATATCGGTCAGAAAAAGCCCTTCAGCCGGAGCCGAAACGCCGGCTGCTCCCCGATCTTTTTGCTCAATAACTTGTCGAAAACCGGCAACTGTCATCTTTCCCTGCCCCACTGCAACCAAAGTTCCGACAATTGCCCGAACCATATTGCGTAAAAATCGATCGGCTTTAATCGTGAAAATTAAGCGATGCCCTTCCTGCGCCCATTCTGCCTGATAAATTTTACAATTATTGGTCTTAACGTCGGTGTGCAATTTGCTGAAACTGGTAAAATCGACAAACTCAAACAACACGCGACAAGCCTCATTCATTAAATCAATGTTTAAAGGACGTCCAAAATACCACGATGATTCCTGAACAAATGGATCTTTGCGTTGATTGATGTAGTATTGATAAGTTCGGGAAACGGCGCCAAAGCGTGCGTGCGCTTCTGCTTCAACCTTGGTAAGCCTGAAGATCACAATATCGCGACCTAAAAAGCTATTCAACTTATAACAAAAACTCTCTAAATCGAGGCCTTGATCCTCCGAGTCGAAATGAGCGACATAATAGCTGGCATGCACTCCGGTATCAGTCCGTCCGGCGCCGGTTACCCCAATCTCATCCCGACAAATGGTGCTCAATGCACGTTCCAAATCTTCTTGCACACTTTTCGCGTTTGGCTGAATTTGCCATCCGTGGTAGCGAGTGCCGTTGTAGGCCAACTCCATAAAATATCGCTGTTTCAATTGCTGCAGGTTTAATTAAAAAATTTGAAAAGTCTGACTTTAGAAAGGCCGAAAATATTAAATTTACGGCTCATTTCAAGGGTAATTAACTTAACAATCTTTAACAAAGTTATACCCTTTTTTGGAGTCTCAAACACTAATTTCGTCAACCAAAAATACAATATAGAATCTAAGAAATATGAATCAAGCAGTTGATATTCGTGAGCTCAATGAACGAATC
>NZ_JBFHIT010000076.1:0-17802 GCF_041596335.1 Mangrovibacterium sp. | reverse complement strand
GTAATGAGTCGTGAGAAAAGAAGTAATCGAAACTTGCAACAGATTGCCACGTCCTCCTATGTCGTCCTCGCAATGACGATCGTAGGAACATCGCACAAACCTTTGTGTCTTTGGAACTTTGCGTCTTTGCGTTTAAAGATTTAACCACAGAGGACACTGATGTAGCTGCAAGTCGAGAGTCATGAGAGAAGAAGTAATCTTTCCTTGCCCGGGACAGGTTGCTTCGTCCTCCTTCGTCGTCCTCGCAATGACGAGAGGTTGCCACGTCCTCCTTCGTCGTCCTCGCAATGACGATCGTAGGAACATCGCACAAACCTTTGTGTCTTCGGAACTTAGCGTCCTAGCGTCTTAGCGTTTAACTCTTCTCGCCTTAGCGTTCAACTCTTCGCGTTTAACTCTTCCCGTCGTCCCGTTCAAATCTTCTCTACGAAGAGCAACAGATTGCTCCGAACCGCCTGCGTACTACCGGTGGCGGGCGCCGTGAGTCACTTGTTTGCGGGCCAGTTTGCCCAGGCTACGTTTGGCGCGTTCCCAGTTTAGCTTACCTAGTCGGCGGATGCGGCTGCGTTTGGGTTGTTTAAAGGTATGTTCGTCGCGCATGCGGATTAGGCGGGGGTAGAGGTATTGCGGAACCTTGCGCCCAATTTTAAAGGCCAGGGTAAACAGGCCATACAGTTCGTGGCGTTTAATGATCACCAAATCTTCGGTCGACTTTTTCTTTTGCAGTTGCGGGTTGGTGCTTTTACCGCCTAGGCGCATCTTCACCACCCACTCGTCGAGGAACTGCTTGCGGACCTCCGGATTGCGGAACCAGCGCAGGCTGATGTCGTAATCGCTGGCAATGGCGAAACTATCGTCGTACAGTCCGTATTTGTCAAACAGTTCGCGCTTCACATAAATGGTGGTGTGCAGCGGAATCCAGCCGAAGCTCATATAATGTTTGTAGAACGGCTTGGCTTTATAGATGCGTTTCACCACACGTTCGTCGTCGCGCGGAACATACATGCCGTTGGCATACACCAAATCGGCATTCGTTTTACGGAACGCGTTCACCACCTTGTTCAGGGTGTTGGGGGCGTAAAACAAGTCGTCGGAGTGCAGCACCCCAATTATATCGCCCGTAGCCATCCGGATGCCCTTGTTCAGCGCATCGTACAAACCCTTATCGGGCTCCGAGATGTAGGCCGCCAGCCGATCGCGATACTGATCAATCACGCCACGGGTACCATCAACCGATCCGCCATCCACCACAATGTGCTCCACCTTGTCGTAAGTCTGGCTCAAAACCGATTCTATACAATCGCCTATGTAGTAGCAATTGTTATAAACAATGGTAATAATCGAAACTTTCATCTTCTATTTTGAACTGTTGTTTTTCTACTTATCCTGTTTTCGCCATCCCCCTTCTCGCGGGGCGCGAAGATACACATTGAGATTGAAAGAGGCAATTGGTCCCCATCATCTCCGTCATTGCGAGCGAAGCGAAGCAATCTGTTGTTGTTTAGTAAGAGATTGCCACGTCCTCCCTTCGGTCGTTCCTCGCAATGACGGGGTCGCGGTTGTGAGGAACAGATTGCTTCGTCGTGCCTCCTCGCAATGACGTTCCCAGTCCCGTCATTGCGAGCCCGAAGGGCGAAGCAATCTGTTGCTGCTATCGCTGTCATTGCGAACGAAGTGAAGCAATCTGTTACTCAACCATCCCCAATAAATCGATCCATTCGGGGTTGAAGCCGTTGATCAGGTCCAGTTTCTTTTGTCGATTGCCGCCTTTGATTTGTTTCTCGCGGGCAATGGCTTCTTCAATTTGGCTAAAGCCCTCGAAATACACCAGCTTGTAAACATTGTACTTGCTGGTAAATGCTTTTTCATAAAAGCCGGTCCGGTGTTCGTACAGGCGTTTGCTTAAATTACTGGTTACGCCGGTGTACAAAACCGTGTGGTTTTTATTGGTCAGGATGTAAATGTAACCACCTCGTTCCATAGCGTCTAGTTTATTTGTTGGCAAGAGGTTGCTTCGTCCCGTCATTGCGAGCCCAAAGGGCGAAGCAACCTGTTGCTGTTATTACCGTCATTGCGAACGCAGTGAAGCAATCTGTCCCACCCAACTCCGTCATTGCGAGCGAAGCGAAGCAATCTGTCGATGTTTGGTAAGAGGTTGCTTCGTCCTCCTTCGTCGTCCTCGCAATGACGAGAGGTTGCTTCGTCGCCTCCGTTTCACTGCGGCTCCTCGCAATGACGGGGTCGTGGTTGAGAGGAACAGATTGCTTCGGTCGTCGTGCCTCCTCCCTCGCAATGACGCTGCTATTACCGTCATTGCGAGCCCGAAGGGCGAAGCAATCTGTCCCTAATATCGTTTCCGCAAACCGCCACCCGAAGCTTACACCTTGCGGCTAACTGCTAATCCAACCGGTACGTCTCCCGGATATAGGCTATAATCGCCTGTTCATCGCCTCCAAAGCGGCGTTTTAGTTCGAAGATCTTGGCATCAACCAAAAAGCGATACCAAAAGCCTTGCAGAACATACCAGATAAAACCGGCTTTACCATCCAGGAACCCTAAGCGGATGATATAGCGATAGAAGAAATAAACCACCGGACGAACAAACAGCGGCAGTTTCAGATAGCGCAGCTTGAGCCAGCGTTTGCGTTGTTCTTCGGTTCCAAAGAATTTCGGAACAACCGTATTTTCGGTAAAAATGCCATATTGAATGTCCAGCATATCCACCATTTCTCGGGTGGCGTAGCCGTTGTGTTTGCCGGTCCACCAAGTCAGGTCGTTCAGGTTCTCATCTACCTGCACCAAATCCAGTTCTACGCTGCTGCCTTCCGACAGCTTAATGTGTTCATCCATCCACCGGTTTTCGCAAAAGCCTTTACCGGTGCGCCAAATTTTTAAATGCCAGGCCGGAAACCAGGCGCCATGCAACAGCGGACGACCCTGGAAAATAATCTTCCGTTTTACATAGATGCCGCTAACCTCCTGCGGCAAGGCTGAAATTTGCGCTTTTAGCTTTTGGCTGTCGCAGGCTTCCAGATATTCATCGGCATCAATGCGCCAGACCCAGTCCGATTGGATGGGGCAGTTGTGCAAGCCCCAGTTAAACTGATTGGCATAGTTCTTCCAAGGATTCTGATAAACCTTAGCTCCTAATTCGGTCGCCAGTTTTACGGTATCATCTGTACTGTACGAATCCACCACAAAAACCTCATCTACCAATCCGGCTAAGGATTTTATACACCGTTCAATATGTTGTTCCTCGTTATAGGTGAGGATAATGGCTGCCAGGCTTGTCATGCTTTCAGTTCTCGTTTTTTAATGAATTTAGCGGGGTTGCCGCCTACGACTGTCCAAGGTTCAACGTCTTTAAAAACTGCTGAACGGGCTCCGACGACGGCTCCTTGTCCGATTTTTACATTTGGTCCAATAAAGGCATCGGCAGCCACCCATACCTGATCGGCAATTTCAATGGGGCATAAAATCAAGTTGATTTTTGAATCCGAAATATCATGGCTCGATGCACATAAATAGGCTTTTTGCGAAATGGTTGTATTCGCCCCAATGGTAATTTTTCCTTGGTTGTAACAATCTACCTGCGGCCCCAAAGTGGCATAATCTCCTAGTTCCAAATTCCATGGTGCCCAAATCTTTACTGAAGCGTATACGTGTGATCCCCTGCCCATTTGTGCTCCAAATAGTTGAAGAATAAATCTTCTCCATCTTTTAAATAGCCGGCTTGAAAAGGGACGAAAAAGCAACCAGTGGCAGGTGTTCCAAATGGCTCTGCCAATTTTGTTTCTTGTATTGAAATGATGAGTATAATGGGATATATCGACTTGAGGCATACTTGATTTCATAAGTAATTATACCGGAAATTCTCATACGTTTCTTTTTCTAGGCGGGGGGCTATCGGTTTGCATGGATGTCCAAAGCAGATATAGTTTTCGGGCATATCTTTTAAAACCACACTCCGAGCTCCAATCACACACATTTGTCCGATTGTAACTCCTTTGCCAATAAAAGTAGATGATCCAATAAATGCACCATTCCTTATTCGAACAGGTGCTAGATCTGAAGCAAATTGCCTAGATTTTACGTCATGCCCTCCTGGAATAATCTGAGTATGAGTTGCAATACTTACATAGTCTTCTATGGTAATTTTAACTTTATTCTTTATATAAACATAGTTGTCGATTGCAGAGAAATTCCCCAATTCAAGATTCCATGGCATAAAGATCTCTGCTTTAGGAGAGATAAAACATCCTTTCCCAATTTTAGCACCGAAACATTTTAGGATAAACACTCTCCATCCTGAAAAGAGGTGAGGACTAGGCTTGAAAAGCAATAATTCTACAATTCGCCACATTTGAATCCTTAATTTTTCTTTAATGGAAATAGGATTGTGATAATTAAGATACCATAGTTGTTTTAAATCTCTTTGATTCATTTCCGAGTCGTATTATTTGGGTTTTTATCTATAATGCTTTTATACGAATTAATTAGTCGATCAGCTACGCTTTGGATTCCGTAATTTTGATTGATTAGTTTAATGCCATTTTGCCCCATTTTTTTCAGTTCGTTGACAGATTTATTTGTTGCATCTTGGAGTGTGTTGATCAGATTTGGTAATTTTAAATCAATCCACCATCCACATTCGTATGTGTTTAATTCTTCCCAGGGAGTGCCAGTCGTGGTAATTACGGGGATTCCTACTGCTAGTGCTTCAGCTACGACAATACCGAAATTTTCGCTGTAAGTGGGGAGGATAAATAAATCTGCATCTTTAAGAAAGTCCCATTTGTCTGCCCCATATTGGGGGCCAACTAGCTTAGCTCTCTTAATATCGTCCGTCTTTATTTTTTCATTGAGTTGGTCGATGTATCCAGCATCTCCATCCCCGGCTATCTCTAATGTCCAAGATTCTATGTTCGCTTGTTTCCAGGCAGTAAGAAATAACTCAAGGCCTTTTTTTGGATGAATTCGTGACAAAAAGACTAATTTTTTGCTGCCATATTTCGATTTGGGAGCTGGGATTTCATTTAAGTTCAAGCCATTGGGGATTACAACTACGGGATTTCTAAAACCTAATGATTGCACATTTCTTTTTTCTAGTTCACATGTCGTATGTAACAATGCTGCTTTGCGGATATCTTTGCTTTGGTATAGGATCATGGCCAGTTTTTTCTTCCATGGATTACGTTGCATGATCCAGGGTTCGAGCATGCCGCGAGGAGTTATTAAATAAGGTATCTTGAGCTGTTGGCAGAGGGTCGCAGCAATGTGTATAAATGGATGCCAAATATGTTGCAAATGTATTAAGTCATATTTTTCTCTAATTAATACATTGGCATACTTTTTAAGTTCTTGTTTGGTCAAGAATCCTATGGTCAAGTTTGCTGTTGGAGGGATTTCAACAGGATTAGATGTCGGTTGGGCGATAATTTTTACTGTTATCCCCTTTTTTGCTAGTTCTAAGCAGGTTTGCGGTACGCTACGTGCCGGACCACCTGAGCTTTCGTCTAAAGACGCGATAATGTGGAGTATTTTCATCGAATGGTTCTAATCATATTTGTTCCCAAATAACCAATGGATTGCAATATCTGGAAGTATATTGATGAGATACAGATAAAGAACAAAGGCAGAGGCTTTAAAAAGGCCATAATGCTTTCGTCGAAAATAGAAATTAATCCCGGGATGCGAGCCCAACGGAGAATACAGTTTTTTGAATCTGCCGATAAGATTAGTGTTGTTCTTCCTTACACGGCAAAGATCATTTTTTGTGCCCGAGGCAATCGCCTTTCTGGTGGTGTAAACTCCGATTCCTTTAGCTGTCGCTCTTAATCCGTAATCAACATCTCCTAAATCATGATGATAGATCGGGTCAAGATTCCCCAATTGTTCAAATACATATCGAGGTATTAAAACTGCGTTGCCATTTAAGTTTTTAATTGGATTCATTTCGCCGTTGGGGTGTATTAATCCCGAAGCATTTGTTCCCCCATAGAGGACTTCGCATTTGTCTTCTGACTCAATTATTCCGGAGACGAGGGCTTTGTGTTTTTGTAACGTTGAGCACTCTATAAGTTCATTAAATGCTTCCTCATACAAGAAAACATCATCATTCAGCCAAATGTAAAAATCATAGTCGTTTTTTGATGCTTCCTTCCATGCAAGGTGCATTCCTCTATTCCAAAATAAGTCACCCGTCCCATTCAAAAGTACTACTTGCGGAAACATTTCTTTGATAGCCTTCGAAGTGCCGTCAGAGGATCCATCATCAACTAAAAAAATATCACAAGTTTGCTTTAGCTTAAATAAAGACTCCAATACTCTAGTTGTGTAGGCTTTTCTGTTGTAACAAGTTAGCAATACTGATATATTCATAAGGGATTTGATTTTTTTCGTTGATTATATACGCAGCAATAATTCCAATAAAAAGATTTAGAGGATAGACTTCTGTTATTATCGTTGAGAATGAGAAAAGTGAATAGAGTACGATGCTGCTAATTAAGAAGATATTTTTTTGTCTAAAGCCGACTATGAAGATTATTCCTGTAGTAATTAACAAACACGTAAATGGTAATAAACCTAAATTCGCAAGAAATGATCCGTAGAAGGCATCGGACCAAATGACATTCCTATTTGAGTTACCATATAGTGTTACAATAACATTAGTGGACAACCCAAAATTAGGGGATATTAATTCGGATTCTTCAAAAATGTTGTATAGTAGTTCTTTTCTGTTTCCTATTGAACTAGCAGAGCTCCCTTCATTTCTGTTTGTTAATAAATCTGCGTTACTAAACAGCAGGAGTACAAGAAGAGGGGATATCAAAAACCATTTTCGGAAATGTATGCTGTTTTTAATTTTGGCTAGAAAAAACATAATTAAAAAAACAATCATCCCAGTAGACGACATTGAGAATATAATGCTGATAAATGAAATAATTTCGATCAGATATTTTCTCTTTTGAGGCAAATTAAGCGGTAAGCTGCATAAATAAAACAAACATACAAATGATGCTGCTGAGTGAGGATGCGAAAAAATTCCGGGAACTCTCGAAGTCAGTCCAAAATAGGTTGTCCCGTTGTAGGGGGGCATATAAAATAATTCGTAGGTCTGTAACAGAAGATGAATAATTAATAATCCGAAAAGTATCTTGAAAACATCTTTAAGGAACGGTTTGTCGATGTGCCCCGATAAAAATATAAACAGGAATAAAGGGTACAGCCATCGTAAGCCAGCAAGCAAGACAATAGTGGGTTGCTGATTACTGAATATGAGTTGAATGCAGATACCTATTGTAACAAAAGGTAGTAGCTTGTAAGTTTCGGGCAATTTACGTTTGTATAACGTTTGAAGAATAGATATGCCCACGATAGCAATCATGCCGATATCTTTTATGTATTTAATGACAAATAGTCCACCCCTGGCGTTAAAATCGCCGAACCCAGTTGCCCATTTAATCTCGTTGATATTAATCAAAGGAATAAGTATCAGGATGATTCTAATGATCCACTGGATCGTGCTTGTAAATTCATCTCGCTGAATTAACTTTTCATATATATTCTCAACCTGTTTAATCATTTTTTAGGTATTGTATTGAATAGATTTGTATAGCATTATAATAAGGGTGAATTTTTGTGTTTACTTTTCAACTATATAGTTAGATAAAAGCGTTTGTTAATTACTCAATATTGCGTATAACTATTGCAGGGTTGCCAGCAGCGATGCACATCGGAGGAATGGGTTTTACAACGACTGAGCCCGCACCAATAACACTTCCTCTTCCGATTGTAACTCCTTTTAGGATGATACTTCTTGCGCCAATAAATGCGTCATCTTCAATAACAATTGGAGATGACGATACGGCTGTCTTATCATTCCGCTTATTTGGATGAATTGGGTGTGCGTCGGAATCTGTAATGAGAACGCCGCTACCTATTAAAACATTATTGCCAAGTGTAACTTCATTTTCACAGGATATAGTGGCGCCAGATATGCCAACATTATTTCCGATCTTTAACACAGCATTGGGTTCGAGTGCATTTAAAATTACTTTTTGAAATACACCGATAGAGTTGTTTTTTGCATTACTGCATGCTGTAAAATTATTTCCAATTTCGATTGTCGCATTTGGATGTTTCCTAACTAGAGGGAGCCTATGGAAACGCCAAGTTTTATTCCAACGGCCAAATTTCCAAATACAAAAAAGTATATCTCTTGCTAATCTCCAAATGTAATATGGGGCCATGATTAGCTTAAATATTTGGGATCTTGTCATGACAGAATTTTTTAGCCTTTATTCTTTTGGTGTTTTGATAAGTTGATTAATGAAATCTTTCGGTGCATTAGCTTTATGAGCAACTGACTTTAACTTTAAAATAGAATAATTCCACCATTCTGTTTTTAATAACAATTCGATTAGTTCACTATCAAATCGGTAACGGATAATCCGGGCAGGAACACCACCTACAATTGCATAAGGAGGGACATCTTTGGTTACTACTGAACCAGCTGCAACAACAGCTCCATGGCCAATTTTCGTACCACCTATAATTATTGCACGGGCTCCAATCCATACATCAGAACCAATTTCAGCAGGGGTGAATTCTTTTGTATCATGTTTAGCTCCAAGCCATGTGGCTCCGGAGGCATGATTGGAGTAAAAACCAGGATAAGTAGAAACGAAATCCATAGGATGTGAACCCATGCCACACATGACTTCTGGTCCTATGCTACAAAATGCGCCGATAGTTGTACGTTCAAAAGTACAGTTTTCCCCAATATAGGTATATCTCCCAACCAAACATTGACCCAACTTACAATTCGAGAGTATCCGCACTTCTTCTTCTAAAATTGTATCTAAAGAGAGTTTTGAGCTTAACGCGATTCTTGCAGTCGGAGTCTTTATTCTGTGATATAATATTCGGAGGTACTTTTTCATCGCATGGTTTATTAAATAGTTGTTACATTCGTGCATTTAAGCTGGCAAGTCATTTATTTTTAGCTTTGGAGCCTATTCGCTGCGAATGAAATTAATTTGCTTAGATAAGCATAGCAAATATAGTGTTTGTAGACTATCAGAAATTGTATGGTTCTCGATTTGTAGGATTTCAAGCCAGAGTAAAGGATGCCTCCTAATGCGACTTTCTCCCAGAACTTTTTTCTTTTAAAGTCTAGGTGTGCTACAAAATCATTCGCCGGATTACTTAAATTTTTGCTAAGTTGATTATATTCTTTTTTAAAGATTAGAGTTGGAGTGGCACTAGTCGCTAGCGTATAATCTCGAAATAAATTAAATATAACTTCTGCGTCTTCGTATCGTGTTAATTGTTCGTTATGAGGGTGCTTTTTAGCAATGTCTCTGGAGATAATTGTGCATCCAGTCCGAGGGAAACATCTCATCACAGACCATGCTTTGAACCCATCTTGAACGATACCCTCTTTTTTTGTTTTTATAAAAAGATTTTCTGCCCTATTTTCATTAATGTAAAAATTAGCGCAAGCAATTTTTTGTCTCTTCGATATTGCAAGATCGAGTAAAACGTCTAGTGCGTTATCAAGTAATAGGTCATCTGCGTCTAAAAATACAATCCAGTCTCCATTAGCATGTTTTACGCCATAGTTGCGAGCAGAGGAAACACCACCGTTTTCTTTTTGATAAAGAAAAAGTCTGCTGTCATCAAAGCTTTTTACGATGTCGACACTGGTGTCTGTTGAACCATCATCAACAACGATTAATTCGAAGGATTTGTAGCTTTGATCTAAAACGGACTCAATCGTAGCACGAATGCTTTTTTCTTTATTATATAGTGGAATGATTACCGAAATTAAGCTTGTTTTATTTTCCATCATGGTTCTGCAAATTCTTTCGTAAAAAATTGAGTGATTGAGAGGATAGTTCTTTTGTTCTTTGGTTAATCTGATCCCAGTTTAAAGGTTTACTAACGGGAGCAAAGTTTAATTTATCTATTGATGTAACTAAACGTTCTTCTAAATCGAATAGCTCTAATAGAGAGTTGAACCGGGTTAGTCCTCTATGTGCATTTCCAATTGCGATAAAAGGTTTGTTGAAAATAATCGAGAATACACAGCCATGAAAAGAGTCTGTAACGATGTAGTCGGCGTTTGCAAACCCTTCGATCCAATCAGCGATAGCAGGGTAAGTACCGGCGTGATCCTTAATCCCGACCCCATATTTTTTCAGATTAATTTCTTTGCAGACACGATCGATAATTTCGGTTTTTTCTTCAGTAGGGTCTAGAATATAAGTACACAAGCCTCCTTTGTTTGTTGTGGCTTTGCGCCCAACCAGATTTAAGTATACATTTTTGTCTAATACTAAAGTTGGATCAACAAGTTGGGTCGCCGGAACTTTCAAATGTATCTGGCATAAAGGAATTCCACTGTTTTCTCTTACTGAAACTGCCTTGAATTTTTGTGCTAATTGTGCTAAAGCTTCCGTTTCTTGTTCGTTGTATTCCCATTGGTCAACACCAAATGATGCAGCATATGATATCAGTGCGGTTTCTTTGCGACTTGAAAAATCGAAGAAGTAGTCGGCCTTGCGGGTGATGTCGTAGTTCTTTCTCCAGACCTGATCGCTCCCGACAACAAGGGCATCAAAAGCATATTTAGAAAGCTTTTGCGGGTTATGCAACTGTCGTATATTTTCAGTAAATGGCGTTAGATATTTAGACCTAAATTCTTCAAAGTTCTTTCGTTCAAGCTTTGTTTGTCTGATTTGCTTCAAATACCCTTTTCGAAAACGGCCTACTAGGAGTTTTGCAAGTTTTTTAAATTGAGGCTCGCTATAGGCATTATCAATGAAATATACTTCATGCCCCTCCTTTAACAACAGGTGTTTTAGTGCGTAAGCTTGCAGAAAGCCCCCATAGTTTGTGTGAAATGGGAGTGTAAGTATTCCAACCTTCATGAATTTGATTTGTATTTGATTTTGAAAGTTCTTTTTGTCGATTTTCCGGACCCTTGGAGATTTCTCAAATGACTACTTGCGTAATATTTTCTTTAAAATATTCTTGCCATTTTCTCCAAGTACTTGCTTCGCAAATTGTTTAGCGCTTCCGTTGGTATTTTCTCGTATACTCAGAGTAGTTTCCAGAGCATCACTTTCATCTTTGTTGTTGGTGAAAACTTCAAATAGCATCGGCTTCTCAGTGGCATTGGGTGAAAGGAAGCGTTCATATATTTTCTCAAACTCAATCTGGTTATTTGCACAGATATATTCAAACCCCAGTTCTTGAGTGTAGTGTTTTACAAGTGCTGCTGATTTATTGCCAAAGTGACCTGCAGCGGCAATAAAACGATTGGCATCTTCTCCATGTTGTGAAGCGGGGTGATTGAACTGTCTGAATTCGGTTCCTACTCCGTTATTGACCAGAAGGATTCGGAGGTTGTTTCCAACGTGACGATTGCCAAGAACATTCATGTCATAGAAGAAAGCCAAGTCGCCAATAACGCCAAAATAGAGTTTGTTCTTATTGGCCAATGAAGCGCCAATTAATGATGAAACACCTCCGTCGATTCCAAAACCGCCAACGTTTGATGAAGAAGTTACGGTTTGTGGTAGGTCGAAGAAGTTCCATGAACGCAAACTGTTTAAGATTCCAAAATGGATGGTTGAATTTTCAGGGATACGATGAGCCATTTTTGATGCAAGCCAGACGTTTGAAAATGGTAAGTCCGGTATTTTATCTCTTAGTGTATCTAAAACAATCTGACATTGGCCAAAATAGCTATTTGTTTGTGCATTCCCAGTCTTTGCGTAGTAGTCAAAAAATGTTTGTTCCGGCATTTCAAAAACATAGCGTAATTTCCGGAATGTGTCACGAATTTCACCATCCTCGCTAACTCTCCAAACTTCTTTTCCTGAAATTCCGAACGTATAATAATCGCCGGTGATTTCACCAATATGGATTAGAACATCAGGGCGTAACTCTGTCTTATCAAGCATTTGTTGTCCGGCTGCAAGTGCAAACAATAATCTAAACTTGCCTTTGTAGCCACTTGTATGGTCGCAAAATACGACTGCATTGTTTGTTTCGCAGAAGCGATCGATCGCTTCCGTTTGGCTCTGAGAAAAGGTTGCATGAGCACCGATGAATATGGCGATTTTCCCATTCTTAAGCTCTGGGAAAGTACCCGTTGGAACAATGCGATTAATAACCCGGTAGTTCGGTAGTTCTTTTACATCGTAAGATTTACTGTAGCTAGTTGGCAGATTGATGTGCACTGGGCCACCACCTGCGCGGGTTAATTCCAGAATCGCTTTGTTGACTTTTATTTCACAGTCCCAAAGGTCGTCTTCATCTTTAACAATTGGGAGGTTGACACTTAGTTTAGCAACATCATTCGGAAGAGAGCTTCTGTCGGTCACCTGAGCAACATGATGACCAACTTTTGATACCGCCTGTGTTGACGTTACCGCTAATATAGGAAGTTTTCGATAATAGGCTTCGGTAAGACCAGGCATATAGTTTAACGATGACGTGGCTCCAGTACAGCTAATAACGACTGGTTCGCCTGATTCTGCTGCAAGCCCACATGCTATGTAGGCCGCCGAACGTTCGTCAACAGATGAATAGATCTCGAAAAATGGGTCATGTTGTATACTCCCGACAAATGTAACGTTTGTTGCTCCGGGAGATGCAATAACCTTCTTAATCCCATGTTTTTTTAGTAACATGATTAATACTTGGGTCTGTTTTTCATCGGTGTAATATATTGCCATGTTATTCTGTGTTTTATGGGTTACTTTTTGTTCAGATATCGATACGCAAGGTACCTCAATTTATTTTTGATACCTTTAATTTCGGTCAGAGAAGCATGCTCGCCGGTAAATTTATCTTTTAATGCTTCTGTCCTCCAGTTGATTCCATTAAACTGAGGATCTTTTAAGAATTTATTCAAACAGCTGCTCAGTCCGTGTTCTGTTTTGGTTAAGTTTTCCATTTCCAGATACTCAGCAATTTTAGAACTATCAAATCTCCGGTTGAAAAGTCTGTCATATAGTACCTGGAATCGTGATGGTTTACAGATCAGAAAATCATCGAGCTTTTGTAGTACTACTTTAGGCTTGAATCCCAAATGTTGTTCCAATTCCGCTGTGTATATTTCTATGATTTCTTTCCATTGAAAAGAATCCTCAATTGCAATGTGAAACGCTTCACCTTGTGCTTTTGCGTTTCCAATTATTGCCAATATACCTTTAGCAACATCGAACCCATAGGTGAGGGTGGTGAATTTTGAGGTCATGTCATCAGAAAAAACAATAGTCCTTCCTTTTAAAGCCCGATAGAGCCACTCTTCTTTTTCTAAAACGCCTAGTTGCAGTCGATTTTCACTATAGGTGATATAGGGTCGGATAATCGTCCAGTTAGTATGTCCGGAGTCTCTTAATATATTTTCTTGTCGGGCCTTCAATAAGGCATATTCATCGGTTGCCAAATAGTCGTTGTCTTTTGAAACGTCCAAGAGTCGCTGAGATTCTTCAGTTATTGGAGTTTCTGAATTTGCATACACTCTTGCAGAGCTTAAATAGACGTATTGAGTGGTAGATGCCAATAATAAGTTCACTCTTTCGGTAAACTCGGGAGTGGTGTAAACCATGAAATCAACAATGGCATCCCATTGTTCTTGAAGGAGTTCTTTTAAGAAATCAATATCACGGGCATTCCCTTGTCTATAATTGACATTTTCGATAGATTGACGAGGTTGGCGAGTCGTAACACTTACCTGGTCTCCACGATCGGCTAAAAGCTTGACCAAATGGACTCCCATTGCTCCGGTTCCTCCTAAAACTAAGATCTTCATAGTAATCTGAACTAATTTTTGGTTTAATCTTTTTAAGCGGTAGGCAACAGTTTCACTACCTTGGTTCTGACAAAGCTATTTACTTTCAATCGCCATTCTTTGTTTAAGCCAATTAGATACATTGCTGCGGTTGAGATCGTCATACAAAAAGCAGTTGAGAGTATTGACGAAAATATACCTCGCTCTAGCAGTAAATGAAAATAGTACGAAACGGAGGCAGAGAGAACAATGACTAATAAAACAGGCAAAGCCACTTGTTGTAGATATAAGATTACAGATAATCCAACCAGGTTTGAGACAATTATAAGCCGAACTGCAAACATAAGAAGATTAACAACTATGGCGATTACAAATACAGAATACGCTGGGTAGCCAAGATTTAACACGATCCATGCAATCCCAAAAATTAAAAGCTGCATGATCCCTAAAGTGAGTTCGTAGACTTTCATTTTGCCCGGCGCTCTAGCAGCAGTTGCAAGCGGCAGACTTATCGACAGGATGAGTGATTCAACCAACGAGAGCCTTGTAAATAAAATGGCATACTCCGGGACTTCTTTTAACCACAAACCCAGGATCATTTCCATTTCAATAAAAATGGGTAAAGCAAACACCCACATCAGGAAGAACGTCATTTTTGAGCCGTTAAAGATTAGTCGGAACAAACCTTTGTTGTCTCCCGAAGAGTAACTTTTTATTATCGGAGGATATAAACCGACGTTAAAGTTGGCTGAGAACATGTTTATTCGGGTGCTGATGTTTATTGCCACTGCTCGTGCTGCTACGACAATTGGACTAAAGCTTTGATTTAAAAGAATAGTAACTGCTTGGTTTCTTGTAACAGTAGTTACTTGCCCAAAGAGTGTCCATCCTGTAAAGCCTAATATTTGTTTAAACAGGGCGTTGTCCCAATAATATTTTCGAAACTGGCATTCCTGATATTTTGTTAGACAGATGATAACGTAGAGCAAAAGGTTTAAAATAGAGACTGCAAACAGTAAAACGCCATACAACTCAAGTTTGTCGTATGAAATAGACATTAGCAAATACACAACTGCTAACTTCATTAATACTTCTATAATCGAAACATAGGCATAAATGTGCATATCCTCGTGCGCAATAATCATTGCCATAAAGGGCGTTGCAAGCATTGTTGCAAGAAAAGAGAAGATTGAGAAGTGAAAAAGAAAGATTACTGCATCATATCTCGCGGCAGGTATTTTTAATTGTTCTTTTACATACCACATGCCAATGCTTTCTAATAAAACCAGAGCAACTATGGCAATCGTCAAATAAATTATCAGGTTAACACTAAAAATTTTGTATAATTTCTCGGTGTTATTCTCGCCTAATGCAAAGGAGAAAAACCGTTGGGAGGCAGACGCCATAGTTCCACTTAAAAAGGAGAAAAGCATTACAACTCCGCCAACTACATTGTAAATTCCGTAGTCTTCAACGCCAAGTACGTCAAGTACAATGCGTATTGTATACAGACTAACTAATAATATTAGTACCTGCCTGAAATACAGCATCAAGGTGTTTTTCGCGATGCGTTTATTGTTGCTATTGGTCATTGTAATCAATAATTAATCCTGCAGGCCTTCCTGTCTTTCCGCGCTTGCGAAATAACCACTTTTTCCCGAGAAACCATTGGGCTATTTTTAATCGGGGGGGTCATTTAACCAAAAAGTGATAAGAGAAGGGTGGCTTGTCCTTCTTCTTCGTTTTCGGCATGGCCGTATTTGGTAGAGATTGCTTCGTCGTGCCTCCTCGCAATGACGGGTAGTAGGGAGAGATTGCTTCGTCCTCCTTCGTCGTCCTCGCAATGGCGGTGCTGGGAACAGCCCCCTCTAACTCCCCCAAGGGGGAGGATAAGAGCGCGTGTCTATTTTGTTTCAGGTGTTAATGTGTTGTCGGTTTTTTTTGATTCAACGTAAACTCTTGGCGCATGGCTGTAGATGGGTTTGGCGTTTTGTTCGGCTGGTTAAGCGGCTTTGTAAATTGCTTAGGCGGCTTTGTAAACCGGTTGCGCACTGCTTTATTGGTGTTTGGCAGTGCTTTATTTTAGTTTCGCAGAGCTTTATTCTGTTTTCGCGGAGCTTTATTTTGTTTTTGCACTCTTGTAAACTGTTTTTGCACTTCTGTAAACTGTTTTCGCAGGGCTGTAAACCGTTTTCACAGGGCTTGGTTTGGTTTTAGCGGAGCCGGGAATTGCTTTTGTGCCGGCTTCGGTGTATTGAGTGGCTCGCTCGGCGGCTTTGGCCTTGCTTGCTTTTGTTTTTGCCTGTAGCCTTTTTGGTTTGGCAGGCGCAAAAAAGGCTCCCAAGGTTTGGTGGCATCGCTGTTGCAAACCCGGGGAGCTTTCCATTGGTTAGGAGTGCCTGCTATTGGCTAACTTCCGGCGAAGACTGGGTTTCGGTTTGGTGGTCCGTTTTGCTGTCGTCCTGTTTGGCAATGCGTCGCACCAGTTTGGCCAGTTGGCTAAAGGTGTAATCCTTCATTTTTACCGGGTTGGTTTGCTTGTACAAGATTTTACCAATGCGGCAAATAGATTGCAGCTCGGCATACAGCTCGTTCAGCAGATCGAGGTTGTTTTGCACAATAGCCGCCCGGTTGGAGCGTAGTTCAAATTTCCGCTGGTTGTCGGCATCCAGACTTTCGCGGGCCGAGTCGAGGGTGGCTGAAATGCTTCCGTTCATTCCTACAGCGGTGAGCTCGTTCCGGTACTTGGTTATGTTGAGCGATACCTGTCGGGTGTTCTTCAGAACATTCTCCACATCGTGTCCCCGTGCTCCTTTACGCAGTTCGGTGAGCCCAAAGTCGGCAGCCGAAAGGGGAACAGTCTTCTTGGCCAGGTCGAGGTAGCCGGTTAAAAAGTTGATCGGACTGATCAGGTTGTCCATGGTGCTGTACATCTGGTGCTCTCCGTAGAAAATATTTAAACGCTAAGACGCGAAGGCGCTAAGGGTTGTGTTGGCCTCTCTGTGAAACTCTGTGGGTAACTCAGTGTCCTCTGTGGTTAAGTCTTTAAACGCGAAGAACCGAAGGCGCAAAGTTCCAACGTTCCAAAGGTTTGTGCGATGCTCCTACGATCGTCATTGCGAGGACGACGCAGGAGGACGTGGCAATCTGTCGCAAGTTCCGATTACTTCTTCTCTCACGACTCACGACTCTTGACTATCTTCCGTGTTTTCGTTCGCTATTGCTGCGTGCAGCCGGCGCTCCGATTAGGGGTGCGTTGGTTTCCGGTGTTTTTTGAATCGATTGCAAATCGATTCTCCCGGTGCGTTGGTTGTGGTGTCGCTGTTCATCCCGTCATTGCGAGGAGGCACGACGAAGCCATCTGTTGCTCAACGCAGGAAGACATTTGAACGCTAAGACGCCAGGACGCGAAGTTCCAAAGACACAAAGGTGCTAAAAGTTGTATGCAAACCTCATTGGCAGTGTGGTGCCAGGTAGCGACATCCGTTTCGGGTTTTGCATTTGCCTGTGTTTTTTGCTGCACAACCGTCCCTCTCTACTGGTAGAGAGGGATAAGAGGGTGAGTTAACACGGTGGAGTTGCTAAGAGGGCGAGTTGCCCGCTGAATAAAAAACTCCGTGAAACTTTGTGGGTAACTCAGTGTCCTCTGTGGTTAAATATTTGAACGCGAAGACGGGAAGAGTTGAACGCAAAGGCGCTAGTACTGATTACTTCTTCTCTAGCGACTCATGACTCCCGACTCCCGACTTTTTTTGTCCTAATCCGGACGGGCTCTACCTTTTGTCTTGACACAAAAGGTAGCAAAAGGTCAAGGCTGATTTTTATCTTCACTCCTTCATCTTCCTGAAAGCTAAGTGCAACGGGTGATTCCCTCCTTCGTCGGGACTTCCCGTTTGGCACTAAGCTTTCAGTTCGATTCCGGGATCGATAAAAATAGGCCGGGGCTCGTGTTCGCATGGCCGGTTGCGTCATTGCGAGGAGGACGTGGC
>NZ_JBFHIT010000075.1:0-17814 GCF_041596335.1 Mangrovibacterium sp. | reverse complement strand
ATGGTGCGATTGGTAGCTACAGATAAACGCATTTTTGATTGTGCTGTCCCTAATTTCAATTCCAGTATGGTGCGATTGGTAGTCCATATTAATTTGAATCAGATTAAATTCGTCGTATTTCAATTCCAGTATGGTGCGATTGGTAGTATTTACCTTTTTTTCTTTTCCCGCTTTTTCGTCAAATTTCAATTCCAGTATGGTGCGATTGGTAGCTCAATAATTATAAAATCACGGTTCGTATTTATACATTTCAATTCCAGTATGGTGCGATTGGTAGTCGAGCTTCTCAAGATATTCAATCCGCTTTTTTAATTTCAATTCCAGTATGGTGCGATTGGTAGAGTGCTGAAATTAATTAAAATGGACGTTTCTTCCATTTCAATTCCAGTATGGTGCGATTGGTAGCTGCCTGCCATCCATCGCGGATGTTTTTGTAGATTCATTTCAATTCCAGTATGGTGCGATTGGTAGTTTGAATAGGTTGTTGTTACTTTATATCTTCCTTTATTTCAATTCCAGTATGGTGCGATTGGTAGTTGCCGCTTCTTTCGTGTATAGCTGTCTATCTTTGTAATTTCAATTCCAGTATGGTGCGATTGGTAGTACGGTGATGTTTCAAGAATCCACGTAGCCGACTTATTTCAATTCCAGTATGGTGCGATTGGTAGACCATCTGAGTATCACTTCCACCGACATTGACTTATTTCAATTCCAGTATGGTGCGATTGGTAGACAGCCCATTTAAGCAGTATGTGAACTTCTATAAAATTTCAATTCCAGTATGGTGCGATTGGTAGATCTGCAACATAACAATCAAACCTAGACCATGTAAGATTTCAATTCCAGTATGGTGCGATTGGTAGTTAAAGACCGGAAGGCTGAAATTGAATTCTTGCGGAATTTCAATTCCAGTATGGTGCGATTGGTAGTTTTTATAGAGGTTTCAGAGGATGATGTGGAGAAATTTCAATTCCAGTATGGTGCGATTGGTAGAGGATGCTGTCTATTATGGATGGGGTCGTTATGTATATTTCAATTCCAGTATGGTGCGATTGGTAGACCATTCGCTAAGAAAGAATACAAGCTACCTGAAATTTCAATTCCAGTATGGTGCGATTGGTAGCCGTGATCGTTAAGTAACTGTGCCGCTTTTGTGCAATTTCAATTCCAGTATGGTGCGATTGGTAGAGATGACAGTGTAACAGCTGTTATAACCAATTGCATTTCAATTCCAGTATGGTGCGATTGGTAGGAGTCATCGACTTCAAACTGTTCGACTGCTGCTGCATTTCAATTCCAGTATGGTGCGATTGGTAGAAATCATGAGGTAAAAAATAGCACGCTTAATCATATTTCAATTCCAGTATGGTGCGATTGGTAGAATGGATGAATTTATAGACAAGGTAATTCATTATGCATTTCAATTCCAGTATGGTGCGATTGGTAGCTCGATCTTCGCTGTGTTGGTTGCTCGTGTCCATTCAATTTCAATTCCAGTATGGTGCGATTGGTAGCTTATGATCACTCACTTAGAGACATTCAAACACGATAATTTCAATTCCAGTATGGTGCGATTGGTAGCGAAGAGGTTGATGAGACCGAAGAGGTAGAAGACAATTTCAATTCCAGTATGGTGCGATTGGTAGATGGTAGAGAATGTCCGGCGACTGATTCAACCCAATTTCAATTCCAGTATGGTGCGATTGGTAGCCGTTCGACGACTCAAAAAAAATAGTTCATTATCAACAAACTAAGTTTTTCAAAAATAGCATTTTTAAGTCATTTGATTGTCGATCGCCTAAAACGTATTTTACCCCGTGGATCGACAAGTCTATCTAAATCGCTTATTTTCAACATGTCAAAGAACTCGAGAAATTTTCATTTTCTCACATTTTTGTTTTCGTTCAATCGTGGAAGCCTCCATCGACAACCACATTTACAAAAATGTATCAAGATTTTGCCGTTCCTGACCAACAATTTCCTTGTCGAGCCACTTCTCTTGCCGGGTCTTAAAAATAATGAGACTATCGGTTTCTTCATCCATAATCAGCATCGCTTCATACTTAAGTTCCTGTAGCTTGGCTTCAGAAATCTCACCCTCAAGAACCGAGTTTTGAATCCAGTTGAGGTACCGGCGGCACAACTTCAACATTTTGCCAACGCGCTTCTGTCCCACATCGTAAACTGCAATTACATACATTACCACCACATTTTAAACGGTTTATACTCTTCAATTCCTAACAAATGCTTTTGCACCTTATAACATTCAAGTTTTATCAGGTGTTTGTAACTAACCGAACGGTCGAGCGTTCGGTGTTTTATGGTTTCGACCAGCCGTTCCTCAAAAGCCTGAACAAATATCTTCTTTCCATTCGGTTTCAAGGTCACACGGTTAACCTGCTCTTCGAAATGATTAGTTTGTATCATCTTTTTATTCATCACCTTAAAAATTACCCGATCCACCAACAAAGGTTTAAACACCTCTGCCAAATCGAGCGAAAGCGAAAAACGGCGTTCTCCGGGCTCATGCAAAAAACTCACAGTGGGATTAAGCTGAGTTTGATGAATAGCCCGCAAACATTGACTGTAGCACATCATATTGCCAAACGAAATTAAGGCGTTCACCTCGTTTTTCGGTGGTCGGTACGAACGTCCGTTCATGCTGAAATCATTGATGATTAGTTCAAATGCCTCGTAGTAGTTTTTGCGGATATTTCCCTCTATCCCCATAAGCTCATCGATCGCTGTGGTTTGAAGGATTTTAGCGCTTAACGTTTCAATGATGTCGATAATCGGGTCGAGATCTTTCCCTCGGCTGTTGTAATATCGAAGGTTTTTTACCATGTTGAAGCTAGCGCCATCGAGAATGCGCTGAGCCAGATCGATCCTGCTTTTCTTATTTTGCTGACACTTCACCTGAGCAATCAGCATCTTACCCGACAGCAAAGCCTCACGTGGCATAAACGAGCCGGTATAATTTTCGTAGTAGTCGAAAAAATGAACCGGAATTTGCTCCTGCCCCAGAAAGCTATAAAGAGCCGAATTGGCATCGAGGTTTCCGAAACAATACAACTCACCCACATTTTCAACCGGCAAAAAACGAGGCTTTTGTTCGTTTCCGTCTTCATCGTAAGGTGTAAATTTCAGGGTATTATCACGGCGTTGCAGGCGCCCCGGATTAAAAAGATAATAGGTTTTTTTGGACATGTATTAATTATTTTTGACATGATTTACAGGATTAACAGGTTAAAAAAGATTGGACTTAAGGTTCTTAAGTCAGGTTGCAATTTCGATCCATCCCGCGAATCCTTTCCATATTTCGTATTGTTTTCATGTCAATCCGGTGAATCATGTCCATTTTTCTGTTTGTATTCATGTTCATCCTGTGAATATTATTTTGACATGATTTACAGGATTAACATGTTGAAAAAGCCTAGACTTAAGGTTCTGAAGTCAGTTTGCACTTTCGATCCATACTGCGAATCCTTTCCAAAATTCGTATTGTTTTCATGTCAATCCGGTGAATCATCTCCATTTTTCTGTTTGTATTCATGTTCATCCTGTGAATATTATTTTGACATGATTTACAGGATTAACAAGTTGAAAAAGCCTAGACTTAAGGTTCTGAAGTCAGTTTGCACTTTCGATCCATCCCGCGAACCCTGTCCTTCTTTCTCTATGTTTTCATGTCAATCCGGTGAATCATGTCCATTTTTCTGTTTGTCTACACGTTCATTCTGTGAACATTATTTTGATATGATTTACAGGATTAACATGTTGAAAAAGCCTGGACTTAAGGTTCTGAAGTCAAGTTGTACTTTCGATACTTTCTTTTTACGACTACTGAACTCCCAAAATTGATTAGCAACCCAATTTCCAGACCGATACCATTAAGGTAATTGACCACCTGAACCTCGTGCTGCCTGTTCAGGTTTTCAACCGCTTTGAGCTCAACGATGACTAGGTCATTCACCAATAAGTCGGCAAAATAATCGCCAACCTTAATACCTTCATAAAAAACTGGAATTGGGCATTGTTGCTCCACCTTCAGTCCGTTGTTTCGCAGTTCAATCACCATCGAGTTTTCATAGACCTTCTCAAAAAATCCGGCCCCAAGTTTATTGTGCACCGTATAAGCACATGCGATAATCTTTTTTGTCAAAACATCTTCTTGCATCATTTAATGTTGTTAATTACATCCTTACCTGCACATTTAATTCATGTCCTTCTTTCTTTAAGTTTACATGTCAATCCTGTGAATATTATTTTGACATGATTTACAGGATTAACATGTTGAAAAAGCCTAGACTTAAGGTTCTGAAGTCAGATTGTACTTTCGATCCATCCCGCGAACCCTGTCCTTCTTTCTCTATGTTTACCTGTCAATCCGGTGAATCATGTCCATTTTCCTGTTTGTCTACACGTTCATTCTGTGAACATTATTTTGACATGATTTACAGGATTAACATGTTGAAAAAGCCTGGACTTAAGGTTCTGAAGTCAGGTTGCAATTTCGATCCATCCTGCGAACCCTTTCCATATTTCGTATTGTTTTCATGTCAATCCGGTGAATCCTGTCCATCATCCTTCCTCCCCACTCCAACAAAAATCAAAATAGCTGCAATGTTTGCATCGTTTAATTGGTATTCGTTCCGGGCATTGTTCCCTTGCGATCAATTGAGCTATCTTTTCCAGCATTTCAGTGATCGCTTCCCGGTCGGGGATCGTTAGAAAAACCTCGTCGGTTTTATGCAAGCGCGGGTATTCAAGCAATCCGGTTGCTCCCTCAACACCATTCTGCTCCAGTACATACAAGTAATATTTCACCTGCCACTCATGCGCTTCCTCATGTTTATCCGATTTTTTAATCTCATGCACCACCTTATTTTTGGGGTCGAAGTAGTCGATTTTTATGCCGTCCAACGCCAGCTCGCGGTACTTTTCGCTGCGGCGGGGATACGAGGTTTCGTGCAACAACTTGCCTTCGTACACCAGATCAGAAGTCGATTCCATGTTAATGCCGTTGGCAAACAACCAAAGCTTACGATGGCAAATGAGGTAGTAGTTGAAATGGGTTCCGGTGATGTTCATGGGACTAGTGGATTGAATTAGATTGATGAGATTGGGACTAATTTTTTTCGAACATGCCGCACTTAAAGTGGACGTCATTTCGCTGGTCGTGTCGGTTCATCAGGCACAAAAGGTTTTCCTCAGGATCGTCGATCTGGTACATTTTACAAATGACACACAGGCCGGGCACGGGGACAGATTCCGGATCAATAGGATAGCCCTCATCATCGAATAGGCCACCCCTGAAATCCTGGTCAATCAGCACACGCGCGCGCTCTTTCGATATTCCATCCAACTCGTTTTCATCTTCCAGCAACTCTTGTCGGTTCCTGACCCATTCATCAATGTCCTCAGGCGTGGGCAGAAGATCCTCTACATTAAAATCCATATCACCGGCCACTGCTCCCTTGGCCTGCTCAGACTCCAGCTCTATTTCAAATTCCTTACATACAGTACAGTATCCCGGAAACGGACAATCTTCTTCCTCGTATTGACAAAATTCAATCTGGTTTTCGCCAAAAGACAACGGGACATGAGATTCTGACCACAAATCACGGATAAACGAATAACGCATATCCAACGGGAAGCCCTCCGGAAAGTCGAGGTAAAAATGAAACAACTCCAGTAACTTCTCCAGTTCCTGGGCCAAAACAGCTTGATGTTCGGGACGAAGCAATTCGGGTGAAGGAAGCTTTTCCCGTTCAATTCCGGTGATTTCGGAAATTGGCTTTTTCTCACCGTACAAAAATTGCTCGGCATAAGCCATATCCTCCACCTCATCTTCATCATCCGTATCGACATTCGATTCAAGCCACAATTCGTGCGGTGGCTGTATCCTCCAGCTGGCCTGCCGAATATCGTCGATTAATTGTTCAAGGTAACGATTCATGGTAAGGTCAATTAATATTGAAATAAACCGGATCGGGAATACCGGGGCAAGTTTTTTCAACGTAATACTCCGAATAAAACTGGCAAAGCGTATCGTGAAATCCCCATCCGGTATGAGCCGAATTGGATAAAATAGCCGATGCACGCCCCTGCAATTGATCCAACAACCGCTCTTTATACATATATTCCAGCGCCATGACAAACATCTTTTCCATACTGTTATAAAACGGCTCGTCAATATCGCTGTAGTCGCGGGTAAACGACACGCCCGTTTCCACATAGTACAACATCAAATCGGCCTGCGCTTCGGCCGGAGGCCCTAACTTTTTAGCATCGGTAACGGCTTTTCGAGCAACAGAAAGACGCGTTTTGGGCAGGCCTCTGGCTGGATAAAATTCGTTTTCGATGATTTTTTTTGCCTTCGCTACCGTTCCCGAAACATCGTTATTGACAAACACCTGGTGATACTCTTGCACTGCTTTGTATTTTTTATCCAGCTCAAAGATGTGTTTCACCAGCTGCTCTTTCGACAGTGCGTTGAGTTGCTTTTTAAGTCCTGTTGTGGCCATCGTAGATGTATTTGATCAAGTATTGATGGGTATACCTTTAGTCTGAAAAATTGTCCAGATTGTAAAAAGTATCCAGCTCTCTCTGCGCCTGCTGAAGATCAAAGTCTTTCGGATCCCAGCTTTCATCCTCCTCCAGCATCAGCCAGTCCCGCATATCATCGTACTCCGGATGTTTTGGGTCTTGTACAATCTTTTTCAGGTTTTCGAAACCGACAACCCCACCGCAATCTTCCGGCGGACAATTTCCCTTGCCATCGAGGCAAGTTGGCCGACTAATCGGTTCGGGCAGAATTTTTTCCAGCTGGATGCGATGTTTCCAGCAATCGCCAAAATCGTAGATATACGTATACCTCTGCCCTTCCTCTTTAAAAATATCCGACAGGTTAATCTCAGCAGCGTCCAAATCCTGCCCATCTTCATCAAATTCATCAGGTACTTTGATCACCGGATACGAGCCAAATCCATTGGGCGAGAATTGAAACAAATGTTCCTCCTCCCATCCAAAAACGTCTTGCAGAATGGTATGAAAATAGTCGAATGTGTAATGCGAAGGAACCACTACCCTACGCCAAACGGGCGGTTTACTAATGCCATCAAGCTGAACCTTGAACTGATACCCGGGACTTTGTATGCTCAGCATTTCACGGAGTTCTTTCAAATTATCTTCATCAAAAAAACCATCCTCCTCATCCCAATCGTCATCCATCATCGCTTCGGGATTGTCAATGAATCTATAGTTCCCGAAACCCGCCGATTTGTCCAATTGCGACAGCACCTTGGCAACATCGGCATCCGAGTCGAACGGACCACGAACATACATGGGCTGCCCTTGATACCCGCATTCAATCTCGATCAGTTCAACCTCATCGTTGTCTTCAGCCAGAAAATACTGCATGGTTGAAGTAAAATCTTTATGCGGTTTAAAACCGAAATCTTCGGCAAATTCAACCGAGGCTAATATCAGGTTATGAGCCAGGGTGTAATCAGCTCGCACCATTTCATTTTCTACCCCTAGTTCCTGTAACAATTCCGCGTACTCAAAGGCCGGGATATTAAACTTAAAATGGGCGTCTTTCACCCCCAGGCACAACAAATCCACCAGAAAGAATCCCATCGTAAGGTTTCCATTGGTATGCTTTCGGGTAATCATGATACTCACCTTCTTATCCTGCTCCCAACCTTTGGTTACCCAACATTCGTGTATGGGTAAAGTCCGCGACCGCTGCCTGATGTAGTTCTCCGGACTAAGCATCTGCACCACTTTTCCTTTTTGCTTTTTTGCCATTTTATGCGTTTTAGTGAATGACTAAAATATCGCTTTTCCTGTTGTTTGTAAACTCTGGAGGCTATAAAATTCCAGAAGCTTGCCACTTATATGTTAATCCGGTTAATAATCCTGACAGGGTTTAGACCCCTGTCAGGATTGAAAGGCTAAAAGATAACAGTTTAAACTTTAACCAGCTGGTTTTCGTAATCGAATGCCATCATCAGATCAATGAGCTTTTGTTCGGCTTTGTCAAGGGCATCGGCACTTTCGTTTACAGTAACCACATAATTTGAACATGGCAGAGTAACAAAAACATCTGCTCCGGCAGTTTCGTCAATGATCGGTTTGGCCTTTGGCTTTTCACCATCTTCGATTAGTTTGGCGCGAATTGCACCTGCCAGTCTATTGGCATTGTCGCTAATTGCAACAGCCAAAGTTTCCATCAGACTAAAGGTGCGAGCTTGGTTCGACGTGATGCGCCAATTCAATAAGGCACTAGCCAAGGCAGGGATTACTTTCTCTCGTTCTTCCCTTGGAAGCACCAAACATTTACCAAATACATTTTCGCTTTCAACCCAGCCTTTTGCTTTTAAGTCTTCAATTTTGTCTTTAGATAATTCAGGTTCATGTTGATTGGTTGAAACAGAAAAAAGCGTACGCAAGTCGATAGCAATATCATAAACAAAAAGACCACCAGTACGAACGTTATCTGGAATCCAATTTCGACGCGGTAGTGATCGGTTGTTGGTTGTCAGGAATTCATCAATTTCTTCATCAGTCATTAATTTATCACCCAATCTCACATTCACAGGATGCCTGTCGGGTTTATCGCTTCGGTCGAAGGTGAGGTTTTCTTTGTCGGTACCAGCGAGCAATGGATGAATAGGGCGCATGGCTGAAATTGATAATGGACTCCGCCGTTTAACCGTGATGCCATCGCCGGCGCGCATCCAACCCCCAAGCAACTGATCGACATACGAAGGATCGCATGGAGACCATGGTTCTTTGTTTTCCAATTGTTTATCCTTGGTTACATTGTAATTGAACGTGATGGGGGCCATTTGAACGTTCAAATTTGAAGTGAGTGAATCAAGGATTGAACGTTTTACTTGTTGACCACTTGAGTAAGCCACAACTCGGTTAAACTGGGGATCGAAATAGGTTTTCTGACCATCCTGTACACAAAAAACTGTGTGTTCAGCGTGTTTTAACGCTCTTAAATAAATGTAAGCACTCATAATTATTCGTTTTTAAGATTTTTTATTTACTACTGCGTATTGAAAACGGATTAAGGTTAGGAAGTAGGGCACATTATCGATAGGCATCGTATGGATGATTTCTGCAATTTCAGCCAACTGATCGGTTTCGGGACTTCCTTTTACAATTTCAATTAATGACTCGATAAACTGCTTTTTATTCACCGAAGCTAATAGGTTTGTTACTTCTTGACTTTTTACCTTTTTTGCATTTTTATCGCTCAAAGAATAGGTGTTGAGGGTAGCCGCAATCTGATGCGCCTTTTCCCATAATTGTTCATTGTTCAACATAGCTAATAACCATATTTGATACGTATTAAAATTGGTTGTTTTTTCTTCATTGGTAGAATTGTATTTCGGAACGTCTCCTTTGTCCATGCAGTCACGAAAGCCTTTGGGTTCAAGTGCATTTACACCTATAGCTCCCATTTGACAAGCTCTGGTAAAGCCTATTGCAGTTCCAAACAATTGTTCAACTTGTTCTCGTTTGGTTGTTCCGAAATACTTGTTATAGAGTTCGAACGGTTGCCGGATTCGAGGCAATTCAAATGGAACAAAGCCAACGGTAATGTTCATTTGCCCCAGGTTATAAACATACGCTGTTAAAGACGATTCGGGAAAATTGCGAGCAATGCCAATGAGGACTTTTGTCCACGATTGGGTATTTACCTCCATGCCTCCATCCTTCATAGCCCCAAAGGGATTGAATGATGCTGTTGGGTTCACCGAATCATAGCTAAGTTTGTCGTAACGGTGGGCAATCCATTGGCCATTCCAAGTGTTGATTTGGTTTCCTCTCAAGCCTGATGTGCTGTTTAAATAATCGCGATAAACCTGCCAGCCCTCGAACAGATCAAGCAAAATTTGTTTGGTGCTGAACAGGAGTGATAAACCGCTTTGAACGCCAATACCTAGACCACTACCAATCCACGATAAATAAATATCATCGGTTTTAATTGGTAGGTCAAGGTTGGTTACCTGTCCTGACGTAGTGGCTGTTAAATCCAATGTTGGAAAACCAATGGCAATACTGGCATCAGCCGGCCCCGCATCAATCTTCTCAACTGTTTTAGTAAACCGATCATTTCTTTTCTCAACCGTTTCATAAGGTATCTGTCCTTTTCTCATCTTATCCCAACTTATTTTGGGATTTTCTAAGGGAGAATTTCCTGCAGACATCATGTATTTGTTGTGGTTAAAGAAAATTTCGTAATACTTTTCAACGAAGAACTCTTTAGCTGTGTAGTTGCTTTTGTATTTTTCGTTGTAAGCATCCAGAAAGATTTTTCCAATATTTGCTGCTATCATATCTGTTGTTTTTTATAAAAATCGTAATGAAACATTGTAAAACTCGGGTTTTGCGAAGTCAACCAGAAAGCCCAAATCCTTATCGTATGCCTTCGACGGAATGACAAAGGGTTTTGAACCGTTGGCCGATTTATCCAAGCCCCTATAACCCACAGAACGGTACGAAACCGGAATTTCCAACTTTGCCTGCTCTTCATAAGTAGCCAATTCGTAAACATCCCTATCAGCTTCGTCAATACAGGCAACCGAATCAATATCGAGTGTTTCCAGAAGTGCCGACTTGGAGTTGTGCCAAAGTTCTTTGATCATCCATTGTCCATCTTTGAAAACTGCATTCAGATCGATGTTAACAAATTCGATTCCCGGATAAACGGTATCGATCAATGCTTGCGCCTCTCTCTCTTTCATTAAATTGCCATTGGGCAAAGCTTCGTAAGTTCGTTGCAATACTTCCAATCCATAAGGCAAGGCCTCGGTTTTTTCGTTGGGCGGTGCAAGTACATAAATGGGTTTGTATTGCCCGATTGTCTCTTTTGAACGCTTGCGATTGATACGTCCAAAGCGCTGAATCAACGCATCGATTGGGGCGCATTCGGTAATCATCAGGTCGAAACTAATGTCGAGGCTCACTTCAACCACTTGTGTTGAAACCACCAAACAAGCCTTGGTGCTGTTGTTGTATATGTTCCGCAAATCGGATTCTAATTGGCTTCGCACTCCTCGTTTGAACCGACTATGCACCAACATTTTTTCAATATGTGAGTACCTTTCAGATAGATCATTGAAAAGAGTCTGAGCCCGTTTCACCTGATTGCAAACCAGAAGGATTTTTTGATTCTGGTGAATGGCTTCTTCAATAATGTTGCTTAACGATTCAATAGAATCGGCTTTGTGAATAATATGCCTGTTGAACGTATCCAAAACCTCATCGGGTAGTTTCACCTCGTAAATATTGTTGCTACCTCCCAGTATATCAACCAATCGGTTATATAATACCGATGGCATGGTAGCTGTTCCGATATGCACGCGACAACCAATATTGCAGAGTATTTCAACGATCTTTAACACGATGGCCTGGGTTGTTTCGGAATAGGTGTGAATTTCATCGAGAATAATATCGCAGCCTTTAATGTCTGCAATCATGGCTTCAAAGCCTTTTGTGCCAAATACCAACGAAGCCATTTGGTGTGGGGTTAGCACTTTCACCGAAGCACCGATGTGGCGTTGAAGCATCTTTTCTTTCAAATTTCCATTCTCCAACTTAATACTTGAAGCGGCATGAAGTAAGCGAACGTCGGCATCTGTGTTTTTCAAATCGTCTTTTATTCGTTCGTACATGGCGTTAATCGATGCTTGAAATGGCAGAGTATAAAACACACGCCCGTTACAACGGCGAATCAGAAAGTCGGTTTTCCCGGCTCCGGTTGGTGCTGTAACCAATGTGTGTTTGCGTTTATCAGATGTTGAAATCAACGATAATGGATACAGTTCACTTTTTCGGGAGTGGTAATAGCTCAAATCAGGTAAAACAAAAAGCTTTCGTTCCAATGGCTTAATGTAGCCGCTCATGGCCGATGCCAAGTGGTCGGCGGCAATCAAAACGCCTTTCCATTGCGAATAACCATACTTTTTGGATTGACAATAATTAACCACTTCGTAAAAACTCTCCTTGGCTTGTTGAGCCGAGATTGTTTTGGTTTCAAAATTGAAATGTTCCAGTATAGAAAGTGCATCCTTGCTCCATTCATCAAAGCCTTTAATGTGCTTTTCAAAAACTTCCGGTTCGTTTTCATCCAAATCGAGCAAGCCTTTACCTCCAGCATCCTTATAAATTGATTTGTGATGGGCTGCAATCATATCAATAACAGGATACTTTTCTTTTTCATTCAGGATTGAAATGAAAAACAGTGAAGCCAATTCATGCCGAAACAAAAATCCGGGAGGCCGTTGAAAATTCTTCTTCAAAGTATTCTGAAAAAGTGAACTTGCTTTGCCAATGTCATGCAGAATTGCCCCCTTTTGGGCAATCGAGGTGTCTAACCCAAGATGATTTGCAACCTTTTCAGCGAGCAACGCAACTTCTGATAAATGTTGAACCAATGTAACATACCCGTTCTCTTCCCCTTTGGCTAATATGTGATTGAGGTTTTTCATTACATTCCACTAACTGGGTTACCTGCAATTTCCAACCATCCGTACATGGGTTTCGTCTCATCAAACCGATTAAAGCCTACCAAAAATGACTTCTCACTTTCGCCAAACCGCAATTCAAATCCAGTTAGTTGGTCAAAACCCTGTTCATCCAATGGGATTATGTCAGCATCTGGGAAAAGCACATCTTCATTTCGACATAAGCAAATGTGTTGTTTTGCACTTTTTCGCGCCTCTTCCTCTGTAACGAAGGCTAAATAAAGAATAGGGTTAATCATTATTCCACGTTCAATTATGGATTGTTTACGCAACATCATTTTCTGTTGGGTTTTCTTTGCCCAACCTCGTGTTTGCGTTTGTTCTTGTTGAACACTAATTGACGAATAAGTCAACTTGTGCCGAACGATGGAGCGAACTTCCAACTTTTGTCTTATTCCTTCTATAATTGAAGGCGTTAAAAATTGCTGGCTAAACGTTTTACCATCTCTAACCGCTGTCCAAGGTTTAATAAACCCGAATGGGCCTGAATATTTTACTACAAATATTTTTTCCATATCCATCTATTTAATTGCACCAAATCCAATTCCAGTTGAATTTCCCAAGCCAACGTTCCATGCAAACAGTTTTGTTTCGGGCTTGCCCTCAATAACCACGGGACACCAACTGGCGCGATTCCGAATCCCGTTGTAATTAATCATTTTTGTTCCTGCTTTGGGGTAACCTGTTTCAAACCGGACATCCAACGTTTCGTCCAATATTCCAGCTTCCTTCATTTTGGTTTGAAGCGTTTCTTTGAGATACGTTCCAGCGTGAGGATCATCAAACAGAATATGGCTAATCCGATCTTCAACTCTGCGCTTAATAAAAATCGGACTTGCAACAAAGAACAATTGCCGATCTGCAAAATCGGGGTCTTCCTGAATAATGACCTCTAAGACAGTTAGTCCGCGAAACATGGTCGGATCAGTTTGTATTCCACCAATTAACTTCTTTATTAATTTGGCATCGTACGAGCTGAAGAAAAAGGAAGTTCCTCGTTCAAAACGCAATCCGTTGGGTGTTGCCTTTCCTCCTTCAAGTTGAGAGAAAGAATACAAGGAAACTTCTCCATGTTCTTCATTCCACCCCAACCATTTATGGATTGTACCAGTAAGTAAAGGTTGGTGGTCGAATGGAATGACATCAGTTGTAGTTTTAATCTTTAAATGTATTCGCATAGTAATAGTTCTTGATGGTATTCTTTTTATAAAATTTATCTGCATCTGCAAACGGATCGCCAGTTGGCCTGGTCAGCCATTCGTAGTCAATCGTTTTGTAGTTTTGTTTCATGTTGTTTTAACTTTTTCATTTTACCCCTGTCAGGTTTTAGAAACCTGACAGGGGTGGAATTATCTGTTCGATGGAGTAATCTACCCTTGGAATTACCAGGATTCAAATTACTTCAAGTTTGGAAAAAACCCGACAGGGTTTGAAACCCCATCAGATACTTATAGCATATTTTATTTATAGCCCTAACCAACCATCCAGTTCTTCAAACTCAAGGGCTTCTCTGTGTCGGGTTTTAAATTCAGCACTATCGTTAAACCAGCCAACCACTGCATCGCGCTTAATCTTAGTCGGTTTCAGCGAGATGCAACTGAGGTACGAAGTCCAGGGATATTCGAGTGGGTGGGTACAAAATCCGTGGTGAACCGGGTTGTTGTGTATGTAGAGTACCACATGTTTCATGTACTGCAAGTTGTCGATCGGTTTCCGATTAAATGGCCGTTCGAAAAGGGCGCCTGATTTTTCGTATCGGGTGTTGTAGTATTTTGCGTAGGCGTTCAACAGGTGCGAAATATGTTTTTCGGGCGAGGGCATTTTAACGCTGTCAGGTGCTTCACACGCTGACAGGTTTCGGGTTTGCCACTTCAGTTCTTTAAACCTGACAGGGTCGATAGACCTGTCAGCGTTGCAAAATTTGTAGCAAACACTGTTCTTTATCCTCACCAGCAGATGCAAATGATTAGGCATGAGTGCCCACGCAAACGTATCGGCAACCGGTTCTATATATTTATCGTAGAGATGCAGAAAATACTCGTAATTCTCCGTTTCCTTGAATATATTTCTACCTCCCACTCCGTGTGTGTAGATGTGATAGAATTTGTCGTATTCCAATTTTTCAGGATTCATGGGTAGGCTGTTTCTCTTTTTTATCGCTGACAGAGTTCGAAACTCTATCAGCGATAAAAACTGTTTGTAACTCCACCCAGCCAAAGCCGCTGCTGCTTTTTTCGCTTACCCCGGCGCTCCAAATCATGCGATGAAGTTCGGGCGGTGCGGTCAATTCAAAATCGAACAGGTTGCCCACAATGCGTGTCTGCTCCGGAGTTCCTGGTTTGATGACAAATCCGGCTCGTTTAAAATCGCTTATCCGCTTTAAACCGATTTGTGTACTTTCAATCGCTTCCGTAGCTCTGGTATTTTTATACTTCTCAACCAGATGTTTAATGGCAAGCGTTGCAAACCCATCGTAGCCGGGCGACAGGTATTGCGGATTTCGGTCGGTTTCGGCTTGATAGCTGACCACCCATGGTGTTTGCACACGATATTGCATCGTTTCCCGAAACCCGGGTTCAGGCAAGGCTTCAACACCTGTCACCTTAATGTCGATCCCATTGAATTTGTCGCCCAGAAAAAATTCCTGATTCATAAACAACCCTTTAATAAAGGTTGAAGCGGCTTCGGAAACATCGAAACTAATCTGAAGGCTAATTTCGTGGCTGGTTATTTCAAACAGTTTCTTTTCTTTCCATAACTTGGGTTTGCCAAAATTGAGGCGCGAAAAACAAAACAGCTTGTACAATTTAGTTTCGCTTTGTCCATAGCCCTGTTCATGTAAAAACCGGGCAAATTCGGGATCGGCCTGTTTCAAAACTTTATAAATCCAAGCACTAATAAAATACTGGTAATCCATGGGCAACATCCGCTGCCGGGTGGTGCGGTTAAATGTAATTTTAAATCTCATCGCGATACGGTTATTCTATTAAAGAAGCGGTTTTATACCGCCTTCGTTTCTACTTTTGTTTTGATAAAAACAACGACTCCCAACTGATCTTCGGGCATGGCCGTTTCATTGACAAATTGAACCCGGGTTTCAAAGATGTTGTACCCTGCTGTCAGTATTTTGGCTAGTGAATAATTAGCCGATCGAGGGACAAAACCCAGCTTATAGGGTCCATAATAAATGGCTACTGCCATTGGGTCGTACTTGTTGTCTGGCTCAGCTTTAAGCTCCAGTTCAGTACCAATTTTCAGTCGATTAAATACGAGCACTCCGTCGTAATAGCTAAATCCGGCCACCGAGAAATTTTTGAAATGTATCCGTTCCATCTGTTGAATTTTTAAAATTGAAACTAATCTCGGGTAGAATACTGTCAACTTATGGCAGTGATAATATTTTTCGCTTTGTTTTGAATAAATTTTCTGAGTTCATCAGGTTCGAGTATGCTAATTTCAGAATTCAGCCCCATGACGAAACGCCCTACTCCGTCGAAACCACAAACCGGGGCGTGAAACAGAAAGCTCCCATCGTTTATTTCGCTTATGTGCGCTTCGGCCAACGGATATTCTTCTTTAAGCAGCTCACAGGCACGAATACTCAATGCGAGTTTCACCCAAACTTGTTCTGTTCCGCTTATCCGGAAAACATCCATTGGCAGTGTGACATGCTTGCCTTCACATGTCCAGGGTTCGTTGAGCACGACCACCGAACCGATTCTCGTATTTTTGAATGTTTTACAGATGCCGTCTTCAGTGTCATATGCCCAGGTGGAGACATAATTGGTGGTAAATTCGAAGGGCTCAACAAAACGGTCCTTCTCCTCGTTACTATTGGCCGACAAATAGCCCTTTAGTATTACTTTTCTTTTATCCCGGATAGCGCGCATCAATTGATGAATATTTTCCGAGTGCTCTTGCTTAACGATGGTATTGGCTACGCGGTCAAAATCGTACAGGGCATAAAGCTTATGAACCAGTTTCTGTTTTAACAGGTTTTCGTCGCTGATTGAATGAATAGCTTTTTGAAGAATAAAAGCTTCTTCGTTCGAGAAATGGAGCAGTTCACTGATCTCTCTGAAATAGGGCGAGTCTTTGTCAATTTGATACAAACCGTTCTTCGGTTTGGAAATAATAAAGCCTGCATCTCTAAAGGTTTGAAGATAGCGAAAAGCGGTTCGTTCGGAGATATCGAACCGATTGCAGATTTCATCTACACTTCGCCGGATTCCACTGGACAAATACATCAGAATTTCCAATAGTCGCCCCAGCTTTTGTTGTTCGTTCATGGCTAAAAATGATAATTAGTTGGATCGTTTGCGAGCTATTAAAATTACGAATTGATTTTATTTAACAACACAACTAATCATCCAGAATGAATATAAATTATAAAGGATTAATAATACAAACCGCCCGACGGCATCTGAAGTCATGAAACAAAAATCCATCTATTAACAGATTTTAATCTAATAATATTCATCCTGAAAACCTATCGAAAACCCATTTTTAACGTCCAATACGGATAATTAGCCACCTCACCTAATCAACTAAATAACATAGTATTATCCAACAGTGAACATATATCCAGTGGATGGCATTGCCACAATTCAACTTAATTTTGAATGGATCATGACATAATATTAGAAATAGGATGAGGAGAGAATACCAGCTAAGATCTGGAAATTTCAAAGTTGGGATAAGCTCGAAAAGTGATCGGGATTGGAGCAGAAAACAAGCCGAAAACTTAAAAGCGTTCCTTAATTTACTCACTTGGGTTTAATCATATCTTCAGTCCCGGCAGCGCACTGAACCATCATCATCAAATCATGCCAGCTGGCACTAAAAGTATTGGTTTGCAGATTGAAAATCGGTAGGTCGAAGCGGCCCGATTTAAGTTTCATTTGATAGATGACCTATCTGCCGCATTTCACCTGAAGGATCTTCATACGCGTGCAGTTGATAAAAATAAAACCATTGCCATCCTGCACATTGCGCCCCATTAGGTTAGTCACCATGCCGCTGAGGGTGTAAAAACTGCGGCGCATATCGGAGGGGTGTGCTTACTGATTAAGCAAGCGAATCGTCAGTTCAAAGCATCCGTTCAATTCCCATCTCCAGGCCCGATAATTCGGCTAAGCCTTTCAATCGACCGATCAACGGATAACCCGGATTAGCCGATTTGCCATAGTCGTCGAGCATTTTGATGCCATGATCCGGACGAACCGGAATTCGGACATCCGGACGACCTTCAGCCTTCCTTCTTTTT
>NZ_JBFHIT010000074.1:0-18509 GCF_041596335.1 Mangrovibacterium sp. | reverse complement strand
CTTCAAAGAACCCCTTGGATACCAGCTTGTCAGATTTAAACTCTTCGGGCTTCTGATTTTTTTCTTCTAAATAAAGATCAATCGCTGTGGTTGATTCCGTGAATTTTGTAACAGCGAAATAAGCTAAAACACCTTCGGGTACCAGCAAATGGGAGATATCATTTTTATCCATGGGAACAGGTTATCATTTTCGATGCAAAGTAAACAATTGACATATTACTCCACAACTTTTCCGCTTGATCCGTTTTGACCGATCAGTCCACAACTTTCCGCTTGACTTGTTATCTGCTGCTTATTTCTGCCAATTGTTCCTTCTGTTGAATCATTAATGTGACTAAAATTCAGATTTTTAGCAGTTGTGTAGGACAAAATGTCTTATCATAACATTGTGACCTGTTTTGGTGCTTCTTTTGTGCGATTGCCGTAGTTTGATCTCTTAGAGGAGGCAACGAAATAGCTTAAAGCAATTTAGAAGAGAAAGGAGAAAACGATGAATTTTAACAATTTTACCATTAAAGCGCAGGAAGCACTGCAGCAGGCTTTTGATATTGCTCAGGGCAAACAACAGCAGGCGATTGAAAACGGACACATTCTGAAAGGTTTATTGAATGCGGCTGAAAATGTAAGTGGATTCCTGCTGAAAAAGCAAGGAGTGAATATTGCTACGTTTCAGCAAGCGCTCGACCGAATAGTGGATGCTTACCCGAAAGTAACAGGGGGAGAGCAATATTTATCGTCAGCAGCCAATAAAGTACTGCAAAAAGCTTTGGAGCATTCGCGAAAAATGGGCGACCAGTTCGTGTCGGTCGAACATATTTTATTAGGCTTGTTGGACGGTGGCGATACAATTGCAACTATGTTGAAGGATAGCGGAATCTCGAAAAAAGATTTGGAGGCCGCAATTAATGATCTTCGAAAAGGGGCAAAGGTTGACAGTCAGACGGCCGAAGACCAGTTCAATTCGTTAAGTCGGTTTGCGATAAATTTAAATGAACGGGCAAGAAACGGTAAGCTCGATCCGGTTATTGGCCGCGACGAGGAGATTCGGCGAATCCTACAAATTTTATCACGAAGAACAAAAAACAATCCGGTTTTGATTGGTGAACCCGGAACCGGTAAAACAGCTATTGCCGAAGGTTTGGCTCAACGGATTGTTAGGGGCGATGTGCCCGAAAATCTAAAATCGAAGCAATTGTTCTCCCTCGATATGGGAGCATTGATCGCAGGTGCAAAATACAAAGGTGAGTTTGAAGAACGCCTGAAAGCGGTCGTGAACGAGGTCATTAAATCGGAGGGAGAGGTAATTCTGTTCATCGACGAAATTCACACCTTGGTTGGCGCCGGTAAAGGTGAAGGTGCAATGGATGCGGCTAATATTCTGAAACCAGCTTTAGCGAAGGGTGAATTGCGGTCGATTGGCGCGACCACACTTGACGAGTACCAAAAATACTTTGAAAAAGACAAGGCTCTCGAGCGCCGTTTTCAGATTGTGATGGTGAATGAACCGGATACCTTGAGCGCGATTTCCATTTTACGAGGGTTGAAAGAACGCTACGAATCGCACCACAAAGTAAGAATTAAAGACAATGCCATCATTGCCGCGGTTGAATTATCGCAACGCTATATCTCCGATCGTTTTTTGCCTGACAAAGCCATCGACCTGATGGACGAGGCGGCCGCCAAACTGCGGTTGGAAATGGATTCGGTTCCCGAGGAACTGGACGAAATTGAACGCAAAATCAAACAGCTCGAAATTGAACGCGAAGCGATTAAACGAGAGAAGGATGAAGCGAAGTTGGCTTTGCTAAATGAGGAAATTGCCAATTTGAAGGAAGAACAATCTCGTTATCGGGCACAGTGGGAAATGGAGAAATCGGTCATCGATGGTATTCAGAATAATAAAAGCGAGATCGAAAACTTGAAGTTTGAAGCGGAACAAGCTGAACGATCGGGCGATTATGGAAAGGTTGCCGAAATTCGTTACGGAAAAGTAAAAGAGGCCGAAGCCGAAATAGAGCGACTTCAAAAAGAATTGCAGGAAATTCAAGGGGAGTCGTTGATTAAAGAGGAAGTCGATTCGGAGGATATCGCGGAAGTTGTTGCCCGTTGGACCGGAATACCGGTAAGCAAAATGATGCAAAGTGAACGGGAGAAACTATTGCATCTGGAGGAAGAGCTGCATAAACGGGTTGTTGGGCAAGACGAGGCGATTCGCGCTGTATCAGATGCGGTTCGACGAAGTCGAGCCGGCTTGCAGGACGAGAAACGGCCAATCGGATCATTCATTTTTTTGGGAACAACGGGTGTCGGAAAAACCGAGTTGGCCAAAGCATTGGCTGAATACCTGTTCGACGATGAAAATATGATGACCCGTATTGATATGTCGGAGTATCAGGAGAAATTCTCAGTAACCCGACTTATCGGTTCACCTCCGGGGTATATCGGATATGATGAAGGTGGCCAGCTGACGGAATCGGTCCGCCGGAAACCATACTCTGTTGTGTTGTTCGACGAAATTGAAAAAGCGCATCCCGATGTATTTAATGTGCTATTGCAGGTTTTGGATGATGGCCGGCTGACCGATAATAAAGGGCGGCTGGTAAATTTCAAAAATACCATCATTATCATGACTTCAAACCTGGGATCACAGCTTATTCAGGAAGGTTTTGAGCGAATAACCGACAGTAATCGGGTTGAAGTTTTTGAGCAAACACGTTCGCTCGTGCTAAATCTGTTGCGTAAAACAATTCGACCTGAGTTTCTGAACCGGATTGATGAAACCATCATGTTTACGCCGCTTGGTCGTGAAGATATGAAAGGGATTGTCCGAATTCAGTTTAACCGGATTATAAAACGTTTAGGAAATCAAAATATCCGGATTAGTATTTCTGATGCGGCAGTGCAGTGGCTGGCTTCGGCGGGCTACGACCCGCAGTTTGGAGCTCGTCCGGTAAATCGGTTGTTGCAAAAATATGTGCTCAACGAATTGTCGAAAGAGATTCTTTCCGGTCAAGTGTCAGCAGATCAGGAAATATTGATCGACATGAGCAATGAGAATTTAATCTTCAGAATGATATAACTAAAAAGAGACACTGTTAACGTGTCTCTTTTTCTATCTTTTCCAGAGTTTCTGTCAATTCTATTTTTGCCTGATCCATCAGGTTTTCAAATTCAACAACATGACTTTCGTAAGTCTCAATTCCTTCAAGTTTTTGGGTTTTCAATTGTAGTTGTTTCAAGCGCACACCCAAATCATTCATTCCGAAAGTCATTACCGACGATTTTGCTTTGTGAGCCAGTTCGCCCAGTTCCTTGTACTGTTTGGCTGCAAAATAATCCCGCATACCAGTTTTAAATTCAACGATTTGCTCAAAAAACATTTCTATGAATTCTTTTGTAATTTCCGGATCGCCTCCTGTTACTTCGTTCAAATAATCCAGGTTGGTTACTTTTTGGTCATCCATCGCGTATGGTTAATTGATGTTCTTTTGACAATGTTAATAAAAAAAATTAAAATTAAATCATTCGAAACGCGATCCATGGCTAAAAATTTGGATGATTCTTTTCCTGATATATTTCATAAATTAGTCAGATTCTAAGATCTAGTTTTACAAACCCAAAATTTCTGACATGAAGAAAACAGCATTCAACCAGATTCATAAAAATTCAGGAGGTAAAATGGTGGAGTTTGCAGGATATGAAATGCCTGTTGAATTTGCCGGTATTAAAGCTGAACACCTGACTGTTCGAAACAATGTTGGGGTTTTTGATGTGTCGCACATGGGCGAGTTTTGGGTGAAAGGTCCACACGCCGCCGATTTGGTTCAGTACGTAACAACCAATGATATTTCGGTATTACAGCCCGGGCAAGCACAGTATTCCTGTTTCCCGAATGGGAAAGGAGGTATTGTCGACGATTTGCTGGTTTATTTGTATGAGCCGGAAAAATATATGTTGGTGGTTAACGCGGCTAATATTGAAAAGGATTGGAATTGGATTGTTTCTCAGAATAAATTCGGTGCCGAACTGGAAAATGCTTCTGATTCGATAAGTCAGCTGGCCATTCAGGGCCCCAAGGCAACAGCCGTTTTGCAAAAGCTGACTAAGGTCCGTCTGAATGATTTGAGATATTACACCTTCACCATAGGTGAATTTGCCGGAGTTTCCGACGTGATTATTTCCGCTACCGGCTATACCGGGGCAGGTGGTTTCGAGCTGTATTTCTACAACCAGCATGCAGAGCAGATCTATAACGCTATTTTCGAAGCCGGCGCTGAATTTGACATCCAGCCGATTGGTTTGGGAGCACGAGATACACTTCGTTTGGAAATGGGCTATTGTTTATACGGCAACGATATTGACGACAGCACTTCGCCGATTGAAGCCGGTTTAGGTTGGATTACCAAATTTAACGATCGCAATAATTTTATCGATAAAGATTTGTTTCAGGTTCAGAAAACAGAAGGTGTAAACCGGAAACTGCGTGGATTTCAGATGATCGACCGGGGAATTCCCCGTCATGGTTATGAAATATTCGATGCCACCGGAAACCGCATTGGCGAGGTAACTTCAGGAACACAATCACCTATGTTGAACAAAGGAATTGGAATGGGCTACATTTCTAAAGAATATTCAGCAATTGGTACCGAAATATACCTGGGGGTTCGCAACAAACTATTAAAAGCGAAAATTGTAAAAGTTCCTTTCATATACTGAGTGAAAGGAAAGACTTACAACTATAGTTACCTTGAACCCGTCAAATTCGTTTGGCGGGTTTTTTTATCTCTGTACTTCAATTATCTTTGCTGCCCTAATTTCGTTGGATCTAAAGATGAAAAATGAAAAACTCAGGTTAGAAACCTGTTTATCTCCTGCTCTTTATTCCAAGCATGCGCACGACGATAATATTGTTGTTGTCGTTGATATACTTCGTGCAACTTCGTCAATTTGTACTGCTCTTCATAATGGTGTAAAACGAATCATCCCTGTATCCACAGTGGAAGAAGCGCGCATCAAAAAAGAAGAGGGGTTCATTGTCGCTTCCGAGCGAGACGGATATGTGCTTGATTTTGCGGATTTTGGCAATTCTCCTTTTAATTTTACGGCCGACAAAGTGTGTGGAAAGGAAATCGTTTATTCAACCACTAATGGTACGCGTTGCATCCACATGGCCAGCCATTCGAAAGCAGTCGTTATTGGTTCGTTCCTGAACCTAACCGCACTGGCCAATTGGCTGATTAAACAAGATGCACCGGTATTGATATTTTGTGCGTCGTGGAAAGATCGGTTTAGTTTGGAAGATACGGTTTTCGCCGGTGCTTTAGCCGAACGCCTCTTGCAATCGGGTAAGTTTGAAACCATTTGCGACGCCGTTACTGCGTCGCTCGATTTGTGGTCATTAGCTCAAATCGATTTGAATGCTTACATCCAGAAAGCAGCGCAGAAAGGCCGGCTTGCAGCAAAGGGATTGGACGATTGTATCGAATTCTGTCATCAACCCGATTTTACAGAAGTTATTCCTCTGTTTAGTGATGGCGAATTAATTGCTGTTTCCTAACTTTGCTTCAACAAAATCAATTGTAAAAATAAGTTTACCAGTCTGATTACCTGTTTTGTAGCCATGTTGTAAAAATGTCAGTTGAGACAATACGGATGATATTTCTCACAGGAATTTGTTGGTTGATTTCTTTATTTTGAGTAAGTGATAATCTAAATATGAATTTGTAAATTTTTTTAACCCTAAAATAATATACCATGAAGAAGCATAATTTTTATGCGGGTCCCTCAATTTTGCCCGAATACACCAAACAAAAAGTAGCTGAAGCAGCAATTGATTTTGCCGGAACCGGTCTTTCCGTAATGGAAGTATCGCACCGTGGCAAAGAATTTATTGCTGTGATGGACGAAGCAGTTGCCTTGGTGAAGGAGTTGCTTAAAGTTCCCGAAGGTTACTCGGTGTTGTTCCTGCAAGGTGGTGCCAGCCTTCAGTTTTTGATGGCTCCCTACAACCTGATGAAATCAAAAGCAGCCTACCTGAATACAGGAGCTTGGGCAACAAAAGCGATGAAAGAAGCTAAATTTTTTGGCGAAGTAGTCGAGGTTGCTTCTTCAAAGGATAAAAACTTCAATTATATCCCAAAATCGTTCGATGTGCCGGCAGATGTAGATTATCTGCACATTACAACAAATAATACGATCTTCGGTACCGAGTTGAAAAAAGATTTGGATTTAGGAGTTCGTTTGGTGGCAGATATGTCTTCTGACATTTTTAGCCGTCCGATTGACGTAGCTAAATATGATCTGATTTATGCCGGTGCACAAAAAAACCTGGGACCATCTGGTGCTACGTTGGTAATTGTGAAGGACGATGCGCTTGGTAAGTCTGGTCGAGAAATCCCAACCATGTTGGATTACGCAATACATGCTAAAAACGATTCAATGTTCAACACACCTTCGGTAATTGCTGTTTTTGCTTGTTTGCAAACGCTAAAATGGTTGAAAGAAAACGGTGGTGTTGAAGCAATGGAAAAAGTAAACATCGCTAAAGCTGAATTGCTTTACGGAGAGCTTGATCGTAATAAATTATTCGTTCCAACAGTACCCGCAGTCGAAGACCGTTCGTTCATGAATGTAACCTTCGTTATGGCTGAGGGCTACGAAGCTCTTGAAAAAGAATTTAACGACTTTGCAGCCTCTAAAGGAATGGTTGGACTGAAAGGCCACCGTTCAGTAGGCGGTTTCCGCGCTTCAACCTATAATGCCTTACCACTCGAGAGCGTTCAGGCGTTGGTTGATACGATGAAAGAATTCGAAGCAAACCATTAATAAATAAAAAAGAAAAAGCGGGATGGGGGTCCTGCTTTTCTTTTTATAAATCTTTAAAGGTATGAAAAGGGTATTAATCGCAACAGAGAAGCCATTCGCTCCGGTTGCATTAGAAAAAATTACAGACGTGATTAATCGAGCCGGTTATAAACTGGATTTACTCGAGAAGTACAAAACAAAAGCCGAATTACTTGCCGCTGTTTCCACTGCCAATGCGCTAATTGTTCGCAGCGACCTGATTGATCGGGACGTATTGGATGCCGGTAAAAACCTTGAGATTGTTGTCAGAGCCGGAGCTGGGTACGATAATGTTGATACCAGTTATGCAAAGGAACGATCGGTTGTGGTTATGAATACGCCCGGCCAAAACTCGAATGCCGTTGCCGAACTGGCTATTGGACTGGCAATTTATGGAATCCGTGGATTTTTTGGCGGAAATTCCGGAGGTGAACTTCGAGGCCGGACTTTAGGACTGCATGGTTACGGTTACGTGGCGCGCAATGTACATCGAATTGCCCGTGCCTTTGGCATGAATGTGAAGGTGTACACCCGATACAGCAAGGCGCAGGCAAGTTCAGAGGGCTTGGAGGTAACAGCCTCGCTCGAAGAATTATATGCTTCATCGGATGTTGTTTCCATTCACGTTCCGGCACGTGGAGAACATTTGAAATCGGTTAGTATGGCTGTGCTGAAACATCTAAAAGAAGGAGCAATCATTGTTAATACAGCTCGAAAAGAAGTGATTAATGAAGATGATTTGTGTCGCTTCATGGAAGATCGGATCGATGTAAAATACTTGTCGGATATTGCGCCGGATTGCGCCGCAAAAATGATATCAGATTTTGAGGAGCGATGCTATTTCACTCCTAAGAAAATAGGAGCACAAACAGAAGAAGCCAATACAAATGCCGGAGTTGCAGCAGCTGAACAAATCGTCGGTTTTTTTGCAAACGGTGATCAAACTTTTCGGGTAAATAAGTAGTCGGGGAGTGTTTTCCCGCGGGGATTTTTTACTTTTGGTATCGAACCAACTAAAATTACCTGATATGGCTATTGTGAAAGCTTTTAAAGGGCTGCGACCACCTAAAGGCATAATTACTGATTTGGCTTGCCTTCCTTATGATGTGATGAATTCGGAAGAAGCCGCCCAAATGGCGAAGGGAAAAGATAATTCGCTACTGCATATTACCCGGGCTGAAATTGACTGCCCCGCAGGAACTGATGTGCATTCCGAGGAAGTTTATCGAAAATCGGTCGAGAACTTTAAATCCTTTCAGCAAAAAGCATGGTTGGTTGAAGACGAGGAAGCACGCTTCTACATTTACGCCCAAACCATGAATGGCCGCACACAGTATGGAATTGTTGGGGCAGCTGCCTGCGACGATTATCACCGTGGGGTGATTAAAAAGCACGAACTTACTCGACCCGATAAGGAAGAAGACAGGATGATCCTGACCCGATATTTGAACGCGAATATTGAGCCGGTTTTCTTTTCGTACAAAGCTGTTGCTGAAATCGATCAAATTGTAGCGTCAATCGTCGGAACGCAAAAGCCCGAATATGATTTTGTAGCTGAAGATGGCTTTGGACATCATTTCTGGGTTATTCGCGACAGCTCACTTAATAAGCAGATCGAGTATTTATTTGAAACCAAAGTCGCTTCAACATACGTGGCTGACGGGCATCATCGCACGGCTGCTGCAGCCCGAATTGGCCTGGAGCGTAAAGCTCAAAACCCGAATCACACCGGTAATGAGTCATACAATTATTTTATGGCCGTTCATTTTCCCGACAATCAGTTGCAGATTATCGACTACAATCGGGTTGTGAAGGATTTAAACGGTCTTACCGATGATGAACTGCTGGAAAAACTGCAAGATGGGTTCGAACTTGAAAAAATGGGAACGAATGTTTACAAGCCTGCCTGTTTGCATGAGATGAGCATGTACCTTTCCGGCAATTGGTACAAACTGAAAGCGAAAGCCGGAACCTATCGCAATGACGACCCAATTAGTGTTTTGGATGTAACGATATTGTCGAAGCAACTATTGGAACCTATTTTGGCTATTCAGGATTTACGAACGTCAAAAAGGATTGATTTTGTTGGCGGTATCCGAGGATTGGGTGAGCTGAAAAAGCGGGTTGATAGTGGAGAGATGAAAGTAGCTTTCGCTCTCTATCCGGTATCGATGCAGCAACTGATTGATATTGCTGATACCGGAAATATTATGCCGCCAAAGACAACTTGGTTTGAACCAAAGCTGCGCTCAGGACTTGTAATACATAAATTAGATTAAAAAAATCCAGTGCATAAGGCAAAGAAGCCCGGGATCGTAAAATCCCGGGCTTCTTTATGCGATTTAAAGATCGTCATCATCCTCGTCGTCACCATCCATATCCTCGTCGTCGTCATCGTACGAATCATCGTCTTCATCTTCGATGTTGTCAGGGATATCGATATCTTCTGAATACTTGTCTTCGTATGCTTCACGCGATTCGTCTTTCAAGGTGCCTTCGTCATCATAGTCTTCATCCTCGCTAATAATGTCGATCGCTTCCTGGGTTGTCATACGAACCAAATAATACTTTTCTTCAGTCTCAAAAGGCAGTGCACTGACCAACATTCCATCCTTATTTGTAAAGGTGATCAGGTTTTGACTGAACCCGTTTGGGTACTCCAGTTTTATTTGTTCTTTGATTTCTTCGTCTAACTTTTCGTAATCCTTAATTACTCTTGGTTTACTAATGGGTGCCATTTTGTTTCCTCCTTATCTAATTGGCCTTAAAGGCGTTGGTCATTCGTTTTTGTTGCTTGTATTGTGGTCGAAAAATACAAAAATGAAGTAATAAAAAAATAGCTTGAAAAGTATTCCTGAAAAAAATATCAAATATTCAGGTTTCGCTAGTCTTTGAATGCTGTTTACCGAATTGATGATTAGTTTGTTACATTAAATTTAATGTTTAGAAAATATTCTCAATTTTAATTCGGGGCATGTTTTCGATGTCGAAAAAGGCGTTAATAATGCCTGCTTCCCGGTATAACTCCAGGTCGTTGGTGGTGATATTTCGTGCGAAGATCTCGCCGTTTTCCAGGAGCTTTTGCCGTTGAGTACCGCAAAGCAAAGGATGCGAAGGGGTATACCATTTGTCTCCATCGGAAAAGACCAGGTTTCCAATGCTGCAATCAGTTATCTCGCCATTTTTCACAATTATAATTTCGTCCGCATTTTCGCGTTGGGCGAAAAGTTCGTTCAAAGTCGTGCGGTCGGCATATTTAAAATGGTAGTCGATAGTATCGTGAGTGACCAGCTTTAGTGAGTTGAAACTACGTACATGTTGGGGAATGAATTCGATCTTTTCGATTCGTTCGTCATAAAGCAAACGGCATCGATAGAGGCCCGAAGAACAGCTCTCGGGAACCTGGATTTCTTTTTCAAGCTCTATTGGAGCACTGCCGGGGAATAGTTCCTGACGAGCTTCATTCATCCGGCGACTATGATAGTCGAGATTGAAGAGCTGACCATGGTCCAGTTTTATGGTTTCAAGCAATAGGTACATATACTTTTCGTATCAATTCCTCGTATTCTTCTTGGCATTGGCTGAGGTGAGTGATTCCTCCTCCGCTTTTAAAAATATAATGATCGTCGTTCTTTTCCAAATAACGGATCAAAACACAACTGTCAACGTTTTCGCCGTCAAATACCCCGAAAATGCCTGTATACCAACCGCGCTCGTAGTTTTCAGCCTCTTCGATTATTTCAATCGTTTTTTTCTTCGGAGCTCCACTGATAGAGCCCGCAGGCAACAATCCGGCAAATAAGTCGCCCAAATGGTCTAAGTGGTTTTCAGGTAGTATGCCACTGATCTCTGAACTCATTTGGAGCAATCGTCCTTGATTCGATACGATTTCATCGATATAACAAAAGCGGGTCACTTCAACCTTGTTGGCAACCCGACTCAGATCATTCCGGATTAAATCGACAATGGTGTGATGCTCAGCCAGTTCTTTTCTGTCGGTTTTTAGGAGCTGTTCTGCGTTGGGCAAATTCGCGTCGATCGTTCCTTTCATGGGGTAGGATGAAATTCTGCCTTGTTCAATCCGAACGAAAATTTCGGGTGAGAAGCAAACAAATTCATCTTTTAGGTAAACTAAGTAGGGCGAACGGCTTTGATGCGCAATTTCGGCCAGGCTTAAGTTCGTTTCCACCTTTGTGGGCATCGTAAGGTTGAGCAGGTAGCTATCGCCACCGTGGATGTGTTTTTGTACCAGCTCAAATGCCTTTCGGTACCGATCGAAACTAACCGGAAATACGTTCCAGGTAACCGGATGCCCGGGAAACGTTTGCGTGTCAAAGTTGGTTTTTCCGGGTGTGCGCCACGATAAATAAGATGCTGAAGCACCGAATTCCCAAATTTTGGGGCGTTTGCATTCAAAATCGAACAGGAAAACAAAGGGTCGCCTCTGTTTGCCCAGCTCGTTCATTTGGCTTATTGTATGGCTGTCGATTGTATGCATCTGGCTCGCAAAGATAGAAAAACGATGCGCAAACGAATGATCGGGTGATAAACAATCGATGAACCGGCTGAATGCTTTTTCGGTGCATGTTGAATGGGCGAGGCATTGGATATCATTCTTTTCCTTCAAACAACGAATTTCATGCGGCGCCGAAGACAATCGATTTGCGCGGTTATTGGTAGTTGATTCCGATGTGTATCGTCACTTTCCGTCCTTTCGATCCCACATCAGCAAACGGGGCAAATGGAGGGGAGGCCCTGTTTCTTTCTCAAAATCAGTTTGCCTGCATGTTATTTTTAAACTTAATTAAGGTTCGTTGGTTAAAGCATACAACCGGATCGGTTATATTTGTGGCTTTTTTGCCAGAGATGGATTTAGAGGATGGATGGCAACGACAAATTTTTGATGAAACAATTCATGAGAACAAATAGAAAAGTAAGAACACCACAGGTTGCTGTAAAGCACTTAGTATTATTAAACCGCTATTACCGAATCACCCGCTTTTACGACTTTATTCGCGACACCTCTGTAAAGGGAGGAATCATTGTGGGCTTGATTGTCCTGTTACTAGTCGGACTTGAATACTTTGTTCTCGATTTTAATGTACTGTTGAATCGGTTGGTGGAAATTTATTCGCCGTTAACCGTATTCGCCACATTTTTTCTTTCTGAGGTTTTTCTGGGTTTATTGCCGCCCGAAATTTTTATAGCCTGGGCATCAAAATCGGTTTCGCCCTGGCTGTTTCTGGGGGTATTGTCCTCATTGTCGTACCTCGGAGGAATTCTCGCATACTACGTAGGCAGTCGTCTGTTTCTAATCCCTTCGGTGAAAAATCATATCGAAGCAAAAATTGCAACACATATAACCAATTTGAGAAAGTGGGGCGGCATTTTTGTTTTTATTGGCGCTATGTTGCCACTACCGCATTCTGTTGTCAGTATGGCATGTGGATTGATCAATTATAGTTTCCGAAACTATTTGTTGTGGGCGCTTTTTCGCTTCGTTCGATTTGTAATTTATGCCTTTATTATCTTCCGGGTCTTCTAGTTGTTCGGTTATTTTGGCAAAGTAGGCCGCTTTTTATCGTTAAAGTCGATACAATCCCCCAATTAAACGCTCTTGAGTATGGGAAGGTTTTCTTGCTGCCGATCCGGTATTGGTAGGCATGAAACTGCAGATCTGTCAGTTGTTGATCGGTGGATAGTTTTTTGATACCATCGTTTTTTGTATCTTATCATTGCCAATAGTACTTATGGAAAACAAAGAACGAAATAAACAATACACTGAAATTTGCAATCATCTGAATGAACGCAGATTAAAGCCGGCTTTTGATTTACTCGAAAAAATTATCAACGAAAACGGACTGGGTTTCTTTTACGATGAATGGCGTGAATTAAACCAGACCTACCACTATATGCTTCAATATACGGTGGAAGGTGTTCCTGATTCAGGACGACAAAAGGTCTACCGGAAGTTGATTGATTCGGCCTACGAACTAGCCGACAAAGTGAATGAAGCCGTACGGTTGAGATTTGCTTCATCAATAGAATACGAAAAAAAGAGGATGTTTAAAGGTCATTTTATCGATGATCTGGATTCCTTTTTGTCAGAAATTGAAACCTTTTATCTGGCTGATGAGCCACACGAAACGGAAAGCGGTACAACTACCGGAAAACAGGAAAAAGACGATGCGAAACACAGGCATCACGACCAACAGTTTCGGCTGTTTTATCACCTGTGGTTTCAGGATCGCTTGAATGGGAAAGAGGTTCAGTTTTTACAGAACTATTTTGCAAATCAATCGATTTTACCGGCCTACAAGTCGTTCATCGTAACTGGATTGACTTTGAGCTTGCTGCGTTATTTCGACGAACTCAAATTCAGTTTGCTTTTCGACCTTTACGAAAAGGAAGAAGCGGAACTTCAGCAAAGAGCACTGGTCGGTTTACTTCTGGCGCTCTACCAATACGATTCCCGGATGTCCTATCATTCTGAAATTACCGGCAGGTTACAAATTTTAAACGACAACCCCGGCTTCAAACGAAACCTGGAGCGTGTAATCATTCAGTTGATTCGCAGTCAGGAAACAGAAAAGCTTCAGCAACGGATTCGCGATGAACTGCTGCCTGAGATGGCAAAAATAAGTTCGAACCTCAACGAGAAAATCAACCTGGAAAGTTTGATGGAAGAAGGAATTTCAGAGGATAAAAACCCGGAATGGCACGAAATTCTTGAAGATTCGCCTGGACTGATGGATAAAATGCAGGAGTTTTCTGAATTGCAGATGGAAGGAGCTGATGTGTTTATGGGCTCGTTCTCGATGTTGAAGTCGTATCCGTTTTTCAATGAAATTGCCAACTGGTTCATGCCATTTTTTCACCAAAACCCTGAATTAAGCCGGAATCTTGATTTCTCGGATGAATTGACAAGCAGATTTGTTGACGTGATTGGAAGTGCACCGGTTTTATGTAATTCTGATAAGTATTCGTTTTGTCTGAGTATGCAGAGAATCCCGAAGGAGAACCGAGAGTTTATGATGCAAGGGCTTCGCGCCGAGATGGATCAATTTAAGGAGATTGAGCAAGATGAAGAATTGAGTGCCCCCGGGAAAAAAGATGGCTTTATATCCAATCAGTATATTCAGGATTTGTATCGTTTTTATAAGTTGCATCCGCGAAAAAACGATTTCGACGACTTGTTCAGCTGGCGGTTCGATTTTCACAATAAGCAGACGTTGGGCTCCATTCTTAAAGAAGACAAGGTGGTTGTTCGCAATATTGCCGAATACTATTTCTCGAAGAATCATTTTAAGGGTGCGATTGAAATTTTTGATTTCCTCCTGGCCAATGAAAAGGACGGTGAGCTTTACCAGAAGATCGCATTTTGCTATCAGAAGCTTGGCGACTATGAAAAGGCGCTGGATGCATACAAGAAGGCTGAGTTGTTTGATTTGAACCGATTATGGACATTGAAAAAAATTGCCTTGTGCTATCGGAACCTTAAGCAGACTAAAAAGGCCCTGGAGTATTATAAAGTCGCAGAATCGCTGAGTCCGGATGATTTAAACAACCATTTGAATATTGGTCATTGTTTGTTGGGGCTCGATCGGTTTGATGAAGCGCTCAAACACTATTTCAAAGTTGAATACCTGAACCCAGGAAACAAGAAAGTATGGCGACCAATCGGTTGGTGCTCATTCCTAACCGGAAAAAAGGAGCAGGCTGAGAACTATTTTCGGAAGCTCGTGGAGGCCGATCCCAATCAGCATGATTTAATGAACATGGGGCATGTACAATGGAGCTTGGGCAATCGAAAAGCCGCATTGGACTTTTACATGAAATCCATTTCCAAAACTGGTTTTTCCGAGCCCGAGTTTATGAATGTGTTTCAAGAGGACCTCCCCCAATTGCTTCGGCAAGGAATTGATAAAGACGATGTTCCCATAATGCTCGACCAACTGAGGTATTTTGTGGAAAAATAATCAGGCAAACAAAAACACTATTGCCGCATCGGCGTGTGATGCGGCAATAGTTTTCACTTTCTTAGCTCAAGTAAACTGTCCTGTTTTACTTGAATCAATCCTCTTTTCGGCCGGTCTAAATCGATAATTATAAACACGACCAGTACAATCAGCAAGGTTAGCATAACCGTTGGAATATAAGCTCGTTTTAATCCCAATCCACTTGTATAGCCCATTAAAGCACCTCCGATTGTAAACACGAAAAAAAGTAGAAACAGAATCAATTCGGGAATATGCCGTTGTAAAATTGCATTTCGTTCACCTCTGGCATCAATCACATCGTTCATTGATGTAATAAAATAACCGGTAGTAACTGGTCTTGGATCAATTTCTGAAGCTTTTATCGAAGATTCCCAAACCAGATCTTGAATTTTATTCGTTCGTTCATCAACTGATTTACGTTCCTCTTGCATTGTTAAATCAACCGAACTAATCTCAATCCTTAAATCCACGTATTGCAGCAAGAGGTTATGGGTTATAGAATCATAAGGTGCGGGTAGTAATTTTGTTCGTAACAGCGCGGTACCAATTGCATTTGCTTCGTTAATAACCGCATAGCTTCTATTGTCAAATCGTTGGAGAGCCATATTGAATGTAAATCCAAGTAGTAGCGCTAAAAGGCCCAAAATCCCAGCCTGAATAGAACTCGTTTGTGTTTTAACTTCTTGGTCTGTTTTCAGCTGATGCCTTTTCCCCACTCGGAAACAAATCTCATAGGCGAATAGGATCGTTGCAAATAATATTACAACTATTAAAATGCTATTTTGATTGTACATGATTTCTTGTTTCATTTTAGACTAAAAAAAGAGTTGTTCATTTGTAAATTTCCTTAAGCTAGTGTGTTATAGTGTTGTTCGTACCTTGGTATTGAAGATTCTCTATTATGGCAACTCGGAAATTTGAGCAGGATACAACGATTGGATACACACCGAACCCTCTGTTAATCGATACTTTGTACGCCTTAGGTGTTACTCTTCTTCAAAGAATTTTATCTCTGTCTCGAACTCCATTTGCTCAAAATCTTCCTTGTCAATCCAATATTTAGAGGTGATGATTTCGATGCTGTCTTCATTTAATCTTCTGAAATGCCAAATCGCTTTTTCTGCATCATCAAAAGGTTCGGTACCTTCTATCTGATCAGCAAAAAGACGAGTTATTAAACTGCTTTTCTTCAACCCAAAACATAAGGATTTAATCAGTATCTCTTTTGTTATTTCAGAATCTGAGTCCTCTGTTTGAAGACTTGCCACTATTATTGTCGCTTCTGTGTTTGGAAATTTCCCTTTGTAGGCTTTACGTAGAAACTGGTTTATATTGAAGAGATCGAAATGAAATGCAGGCTCCGGGTATTCTTCTGCCACTTTATCCAGCAGCATTTCATTGGATAGGTTCTGGATTTGCCCGTCATTTAATTTGTCACTCATTTTGTATTTTAAGATGATCTCTGCTGCTTCGGCCGGTTTAAAATCTGAAATGGCCATAAACAGGTAGTCTAAAACTTCGTTGGTTTTAATCTGTTCAGCATCAGGGTAGTCGAATTCTTTTAGGAGGTTTACGTAGTCGATGTCTTGCCAGTAAAAATCTAGTTCGTTTACTGTTTTCAAGTCGATTATTTTCATTTTTATTTTCATAGCTTTTTGAGTTTTAATGGATGAAAGTTAGCGATATTTAGATGAGTTTTGCCTGCGTAATTACTAAATAAACGACCCACTGATATGTTTTGAGTTTAAGAGCGAATATGGATCAACGGAACACTAATCGTGTACTTTTAAGATTCGTAATTCCGTTACCCAAATTACAAATTCCTCTTTAAATACAAATCAGAGACGAAATGAAAACTGTAATTTTTGTGAATACAACACAATGCAGTTGTGTGTAGGTGGCTTTAAGATCCGCAAAATTAGAATTGGATTGACTGCGGGCATTTTTTTCGTCGGAAATCAGCTTGGTGTTTCCACGAATTCGTGTTTCAGTGAATCAATTGGAAGAGATGCTCAATGAATGAGGCCGCCCCAATTTCCTGTTCGGGACGGCCACATCAATTTCATTTGTTTATTCGAATTTACCGAAGAATAAACTTCAGTGTTTCAGTCTTGTTGTTGGATTGGATACGTATGAAATACAGACCTTTATTTAAGTTCTGCAGATCTTTTGAATAAGTATAGCCTATGTTTGGTTTGTCGACCTGATCAATGAAAACTTTAACACCGGCTGAGTTGAAGACATCAATTTGAATTTTATCAGCAGCATCGTCGAATTTCAGATTTAGCATGCCTGTTGATGGATTTGGGAAAACAGAAATCCATCGTCCGGAAAGCAGTGTTTGAACATCTGTTGTGGAATCGTAGAAGTATTCCATTTTGCTATAGTTTAACCATTGTTCAGATGTTTGGTCATACCATTGTGTAATCGAAGATATGAGTCTGCCTTCTGCAGTTGATTTTTCATAACTATTAATGAACTGCAATCCGTCTGTCAGCACCCAGTCGCTCAATGTACCACTCCATTCATATTCCAGGTAATCTGCAGTCATTAAATCGATACTCTCATAATCAAAAACTGTTTTATACCGATTGACCCAGGCTTCGGCCAACCACTCTTGCTCTATGCGTGTCTGCACCGTTCCGTCGTATGTGTTGGTTACCCGCAGACTATCCGTCCATACCTCAGATTTCATGACCTGTATTCTGTAGTAAGAAGGTTCCGACATCAGGTCAACTCCGCCCGGGTTATTCCATGTCACGTCTACATATTTCTCTTTTTCGACCCATTGGCCATCCTTATATTCCGATACTATTGCAGACGTTGCGAGATCTCCGGTCCAGGTATAAACCCATTTTTCGTATGGTTGCCACGAGCCACTCATGCCAGACGTACTATATTCCAAATAGGTTTCCATTACGATCTTATTTCCATCGTATTCATATTTGGTTGAATCGCCAAATGAAATCATCCAAGTTCCGGAAAATCCATATTCCATGATATAGGAAGTTTCGTTTCCTTTGTCATCGTAGTTGGTTTTCTGTCTGCTGGAAGCCACCCAACTTCCATCATCCCAGCTTTCGGAAAGAATGAGCGTTGTCATATGTGTGTCGTTGTAATACGAATAGTACGAGCGGCTCAAGTTTATATATTCGGAACCATTATATGTTTGTATAACCTGAATAGATGGGCGGCTACTGTTGTCGTATTCGGTAGTTGTACGGTTAATGTATTCTACAGCAGTCCCGTTGTCATTGTATATGTAGCTCATATCCTGAACCTGCAAACTGCCATCATACAGGTAGCTACTCGTATAGATTAGTTTCCATGCACCCTGATCCCAGTCATAAAAAGCGACCGAATCGGGTTGACTCGTGATTGTTGCACTTTTTAAATCAACTTGGTTGGTTGTCAGTAAATTCCGCGAATCCGGACTTTTGGTCTTTTTAAACGGACCAGCATCGGTGTTGTTGACTAAACAAAGCAATAGCGCAATAATTAAGAAGGTAAAGATTTGTTTCATAGCCTAAGTTTTAGATCGTGATTTAATCGTTTTGTTATTGTGCAGGGTGGAATAAAAACTACGTCCTTGCGGTGTAGTTTCGTTGCGGGGCGTTGCCCATCAGGCCAGTGCGTAAAAAACTGCGACATGAAGTAAAATTGAGG
>NZ_JBFHIT010000073.1:0-19691 GCF_041596335.1 Mangrovibacterium sp. | reverse complement strand
TTACTGCGCCTTGCCAATTATCAATAATTGTTATTTATCGTACTCTACTTCACTTCTTCAAAGTCAACATCTGTTACTTCGCCATCCTGAGCGGTTTTAGATGAAGACTGAGCGTCGGGTCCGGCTTGTGCTCCGGCGTCGGGTCCAGGTTGACCGTTAGGCTGAGCGCCTGCGTTGTACATTTCCTGAGAAGCAGCCTGGAACACTTCGTTCAATTCGGCCATCGCGGTATCAATTGCAGGAATGTCCTGATTTTTATGTGCTTCTTTCAGTTTATTCAAAGCAGCTTCAATTGGGCCTTTTTTGTCAGCCGGCAATTTATCACCAAATTCCTGAAGTTGCTTTTCCGTTTGGAAAATCAAGCTATCGGCCTGATTCAACTTGTCGACTTTTTCTTTTGCCGCTTTGTCAGCATCTGCGTTGGCTGCTGCTTCATCACGCATGCGTTTGATTTCGTCGTCGCTCAAACCGGAAGATGCTTCGATTCGGATTGACTGTGACTTGCCTGTTGCTTTGTCTTTTGCACTTACATGCAGAATACCATTGGCGTCAATATCAAAAGTCACTTCAATCTGCGGAACACCGCGACGGGCAGCAGGAAGACCATCCAGGTGGAAGCGGCCAATTGTTTTGTTGCCGTTTGCCATTGGGCGTTCACCTTGCAACACGTGGATCTCAACTGAAGGCTGATTGTCGGCAGCAGTTGTAAATGTTTCCGATTTTTTAGTTGGAATGGTTGTGTTCGCTTCAATCAATTTTGTCATTACACCACCCATTGTTTCAATACCCAACGACAGTGGAGTAACATCCAACAACAACACGTCTTTCACTTCACCCGTCAATACTCCACCTTGAATAGCAGCACCTACAGCAACCACTTCATCAGGGTTTACACCTTTCGAAGGAGCTTTGCCAAAGAATTGCTGAACTTTTTCCTGAATAGCAGGAATACGAGTTGAACCACCAACCAAAATTACTTCATCGATATCCGATGCTGACATTCCGGCATTCTGCAGTGCTTTACGGCAAGGCTCAATCGTTGCATTAATCAAACTGTCAGCCAATTGCTCGAATTTGGCACGGCTCAGCGTTTTCACCAAGTGCTTTGGAATGCCATTAACCGGCATAATATAAGGCAGGTTGATTTCTGTTGAAGTAGAACTTGAAAGTTCAATTTTTGCTTTTTCGGCAGCTTCTTTCAAACGTTGCAAAGCCATTGGATCCTGACGAAGATCAATACCTTCATCTTTCTTGAATTCGTCGGCCAACCAGTCAATAATTACCTGGTCAAAGTCGTCACCACCTAGGTGAGTATCACCATCGGTTGATTTCACTTCAAATACACCGTCACCGAGCTCCAATACTGAAATATCGAATGTACCGCCACCAAGGTCGAATACGGCCACCTTCATGTCTTTGTGCATCTTATCCAAACCATAAGCCAATGAAGCGGCAGTAGGCTCGTTGATAATCCGACGTACAGTCAAACCTGCAATTTCGCCAGCTTCTTTAGTCGCCTGACGTTGCGCATCGTTAAAATAGGCCGGAACAGTAATAACAGCTTCTGTCACTTCCTGTCCCAAATAGTCTTCAGCCGTTTTCTTCATTTTTTGAAGCACCATAGCTGAAATCTCCTGAGGAGAATATTTACGATCGTCAATCTGAACACGAGGTGTATTGTTGTCGCCTTTAACTACGGTATAAGGAACACGTGAAATTTCTTTCGTAACACCAGAGAATCCTTCTCCCATAAAACGTTTGATTGAAGAAATCGTTTTTGTTGGGTTCGTGATCGCCTGACGTTTAGCAGGATCACCTATCTTACGTTCTCCATTTTCAATAAAAGCAACAATGGAAGGAGTTGTTCTTTTTCCTTCGCTGTTTGGAATTACAACAGGCTCGTTACCTTCCATTACGGCAACACAAGAGTTCGTTGTTCCTAAGTCGATTCCAATAATTTTTCCCATCTTATCTATAGTTTTTAATTTATTTCCAAATGTTAATTATCAATTACAGTCGGCTTTATTCAATCATTATGCCAAGGGCCAATAGGTCATTCCGAGTGAAATATTGGCACAATTGAACGGAATTTAAAAAACCAGCCTGACAGAATTGGTGACAAAACGACATAAAACCAAGGCAAAAACGAGATTGCTATTTTGATGCCGAGACATTCGATAAAAGTTACTTACTTTGCAAATTGAAATAAAGTATTTACAAAATGTCAGTACATAAAGAAGTTAAGCGTGTCACCACGCATGTTTTATCTGAAATGAAACTGAAGGGTGAAAAGATCTCGATGCTAACCAGCTACGACTATAGTATGGCCAAACTGGTTGATCAAGCGGGAGTTGATGTGATTTTGGTTGGCGATTCGGCCTCGAATGTCATGGCCGGAAACGAGACAACATTGCCAATGACTCTGGACAACATGATCTATCACGGAGCTTCAGTCCGCAAAGCGGTGAACCGCGCGCTGGTTGTTGTCGATCTTCCTTTCGGAACCTACCAGGGAAATAGCAAGGAAGCTCTTTCATCGTCGATCCGGATTATGAAAGAAACAGCTGCCGATGCCGTGAAACTGGAAGGCGGAGCTGAAGTCATTGAATCGGTTCATCGGATTTTGACCGCCGGAATTCCGGTTATGGGTCACCTTGGATTGATGCCACAATCAATCAATCGTTACGGAACCTATTCGGTGCGTGCTAAGGAAGAAGATGAAGCCATTAAACTGATCGAGGATGCCAAATTGCTGGAAGAAGCCGGTTGTTTTGCCGTTGTGCTGGAAAAGATCCCAGCAGCTTTAGGTCAAAAGGTTGCCGAAACATTGCGTATTCCGGTCATTGGAATCGGCGCCGGCAACGGAGTCGACGGACAGGTGTTGGTTATTCACGATATGCTGGGAATAACGCAGGAATTCTCTCCCCGCTTTTTGCGTCGCTACCTCAACCTGGCCGACGAAATTAAAGGAGCGGTTGCTCACTATGTTGCCGATGTCAAATCGAAAGATTTCCCCAACGAACTCGAACAATACTAACAACAGACATGAGTAACGGGAAACGAGTGCTGCAAAATGGTAAATTCTGCAACTCGAAACTTGAAACTCGAAACTCAAATCGGAATGCAAGTAATATACGAAGACAACCACTTGATCGCAGTTAATAAGGAATGCGGCGAAATCGTGCAAGGTGACAAAACCGGCGACGAATGTTTAATTGACAAGGTGAAAGCCTTCATTAAGAAAAAATACAACAAGCCTGGCGATGTTTACCTGGGTTCGCCACACCGGCTCGACAGGCCAACCAGTGGCATTGTTTTATTTGCCCGAACCAGTAAAGCGTTGGTTCGCTTAAACGAAATGTTTCAGGATAAAGATGCGATCAAGAAAACCTATTGGGCTGTAGTTGACGTATTGCCCGAATTGGAAGAAGGCACACTGGAGCATTATATATGGAAAGACGAAGCTAAAAATAAGAGTTTCGCCTCGACAAAACAGAAAAAAGGTTCGCGCTTCTGCAGTCTGTCATACAAGCACATGGCCAGCCTGAACCGCTTCCATATGTTGGAGATCGATTTGCAAACCGGCCGCCACCATCAAATTCGTGCTCAGTTGCACACCATTGGATTGCACATTAAAGGTGATTTAAAATATGGTGCTGAGCGAAGTAATCCAAACGGAGGAATCCATTTGCATGCGCGCAAACTGGAGTTTTTGCACCCGGTAAAAAAGGAACCGGTAAAAATTGTAGCCCGTCCGCCAAAAGGTGATCCGATTTGGGACGAACTGGTATTAATTAAAGACCTGCAAGATTAGTTTTTGCAACTCATAAAAAAGACTTCGGTAATCTATTGCCGGAGTCTTTTTAGTTTATGCGAATCGATGAAACTCTTGTCACATAGCCTGCGATGTTTGATGCAAAATCAAAATTTGTTATTCCCATTAGTCAACGAATTGCCATTGAAACTCAGTGGAAGTAAACTTTCAACATCATTCAATATCTCGATGTTATTGCGGCTGTCCAGAATAATACGGATGGGTTCTTTAAACCGGTGTTCACTTTCGAGCAACGCTTGCCGACAGATACCGCATGGACTCAGATGCAATGCTCTGTTTCCCGACTGATCGACTGCTGATATCGCAATGGCTTTCACGGCTGAATTTGGGAAATTTGCATTGGCCCAAAACAGCGCGGATCGCTCGGCACAAACACCAGCAGGCGTGGCCGCGTTTTCCTGATTACTTCCTTTAACAATCTGTCCGTTGTCCAAAATTAAGGCTGCACCAACTTTAAATTTAGAATAAGGAGCATAGGCCGTTTCCGCGATCTGGCGGGCTGCCAAAACTAATTCACGATCAGTTGTTATTAACTCTTCCAAATTTTCATATCTGGTTACCAATATTTTGATTTCTTTTGTTTGCATACAGTGGAAGCGTTTTTATTCAAAAATACAGTTTTATCTTGTATTTGCGCACTAGCCGGATTTTTCCGGCGTTTTATTATCTATTGAAAACAAGAAAACTATGATCAGGAAAATTTGTCTGTTTATTTCCCTATGCTCACTTGCGACAGTTTGTTTATCCCAACGGGTAACGACCCGCGAAGAATATATTCTACAATACCGAACATTGGCCGTTCACGAAATGCAGCGCTGCGGAATTCCCGCCAGCATTAAGCTGGCTCAGGCCTGTCTCGAGTCTGGTAACGGCAACAGCGAGTTGAGCCGAAAATCGAATAACCATTTTGGCATTAAGTGCAAAAGCACCTGGCAAGGCAAGCGGGTTTATCACGACGATGACATGCGTAATGAGTGTTTCCGTCACTACAATTCGGTTGAAGAATCGTTTATTGACCACTCCAACTTTCTGATGGCCAACCCGCGTTACGGCGACCTCTTTCTTCTCGATATTACCGACTATAAAGGATGGGCTCGCGGACTTAAAAAAGCCGGTTATGCCACCGCTTCTCACTATGCAGAGTCACTGATAAAAATTATTGAAGACCATAAGCTCTATCAGTATGATAATGTGCGAAATGAAGCACAAATCAATTTGGTAGCTACTGATAATAAACCGCATCATTCAAAAAACCTGATCAATCCCTACCAATCCAGAAAAGTAGTTTTGCGCAACGGCTTAAAATCGATTGTGGTAAAAGCCGGCGACACGCCCCAAAGTATTGCCGATGAGTTCGGCATTAAAATATGGGAAATCTTCAAATACAACGACCTGCCGGACAACCACCGACTACAGGTCAACGAAATCCTTTATATTGTTCCGAAAAGGAGCAAGGCGCTTCGGAACTTCAACACTCATGTATTCGAATCGGATGATACGATGCATTATTTGTCGCAACGCTACGGGGTGCGGCTGAAGCGACTTTACCGCCTCAACCGGATGCGCATTGGCGACCGTCCGGCTAAAGGAACAGTTATTTACCTGCATGATAAAGCACCTCGCTAAATAGTCACAAAAGCGAAATCCAAATCATAAAAAAGGCTGACTCCGGTATACTGAAGTCAGCCTTTTATATTGTGTTTCGAGTCTGATTATACGATTCGATATTGTTCAAAATCGTGAACACCCCGGAGGAAATCGGCTGTTGCCATACGCTTTTTCCCCGCTAGATGTAAGTCACTTATGATTAACCAACCATCGGAAGCGGCAATTTTCAAGTAAGTTTTGCCATCCGTATCCAAAGTTCCCGGGGTCAATCCCTCTTTTAGTTCAATCCCGGCGCTGTAAATCTTCATCCCCAATTCCTTCCCTTTGGCATCCAGAATCGCAGTCCAGGCTGCGGGATAAGGCGACAAACCCCGAATCAGGTTCCGAACCTCAACGGCCGGCTTATTCCAGTCAATCTTGCAGTCGTCTTTAAAAATTTTGGGAGCCGGCTTCAGTTGTTTCACGGCTATTTCATCCTGCTCAACAACCGAATAATTACCTTCGGCCAACGCGTCCACTGTTTTCACGACCAACCCGGCACCAATGTCCATCAGCCGATCGTGAATATCTCCCACATTATCATTCTCGCCAATCGCTATCTTTTCCTGGAAAAGAATGGCTCCGGTGTCAATTTCATGCGACAGCAGAAAGGTTGTTACACCCGTTTCGGTTTCACCGTTGATGAGCGCCCAATTTAAAGGAGCAGCACCTCTATACTGTGGCAGCAACGAACCATGTAGGTTGAAGGTGCCCAAACGAGGCATACGCCAAACCGCTTCAGGCAACATGCGGAAAGCCACAACAACCTGCAAATCGGCTTTCAATGCTTCCAGTTCGTTAATAAAATCGGGGTTTTTAAGCTTTTCGGGTTGCAGCACTCGCAAGCCGTTTTCTTCGGCATACTGCTTAACAGCCGATTGTTGCAGCTGACGTCCGCGCCCGGCGGGCTTATCGGGTGCTGTTATCACACCAACAATAGTATAGCCTCCGTCAACCAAAGCTTTTAAACTCGCCACTGCAAAATCTGGCGTTCCCATAAATATGATTCGTAGATCTTTCCCGGTCATTGTGTAGAATTTTTCACAAAGATAGGCTTCTGACAGAATTGAACAGTAAAAGCCAACAGCAAAAAGGGAAAATAGCTGGCACCCGCGAACGAGTTTTTTTATCGCGACTTGTTTTTTTAACTCCGAAATCTTACAAAAAATTCTGATTCAGATATTCCTGGAATTTTTCTTTATACTGATCGCTGACCGGGATGTAGGTTTTACCAAAAACGATTCGACTACGTTCAATCACTTCAATTTTATTCAGGTGAACGATAAATGATCGATGTACCCGCATAAACTCATCGGCAGGTAATTTTTCTTCCATGGCTTTCATTGAGCTAAGCGACAAAATCGGTTTTTCCTCGTGCGCCAGGAAAACCTTCACGTAGTCTTTCAGCCCTTCAACATAGAGAATATCATCAAAATTGATACGGCGAATTTTATATTCCGACTTCAAAAATAAGAACTGACTATTGGCTTCAACAGAGGTCGCTGCCCCTTGCTCCAGATCAATCAGTTTTTTTGCTTTCCCCGCGGCCTGCAAAAATTCCTGATAGCTGTACGGTTTCAGAAGATAGTCAACGGCATTCAGTTTATAGCTCTCCACCGCGTATTTCTCGTAGGCGGTGGTAAAAATCAATTTCGCCTGAGTATGCTGAACCCGGGCGAACTCAACTCCGGAGAGATCGGGCATCTGAATATCAAGAATGATCAGATCAACCGTAGTTGTTTCAAGAAACTCCATGGCATCCAACGGATTATCGAACTCACCAAGCAACTCCATATACGGAGTTTTTTCTACATAGCTCGAAAGCAGTTTCAGTGCCAAGGGCTCATCGTCGATTGTAATGGTTCTGATTTTCATCGGTCTCGGTTTCTTATTCAAATTAAGGTTCTGCAATTCCCATAGGATTCCGAATCTCTTTTATAGGATGCAGAAACGCATGGAACGCGCAAAAACAGTCATTTCGTATTCGTAAGGGTTGACTGTCATCGGTCATTTCATACCATTATTTTTTCGCAATCGATCTCCAATCTCACCTTAAACGTATCGTTTGTTCTACTTATCGTCATTTCGTGCGAATCGGGATAAATCAGGCTGAGGCGCTTTTTCACATTCTCCAGTCCAATTCCGGAATATTTCGATTCGCCTTCGGCTGTGTTTTTTCCAATACTGTTGCGAGTTTCGAACACGATGTTTTTTTCATTCACTTCCATTTTGATGTGAATGAAAGAAAGGTCGCGATAACTGATTCCGTGTTTGAAAGCATTTTCGATAAACGCGATGAACAGCAAGGGTGGAATTGTAATTTCGGGCACCCGCTCGGGCAACGAAATCTGCAGCTCAACCTTATTGCTGATCCGCAGCTTCATCAAATCGATGTAATGGTTCATAAAATTAATCTCATCGCTCAATTTTGAATTGCCATCTTCTGATTCGTAGAGCAAATAGCGCATCAGCTTCGACAGCTTTAGCACGGCTTCCTGTGCCTCGTCGGTATCAATTCCGATCAGCGAATAAATATTATTAAGCGTATTGAAAAAGAAATGCGGGCTAACCTGCCCTTTCAAAAAAGCCAATTCCGTTTTCAGTTTTTCTTTCTCCAACTCTTTCCGTTCTTTCTCGTTTTGACCTAACTTCTGGATCAACCCCAAGCCCATTGAAAACCCACAAATAAGCACCGAGGTGAAAAAGTAATTGAAAACGCGAAACTGATGGATTGGTGGTCGAATATCATCCTCTCCCTTGTTCAATTCATTCATAATTCGATCCATCAACTTTTCATGTTCGGGATCGAAAAAAACAGTGTCGTTCACATAATTCATAATGAAATACAACACAACAATCAGAGTTGAAGCGAATAAAAAATATTTCAATTTATTTTCGCGAAAGAAATAGCGGGGAACCAACCATAAATAATTCAAATAAAACAGCGTTCCGTAAACACTTGCATTAAAATAAAACTGATTGAGAAAGTGTGAATCATTGCCTCCTCCGTAATTATTAATCAGATAGCGAGGGATGAAAACCATAATAATCCACCCCAGCGCGTGGAGTAATACTGTGAGCCGGTTGTTGGAGTGAAGCTTAAATTGCATGAATTGAGACATTGAAATGATTTTCAAAGATAAGTATTTTGAAGAGGCGTAAAAATACACCGGCAATCACACTCGCGCATCATTGCCGGGTAGCTTTTATTCGTATCGCAACGCATCAATCGGGTTTAGTGCAGCCGCTTTTCGTGCCGGATACCAGCCGAAGAAAACACCAATAGCCGAACACACGAGAAAAGAGAAAATAACGGCTGACATCATGATGACAACCGGCCAGTTCATAAAGGTTGAAACCGCATAGCTCGCCAGCAACCCAAGCATAATTCCGATTACTCCACCAGAGATACTGAGCAAAATAGACTCGACGAGAAACTGGAACATGATATCACTTCCTCGGCCTCCCACCGACATACGCAGACCAATTTCCTTTGTTCGCTCGGTAACCGACACATACATGATATTCATGATACCAATACCACCAACCAGAAGCGATATTCCGGCAATAGCTCCAAGTAATGTGGTCATCATATCACTAATAGAGGTAAAAGTTTGCACTAGTTCCGATTGCGACCGAATCTGAAAGTCATCGGGATCACCTTCTTCTAATTTATGCGATTTACGCAAACTAGCTGTCATTTGCTCAATGGCCGCGTCGTTCATATCCTCGGATACAGCTGACGCGTAGATGCCTTGAATGTATGAGACAGACAACAGGCGTTTCTGCACCGTTGTGTAAGGAGACAACATCAAGTCATCCTGATCCTGCCCCATGGCATTTTCACCCTTCTCACCCAAAACGCCAATCACCTTGAAGGGGATGCTGTTGAACCGGATGGTTTTACCAATCGGATTGGCATTCTCTCCAAACACTTCTTCAACAACGGTCTGCCCCAGAATAACAACCTTGGCGTAAGTTTCAACTTCCCTTTCGGTGAATAGCCTGCCGCTTTCCATGGTTAGCTTGCGAATGTCTAAATAAGCGGCGTTAACACCATACAAGCTAGTTGGCCAGTTATTGTTACCCACCACGACTTGCCCGCTTGAACGAACTTGTGGAGAAAGCGCGCTAACGGCCGGAACATCCTTTACCATTGCTTCCATATCGCTCAGTTTTAGATTCTGAGCATCCGAATTGCCCAACATCACCCCACCACGTTGTTCCGAAGCCGGCGTAGCAAAAACCAGGTTGGTTCCCATATCAGCCATCTGCTCCTGAATACTCTGTTTCGAGCCCTGACCGATTGCCAGCATCGCGATAACCGAAGCCACACCGATGATGATGCCCAGCATGGTTAGAAAAGCCCTGAACTTGTTTCGTCGCAACGCATTAAAAGCAATTTTGAATGTATTTGTGTAATTCATGATGATTCGTTTTAAATTTGATCCTCGGCAACCGGCAACTCCAACAACATTTGGGCTGCCCGACGCCTGTCGACCACTTCTTCTTCGCTAATAATGTGTCCGTCACGAAAAACAACATTACGTGTCATGAACTGAGCGATATCCGGCTCGTGTGTTACAAAACCGATTGTCTTTCCTTGTTCGTTGAGCTTTTGAAACAAAGCCATAATTTCGTATGAAGTTTTGGTATCGAGGTTTCCGGTTGCTTCATCAGCCAGAATCACCACGGGGTCGTTTACCAGCGAACGGGCAATGGCAACCCGCTGCTGCTGACCTCCTGAAAGCTGATTGGGCATGTGATCCATTCGATCTTGCAACCCCACCAGCTCCAGAGCGTGCTGAGCGCGTTCCCGACGTTCCTTCGAGCGTACTTTGGCGTTGTAATACAAGGGCAGTTCCACATTCTCCAGAGCGGTAGTACGGGGTAGTAAATTATACGACTGGAAAACAAACCCCAGCTTTTTATTGCGTAAGGAAGCCAACTCATTTTTATTCAATTTCCCCATACTGATGCCATCGAGCAAATACTCACCGGCAGTAGGCTTGTCCAAACAGCCCAAAATATTCAACATGGTAGACTTTCCTGATCCACTGGCTCCCATGATGGCGACGAATTCTCCTTCTTTAATTTCCAGGTTGATCCCCTTCAACGCCCGAACTGTAATCTCACCCACCTGAAAGTCCTTTCGTAGGTCTTTCACTTCTATTATTGTTTTTCGTGTATCCATAGCTATTTATTATTTTCTGTTTTGTCCGGGACGTGTTGGCATAAAAGGACTTTTTGCGGCACTCTTCGCTTCTGAAACGCTTAATGATTTCATACTGACAACCACTTCATCGTGTTCGCTCAATCCACTTAAAACCTCATAGAAAGTTTCATTTGTTTCGCCCAGTTTTACTTGATGCATTTTCAACTCTGTATCGCTTTTCACCCATACCAATTTAAGATCGTCATTTTTAGGCTGAGGTTTTAGGTCAACTTCTATTTCCGGGTGATTTTCAGCGTATTCCAACGCCAATTGTTCATCCAATTTAAAGTTGAGCGCTTTGGCCGGCATCAGGACGATATCCTTCAACTCGGTTACAAAAAACTCCACACTGGCTGTCATTCCCGGCATCAACTTCTTATCCGGATTTGGCGCGTCAATCACAACAGTATAGGTAATTACGTTTGAGCTTTCAACCGGCTCCAACCGAATTTGGATCACAGAACCTTCGAATACTACCCCCGGATAAGCGTCCACTGTAAAATCGACCCGCTGACCTAAGGAAACGCGACCTATGTCGGCTTCATCCACACTGGCTTCAACCTGCATACGGGTGAGGTCGTTGGCAATGGTAAATAACGTTGGAGTACTGAAACTTGCTGCAACTGTCTGGCCTTCATCGACTGCGCGATCGAGAATAATTCCGTCAATCGGTGAGTAAATACGTGCATAGTCGAGATTGATTTTATTTTTGTTGTAGGCCGAACGAGCACTGGCCAAGCTTGCAACCGCATTGTTGTAGTTGTATTCAACCAGGTCGAAATCCGATTCCGCGATCAGCTTCTTATCTTTCAATGCTTTGTATCGCTCATAGGTGGCCGACTGATATTTCAGGTTCGCTTCGGCCTGGTCAACCGTAGCTTTACTTTGATCCAGAGTAGCACGCAGCGACGTTTCGTCTAACTGAGCCAGCAATTGACCCTTTTTCACAACCGAATTGTAATCCACAAAAATTTTCTCGATCACTCCCGAAACCTGCGTACCTACCTCAACTGTTTCAACAGCCTCGAGTGTTCCGGTGGCTGTAATCAACTCGTTAATATCTCCCCGAACAACCGGGGCAGTTTCCAGCGACACCTGCCCTTGCGATGCACCAAACACGCGCATTGCCAAAACGCCGGCAGCCACAACAACCAGTCCTAAAATGGTATAAATAATTTTCTTTTTCATCTGCTGTATTTTTTATATGATTCCTTGTTTAAACTTTAACTCCGCAGGCTATAAGCTAAGAGGGATCCCCTTGTAAAAATCCAAAATTTTATAGCTGAAGATGAGCTGGTACTTCGATTGAAGCAATTGACTTTCGGCCGTTATCAGTAGATTTTTTTGATAGAGAAAATCCACCGAATTGATTAATCCCTGATTAAACTTTTCATTCGCGACATTCATAGACTCGGTTACCGATTGGAAATTCTCTTCATTCGCTTCGAATTCAATCTGAGCTGATTGCACATCCAATGCCGCTTGCTCTATTTCTTTCCGCAGGCTATTCTGTGTATCGAGGGCAGTTAGCTCGGCATTGGAGACGGCAATTTTGGCCAACCCAACACTGGTTTTTGCCTGTTTACGTTGAAAAATAGGAACCGACAAACTTAGTCCAACCGACGGAGTGACCTGATCTTTAAGTTGCTCAGTATAATTAAATCCACTGAGTGAACTGGAGTATCCGGTGCTCAAGCCGGCACTTAGCGAAAGGGTTGGCAAATACGAAGCTTTGGCAATTTGTTCGTTCAGTCGTGCCAGTTGCATATCGCTTTCAACCATTTTTATCTGAGGACGAATTTGCAACGACTGCTCAAAAATACTGGATGACACCGGCTGCAGATTTTGGTTGAGCATTTGACTCAACTCGGGCGACTCAATCTCAAAATCAGTATCTGAAGGTAGCTCCATCAGCTGCATCAGATTAAGCCGGGCAATGCCAAGGGTGGTTTTCGCGTTGGCCAGCGCCAATTTTTCCGAAGCCAACTCCGACTTAATCTGGAGTAAGTCCGACTGAGCTATCAGACCAAGATTCAGCCGTTCCTCGGCCAACTCCAATTCTTTTTCAGTCGATTCAATCTGGCTTTGGGCATTGCTTACATTTTCCTGTGCATACAACACTTGTAAAAAGTAATTCAAAACTGATATTTGAACCGACTCCTTGATGGTCTCCGTGTTGTAAGTACTACTTTTCAAATCCAGCTCAGCCAGTTTAATCTCGTTATTTAACTTATTGCCATTATACAATATCACGCTCGAGTTCAATCCGTAGTCGCTACTGTTGTCGTTTCCCAAACTTCCAAAGCTGGCAGTTTCACTGTCATAATCTTTGCTCCAGAAAAAATTTTGGCTGGCCGATGCACTCAGATTGGGCAATTTGGCAGCCTTGGCCTGTTCGCTGTATAATTGATTTTGGTCGATGGATAATGCTGACTGCCGCACCTGTATGTTTTGCTGTATAGCGTAATCGATGCAGTCGTTAAGCGACCAGGGTTTGGTTTGCGCCTGTACTCCGACCAAAGAGCTGATGCACAAAATACTAACCATGACTAATTTTCTTCGATTCATTTTTCCTTAACTTGATGATTTGACTCCAAAAGTATTCGGCATCGTACTGTAAATAAAAAGCAATCGAAGTTTGGGAGGATTCTATCGACGTTTTGCCCGATTTCATGCCGATAAAAATTCGACGATTGAAAACAAGAGACTACTTCAGCTCAAATTAAATGGCATTTTCACCTCGTTTGAAAGGAAATATTTCATTACTCTTTCAAAACAAATTGCCTCGTTATTCCTTTCTGTATATAGAAAAAACGACTAAAGGCGGGAACAAATTTATCTTGCCGACATTCGAAGAGATTACTATTTTGCAAACGAATAATTCAATCACTTAACAGAAACAAATATGCCTCAGACTTTTTACCAACAATTGCTGGAAAACAACAAGAAGTGGGTTGCTGAAACGCTGAATGAAGACCCGGATTTTTTCAAGAAGCTGGCTAAAGGTCAAAAGCCTCCTCTACTATGGATTGGTTGTGCCGACAGCCGGGTTCCAGCCAACGAAATTATTGGGGCAGTTCCTGGTGAGGTGTTCGTTCATCGTAATATTGCCAACATGGTTGTCCACACGGACATGAACATGCTTAGCGTGCTCGACTATGCCGTGAGTGTTCTGAAAATAAAGCACATAATTGTTTGTGGACATTACGGTTGTGGTGGCATTCATGCAGCAATGGGCAACAACTCGTTTGGATTAATCGACAACTGGATCAGGCACATTAAAGATGTGTATCGCTTCCACCGGAAAGAATTGGATGACATAAAAGACGAGCACAAACGCTTCGACCGCTTTGTAGAGCTGAACGTAATGGAGCAGGTTTTCGGGCTGGCGCGAACCTCTATAGTTCAATCGGCATGGAACAACAATCAGGAATTAACAGTGCACGGCTGGGTTTATGGTGTTGACAGTGGAATTGTTAAAGACCTGGAAGTGAATTTCAGCAGCAACGAACAAATTGAAAAAGCATACCAATTGAATTTTTGATCGACATTCGTTGATATGTGGGCTCCTGTTGAACTGGATCGAATTTGGTTTCATGCCGGAATTTATCGGCTTCAAAAAATGAAGCAAGCTACTCGCGCAAAACAACTTTCACCATCGCAACACTAACATGTAGCGATGGCTACCATCCAAGAAACACCATACCGGCACCGCTGACAAGAATAACGGCACCAGCCAGTAAATGAATGTACCGTTCCTGATGTTTGAATTTCACCAACGAACTTCCTTTGTGCCCCAAATAAACCGTTAACAACATGGTTGAAATAGTTGCTAACGCAAAGAACAGCGTGATTAGCAACATCCCACCAACGCTGTGGGTGTACGCCGGAAAAATCAATAAAGGGATCAGAACCTCGCAAGGCCCAAAAACGAAAATGAGGAATAAAATCCAAGGGGTTAGATTGATATTTTTTGCCTCCTGCTCATTGGTTGGCAGGTGATGATGCCGGCGAACCTTTTTCGGCATTAAGAAAGCAGGCAGATGTGCATGGTGAGCATTTTTCATGTACTTGTAAATTCCATAAAAAGTATAGGCCAAACCGAACGCAAAAAGCAACCATCCGACTATTTCACCTCGAAACGCCTCAATAGATTCCAACCTGCCAAGACTGGCTCCGAGCGCAATGCCCACCATCCCAATTAGCACCGAACTGCCAACATGGCCAATTCCGGAGAAGAAGGTAATCCACATCGTACGGGTTGTCGACCAATTACGCGCTTTACCAATTACGATGAACGGCAAATAATGATCGGGCCCCAGTATGGTATGGATAAAGCCCAGCGAAAATGCTGTAACCGATAACAAAAGCAATTCATCCATTTTACAAATTATTTATGAGCGAAGCCTGGCAGGCCGCCCCAAAACCATTATCAATATTGACAACACTCACCCCACTGGCACAGCTATTCAACATAGACAGCAAAGCCGACAATCCCTGAAAATTAGCACCGTAGCCAATACTGGTAGGCACGCCAATCACCGGTTTATTCACCAGCCCGCCAACCACACTGGCCAACGCCCCTTCCATACCGGCCACCACAATAATGACTCGCGCGTTGCGAATTAGTTCCAGCTTATAAAACAGGCGATGAATACCAGCAACGCCGACATCATACACCGATTCAACTTTATGCCCCAGAAAACGAGCTGTCTCAACAGCCTCCTCGGCCACCGGCATATCGGAGGTTCCGGCAGCCACAACAACAATATACCCCTGGGTATTTTCCTGCTGACTTTTCCGATACACAATGGTTTTTGCCAACGGATTATAAACTGCTTCGGGAATAACCTTCAGCACCTCCCTGTACATTTCCCCGGTAGCACGCGTGGCAAGCACATCAATTCCGTTCTGATGCATCCGTTCAGCAATTTGAGCCACTTGCCCGGGTGTTTTGCCCGACGCGTAAATAACTTCGGGCAAGCCGGTACGCCGCTCCCGGTCGGTATCGATGGTTGCAAAACCCATTTCTTCAATGCCATGTTTGGGCAAATGCTCCAAAGCTTCGGTAAGGGTTATCTCACCATTTTTATATTGTTCCAAAATCGTTTTAGGGCTCATCCTTCCAATTGATTTATGACCATTCTTTCAACTTCGCGGAGGGTGATTCCATTCTCCAAAGCCAGACGTTTGCAATCATCGGCTTCGGGTTTCGATTTCAACAACCGCCCCTGATAATAGCTTTGCTTCACCCGAACTTTTCCAAGATTGATCTCAACCTCAATTTCCTGTCTGTGCAGCATGTGTTTCTTAATCCTTCGCTCCCGAATACCGAGCGATGTGCTGTGTGTGAAGACGATTGTTTTAACCTGCTCAACCGTTTTCGGCCCGCAAAGCACTGAAAGCATCACTGCCGGCCGCGATTTTTTCATGATAATTGGCGTCAACCACGCGTCGCTTGCTCCAGTCTCAAAAAGTTGGTTTAATATGAAATCGTAATGCTCGGGGTTCATATCATCGATATTACTTTCGAGCAGCACCGCCTCAACGGTTTCCACATCTGTTTCAGCCGAGTGGTCGTCCAACAAATACACCCGGAGCACATTTGCAACCTCCGCGTCTCGATTGCCAATTCCGTAGGCCGTTTTGGCGATCGGTAAATCAATCTGGGTTGAAAACTCATCAACCATAGCTGCTAAAATGGCAGCTCCTGTGGGGGTTGTCGCTTCGTGATTTACCAACCCGGCTTTAACGGGCAACCCCTCAACAATTAATGCCGTCGCGGGAGCCGGAACTGGCATTATCCCGTGAGCACATTTCACGGTTCCGCCGCCCAGTTGAATGGGCGAAGCCATTACTTTATCCACTTTCAGCCAGTCGAGACAAATGGCCGCGCCAACAATATCAGCAATGGAGTCGAGCGCCCCGACTTCATGAAAATGTACTTTTTGAATCTCGATGTTGTGTACTTTAGCTTCGGCTTCGGCAATCAATCGAAAAATTTTCAACGCATTGGTTTTTACCGCGTCAGACAAGCTGCTATTGTTCACAATTTCTTCGACATGTCGCAAATGACGATGCTTTTCATTGTCCGGATTTTCGATAACCACATCCGCTTTGATTCCGGTAATTCCTCGCCGCTGATCGGTTTTTACCTCGAGATGAAATCCTTCAATATTCAGTTTTGAAAGCTCATTTTTCAGATACCCGGCATCAACACCCAGATCAATCATGGCACCCAGGTTCATATCGCCACTAATGCCGGCAAAACAATCGTAGTATAGTATTCTCATGGATTTTGTTCTTCAGTTTTTTCGTGTTTGAATTCGAACGGTTTGAAATATCGACTATTCCGGCTTGGGTTGAATACCGGCAATAACCCGATTCAATTTTCCGGAGACCAGTCCCTCCCGGTCAATCTTCACCTCTGGAAAACCGATCGATTTAATCCGGCTCGCAACTTCGCGTTCCTGTTCAAGCAAACGGGAAATTTCGGTTTGTTGCACTTCAACCTGCGCGTAACTGCCATAGTGCCGAACCCGGACATCATTAAAACCCAGCTCGTTGAGAAAATCCTCGGCGGCTTCAACCTGCTGAAGTTTTTCGCGGGTAACTTGCTGATTATATGGGATTCGCGAACTCAAACAAGGACTTGCAGGCTTGTCCCAATTAGGTAGTTTAAACATCCGGGCCAACTCTCGGATCTCTGCTTTGCTCACCTTACAATCAACCAGAGGCGAGCGGATTTCGTATTTTGCAGCAGCTTGCAAGCCAGGCCTGTAATCGCCTAAATCATCGAAATTGGTTCCGCTAAGTACCTCAAAACCCGGAAACTTATTCCGGATCAACTGCAAATCGTGGTATAAATGTTCTTTACAGAAATAGCAACGGTTCTCCGGATTCCGACTGTATCGTTCATCTGTGAGCTCCGCCGTTTTTATCACTTCCAATTTTATATCGAATTCGTCACAAAAACTTTGCGCCAGTTTAAAATCCTTGCTTTTAAGACTTTCCGAGTTCGATATCACCCCGATGGCATGTTCTTTCCCCTGAAATTTCCGGGCCAGAAATAAAACCAAAGTTGAATCAATTCCGCCTGAAAAAGCGACGATTGATCCCTGCTGAGCAGCAAACCACTCTTCCAGTTGTTGTAGTTTATCTTGAAGTCGACTATTTCCCATTATTCATTTAATTATAATCGTGTCACCATTTCACTCATTGGTGCTACCTTAAAAACAAGTTTACTAATAATTTCCCAATTCTCACGGAACAATGCCTCAAAAATAAGGATGCGCCGAAGAAAATCGTCAAAGACCAACCATACATTCACTTAAATACCAAGACAAAACGCAATCTATAAAACACAACCATCGAAAAACTAAAATTGAATCCGGACACCAACTTGCGTCGGTCGTGCTTGCATCCGACTGTGCCAAACAAAAAAAAAGCTACCCGGGTATTCCGGATAGCTTTCGCTTATTGATTATATTTTTTAGCCAGATCGGGCCTTAATTTTCGATTTCCTTTTTGAGCTTTCGGATCGTACGGACAATGCTTGCATCCGTTCGAACAACAGTAACCCCGTTTTACCAGGTAGCTCTCTGTCATCACCCGATATCCATCTTTATTTAAATAGAAGTCGACTCCCTCAACCGATTCATCGTAGCTATCGGAAAAAAGTCCATCAAACATTCCCATACCGACTAGTCGTACTTAAATCGTTGAAGAAAGTGCCCCATTCGGTCGCGTTTGGTTTTCAGGTAAAACTGGTTGTACTCATTCGGTTCAACTTCCAAGTTCACTATTTCAGCTACTTCCAGTCCATACCCTTCAATTCCAACCCGTTTCACCGGATTATTCGTCATCAGCCTCATTTTCTTCACACCCAAACTGCAAAGAATCTGCGCACCGACACCATAGTCACGTTCGTCGGCTTGGAAACCAAGGTGGATATTTGCTTCAACAGTATCCATTCCTTCGTCCTGCAGTTTATAAGCGGCAATCTTATTCATGAGGCCAATTCCACGACCTTCCTGCATCATATAAATAACGACCCCTTTCCCTGCTTTTTCGATCAGTTGCATCGCTTTATGCAACTGTTCTCCGCATTCGCATCGCAATGATCCAAAAATATCACCGGTCATACACGATGAATGCATCCGAACAAGTATTTCTTCATTCTCGTCCCATGTACCTTTAATTAGCGCCACATGCTCGACACCGTTTGACTTTTGGCGGAAAGGGATAATGTTAAAATCGCCATACCTTGTGGGCATTACTACTTCTTCACCGCGATCAATTAAACTCTCTTTGTCCAGCAAGTAGGCAATCAGGTCTCTAATTGAAACGATTTTTAAATCGAAGCGTTTGGCTACTTCCATTAACTCGGGCAAACGAGCCATGCTTCCATCTTCGTTCATGATTTCGACCAAAACCCCCGCAGGTTGCAATCCGGCCAAACGAGCCAAATCAACGGCCGCTTCTGTATGGCCGGCACGACGAAGGACGCCTTTATTTTTCGCTTTCAAAGGGAAAATATGACCGGGACGGCCCAATTCTTCCGGTTTGATGTTCGGATCAACCAGCGCTTGAATCGTCTTCGATCGATCGCTGGCGGAGATCCCGGTTGTGCAGCCGTACCCAATCAGGTCAACAGAAACTGTAAACGGTGTTTCGTGCGAGGAGGTATTTTTACCCACCATCAGTTCTAGTTCCAATTCTTCACATCGGCTTTCGGTTAATGGCACACAAATAAGTCCTCGACCGTAAGTCGCCATAAAGTTGACTTTTTCGGGAGTCATTAATTCTGCGGCGGCAATAAAGTCACCTTCATTTTCACGATCTTCATCATCGACAACGATCACCAAATCACCATTTTTTATGGCTGCGATCGCTTCAGCAATTGTATTTAATTTGAACTCGGTCATTATAATTCGTTGGTTTTCAAAATGCCGCTGCAAAACTAAGGATTTTTATCGATATTTAAATGACTTT
>NZ_JBFHIT010000072.1:0-19826 GCF_041596335.1 Mangrovibacterium sp. | reverse complement strand
GGAACATGTGGTTATCCGTGGTGTGCAAGTTCGCAAACCGAAATTTTTGTTTTTGCAGGAGTTTCAACGGTTCGGTCGGCCAGAGCAGCCGATTGGTTTAAAACGAATGTAGTTTGGCGAAGCTCATGGGGTGCAATTCCTAAAGAGTTACTTATGCCTGGCATGAGCGTTGGGTATTATTATCACCGGCTCAAGCGAATCGGACATATTGGCTTGTTGGTTGGATGGGATAAAAATAACTTATACGTGTACGAAGGGAATACCTCCCCAAAAGGATTATTTAACCCAGAAAACTTCAAGGCGCTTTCAGAAACTGACTCTACTGTGGTTCGTGAAGGAGATGGATTTTACCCAAAGACACGCCGCTGGTCCGATATTGCTGTTATTTCTGATAAATGCCTTGATGGGAATAGATTCATTCGAAGGTATGAACCTTATTTTAAGAAAGTAAATGGAGAGTACGAAAACTAAGATGTTTTTGATTTTATTCGGTGTGCTAATTGCTATAATAGGATGGCAGCACTTTCGGATTAGTCAGACCAAAGAAGCGCTTACCATTTGTCGAGATCTGCCACAAGATACTGTCCGGGATGTTGTTATTGAACGCTTCATAGATACATTTTATGTGAGGGTTTCTGATACCGTTTTCGCTGATATTTCAAATCATCCTGATCCTGATTCAAGCGGTATTCGGACTTATCTTGACACATTCGAAACAGATATAGGTAACCTGTACTCAACCTCTATGATTGAGGGATATATGCGAAGTAAACAGGTTGCTTTCGACTTTAATATTCCTGAAATCCGTACGACGACTATTCGCACTGAGAAAACAACAGTGTGGCGTGAGAAACGATACAACAGGTTTTTTGTAAGTCCTACTTTCTCCGGCCAGTTCGATGCCAGGACACCTCAACTCGATCTTGGTATTGGCATAACCTATCTGCCGGCCAACGATCGTTTTTATTATCACTACAGTTATTCACCGTGGATGAAAGCGCATAGCGTTGGACTTGGAATCAGGATTTTTAAGTTTTGATATTAGATCCCAACGGTGCCGATTTCGTGAAAAAAATATTGAGCTTATATTTTAGATGTAGTAAAGTTTGTTATAGTTATTTTATTGGTTTGAGATTTTCCCCGGGGGCTCGCGTAGCTCCCGGGTTTTTTATATCCGACTTCTGATTTTTTTTGCCCGTTCTTTTAAGATACTTCTTGAAATTTCATCCACTTTAGTCTCTGATGATCTATTAATGTCTTCTGCCGGGGTCAGTATATACGTGAGATCCGTTAGTTCTTTTTCTGTCAACTTCTCAAAGTCTTTAGACGTGTCAATCTTCCTAATATTATCTCCATGGGCAATTCTGTTTCTTTCGTCTTCATTTAGTAAGTCACTTAGTTTTATCATTATATTGAATTTTGGTTCACTTAAAGGTACAAATTATTTCATATAATTTCGCATTTCCCGGATCGCCTGTGCTGCACTCCGAACAATTACATACTTCGATCCGCACATTTCAGCCTGTCTTTGAAACTCTTTCTGCTCTTTTGACTGTGTCCCCGTCGAGGTTTTAAATTCCAGGCATAAGCTTGCAAATCCCTTTTTGGGCACCAGCAGAATAACATCAGAAACGCCGGACTTCACACCTTCGCCCTTCATTCGTTTTGCTTCAGCTTTATGCCGGCTTCCTCCGTTGGGCACTGCAAATAAAAGCTTATCGGGAAGGGTGGGAAAAAACAAAGGAACCTTCTCGAAAAACTCTGTTTGAATGTCGCTTTCCTCGTGCGAGATTTTGCGCTTAGACTTAATTTTTGTGTATTTACCGGGATTGGCCGAATAGCATTGAAAACAGACCGTGCCTACTTCTGTTTTGATTAGTGAGTTTGAACGGTTGCAACTTATACAAATTTCTTTTTTCATCGAAAAATTGTATTTTAGAATATGGATGATTACTTAAATAACTATATGAAAAAACGGACAGGAGGGGTTTGGCCTGCCGTGATTGTGATAGCTATTGTGCTCCTAATAGCACTGGTCAATTGGATTTTTGATCTTGGATGGTTATAGTTGGTCATCATTGCAAAAGGCCAGATTTCGAAGTTCCATAGCTTTATCCGAAAAATGCTCATCTCCATATGCCGGAGCAAGGTTGTCGGATAGTCTGATTTTGTTTTCTATTTTCATTCCCTCAATTTCAGCTTGTACCGCTAAAATCATTGCCAATCTTTTTACATCTGCGTGTTCCATTTTTAAAATTGTATTAGTTGTTGACTTTTTTTTCTATCCTCGCGCCGGAGGGATTTCAGTACATTCTCGCGTATCTGTTTATTAAGTTGTCCGATCGATTTGTGTCGGCCATATATCGCCTCTACCAATCCAATCTCTGGCACCCATAGCAATAACCCAATGCCGCGTTTAATCATTAAGTTCTTGTCGGTTTCTGGAATAAATACATTGTGAGGCATGCACACATAACTGTAGTTGGCCCAGGATTGATGATCGGTTGCATGGCGTACTACTTCTCCGGAATTGAACAGTTTGAGTTCGATGTTGAAGATTTTTCGTTTGCTGAAGTATACAATCAAATCCGATCGCCGGCCAATTTCAGGAATGTGCACTTCTCTGTAGGTTTTTACTGCAACCTTTTCACGAGAATATCCTCCTTCAGTACTTTTCCAGAACGAATAGTTGTGTAACCACCGGTCAACATCAGCTTGCATTTTATCTTCGCCATAACCGAGGCTATAATTCCCTTTGAAGTCGTTGAGTAGAGGCAGTATTTCAGGTTATTTAAGTAGTCTTTTAAGATTGCTTTTCTGTACTACCTTGGTATGTGTTTCAAGGCGCTGGATGAGATCAAGAACCTTTTCGTTAGAAGGTTCCGGGAGGTTATTATTTCCGCTATCGGCTCCGATATTTACCTGAGTTGCTAAACAGCTTTCTATGAGAAAATTCATTTCGTCCAAATCGAAATCCATTATTGGTTCGATAGTTACGTAGGTGCGCTTATTTGGGAATCCAAAACCAAATTCATGAACAATTTCATTAACCATATCTGATCGTTCCTGGGGAAGGGGACAGCCGCCCATAACATCTTTATAAAACCGGTTTGTTTCGATTGTGGTACAAATTGAAAAGTTGAGTAGAGCAAGTTCATATTCGAAATCGAGTAAGCGACGAGGATTCTTGGTTTGAAACAAATATTTGTTGTCGAATTTCGCACAGTGTTCGAGTATTTTTCTAATGATATTTGCTGGTATTCTTTCGGCAAATAGATCGTTTTGAGCTGCTACAAAGATGAAGTTCCCGTCTCCGAGGTTCAATTGCAATTCATTATCCTGCAACCGAGGATCTCCAGAGTACTTTGTTCTTATTCCCGGATAGCGCATCAATTTATTGGTGCTGCAGTATGAACAGCGATGTGGACATTTTCCTGCCAGTGGGTTCCATGTGTGGGTGATCCACTCATACATATTTCCTTTTGCTTTATTCAGTGACATAGATTAAAATTTACTTGGTTTGCGACCGTAGCGGTGAGAATTACGGCCTTTCCTGTTTTTGTTTTCGCGTTTGTTGGGACGTTCGATGATTGGAGCATCTTCTAGAAGATTCACTATGTTGGTTGTGTCTCGAATTTCCAGTTTTTCAATGACCTCAGAGTAACGCTGTTTGGTTCCAACAATAGCTATTGTTTCTCCACTTTCTTCGTTGATGTCGAGAACTTCGATCATTCGTTTAATGGCTTCATAGTTCTGGTCGACACTGCCAACAACAGCAATGCCTCGATCTTTTAATTCTTCATTCTGATTGTCTTCCAGTAAGCTTTCGGCCCAATCGATAATCAAATGATCATCTTCGCTCAGCTCCATATCTTCGAGCTTAAAAAACGCCTTGTAGTGCTGTATTAGTTTTGTTCGGTTCATATCTATTCAATTTCAGGTTTAAAAAATGATAGCTTCCCTTTGCAGGGCGTGAAGGGGAGTGGCTTTGCATCTTTGATTAGCAGCCCATATTTACCAACAAACCAAGGGCTTTCTGATTGCTCCACGAAGCCCGTTATTTTGGCATGGCCGATTATTCCGCCACATTCAATTCCTGTAGGTACAATGTCTTTCATACTATTTCTGTATAAATGAGAGTAATACCCTTCCCAATCTGGGGTGACACTCGCATGGATTAGAAAGTCTCCGGTGAAGTTTTTCAGATTATTTCGGTTCTCAATATCCTTGTAGCCGTTAACGATTAACCAAGCCCAAGGCTGACGAATGGAGAGGGCAGGGATAGGTGCCCAGTCGCTTTCTTGTATTGCATATTCACATTGATTGCAGAAATGCATCCAAGTAGAAAATGGAGCAGTTGAATGATCAACAGTTGCAAGTTCTATTGAACCGCAGTTGGGGCATTTAATGAATTGTTTCATTGGTGAAGTATTTGTTTGTGAATTCGTTTAATTCATTTAGGGCTTTAATTGCTTCGCTTTGCAATTTTTTAAGCCATGCTATTTGAAGTTCTTTTTGCTTTTTCAATGCGTCTTCGTGTCGAACGTAGTAAGTGTTTTTGTCGCCGGCAAAGTTTACTTTCGTCGATATGTCAGCGGAATAATTGCAATAATCTAATCTTAAAGAATAAGACCCCAAATCGACCCGTGTGCCTTTATCTGTCTTCTCGATTCTATCTATTTTGTGTTGAATTATTCTGTCAATTCTTGGCTCAAATAAAAATTCGCCCACACAAAGTGTTCCTACTGTTTTTTTCATGATTGTTCTAATTCAAGGTTTAATACATCAGCGTTATCTTCAATATAGGCCTTCACGGCTCCCTTGCATTTTCCTTCTTTGTAGAGCCATATCAGGTAGTTGTCGGGTACATTAGCCATTGCTTTTCCTTTGTGGATTCCGAATGGCATTGGTGAGTTGTCGTTTAGTTTTTGCATAATAAATTCCTCTTGTTAAGTTCGACTTCTAATTCTTTTTTCCGTTGAGTTCTGTTTTTCCATGCACCGGGAAACTTCTTTTTGCTTTCTTCTGAGAATGTTGCCATCCCGGCAAGCAGGTTCTCATATTCTCGCTTGAGATCCCAGTCATCGAGTTGATGATAGTTGTATTCAGACATATCGTTAATTTTTAAAATGGTAGTTCTTCTGGTTCTGGTTGCGATTTTGCTGGGAGTAGTCGGTATCTCAGTTTAAGCAGACTGCGTTTTATCCTTTGAGCAGGGATTGAGTTTTGTTTACGTTTAAAAATGTGGATGGCCGATTGTGCCCAGTTGCACGGATAGTACCAGTTGCGGTACCATCTCCAGCCAGATTCTCTCCACCAGCGTTTCATAAATCCTTTCTCGTAAAGCAGAAGCAGTATGAAAAGGGCAAACTCGCCGTATTTTGAAGGTTCGTGATCGATATATCCTTTAATAACCGGCACGTTTGTTTCCGGCTTCTCGTAAGTGCTCTTTATAGGTTTAAGGAAGGTATATTTGCCAAACTGATACTTCTGAAGGATAACCCAAACTGGACGGTGGTACCAGCCATTGTAACAATGCCAGCAAGGTTCACTATACCACCCGGTGTAGTGGTCGTATTTCATATACTTTCCTGTTCCTTTACAGGTCCAGCATTTTTTGCCTTCGATAAACTGAATCTCATAGCCGATTACCCGGGCATGCTTTTGTAATATCAGGTCTTTTACTTGGTAGAAATAATGGCTACTTGCTTCGCGGTTTGCGTGGTGTAATAACCAGGATAAAATTATTTGTTTTGGGTTGCGGTTCATAAGATTGAATCTTTAAAGTGTTCACATTTTTTCGGCATAGGTTCGTTTGGTATTTCTCCTTCAATATCTTCCTGGGGTATTGGGTTAGCTGCCCAAAATGGGTAAACAAAATGTTTCTTTTTTTCGCAATACATTAAGTCCTCATACTTGTCGGCATCAATGAAAGAAACTCCTAGATTTGGGCCTAAAATCGGCTGCTCAAAGTATATTTTCACGTTTTTAATATCAAGAAACTTACAGCCGATGCACCGCTGAAAATTGGCAGGATTCTTTCTGCATTTAGATTCGTGTAGCCCGGCAAAGTATTTGCTTTTGTAATACTTTCCACAGTATTCACATTCATAAATTGTGGTTTGTATTGTTTTCATTCCATGTCCTCCATAAACATATCGATGGCCATGTCAGCAATTGTGTCGTCTTGTAATTTATCGCCTTTCATGATTGCTTCAGATATTTTCTTTTTGATTTCTACTATTTTCCATTTTTTCTCATCCACAGTGTTTTCGCCTTGCCAATATTGAGCGGTTACCGGCTCTTTTTGACCTCCACGGTCCAAACGGCTCTCTATCTGTTGACATCCTGCATCATGCCATGGATGTTCTAGTAAATCGATGTGTGAACACTGATTCTGGAGGCCATCAGTTCCGGTACCACCAGCAGCTGAAATAATACACAGGGTAGTTTTCGGGTTTCGACTAAAAGCATCAATTGCGCGTTGTTTCTCTGCCGAATTTTGCCGGCCAGTGATACATACTGCCTTTGGGAACGCTTTTACCAAAGCATCGACAACTTCGTGTAGCTCTGCATATATCAATTGTTTTTTACCCGAAGCCTGGAAGTCTCGCGTGTGCTCAATCAGTGCTTTTACCTTTCCTTTTGCAGCAATCTGTCCAAGGATATTCATCTTCAGCCACGCTACACGTTTCATTTCTTTCTTTTGTTTGCTGTCGGTTTCTTCTTTGTAGGTTTTTAAGTAGCTGGCCAAATCTTTTTTTGCAAATTCATATTCGCGACGGTTTGATATTTCGCAGGTAGTAATTTGACGAGTTACCGGAGGTAGATCCTTTTTGACTTCTGACTTCGTACGACGAAAAAAACAGGTCTGCCAAAGCTTCGCTCTTAACTCTCTGCCATTTGAAGCCTTATTTGGCCCGGCGCAATAGCGCTGTCGGAAGTATCGTTCGCCTCCGAAATCTTCGAGCCGGCCCATTATCCGGAGTTGAGAAATCAAATCAATGTGATTGTTTACGATTGGAGTTCCTGTTAAAACAATTTTCCATTCTTTTTTTTCTGCAATCCCTTCTGCTATGCCGGTTGTAAACTTTGTTTGCTGTGCTTTAAAGTCCTTTACCCGGTGTCCCTCGTCAATGATAACGGCTTTGAATAAATCGATTGTGGATTTAAAGACAATATGTTGGTATTCGAGCGATTTGCCGCGTGGTGTGCGAATGGTCTGCACAAAGTACTTTTTAAGGCTCTCAAAATTCACAATAACGACATCGTATATTCCCGACTTTATATAAAACGGCCAGCTGTCTCCAACTTTGTCATTTAGAACTAAAGCCTTGCGGTTAGCAAATTTCATGAACTCGCGTTCCCAGTGTATTTTAACACTTCCGGGACAAATGACCAGGCAGGGAACGGCGTTTGCAATGTGGATTGTTCCTATCGTCTGAAACGTCTTTCCCAGTCCCGGATCATCTGCATTCATAAATCGTTTTAACTCCAATCCTCTTGCAATTCCGGGCGCTTGGTATGCCAACGGCTCGAAATTCAATCCGTGATTAACGTTTAATTCAGGCATTGGTGGAATGAAAAACCTATTGTCATTGGGGTTAATCTGTTCCTCGCGCTGCCAAACAACGTTCTGAAATCTACTGACTATTTCAGCGACCTGCTTCAGCTGCGGTTTGGATTCGCCCGGGATATTCCAAACCTTCAATTTAGGGTTGAATTTTCGTCCGGGAATCTGCCGTATAAGCCGTACCATGTCAGCATGATATTTAAAGCTCACCTCGAAATTGCCGTTATTTTGAAGTACGATTTGCATGACTAGACAGCTTCTTCCATTTCTTTTTTGCTGTTAAACACTTTCATCTTCACTCCATCAATATCAGCTTCGTTTGGAGTGTCGGTTTCGAAACCAGGAAGCTCTTGCTGTACGATGCCCCATTTCCCATTCAAAAACTCTTCAACCTCGGAATTACAGGCTTCGATGTCGCTCATTAAAGCCGCACCATGGATATATCCGTCTTCATCTTCGAATTTTGTAAACGGCACATTCAGGTTTAGCACCTGGCCGCTTTCGAGTAGTTTTTTACCGGTAATAGTGACCCCGGCGCTTTCATCGCTACCGCCGATAGAATACCCGGTAATTTCATAATTCATAAGCTGCTCCGGATCGAAGTCGTAAACGTTGTCTTCGGTGATTTGGTCTGCCTCAGGCATTTCGCAAATACAAACCATGTGAATACGCAGACGGTTGAACGCAGCATTAAAGTCTCCTGTGCGTACTTGGCTGCTTTTTCTGCTATACTCTCCAGTTTCTTCAACCGGACTTCCGTTAGGATCAGTTCCTGCAAAATCGGCTTCGAAAACAGCCTCAAGCAATGCATCCTTGATGCTTACTTTTTTTACTTCTTTTCTTGTAATTTCCATTTGTCTCAATTTTAAAATTAAGTGTGTGGTACGGGCAGGATTCGAACCTGCAACCGGCTGTCTTTACTGTGGCCACCGCTGCTCTGCCAATTGAGCTACCGTACCAAAAACAGGGAGGTCTTTATTTCACAAACACAAGCCACGATTACAATCTTTCGTTAATTATTGCCTCCCTGCTTATTTCAATGTTTTTAATGAACTTTTACAGCCAGTGCCTATTCTGTTCAACTTCGTTTTGTATTTGATCGAGAAATTGGTGCTCGTTTGCTTCAGGAATGTAGATGCCTGTCTTTTGAGAACACCATCTTCTGAACCGGTCAATGGAGACACTCATTTCCTTCGTGTTTAATCCCGCCGTTGTTCTCCAATCGGTTCTTTTTTTTCCTGATTTTGGATTCACACGTATTGTTTTAAATATGTCCGGATTGATTTCCTTTTTGAAGATCTCCTGTTTTATGTAGTCGAGCGTTTCGCCAACCTGGAGCGCAAAATAGGAGAGGATCAAGTGAAGGTATCGGTTCTGGCGGTCAGTTCTAATCTTGCGTTTTTCAACAATCTCAAAGCGCTTCCCATTCTTCAGTAACCATGTCAAATATTCTTTGGCTTTGATGTGATCCCCGGGTATTTTACTATTAAAAATCACGGTGCCAGTAATTGTTTTTTGTTGATGCTTTATCATCGCTCCAGACCCACAAAGCCAGAGAGAATAAACCCAATACTAAAGCGGCCCAACCACAATGGTTGCCTTTCCCAAGAATGAATCCAACGAGTTCAACTATTGACACAAGGGTGAATATTAATGCGTAGAGTTTCATTTGAATCGGCGTTTTAGGTATTTGTTGTCCGAAGCTCCAGTGAATTTTTTGGCTCCGTTCTTTGTTAAAGTATATGTGCCGTATTCGGCGTACACACGAACATTGGGAGATGTTTCAATTAGCAGGAAACTATCACGTTTTAGTATTTCCCAAGGGGCAATGCTGTCCGGTAGCATTTTTGTCAAAAATGAATCGGCTACCATGGAGTCTGTTGTCACTTTGTATCGTGGAAATTTCCATCCTTCTTGTTTTCCCAACAGAATACACTTTTTACCTTTATCACCTTTGATTTCGTGTTTTAGTGCTGTTGCGGCATGCTGTATCGACATTATCGGGTCGTCATTTGGATGTTTTATTTTGATAATCAGAGAAGCAATGCCCGCAAGAAATATCAACAGAACATTGATAAACGTTTTATTATAGATAGATTTCATATCAAAAAGGAGTTTTATTGAATGGCATTTCAAGTCCAGAATCGGCAACAGTCACATTCTTACCGGTAGCTGTTTTTACTGTTTGCCCAAAATTTTCCGCATGACTGTTACCATCGCTCAGGTGGATGAGAACAATGTTATTTACAGCTGAAAGATCGTTTGCATTTAGCAACTCTAAGGCGGTTTGCAAACTCATATGAGAGGTCTCGATCCGTCTCCTGATAGATGGATTCAGTCGCCCAGATTCGATATTGGCGGCCAATATTTTTTCATCATAGTTCACTTCTAATAAAAGGTTGTTCAAACCTTTAAAAGTGTATTCAGAATAGAACGTATCGGTTAAAAACAGGATATTGCCGCTTTCAGGATGGTTGATTATGTATCCAAAAGGTTCGGCTGCATCATGTACAACGTCAAAGGCAAAAATTTTAAATTCACCTAATTTATAAGTATGATTTGGATGAATAGTCTTGCGCCTGTGGTGCTGTTGCAAATGAGCTGCTGTACCTTGTGAGCAAATCACATCTATAGCGTGATCCATAAACTGATCTGCAAACTTTGCATGGTCCTGGTGCTCATGAGACACCAGGCAGCCAATGATATCATTCGTTATAAAGCCAATGGCCTTTTGCACTTCAGTAAAGCGGACACCGGCCTCTATAGCCAGTGTTTGTCCGCTTTCTGCAATCAATAAGTAGCAATTACCTTTGCTAGAGCTTCCTAATACTTTTAGTCGCATGTTAGTGTGTTGATGGTTGAGTGACTTTGTATTCAAAAGTATTATCACCAATCTTTCTGAATGTAGTCCAATAAGAGGCAAAAGTCGCGGCTCCAAAACCTTCTTTTTCCATGCGTTCTTTGCGCATTTTTTCAGAAATAGCAGGTTTTACAAACCCTGTACAGAAATTCTGAACTACAGATTCGTGATGTTTCTTTGGACTATTATCTGTTACGATGTAGTGATAATATGAATCACCATACGCACGCCTTTGACCGGCTTCCTTTGTTTCAACCTTGAATTGATAATCCATAACTAAAATCCCGGTCCTCCAGCCGCTTTAATTTCGATACTGATACCATTTTCGGCTGCTACCGTATTTATTGCGGCATCGTCGGTTAAAAACTCCTCTGCTGCTCCGCAATCGTCGATCAAAAACTTCTTAACTTCATCCATTGAGGTGAAGGTCATTTTCTGGAGAGATGGCTTAGGTGTTTCCTCTGCGCGTTCTTTATCCTTGGGGGCGTCGTCAATTGAGAGCTCCTTTGAGTTGGATTTTTCGTCTTTTGATCTTTCCGGTGTATGATCAGTTACATCCACAAAGGTTACATCTTCAATGTCGCGCATTTCGTCTTCGGTTTTCATTCCCATTGAAAGCTCAGGAGCATAAGATGATGTCCAAAAAGATGCGGAACGATACATAAGCATCTGTTTGGTCATGGTTTGCCACTTAGAGCCTTTCTTGGTGTACCATCCTTCGTCAATCGCCATTTTTACCGATACGGGAGAACTTTCAAGTTCCTCGTCCGAGTTTTTTGCCGTGGTATAAGCGATGCATTGAATGTTATCAACGGGACCAGCAAATACTTTGTCAACCAGGGCGGTCTTTTTGTATTTTTTACCGTTGTTCCCAGTAACCCATTCTGAAACGTACTCTTTGTATTTATAATCCTTCAATACACCTAGATTCTCAAATTTGAAACGAAGAGGTTTGAATCTACCGCAGGTATTAACAGTAGAAATTAGGAATTTAGAACTCCAGCTTGGTTTCCCGTAAATAGGCACCATGTTTTGCATTACCATCAAAGGGCTTGCACCGATGCGTGTAGCAATTTCGATTGCGACGACACAGTTTGCAATTGCTTTTTCCGGGGGATTATTATCGGAGGATTTATACATTTCGGGTACAAGTTCCGAGTTAGCGAACATCTTACCTACTCTTTGCATAGTAGCGAGGTGTTCAGGATTAAAGAAGCTGAATTGCTCCATTGTGGCCACTACGGCCGGTTTGTTTTGTTCTGACATTTTGAAATTATTTGAGATTTATGATGCAACTTCGAGCGTTTTGTATTTTTCGCTCACGTATAATTCGATTCTTTGTGCGTTTGTATCGGCAATACTGGTAATACTTTCAGCGTTATCGATCCATATTGGAGACATTTGCTGGAAGTGATCCGTAAGAACATTGATGATGGCTATTCCTGCGTTTATTTTTGCGGCATTGTTGGCGTCATTCCATGGTACGCCATCGATGATGGTGTCACAGCATTCAATCAATCCACCGTTTAGTTGTGTGTCGAACATTCGGAAGCTGACTTTACCTCCAAACAAGGCGTTAATTCTACCTTCCAGGGCATCCACTTTAGCCCGGGTGAATTCATCGATAGTGAATTCAGTTTGCTCCAATTCGGCCAGCTCGGCAGAGTATTGTTTTTCCTGCTTCAAGAGTTCAGCCTTACGTGCTTCTCCTTTCGCGATCTGCTCTTTAAGTCCGAGGTCTTTTTTCAACCGATCAAGCGTTTCTGATAATTCGCGTTTTTTAGCCTTGAGACTGGAATCGTCATCCAATTCGGGCATTTTCACCTCGGGTTCGGCTTCTAAAGCTTTCAGCTGTTCTTTCAACCCTTGATATTCTGCATTATCGGCAAGGATTGCCTGCACGCTTTTAAGCTTCCTGCTTTCCCATTTGGCAATGGCGGCTTCGTGCCGTTTAATCTGTTCGGTATAATCGTTTGCCTCAATCGCCTTTATTTTTTCACCCAACTGTTCAATGATTGGCGTAATGGCCGTACCTTGTTTTTGAATTTCACTTAAACGCTTTTGCTTGCTGTCATTGAAATTGCGCTGCATTTCAGCCTTCTTAGCTTCTATGTCGGATTCAGGAAGCGGCTGGTTGCAAGTAGGACATTTGAAGGCTCCAGGGGAAAATGGCTCCATTTGTCGTTCGTTTACGCGATTCCATTCGTTGCGGAGTTGTTCCTGTTCTGTTGCGTACTGGTTAATGCGCGCCTCTAACCTTTTGATTTCCTCTGCATCTTCTTTAACCCTCTGGTCGATTCTTTTGAGCTCGTGCTTTGCCGCAGCAATAGCATCTGTTTTTTCATTCAATTGTTTCTGGAGCTCGCGGCTGCCGGCAAATTCAATGTCTGAAATTTTTGATTTCAATTGGTTTAATTTGCGCTGGCGTTCTTCTTTGGCTTTGAAGTAGCTTTCGCTAACCTTTGAGCGATCCTGCAGTTGTTCGTCAACGATGCTGATATTTTTTGAAACGATCTCAATTTCGTTTTCAATATTAGCCCAGTCTTTTGCATCAGGAATACTTCGGGTGACTTCATCAACTCGGGCCGGAATAAGCTTCAGTTCGTCTTTTAGCTTTTTCTTCTTGGCTGAGACCTCTTTTTTCAGTTCATCAATTGATTTATTCCCCTTGGCTGAAAAAAGGGCTTTAAAGTCGAGGCGAGTTTCGGCAATCTCATCATCGTTCACATCACCAACTATTGACGTAAGGATGTTGCGGCGCTCTTGCCATTTTAGATTGTTGAAGTAAAATGGTGAAGTAATCATTTTGAAGGTATCCTCAAGAATGATGTCATCAACCTTGCGTTGAAATTCGCCGGCCTTCATTGGAACGTCATTCCAGAAGAAGACTGTTTCGTGGCCACTGAGTTCCGGGTCCGAACTTCCTCGTTTCGTTACCCATTTTTCGCGGAAAACACGTTTGAGCGTTACTGCTTCACCATCAACGTCAAATGTGGCGGAAACTTCGCTATCGAGCTTATGGATAACCTGGTTGTTTCCGTCGAACGGTTTAATGGAGAATTGTTTGTCATCAGCGGAGTTTTTTCCAAATAGGAGCCATGTAAAGGCATCTACAAGTGTAGTTTTTCCCGTGGCGTTGTCGCCATAAATCCGGGTTTGGTTGCTATCGAACGAAGCATCGAAGGCTTTAATGCCTTTGAAATTTCGAAGCGATAGGGAAGTGATTCTTACTTTTTTCATTGTGAGATTTTTTGTGGACTTGTGGAGTCCCGTTGTTTTCGATAAATTGTTTTAGTTTGTTGGATGGAAGTAAATTCTGGTAGTCCAACATGCGTTGCGCTGTTTCCAGCTCGGAGCGTTTGTAGTAGAATTTTGAGCGGGTTTTATTTCCTGAAGGGTAGCCAATGATCCATTGCTTTCGCCTCCATTCCTTCACCTGCTTTTCGCCGTAAATGGCGTGAGCTTGCTTCTCAGATATGTTTTCGTCGATTAACCCAAGTTCTTTCCCGGTTTGTATGACACCGACTTCGATACCTATCGCAAATGCACGTTCAGTTATTTTATCTAATTCTTTGTCAATCATTGCACTGTTATTTAGAGAGATAAGCGAGTTGAATAAGTAAGTATTAACACCTCTGCAACGCTATGCAGGGCTGTGCATTAATTTCCGATGAATTATCTGATCCCTTTTCGTGCCCTAATACAGGCTCTCACGCATAATGGAAGAGATTTGTCTTTTGAACTTCCGCTACCACTTTGTGCAGCTATCCACGACCTTATTGGGCCTGATGTTTTTGTTTTTTTCATTGTTATGAGATTTAATTTTCGAATAGATTCTTTTGATTTGCGTAGCTGTTGAATTCTGCTAGTGAATGAACACCGAGTTTTCGAAAAGCATTTCGTTTGTGAGTGCGGACTGTCTCTATTGACACAGCACAAGCGGCTGCAACGTCTTTTTTCGGATACCCTTCATAGAGTAGCTGCATGATTTGGAGCTCTCTTTCTGACAGCTTGGAATTCAGTTTGGGCTTGCAGACAACATTTTCTAAATGGCATTCACCGCGTAACGGACAGTCGACTTCCTCGAAGTTTAGGTTTCCGAGATGATCAATGTCCATAACGCTGTCGTATTTCCCGAAATTACACTTGATCATGCGTCGAACTATCATGAATTCGTGCATTGCTGGGATGGACCGAAATTTTACGAATTCCTGAGAGAGCGCCTCCATGGCCGCGGGATAAAGCTCATTGAATTGATTGTAAAGTTTGTTTATAAAGTCACGATCAGAAAACTCGAGCTTTTTGATCCCAGATTGCGTCTCAATCATCACATCCCCTTTTGGGGTGATATAAAACTCTGTACTCTTGATCATGATTCACACGGGAATAAGGTTGCAACATCTGATTTTAAAAGAGTAGCCATAGCTTGCATTTCAAGCTTGCCTGGTTTGGCCGTCCCGTAGTACCAGCGGCGCACGCTTCCCGGGTGTTTTCCTGTTGCATCTGCAATAGCATTGAAAAGTTTGTCGAGAGGAGTGTGTTCTTCGAAAGGTTCTTTCTGTTTGTCCTTTAGACTGTCGCAATACTCAACAAAGGTTAGTTTCTCTGTTTTGAGTCTCTTTTTTTTGTTTACAATTTGTTCAGTCATTATCTTTGATTTGTAATTGAAAAATTATTTTTCAGTTATAAGCAAGGGAGACGTTGGCTGGGATTGCAGTCGTGACCAGCGTCTTTCCCTTTTAATTGTAGTAAAAACAGGTTTAATATAAACTTTGTTTGTTTTTACATGGTGTAAATATAAACTTAGTTTAGTTATTCTGCAAACTTTTTATAAACTTTTTGAAGTATGAGTGAATCAGGCAGAGAAATGACTAAGCAAGATCGCATTAAGCGTGTAGCAAGGTGGCTTATTGGGAACGGAGTTGCAGCTAACCAGGAGACCCTCGGGCGGATGCTTGGTTATAAAAACAAGTCGTCGTTTTCACAAGTACTAAATGGAAAAGTTCCGATTCCAACTGGATTTACGAATAGGCTTGCGAAGTTGGACCAACGCATAAATGAGGCTTGGATTAGTGAAGGGTGGGGTAGTATGATTGATGAAAAGCTAACTGAAAAAAATAGAGAAGAGATGTATCAGGAACAAATTACGAAGGATGAAAAAATCATTCAACTACAACAAGAATTAGAAAGGTACAAAGCGATCGTTGATCGCTTGACCGGAAGATGCGATAATGAAAACAAACAAACCGCTTCTTGAAAATTGAACAAAGTAATCCCAAGCCGCTATTCAAGAAATCGGCAAATTCATCATTCAATGCAGAAATGCAATTGATAAAAAGGGGCACTTGAAAGAATCGTCCGAATATATAAATTTTTGTAATTTAAATAAAAGTTATGACAACTGAAATTGAAGGTTTGATTAACGATCCAGGCCAAGATGAAGTTTATAGTCAGCTGATGCAAAGGTTGGATATGCTTCATGATTTTGCCCCGAAAGAGAAGTTGTACTGGTTGATCAATGTGATTGGGTACTTAAATAAAAGGATAGTTAAGGAAAAGATGCTTAATAATGACTATACGTTGTTCGTTAAACTCAGGGATAGAGTGACGGATATGGTAGTCGAAACAACTAATGAATATACGAAATAATGAAACGTGTTATTATTGTTTCAATCCTTGGGATTTTGAGTATGACTGTGCAGGCAAAGCGATTTGCATACATTTTTTCTATGGTGCATCCTGTTGCTAGCAATGAGCTGGTATTTTGTAATGATAGTATAGAAATATCTTTTAACATGGGAGAGACTAGAATTAAATTCTCTCTCTACAATAAGCTAAATAAACCATTGAAAGTCGATTGGCAAAGTGCGTCTGTTGTAATAGCAGGGGAGGCCTTCAGTGTTGCGCATATCGGTACTAGGTACTTCAAAAGAAATGAAGAACAGATACCGACAACTGTGCCTCCTGGTGCTACTATAAAAGATGAATTGCTTCCAACTGATAATGTGTATTATCGTGAAGGAGATTTTGGTGGATGGAAAGAAGAACCTCTTTTTCCAGTGAAGGCCAGGAAGATTGATATGCTTAAACATCTTGTAGGAACTTCTCTCGATGTTTATATTCCAATCATTGTAGGAAATCGGACGCATGACTACCTATTTAAGTTTGTAATAACCGACGTTTACCGGAAAAAGAAGGTGATAGTCGATGAAATATACAACTGATGATTCCAGAGCGTGACATAACGATAGAATTCAAAAACAATAGGTCGAAATATCTTCGAGAGGTAATTTCATTGTGCAAGGAGTTTAATGAGTTTTCGCCAGGAGAAGTTAATTCATTAAGGACAACCTGTGACGAAATCTATTCAAAATGGGATCAGTTCAATTTCATTTTTTGGAAAACGATCGATTGGAAGGGGAGTACCCTTAGCTACAACGGGTGCACTTTGGGCTCCCATGCAGATAAAACAAGGATATTTTATGCGGTACAGCAGAACCGGTTAGATCATCTTTGTTCAGTGATTGAAGAAATCAGGTCGATCCGAATGAAATACCCGGCCAAGCAGTTTAAGGATATTTCCACAAAGGATATTATGCAAATATGTAATTAATGGATAAAGATCAGCAAATAGAATCATTACGAAAACAACTGCAAGAGGCCAATAGAAAAATATCGGCACTTGAGCAGGAAGTAGCCTTGCTGAACAATCAAAATTCCTACTTGAAAAAGGCTAAAAAGAATGTTCATAAATAGGATGCTCTTTGAAATATCTTTGAAATACAAGCAAGTGCTTGTGTAACTCGCTTTTTAATAGCGTATTATGGAGCTTGGCATGCTGCCTTCTAAGCGGTAGGTTAAAAAACATAAAACGAATATTCATTCATTACTAAAAAGAAATGCAAAAACAATTTGATATACAACGCAAGTTCCGCTTTATCGTATATGTGCTGGTGCTGATCAGTCTTTCGTTGATGGGCGTAAGCAGTTACATTTATTACGAGTCGGTTCAACTGGTGGAGCTTTCCAAAGAGAAAATTTATGTGCTGGACAATGGTAAATCGTTACTGGTCGCCCTTCGGGAAGATATTAGTGAGAACCGGGATGCGGAAGCCAGGGATCATGTAAAACGTTTTCATGAGCTGTTTTTTACCCTTGAACCGGATAAAACCTACATTGAAAATAATGTCAGGGAAGCCTTGTATCTGGCCGACCGGAGTGCAATGGAACAATACCAAGCCTTTAAAGAGAATAATCTGTATAATCAGGTGATTGCTTCTGATATCAGCATGACCCTGCAGACTGATTCCATTATACTGAACTTTTCTGCCTATCCGTATCGTTTTTCGTTTACGGGCAAACAAAAAATTGTCCGAAAATCCAACATTACCATTCGTAGCCTTAAAACTTCGGGCTATCTGAGAAACATCTCCCGGACGGATAATAATCCGCATGGTTTTCTGATGGAAAGCTGGCGGATCGATGAGAACAAAGACCTGGAAAGCATAAGAAGAAAATCCTTTTAACAGCCCAATCCGTCAGAAGCCGGACAGGTGGCTGAGATACACATTAACGACAATACATTAAAAATATGACAGCAAATCAATTGAAAGATGTCAGTCGTTTTACCCGCTGGGTAAACGAGCTGGACGATAAAGACAAAACACTGGATCCTTTGAAACGAAGAAGCAAATGGATTTTGATCACCGCTTTTTTGTTTGCCCTGTTTGCCATCTCATTTATCTGGATCCCATCCGGAAAAGTAAAACCGAAGAAGGTAGATGCACCACTGGCCGGACCACTGACCAGTGCTCCAACAAACACCGGCCGTTCAGCTTTTGAACTGCCAGTGGATTCTTTTGAAAATCAATTAAAAACTTACATCAATGAAGGAACTTCTGATAAAAAATAAGGCCCTGTTTATTCTTCCGCTGGTGTTGATACCTTTTGTGATTCTGATTTTCTGGGTATTGGGTGGCGGAACGGAGGCGGAAGCGGTAAAAGAAACGCAACCAGATACACCTGGAATAGGTGCCAACTATGATCTCCCGGAAGCAGAAAAATCCATTGAGATTTATGACAAGATGGAAGCCTATCAGAAAGATGATCAGCAGATTGCAGAAATCGCTGAGGTTGATGTAAATGATACCACTCAGTTAGAAGAGCTGGGGCTTCAAGACACAATAGCACGAGACAATACGCTGCTTGATAAAAATGCTGATCAGGGACAAATTCTTGCCCATATCCGAAATAAAGAAAAACAGGTGCGACAGGAACTGCAAGGCGATCCGGTCTTGCCGAAATCTGAAAAGACAGTTGCTCCACAAAAGCAAGGTACGCCTAAGGAAGCTGTTGTAAAGAAACAAAAAGTAAAATCACCGACGCCGGAAATGCAGACAACTGGTATTGAAGAACTGGATGAGATCATCGATAAAAACGTCCTACTCAGTCGTAAAAACGATTCTCTAAATTTTTATCTGCAACAGGCACAGGGAAGATTACAACAGATAGAGGCCATACAAAACCGGTCCTTTACCCTGGAGAAAAAACAATCATCAGGATTTAACAGGGAAGAGCAGACAAATGATCCGCTCATAAAAGCTGAGATCTATGAGACTACAACCGTCCTGAACGGCAACCGGATAAAACTACGCTTGCTGGAAGACACCCGGATCAACGGGCAGCAGATACCTAAAAACAGCTTTATCTATGGTGTATGCAAGATCAAAAATGAACGACTGCTGATCGGGATCACTCAACTGCCTGTTGAAAATTCTTTTGTCCCGGTAAAACTCACGATCTATGATCTGGATGGATTGGAAGGACTTTATGTGCCGGATAATGCTGCACGAAAAGTTTACCAGGAAGTCGGCGCTTCAACCAATACTTCTTCACTGATGGGTGTTACCAACAAGCCGCTGACCTATACCGGAATCCGTGCAGCCGACCGTGCAGCCCAGACCATGCTCAAACGAGTACGTCTGAAAAAAGTAACCGTCAAAAAGAATACCCTAGTTTATATCATCAATCAAAAATAATCGTCATGAAAAAGTCACTATTAAGCATCGTATATTTTTTCTTTTCACTGGCAATAAATGCCCAGAACCAAATAGAAATCTGCCAAAATAAAACCACTCATCTGATTGCAAAGGAGAAGATCACCTATGTACAGGTTGGAGATCCTGATAAACTAATTGCCGAAGTCGTTCCCGAACAACCGAATATGGTCCGGGTAAAAGCTGTGGCTGATTTTAATGAAGAATCCTCATTGACAGTTGTGAGTGCCAATCGCTCGTATTCCTTGTTTGTAAAATATTCTGATGCGAATAAGATTTCGTATCAGCTGGAAGATTTTATCGGACAAATTGCCGGAGATATCAATATCGGGCCGGC
>NZ_JBFHIT010000071.1:0-20835 GCF_041596335.1 Mangrovibacterium sp. | reverse complement strand
ATATGCGGCCATTGCAGCCAGGACCAAAGCTGTTTGTTTTGGTTCGCTGGCTCAACGCGGCGAAGTATCGGGAACGACCATCCGCGACTTTGTGAGCCAGGTGCCGGACACTGCTCTGAAGATTTTTGATATCAACCTGCGGCAACAATTTTATTCGAAGGATTTGATTGAAGCGTCGCTGAAATTGTGCAACGTTCTAAAGATAAACGACGACGAGATAAAGCTTGTCGCTCAGATGTTTGGCTTGCAGGGAAAGGATGAAGAAAACTGTGAAGAGCTGCTTCACCGCTTTAACCTGAAAATGGTGGCGCTGACCTGCGGCACCGATGGCAGCTACCTGATCACAAAAGAGGCAAGCAGCTTTTTGCCAACACCAAAAGTAAAAGTGGCCGACACCGTTGGGGCAGGCGACTCGTTCACTGCAGCGATGGTTGTTGGACTGCTAACCGGAAAATCACTGAAGGAGACCCACCGAATGGCGGTCAATCTTTCGGCTTTTGTTTGTACGCAACATGGGGCTATGCCTGAGTATACGCGTGAACTGATTACCTGATTTTAGAATAAGTATATGAGTTTAAAAAAGAGGCTGAACTCTTTTGAGACAGCCTCTTTTATTTTATCGCCGCTGCTGGAATTCGGCCAGTGAGCTAATCGGCTTTGAAAGTCAATTGATTTATTTCCCGAGCTGTCCTTTCATGGTGTTTTCTTCGTCTTTGGGCAAAGCTCCGCTCCAGCACCAGGGCTCTGCTACCGCGCTAATTCTTTCGTATGCCGTTATTGATATAGTAATGGGAGCGCCGCGATATAATAACCAGGCTGCGGCAATATAGGGACAAAAAAAACTAATACTAAACGGAAAACCCAGGAATGAAAAACACCCTGACCCAATATCTATTTTGCAGGGACGTTTAAATTTTGAAAACGCCTTAATGCGGTTCATCGTCGACATTCATCTAATTTTTTCCGGTAAAATTAGCGAGCAAATGGTTCCTGTTTATCGTACATCGAAAGATCTTTGTGTTTTGCTTATGCATTGGTTATGAGGTGTATGTATTCTGAGTAATTTGAATTCGCCGGTCCTGCGGGCAATTTTATTTCTACGGAATGTCCGTTTTTTATCCTTTTATGTCCGATCTCTGCTTTCCCTGTTTTAAAACTCCCCGTAATTTTACATTAATCGAAAAATAAGCCGGTGCAGCTAAAGGCCAGTGATTTTTTTGGGCTTGCTTAAAACCTAATTAGTTGTTGCAATTCAGTCAAATGAAATTGGCCTGTGATTAACTATATTTTCTAACTAAACGAGGACGATATGAAATTTTCTTTTGCTACACTTTTGTGTTTTTTTACAGTTCTTTTTGCTGTTGCCCAGCAACCTTCCGAAGTGTTTATCGACAAAAAAGGGGTGATGCGATGGAGCGACAGCAAGCAGGAGGCCTCCTTCTTCGGGGTCAACTACACTTTACCGTTCGCCCATGCTTACCGCGCCGCCGGTTACCTGGGTGTCGACCGCAAAAAAGCCATCGACGACGATGTGTACCACTTTGCCCGCCTCGGGTTCAACGCTTACCGCGTTCACATTTGGGATGTTGAAATCTCGGATGCGCAGGGAAACCTGATCGCAAATGACCACCTCGACCTGCTCGACTACCTGATTTCGAAACTGAAAGAACGCGGCATCAGCATCGTGATTACGGCGCAAACCAATTTCGGAAACGGATACCCCGAACGAAACCAGCCAACCGGAGGCTTCTCGTACCTTTACGACAAGTGCGACATCCATTCCAAGCCCGAGGCCATTGCGGCGCAGGAGAACTACATCTCGGCGCTGGTGCAACATGTGAATCCTTACACCGGTAATGCTTATAAAGATGAGGCCGCTGTTGTGGGCTTCGAAATCAACAACGAACCTTGTCACAGCGGTACCGTGGCCGAAACGCGCGATTACATTAACCGTATGCTGTTGGCCCTGAAACAAGCCGGCAACAGCAAACCGGTATTTTATAATGTGAGCCATAACCGCCAGGTTGCCGCCGCTTACTTCGACACCGATATTCAGGGAACAACCTACCAGTGGTATCCCTCCGGATTGGTTTCGGGGTACACACGTCAGGGCAATTTTCTGACTTATGTTGACGAGTACCCGATTCCATTTAGCGAACTGAAAGGCTTTTCGAACAAGGCGAAGCTGGTTTACGAGTTCGACCCGGCCGACCTGCTGTATTCGTATATGTACCCTGCAACGGTGCGTTCGTTCCGTACCGCCGGATTTCAATGGATTACCCAATTTGCCTACGACCCGCTGGAACTGGCTGCCCACAATACCGAATATCAAACGCATTACCTGAACCTGGCCTACACGCCCGGCAAAGCTATCAGTCTAAAAATTGCTGCCGAAGCTGCCCGCCAGCTACCGATGTATAAAAGCTACGGCACTTACCCGGTCGATACTGTTTTCGGTGAATTCCGCGTCAGTGCGAAACAAAACTTAAGTGAGCTGAACAGCTACACACGCTTCTATTATTCCAATTCAACTTCGACACAGCCCAAACAAGCTGACCAATTAGAAGCGATTGCCGGAGTTGGCCGTTCACAACTGGTACACTACGAAGGAAGCGGCGCTTATTTTCTGGATAAGCTCGAAGACGGCGTTTGGCGCCTGGAGGTGATGCCCGACGCCGTGCCCGTGAGCGACCCTTTTTCCAAACCTTCGCTCGATAAAGATGTGGTGCGGATTTACTCGGGAAGCCGGGACATGACCCTTCAGCTTCCGAACCTGGGCAATGCCTTTCAAATTACAGCCATGAATGCGGGTAACCAGTTCGAAGCACGATCTGAAAACGGCACTATCGAACAATTGAAACCGGGCGTGTACCTGCTGCAAAAAAGCGGCATTCATCCGGCAAAAAGCTGGACGCCGGAAAGCAGCTGGAACAACATTCGCCTGGGTGAATACGTTGCACCAACAGCATCGGATAAGCTCACCGTTTACCACCAACCCGCCAAGCTGGCCGAAACCGGCAAGGCTATTCAAATTGAAGCCATAATCGCTGCACCGGTTCAACCCGACTCGGTGCTGATTTACACCGACCGTGTTTCGTTCTGGAACGATCACAATACCTATTTTAAAATGAAACGGGAACAAGGCTACAACTATGCCGCCGAAATTCCGGCTGAAAGCTTCCATGGAAACGCCCTCAACTACAACCTGGTTGTTTTCAGCGGAGCAAACAAAACGACGTTCCCCGGTGCTACCGATTGCAGTCCGCTGGATTGGGATTACACCGCCGGCAGCTTTTACAGCACCAAACTCGTTGCTCCCGACAGCCCGCTCATTCTGTTCGATGCGGAGAAAGATGCGCAACGTCTGGAAAGCTACGTGCTCCCGGAATGGAGCAGCATCCGCCGCGAAAGTGTGGACCACGGGCCAGGCGAAAAAAGCAGTCTGCGCATCAGCTTCAAATCGGACGATGCCGAGCCGAAATTCTATCTGCGTCGTTACATTGGCGACCTGATAGTGAACCGGCCTGCATTTGCAAGTCAGGCAAAATACCTCTGCATTCAAGCCCAGGCTGCACCTGCCGGATTGATGGCCGGGTTGGTGACCAGCGATGGTTTTACCTACGCGGCTTTGTGCCTGAAAGCCGACAACGGCATCATTCGCCTGCCGTTGAGCCAGCTTCAGCAAACCAAAACTGCCCTGCTCCCGAACGCTTACCCGGTGTTTATGCCGCGCTACTTCGAACCGAAAACGGCTATCCCGTTTTCAAACCAAAACAGCGAAAGCCTGGTACTTTGGATTGACGGGCAAAAAGGCGAAAGCCGCACCCTGGAACTAAGCACTATTTGGATAGAATAACCCAATCATTTCAGATAAATGAACACAATTGTTATAAGGATCAAAAACCTATTATTATGAATCGTAAAATCGCAACTTTCAGCCTATGGGCTATCTTGTTCCTGTTTTGCACACTTGCCGGAGGGATGACGCCGGCCGGGGCACAGCAACAGGACAAAAAAACAATTACCGGAAAGGTCGTTGACGAGTCGAATGAGCCTCTGCCCGGCGTGACCATTGTGGTAGAAGGCACAAGCGAGGGAACCATCACCGACTTCAACGGAAACTACACTCTGAATGTAGCCGCCAATGGGACACTCCGCTTCTCGTACATCGGTTTCGAGATGCAACTGGTAGCTGTACCGGCAGGCCAATCGCTGAATGTAAAACTGATGGCCGAAACCAGGCAATTGGTTGACGTGGTGGTTGTCGGCTACGGTGTGCAGCGCAAAAGCGACCTCACCGGCTCCATCACCAGCGTCAGCTCCGACGACTTCAACAGCGGCATGATCAGTTCTCCCGAACAGCTGATTTCGGGTAAAGTATCAGGCGTACAAATCATGCAGAACAGCGGTTCGCCAACCGGCGGAAGCACCATCCGTATTCGCGGCGGGGCTTCGCTGAATGCCAGCAACGACCCCTTGATTGTGCTGGACGGACTGCCACTGGAAAGCGGCGGTATCAGCGGAAACTCGGGCAACTTTATGAGTTTGATTAACCCGAACGACATTGAAAATATCACCATCCTGAAAGATGCTGCCTCAACCGCCATTTATGGTTCACGGGCATCGAACGGGGTGATTTTGATTACAACGAAGAAAGGTGCCACCACCAAAGGAATGACCGTGAATTTCTCGACAACGAACTCGGTCCAGGTGCGCACTAAAATGCCCGACATGCTGTCGCGAAGCCAGTTTATTGATGTGATGAGCAGCGAAGGAACAGCCGCTCAGCAAGCCCTCATCGCAACCGGCAACACCGATTGGAACGACGAAATTTACCACGCGGCATTCGGAACCGACAACAACCTGAGCCTGTCGGCCCGCATTGCCCAAAAAACACCGCTCCGGGCATCGGTTGGCTACTACAACCAGAATGGTATTCTGAAAACCGACAATGCCGAGCGTTTGACCGGAAGCGTGTCGGTTTCACCCTCATTTTTAAACGACTATCTGAAACTGAACCTGAATGCAAAGCTTTCGCACAACAACAACCGTTTTGCGAACACCAACGCCATTTGGGCCGCTTCAACCTACAACCCGACCTTGCCGGTTTACAACACCGATGGCAGCTTCGGAGGTTACAACGAAGACATCGATAACTCGGGTGCACCGGTGAACGGTGGAACCCGCAACCCGCTCGGTTTAATTGAGCAATACCACTCAACCAGCCAGGTTGACCGTGTGGTTGGTAACTTCGACGTGGATTACAAGTTCCACTTCCTGCCCGACCTGCGCGTTAAAGCCATCCTGGGTTACGACTATGCCAAAGGAGAAGGGAACATTCTTGTTCCGACCGAGGCAACGCAGTACTACAACACCGGTGGCCGCGACTACCAGTACGGCCCCCAGAAAAACAGCAACCGTTTGCTGACCACCTATTTGAATTACACCAAGTATTTCGAAGACATTAAAAGTAATGTTGAAGCCATTGTTGGTTACGACTACCAATACTGGAAAAGCACGACTCCAACGTATTCGGAGCTGAACGTGGCCGGTGACGTGCTGAGTACAACAGCCGCAACCGACCAGCGCCACGTGCTGTTGTCGTACTACGCCCGTTTGAACTACAGCTACAACTCGAAATATATGCTGACCACCAGCTTGCGCCGCGACGGAACTTCGCGCTTCAGCGATGACAACCGCTGGGGTATGTTCCCTTCTGTGGCACTGGCCTGGAAAGTTGACGAAGAATCTTTTCTGAAAGACAACCCGGCACTGAGCACCTTCAAACTTCGACTGAGCTACGGTATTACCGGCCAGCAGGAGGGCATTGGCAACTACAACTATCTGCCGGTTTATACCTACAGTCAGGATGGCGCTCAGGTGATGTTCGGCGACCAATGGTACTACACCTACCGTCCCGAGGCCTATGCTTCAGATTTGAAATGGGAGACTACCAAATCGTGGAACGCCGGTTTCGACTTTGGTATCGCAGATGATAAGGTGACTGGTAGCTTCGACTACTATACCCGTAATACCGAAGACTTGCTGGCTACCGTTCCGGCTGCCGCAGGTACCAACTTCGACAGAAATATCCTCACCAACGTGGGTAATGTGGACAGTCACGGGATTGAAGTCACCATTAACACCACGCCGGTGAAAACGGCTAACTTCAGTTGGGATCTGAGCTTCAACATGAGCTGGCAAAAAATGAAGGTGAAAAACCTGTCGCTGATTGAAGGCGGCTCGACCACCAACACACTGGTTGGACCGACCATCGACAGCTACCAGTTTCAGGTGTTGACAGAAGGCTACGAGCCTTACATGTTCTACCTGTACCACCAGCTGTACGACGCAGAAAGCGGTAAACCCATTGAGGGCGCTTACGCCGACCTGAACGGCGACGGCAACATCAACTCGAGCGACCTGTACCGTTACCACTCGCCGGCACCCGAATTCATTTTCGGTTTCAGCACCTCGCTGAACTATAAAAAATGGACAATGAACATGAACTTCCGCGCGAATGTGGGTAATTACGTGTACAATGGAATGGCGATGAATACCGGAGCCTGGAGTACGGTAAGCTACAACTCTTACCAGCTGAACAACATGAATAAGAGCTATCTGGAAACCGGTTTCAACAACCGCCAATACCTGTCGGATTACTATGTTGAAAATGCCTCGTTCCTGAAAATGGACAACCTGACGCTTGGATACAACTTCGGCAAAGTTTGGAATACCTGCAACATCAACATCAATGCCATGGTGCAAAACGTTTTCACCATCACCAACTATTCCGGTGTTGATCCGGAAGTGCCGAACGGTATGGATATTTCATTCTACCCCCGCCCCCGGACATTCTCATTGGGCTTAGGACTTAATTTCTAATCGTTTAAATTGAATCGGAATATGAAAAAAATATATTTCTGCATATTGGTTGTAAGTACGTTATTACTTGCATCCTGCGAAAAGGACCTGGATCAATATCCTCATACTGAAACGACTTCGGAAAGTGTTTATACCAGTGCGGAGAATTACAATGCAGTTCTGGCAAAAATTTATGCTTCGTTTGTAACTACCGGACAAGAGAGAGGTGGCGGGAATGCTGACCTTTCGAGTAATAACGGACAAGATTACATGCGAAGTTATTTTAATCTTCAGGAGGCTGGAACCGATGAACTGGCTTCGACCTGGCTGGAAGGCGATTTTATTGGCGATTTAACTTTCCTATCCTGGGATGCAAACGACTCGTGGGTATCGGATATGTATTACCGAATTTATTATACCATTGCACTAAGCAACGAATTTTTGCGCAACGCTACCGATGAGAGAATTGCCAGCTTGCCAGAAAAGGAGCAATCTGAAATTGTGCAGTTTCGGGCAGATGCACGCTTTCTGAGAGCACTCGCCTATTATCATGCTCTGGATTTGTTCCGTAACATTCCGTTTGTCACTGAAGTTGACCCGGTCGGAGCTTATGCTCCTCCTCGCTATACTTCAACCGAAATTTTTAACTATATCGAAGCAGAGTTGATCGACATTGAAGAAAACTTGCCTGGTCGTTCTGAGGTGGAATACGGTCGGGTATCTCAGGCTGCTGCCTGGACTTTACTTGCAAAGCTGTATTTGAATGCCGAAGTCTACACCAACGAGGCTCGTTACACCGATTGTATTACATATTGTAACCAGGTTTTAACTGCAGGCTACTCGTTGGAACCTGATTTTCAAAAGTTGTTTAACGCCGATAACCACTTGCGCACCAACGAAATTATTTTCTCGCTTCAGGTCGATGCTATGCACACCGTTTCATGGGGTTCAACCACTTATTTGATTTGCGGCGAAGTGAGTAACACCTCGGATTATCAGAATCCAGCCGACTATGGAGTAGAAAGCGGATGGGGGATGTTCCGTGTTCGCGGTGAGTTACCGGCTTTGTACAACGATGCCGATGGTCGCAAACTGTTCTTCACCGAAGGCCAGACACAATATTTAGATGAGATCGATAATCAAAGCTACGGTTACTTTATGTCGAAATGGACTAACCTGACCGATGCCGGAGAAATTGCATCAAATACCGCAGATGGTGGTGTGAATACCGACTTCCCGCTGTTCCGCCTGGCCGATGTGTACCTGATGCTGGCCGAAAGTGTGATTCGCGGTGGTGGCGGAAGCTCGTCTGCAACTGCGTTGGAGTTAGTGAACGAGTTGAGAGCACGTGCCTACGGAGACAATTTCGAGTCTGATGGTAGACTATCTGCTTCAGATCTGACTTTGAACTTTATCCTGGATGAACGTGCGCGCGAACTGGCATGGGAATGCACCCGCCGTACCGATCTGATCCGTTTTGGACTGTTTACGACTGATTCATACATCTGGCAATGGAAAGGCGGAGTAAGAGACGGAAGGGCAGTGGACAGTAAATATAACTACTACCCGATACCAACTTCGGACCTGACTGCTAACCCGAATTTATATAACGAAGAATATTGATTCGCCAACTAAAGAAGATAAGAAAATGAAAACCATAAAACATTTTTTAATAGCGTTAATGTCGATTGCAGCCTTTACAGCCTGCGAGAAAGACGGCGACCTGATAACTTTATCGGGGCTTGAACAAAGCGAGTTGATGGCAACCGAGTCAACGGTTGTGCTCACCCAGGAAACCAGTGCGGAACATGCTTTGTCTCTGACCTGGACGACCAGCACGTTGACGGTGAGTGATCCGACTATGTTGGCACCAAATGTACTTTCAACGACGCTGCAGGTCTCTGCCAGCGAAGATTTTTCCGGAACAATCCAGGAATCAGTAGAGTCAAGTCTGTCGCACACTTATACAGTCGCTCAGTTGAACACGATCGCAAAGAACCTTGGCGCAACACCAGATGCTGCAACACCAGTTTACTTCCGGTTGGAGGCTTCCGTGGGCGCTAATATGAACCCGGTGTATAGTAATATGATCACAGTAAATATTACGACCTACGAAATTGATATGAGCATCGGATTTATCCTGAATTCAGATCAGGAAGCGACTGGTGCAACACTTTATTCCGCCGATTCTGACGGCGAATATGTTGGTTTCATGGGTGCTACGGCATGGTATAGCTTCTTCCTGGAAGAAGGAGACGGAACTGTTTGGGGTAACGATGCAGTTAGCGGAACGGCCTTTGTGACTTCTTCTGAAGATGGGAGCTGGAACTGCTGGTTCCCGGGTCAAGGAGGATGTTACTATGTCGACTTCAATACTAACAGCCAAAACTGGTCGGCCCTTTGGATTCCGACTTTGACCGTTAGCGGCGACATTTCGGGCGAACTGACTTTTGATCGACCGAATGTGAAGTGGACCTTACCATTTACGGCAACGTCAACAACAATGACAATCCAGGTTAGCGGAACCGGAAATCAATACAACAATGCAACAGGTACCGATGATGAAGCAGCAATTGATACACCGGTGGCGTTCGCTCAAAACGGCAGCTATGTTGAACTCGTTTCTCAAGCCGGCGATATTACAGTTACAGTGCCTCAGGCGGGCGATTACACATTGACTATCGATTTGAGTGACCCCACAGCATGGACCGTTGAAGCGGTTGAAGGTTCTGAAGAACCGGTAGTTGTCAACCCGAATGTTTATTTGCCCGGTGTAGATGATGGCATTTCCGGTAACTGGACTTTCGATAATGCTCTTCCTTTGTATAATGAAGAGAATTTGGCTTATGCGGGCGTTGTGAATGTAAACTCACTTTGGGGGTACACCATTAATATTGAGAGAGACAACTGGAGCGACAATTATTTGTTGGACTCAGGTGATGCAACTTCAGGGACTTTGGTTTTCCAGGGTAATACAAATATTCCTGCTCCAACTGCCGGTTTATACCTGATTGATGTTTCATTGAATGGTCTGACTTATAACCTGACAGCTTTGGGTAACGAGATCTGGGTTGTTGGTCTGGATGACCAGTGGAACTTTAATATGCCGCTGACTGCAACCGCAACAGCCGGTGAATATTCCGGGCAAATCACCTTTGCGGGTGCCTCGCCCTGGGGATTTCAGATTCATCTGGACAGCAGCTGGAATCGTTACTTCGGCGGATCATCCGGTAGCTTGCATTATAGAGGAAGCAATATTACTGATGACGCAAGCTTGACTGCCGGAACTTATACGATGACAGTCAACCTGATTGCCGGAACTTACAGCATTACACAGTAAAAATAAAGGTCGCTGTCCCGGGAAAAGGGGCAGTGACTAATTCTTCAAAATACGGAAAGGACGAGTTATGAAACGATTTAAAATTACTTTACTGGTGGCATTCATGCTGGGTTTGTTTGTTGCCTGCGACGAAGAACCCCAACTGCAAACGCCGCTGCCGGAACCGGAATACGATATGAGCGGCTTTGCGAAAGGAGCTGATGTGAGCTGGCTGACGGAGATGGAAAGCAACGGTGTGCGGTTTTTCGATGCCAACGGTAAGCAAACCGAATGTATGTATCTGTTGCGCGATTTAGGCATGAACTCCATCCGCCTGCGCGTTTGGGTTGACCCCACCTCCGGCTGGTGCAACAAAAACGATGTACTGGTAAAAGCCTGGCGCGCCAATCAGCTGGGTATGCGCCTGATGATTGACTTTCATTACAGCGACAGCTGGGCCGACCCTGGCCAGCAAAACAAACCCGCCGCCTGGGAAAACCTTTCGTTCGACGAGTTGAAAACGGCCGTAGCCAACCACACCACCGAAGTGCTGACCCTGCTGCAGGAAAACGGTATCAGCCCGGAGTGGGTACAAGTCGGCAACGAAACCGGAAACGGTATGCTTTGGGACGATGGAAGAGCATCGGATAATATGGCTCAATATGCTGAATTAAACAACGCAGGATATGATGCTGTAAAATCGGTATTCCCTGATGCGTTGGTGATTATTCACTTGCAAGAAGGAAATAGAAACGACTTATACCGCTGGTTGTTCGACGGTCTGCAAGCCAACGGCGGCAAGTATGACATCATCGGCATGTCGCTTTACCCATCAGCAGAAAACTGGCAATCGCTGACTGATGATATGATCACTAACATGAATGATATGATTAGCCGCTACCAGACCGAAGTAATGGTTTGCGAAACCGGTATGCCCTGGGACGATGCCGAAACAGCCTATAGCTACCTCAGTAATCTGATTGAACAATGCAAGACCATCGGCGACGACCAATGTTTGGGCGTGTTCTACTGGGAACCTCAGGTAAACAGTGGTTGGAACGAGTATACGTTGGGAGCATTTGACGAAAGCGGAAAACCGACCATTGCTCTGGATGCATTTGCGGAGTAAAAACCAAAACCATGAACTAGCTGTAAAATCCAAGCTCGTATAAACCGAAAATGTATAAATAACTAATCCATCGGTTGGAATATTATTTAAATTGCGGACTTTCATACCGAAAATGCAGAAAGTTCATCGAAAATTCACACAGATGAGAACAATTATTATCGCGATTTTACTCGCCTTCAACCTGTTTGCCCAGGCCCAGACCGAAGACTTCATTCTGGATAAAAACTGGAAGTTTACCAAAGGGAACATGGAGGGTGCCGAACATCCCGGCTTCGACGACTCGAACTGGGAAAGCGTTTCCGTGCCGCACGACTGGGCCATTTTCGGTCCGTTTGATAAGGAAGTCGATAAGCAGGTGGTAGCCATCACCCAGAACAACGAACAGGATGCCAGCGAAAAAACCGGTCGAACCGGCTCGCTGCCACACATTGGCGACGGCTGGTACCGAACCAGCTTCGAGCTGCCCAAACTGGCCGAAGATAGCCGTGTCCTGGTTCTGTTTGAAGGTGCCATGAGCGACCCCGTTGTGTTTGTAAACGGACAAAAAGCGGGTGAATGGGGCTACGGATACGCTTACTTCAAGCTCGACATTACCGACCTGGTGAAATCGGGGAACAGCAATTTACTGGCGGTACACCTGTCGCCCAAAGAGCTGTCGAGCCGCTGGTACCCGGGTGCCGGATTGTTTCGCAAAGTGCGTGTGCTGGTTCAGCCCAAAAACCATTTTCAACTTTGGAACACGTTTGTGACCTCGCCCTATGTGAGCGACAGCCTGGCACAGATTAACGTGAAAACCAAGGTTGAAGGAAAAGGACTTCGGCTCGAAACCGAAATTAAAGACGCCAGCGGAAAGGTGCTGGCCAGCGCTTCGAGCGAAACCCTGTTTGGCGATGAGTTTGTGCAAAACATCGCCCTCGAAAATCCGAAATTGTGGAGCCCCGAATCGCCAACGCTGTATGTTGCCGAATCGAAACTGTACGATAAAAACGGCGCCTTGCAGGATGTGCAGACCACCCGCTTCGGGGTTCGCACCATCAGCTACACTGCCGGCGAAGGTTTTAAACTTAATGGGAAAATCACCAAGTTCCGGGGCGTTTGCCTGCACCACGACCTCGGCCCGCTGGGAGCCGCGGTGAATAAAGCCGCCCTGCGCCGCCAGATTCAACTGATGAAAGACATGGGTGCCAACGCGATTCGCAGTTCGCACAACATGCCCTCGATGGAGCAGCTGGAATTGTGTGACGAAATGGGCATGCTGTTTCTGGCCGAAAGCTTCGACGAATGGAAAAAGCCGAAGGTGAAAAACGGCTACAACCGCTTCTTCGACGACTACCACGAAAAAGATATTGTGAACCTGGTTCGCGCAACCCGCAATCACCCCTGTATCGTGCTATGGAGCAGCGGCAACGAAGTGCCCGACCAATGGGGAAGCGAAGGCGTGAAACGGGCCAAACGCTTGCAGGAAATCTTCCACCGCGAAGACCCCACCCGCCCGGTTACCGTTGGTATGGACCAGGTAAAAGCGGTGATGGAATCGGGCTTTGGCGCCATTATGGACGTTCCGGGTTTGAACTACCGCACCCACCTTTACGAAGAAGCCTACGACCGTTTCCCGCAGGGTTTTGTGCTGGGCTCCGAAACCGCCTCTACCGTGAGTTCACGGGGCATTTACAAGTTCCCGGTTGAGAAAGCCGTTGGCAAAATGTACCCCGACGGCCAATCCTCATCCTACGATTTGGAATACTGCAACTGGAGTAATTTACCCGAAGACGACGCCGTGTTACAAGATGACAAAGACTGGGTGATTGGCGAATTTGTCTGGACAGGCTTCGACTACTTGGGCGAACCAACGCCTTACGACGAATACTGGCCATCGCGCAGTTCGTATTTCGGTATCTGCGATTTGGCCGGATTGCCCAAGGACCGCTACTATTGGTACAAAAGTCGCTGGAATACCGATGAATCAACCCTGCATATTTTACCGCACTGGAACTGGCCGGGCATGGAAGGCGACACGGTTCCGGTGTTTGTGTACACCAGCTACAACAGTGCCGAACTGTTTGTGAACGGCAAAAGCATGGGGGTGCGCACCAAAAACAAGGAATCGAAACTGGAGCGTTACCGCCTGATGTGGAACGATGTAGTTTACGAACCAGGCGAACTGAAAGTGGTTGCTTATGACGACAAGGGCACGGTTGCGGTCGAAGAAGTTGTCCGGACAGCCGGCAAACCTTACCGCCTGGTGCTGGAGCCCGACCGCAAAACCATCAGCGCCGATGGCCAGGACATCAGCTTTGTCACCGTTTCTGTAGTCGACAAAAACGGAGTCCCTTGTCCGACGGTCACGAACCAGTTGGATTTTAAGGTTGATGGTGCCGGAAATTATCGGGCAGCCTGTAATGGCGATGCAACATCGTTGGAACTGTTCCACCTGCCAACGATGAAATTGTTCAGCGGAAAACTGGTCGTTTTGGTTCAAAGTACCGAACAAGCCGGAGATATTAGCCTTCAGGTAAAAGGAAAAGGATTGAAAGCCGGAAAGCTTACGATTCAATCAAAATAGGATATAGTTAGATTAGAGAATAGGTATCTGGTTCTGAAAGGTGTTTGGATTTTGGCAATAATCGATAACTTTGTCATTCAACCCTTTCAGAGCTTTTTTATGCCCAAGAAAATCAGCCTTTTGTTTCTGCTTCTTCTCCTAACATTTGCAGGGGGGCGGGCGCAGAAATTGAAATACAAAATGTTCGAAAATATCAACCTGGGACCGGGAGCATCGGTCATCAGTTGTTTTTTGCAGGACAATCAGGGATTGATCTGGATTGGATCTAACAGAGGGCTGTTTAGTTATGATGGCTACTCTGTTCAACAGCACTTCACCTTCGACGAAAAAAGTAACACGCAAATCTACTGCGGTGTCATTGCTTATTCGACCTTACTCTATTTAGGTGCCGACAACGGGGTGTTGATCTACAATCTATTAACTGATCGGTATGAGGAAGCTCCGGTTGAATTTCCAACCGATGTGCGCAGCATGGTTTTGCAGGGCGATATCTTATGGCTGGGCTCGCTGGACGGATTGTTCAGTTACAATTTGCGTGAACAGAAACTGAAATACTTCGACACCAATCAGTATCCGGGTCTTCCGCATAAAACCGTGTATTCGATTATTCAGTCGGGAAACAACCGGCTTTATGTCGGAACCTACAACGGCTTGTGTTATTATGAGCCAAGCCACAATTCCTTTCAAAAAATTGAACTTCCGCAAAATCCAAAGAAAAACAACCAGTTCATTAACTCACTGCTGGAGGATTCGGCGCGCAACTGCATCTGGATTGGCATGGAAGGTGGCTTGCTGAAATACAATTTGAAAGACGGCTCGGTTGGCCGGTTAGAGGAATTTCAGGATAACTCGGTGAAGTCGCTGGCCTTGGATGTTCGCTCACATCTGCTGGCCGGAACCGATAACGGACTGTATATTTATTCGGAGGCTGAACCGCTGCAGCATGTGATGCACGATTCCCGCAACACAAGTTCGTTGTATAACAATATTGTTTGGAATATCTACTCGGATCGCAATCAAAACATTTGGTTAGGCACCGACTATGGTGTTTCGCTGTCGCGTACAAACCGGACCTTGCAGGATGTTCCCATTGCCGAGATCACCGGGACAGGCACCGGCAATCAATTTTATTCGCTTTTCAAAGATTCCGGAAATAATTACTGGTTTGGCGGATCGAACGGCATTATTCGCGTTAATCAGACGAAGGGGGAATGGACCAACCCGGTTTGGTACAATACTGAAGATTCTGAACATCCGCTGCCTCACGGGCGTATTCGGCATATTTACGAAGATCGTGATTCGAATTTGTGGATTGCGACCGATGGGAGTATTAACCGATACGATTACGAGGCCGAACAGTTTATTCAATACAACATTCTCGACAGTACCGGCACTTACAACACCAACTGGGCTTATAATATGTTTGAAGATACCCGGGGAAATCTTTGGATAGCGACTTGTTTGGGAGGAATTTTTGTTGTCGATAAACAGAAGCTTTTAGCCCATAAAGACAACCCCTACATTGCCGATTTCAATTTTAGTTCGGCTAATGGTCTTTCGGGAATGTTTATTAACCAGCTTGTGCCCGATCAGGAGGGGAATGTTTGGGTTCTGCTCTATAATAACGGAATCGACAAGATTGATATGCAGACGCGTAAGGTGACTAAGTTTCCGCTTGATGAATTCACCGAGACCACGAATCCTTCGTACATCTTATGCGATCATTCGGGGAAAATATGGGTTGGCCTGAGTGAAGGCGTTTTGCGTATCAATCCGAAAGACAACAAGGTGGATTCGGTCTTTTTTGATACGTCCAGTACCAACGAAGTATTGTCGATGATGGAAGCCGAAGGAAATATTTGGGTGTCGACAACCGATGGGTTTTGGCTGGTAGATACTCAACATCTGCAAGCGCGATATCTCAACCTGTCGGATAAGCGGTTTTTGAGTCTCTTTTACGATACTGGGGATAGCCGAATTCTAATGGGGGAAGTAGATGGCATTGCGATCACAAACCCTCAAATTGAAGCGGCGCAGACAGCAAAGCGTCCGATCATCGCCACTGCCTTTTACGTAAACAGTGAGCTAACCGAGCCGGGAGACAGGAGCATTCGCTACAATCATTCTATTCGCTTAAACTACCAACAGAATAATATAGCGATTGATATTTCGGATTTGCCCTATTCGCTGGAGGGAAAAAATAAATTGGTTTACCGCCTGGAAGAGCTGGATGAAGACTGGAACCTGCTTAGTTCGAATAACAACCGGATTTCATACAGTAACCTCGCATATGGTGATTATCGGTTGGTTGTTACGCGGCTTGATGGAAATGGAAAACCATCGGATCAGGCTTACAAGGTTCGGATAACGATCGATCCTCCCTGGCATTTAACGTTTTGGGCTAAAGGTGTTTATGTTGTTTTTGTGTTGTTCCTCGCCGGTTGGACAATTAACTTTTTTCGGGTTCGGAACCACTTGCGGATCGAACGGATTGAAAAGGAGAAAGTCACTGAACAGTCTCGCATGAAAATGGAGTTCCTGACCAATATGTCGCACGAGTTGAAGACGCCTTTAAGCATGATTATTGGTCCCATCAGCCGGTTATTGCCCGGAATTAAAGATGCCGATGAAAAACATCAGTTGAAGCAGGTGCAGCACAATGCGATTAAACTGAACTCGCTCATTCACCAAATGCTCGATTTCAACCGGATCAACAACAATACAAACTCCCTGCTGATTCTTTCGCGTATTGAGTTGGTTTCCTTTACACGTAAACTATTCAATGTATTCAAGGAGGCCGAGGATGAACAGGAATTCACTTTTCGTTTTGAAACGAATGTAGAACGAATTTACCTGGAGTTGGATGTGATTAAATGGGAATCAATTCTTAGTAATCTGTTGTCGAACGCGGTGAAATACAGTGCAGGAGGAGGTGTAATTGCACTGGAAATCAGTTATGACGAAAGTGATGAAGCGTTGATTATGAATGTCTCTGATACCGGAACAGGAATACCGGTTAAGGATCTTCCGTATATTTTCCAACGCTTTTTCCAATCGTCGAAAACAGCGGGGACAAGGAAAGGAACCGGAATTGGCCTCTACCTGGTGAAAACTTACACCGAACTACACGGTGGAAAAGTGACTGTTGTGTCGGAAGAAAATGTTGGGACAACCTTTACGATCAGGCTGCCGGTTCAGCAACTGAAAACCGTTTTCACGGCATCGGAACAAGCCGGGAAGGTTGGGTTGGTCGAAATTAACAGTTCGGAAAAACCCTTGGTTTTGGTCGTTGATGATAACCGTGAAATTTCGGATTTTGTGGTTCAGATCCTCAAGGATAAGTATCATTGTTTGTTAGCTGAGGATGGCGAAACCGGCCTGTCGCTTTGTTTGGAACAAAAGCCTGATTTGGTGATCTCAGATGTGATGATGCCGGGGATAGGCGGACTGGAGATGTGCCACCGTATTCGTAAAAATGTGCCTACCTCAACTATCCCGATTATTCTGCTGACCGCAAAGGATGATAAGGAAACGGAATTGGAAAGTATTCAGTTGAATATTGATGCCTTTATTCCAAAGCCTTTTGAAACGGATATTCTGCTGTCGCGGGTTGGACAGTTAATTCAACGAAATCAGAAGCTCGAAAATAAAATCAGGCTCAAGTCCATCGCCGAACCTAAAGAAATCGAAGCGGAATCGCAGGACGAGAAGTTTTTGTCGCGCATAACGCATATTATCGAGGAACATTTAGCCGATTCGGATTTGAATGTGAACGCGCTTTGTGAAATATCGGGCGTGAATAATAAACAAATCTATCGGAAATTAAAGCAGTTAACCGGGATGACTCCGGTTGAGTATATCCGGTCGGTGCGTATGAAAAAAGCAGCCATGCTTTTACAGCAGCAGAAGTTTTCGGTAGCTGAGGTAATGTATATGGTTGGTTTCTCTAATCACTCGTATTTCTCAAAGTGTTTTAAAACCGAATTTAGCAAGACCCCGGTTCAGTATAAAGAAAGTTGTTAAATCGGGTCTATTTGAGTAGAGACTAAAATCGCTCTAATTCATTATTTCATAAAAAGCTTCCCAAGGATAGGATTTAAGCCGCAAGAATAGCGTTTCGGTAGATGTTACTCAAATGTGGATAGACGTTAATTGTCCGTATTGGTTCATACCAAAACAAGAAAAAAGCAAACAGAACGGAAGAGTACACTAAACTCCAATAGGGGTTTTTCCGGTTTGAAGATATAATAGATAGGAGTTATGCTATTTTACTCGTAATTCTGTTTTTGGATCCGGGAAACCGTTATTCCAGGATTGTCGCCCGCATAGATAAATAGATAAGTCGACGATTGGATGAAAAAGATTAAAATTTTGATCTGCGCAAGGGATTAAGGTGTGAGATGAATGTCTTTGGATCGTCAAAACGGTTTCTTACTGAGGCATTGAAATGAACTATTCTAAACTAAAACAATATGATGATGAGCCGAAATTTGATTTTTATTATTCTACTCTTTGTTGCATGAAGTGCTGAGAAGAATTCGACCTCGACTATGGTCTCCACAACAGTCAACCATGCTTGGGTAGATCAAGGGACAGTGAATCCCGCTGAAGCAAATGTCGAAATCGATGTTTCAGTTTCGGTAGATAAGACGCTACAGGAAATTGAAGGGTTGGGATCCTGTTTCAATGAATTGGGGTGGACTTCTTTGAGCGAACTTTCTGATGCCGATCGGGAATCAATTATGCAGGAGCTTTTCGCACCGGGCGTTGGGGCAAACTTCACGATCTGCCGGATGCCGGTGGCTGCGAACGACTTTTCGCGCGAATGGTATTCGTACAACGAAACCGACGGTGATTTCGCGATGGCAAACTTTTCCAATGACAATGATCGTGAAACACTGATTCCGTTCATTAAGAGTGCCCAAAAATATCAACCTGATCTGGCTATCTGGGCTTCACCCTGTGTCCGCCATCGTGGATGAAGCATAACAAGCACTATGCGAGCGCTTCGTCGTTACGAATGGCTGAGATGGCTGCAACGTTTGCCGAGCAACAAAAGAAGGAAGGCAACGAAAATGCCGGAACGATGGGCGGTTTTTTTTCCAATATCATGAATCCGAAGTACCAAAATGATTTGCCGCTGGATCGGGAAGGCAAAGAAGGGACAGACATGTTCATTCAGGAGGATCGTTATCTGCAAGCCTATGCAACGTATTTCTCAAAATTTATTGACGCCTACAGAATCGAAGGGATTGATATTTTTGGCGTTATGCCACAAAATGAATTTAACTCGGCACAGGTTTTCCCAAGCTGTTGCTGGACCGCAGCGGGCTTGGCCAACTTTATCGGAAAGTACCTTGGGCCGGCCATGCAGGAGCAGGGAGTTGAAGTTATTTTCGGCACGATGGAACGCCGTACGGTACCTCCTACTTATGGAAGTCAATCCCCTTATGCAAATATGGGTGAAACCAAAAACCATGGTATTGATGCGGAACTAAAATGGAACTCTAAAATTGGCCAACATTTCAATTATTTTGTAAAGGTTAATTTGTCTTTAAGCGAAAGCCGTATTATTGAAAAAGATGATCCTCCGGCTACGCCAATTCAACAACAGGACGAAGGGAAACCAATCGGTTGGCAGAGTGGTCTAATAAGTACAGGCTTATATCAGACATGGAACGCTGTTTACAATAGTACTATCTCTTCTTATTCAAGTAACTTAATCCCAGGTTCACTTAGTTATGTTGATTATAATGGCGATGGTATCATTGATGTTTTTGATATGGTACCTATTGCAGATCCGAGTTATGCTACCAAAACCTATGCTTTCAGTTTAGGTTTTAATTGGAAGGGTTTTGGTGTACACGCCATGTTTAATGGCATGTTCGATATATCTAAATATATTTCAGATTTGTATCTATTCGAATATACAGGTCATCATCCACTGGGATTTCAATTGCTAAATAATGAACAACTAGATGCCTGGACTCCGACTAATACCGATGGAGAACATCCTGCTCTACACCTTTCAAGCAATAATCATGATAAGCAACGTAGTACATATAATGTTCGTTCAAGTGCATTTTTACGTTTGAAAACACTCGAAGTTAAATACAAAATCGGGAAAAGGCTTCAAGATAAAATTGGATTGTTTGAATCTTTTGAAGTATATGTTAACGGTAATAATTTGGCTACCTGGTCTGATTTACCAGATGAATTTGATCCTGAACAAAGCCAGTTGGAGGTATACCCTATAACAAAGCGATATAATTTAGGATTGAGGGTATCATTTTAAAAGTTAAAATTATAGTAAGATGAAAAGATATTATAAAATACTAGTATTAGCTTTTGTTTTAGTTGCGGCTTTTATATCGTGCGAAGAGTACCTGGATGTAAGCCCTGAGATGGGAATTAGCACGGAAGAGGTTTTTACTGATTATTATTCAACGAGAGGAGTGGTAGATAGGGCAAACCACTTAATTCAAAATTATGTTTATGCGCAGTCTGACCATTCTTCAGAAATTGGTGTTTTGTCGGATGAATGCCAAATATCACAAGTAAGCAATGGTATGCATTCTGTTGTTAATTCAGGTAACTGGATGAATTTTACCGGTAGGGAATTCGGAGGAATGACGTACGATGGAACCGACGAAGAATTCGACAACAACGACCTTTCTGCAGAAGCTGTGTCAACCCGCATTATGCATTAAGATATTGAAAAGGAGGGCCAAGGTTTTCGACTTTAGCAAAAATACCATCGAGCCATGGCCTTCTTTTGGCGTTTAGGGCTATCTTCAGTACCTTCTTGTTAGCGTGATTTACACTCCATGCTCCTAATGCAAAGCAATAGACTTTTAGAGTTGGATATTCCGGTGATACTGACCCCCCTTGTCCGGTGATGTTGACCCCCCACAAGGATTATGGTTCAATGAACTTGAATGGCTGACAATTTTACCGTTT
>NZ_JBFHIT010000070.1:0-21095 GCF_041596335.1 Mangrovibacterium sp. | reverse complement strand
TCATCAACTGGTGCTGCTAAAGCTGTAGGTAAAGTAATTCCTGAGTTGAATGGCAAATTAACAGGTATGGCTTTCCGTGTACCAACTCCTGACGTTTCAGTTGTTGACTTGACTGCCCGTTTGGAAAAAGGCGCTTCTTACGCAGAAATTTGTGCTGCTATGAAAGCTGCTTCTGAAGGTCCGTTGAAAGGTATCTTAGGTTATACGGAAGATCAAGTTGTTTCTAACGACTTCGTTGGTGACACTCGTACTTCTATCTTCGATGCTGGCGCTGGTATCTCATTGTCTCCAAACTTCGTAAAAGTAGTTTCTTGGTATGACAACGAAATGGGTTACTCTGCAAAAGTTTGCGAATTGATCCAATACATGGATTCAGTAAAATAATTCTGAACCCATTCATATAATATTGAAGGGCATCCGAAAGGGTGCCCTTTTTTATTTCATCATGTACAAAAAACCGGTTCGGAACAGTCACGATTGATCGTACTCGCAATAAAATCTATTCGTAGCGTAAACTTTCGATGGGATCGAGGCGCGATGCCTTTTGTGCCGGATAATAGCCGGATACGATTCCAACTCCGAAACAAATCAGCACACCACTAACGATCCAAAACCACGGAATAATAAAGCTACTTCCAATTAAACCCGAAACGATGTTGCCGGTCAAGATCCCAAGTATAATCCCCAGTACTCCGCCCATCTGTCCGATGACAACCGCCTCAATTAAAAACTGCTGCCGAATTCGACGGGAATTCGCTCCGATAGCTTTCCGAACGCCAATTTCACGGGTGCGTTCAGTAACTGAAACCAGCATAATATTCATCAACCCAATCGCAGCACCGAGCAAAGTAATCAATCCGATAATGGTTGCCACCATGGTAATTTTCCCAATATTATCGAGCAACATTTGCACCAGATTATCGCTTTTTTCAATATTAAAGTCGGTCTCGTCCTGCGGATTCAAGCCACGCACAATCCGGAATAAACCTTCGCTTTCCCCAATAGCTGCCTCCATCAGCTGCGGATTGTCGCACTTTACCTGAATATTAAAATTCATTTGCGGACGTGAGAAATACGCTCTGACATTCGAGTACGGGAGCAAGCACATTTCGTCTCCAACGCCTCCAAATCCACCACCTTTTGCCTTTAACGTCCCAATAACCTGGTAGCGGCCTCCGCCTACCCGGATCTCCTTGCCAACCGGATTCTCACTTTTGTCAAACAATCGCCTCACCAGTCCATCTCCCAGCAGCACCACATTCAATCCGGCCTCCAGATCCTGAGCGGATATATTTCGACCTCTGGCCAGTTCAAATCCCGAAGTATAAATATAGTTTTCATCGACTCCTGTAACCGAAACATTCGGATTCGATTTTTTCGTCCCGTATTTAACCGTTGCCGTTCCGCTTCCACTAACTGAAATGGAACTTAAAACCGGGAAATCAAAACGTTCTTTAAACTCTTTTGCCTGATAATAATTGATGTAGCTGTGATTTTTCGTCCGAATGCGACTATGTCCGACCTGCATACGAATTCCTCTGGAGGTAATTGTAAAGGTATTCGCGCCCATGAAGGTAAATTCTTTACTTATCGAATTCTTAATTGAATCTGTTGCTGTTAATATCCCAACCAAAGCAGTAATTCCCACCGCAATAATCAATACCGTCAGTACAGTTCGAAGCAAATTTGATCGAACTGAATGAAGGGCAATCCGTAGATTTTCGAAAAAAAGGGTATTTCGCATAAGGGCCTTTATTAACTGGCATGAAGTTCTCAAAATATTCCTGTATAAGCAAGACCGTTTTCTATAACGGAACATGACAGGAGCAAATTCAGGTCGGTTAAAACAACTACCAGCCATTCGTTAACCGATGCCGAACCGGTCCTGATCTGAACCACTCAAAATGCACTATGATAAACAAAACAGGTTTCCCGATAAAAATAATTCGAAAGTTTATGTCGCCTAAAAAACACATTACCAGACGGTTGCTCCAGACAGAATCCCAGTTAATATTTTTTAACATTTATTACCTAACCTTTTTAAAACCATCGCCGTTAAACAACCCTGTGTGCAAAAATGAAAGGTAAATAAGTTTTAAATCTTTACATTAAAAACAAACTAAAGTATGATTTACCAGTTTAAAGTTGCTTCAACTGAAATGCCGGATTTTATACTTGTTGTTGAAGCCGACAGCAAACACACATTTGCCGACCTGCACAATTGCATTCAGGCCGCATGCGGATTCAATCCCGACCAATTAGCTTCGTTTTTTGTTCCGGGGTCCAAATGTGGCAAGCAGCTTGAGATTACACAACTTGAAATGGAGTTCTGCGAACGGAACAACTACGTCATGGACAAAACTCCGCTTCAAGAGATGCTTAGACTAGAGAATCAGAAAATGCTATATGTTTTCGATTTTTTCATGGACAGACTGTTTTTAATTGAATTAACGCAGATTAAAATGGGAAAAATTATGACTGAACCTACCGTTGCCTTTAAAAGTGGTAACGCACCTTCTCAATTGCTCGAAGAAGAGCTTTTAGAGCAGGAAGTAGACGAAAAAAAGGAAGAATGTCTGGATTATGGTGATCTGGATGATTATACCGAAATTTTTGGTGAAATGGAGGACCTAACAGGAGGGTTTTAACCCTCCTTTTTTTTTCGGAAAAAGACCTACCTTTGCGGGCTCCAATCGTATTTAAATGAACAAGACTCTTATTGTAGTAGTGGGGCCAACCGGCATCGGAAAAAGTGATCTGTCAATCCGAATAGCCCAACACCTGAACACCGAAATTATTTCAGCCGATTCGAGGCAAATTTACCGGGAGCTTTCCATCGGCACTGCTGTACCACCTGCCGCAGATCTTGAAACGGTGAAGCACCACCTGATTCACAACCATTCAATTCACGAATACTACAGTGCCAGCTCATTCGAAACAGAGGCGTTGAATATCATTACTGATTTATTTCACACCAACGACCAGCTCGTTTTAACCGGTGGCTCGATGCTCTACGTCGACACGCTTTGTCATGGGATTGACGACATTCCGGAAGCCGATCCGGAAATCAGGAAACAACTGGTTGTTGAGCTTGAAGAAAAAGGGTTGGATCATCTGCGACTTCAATTGAAACAACTCGACCCGGACTACTACGCCAAGGTCGACCTGAAGAATCCGAAACGCATCTTACATGCTCTTGAAATCTGCCTCACGTCGGGCCAAGCCTATTCATCGATGCGAACAGCGCAGAAAAAAGAGCGTCCTTTCCGTATTCTGAAAATTGGGCTAAATCGCGACAGAACCGAATTATACGACCGCATTAACCGACGGGTGGAGAAAATGATCGAGCAGGGACTGGTCGAAGAAGCCCGCAGTGTGTATGAATTCAAAAACCTAAACTCACTGAACACCGTTGGATACAAGGAGCTGTTCGCTTATTTCGATGGTGAAATTAAGTTGGAAGAAGCCATTGATTTAATCCAACGAAACTCGCGACGATATGCCCGAAAGCAACTAACCTGGTTCCGCAAAGACGAAGCCATCAATTGGTTTCAACCGGAACAAGCAGACGAAATTATCCGGTTTATTGAAACACAACTGGCACTGCATGACTAAAGCGACACTCAATCATTTTAACATTCGGGTTTACGGACTCATTTTAAGTGACGACAACGAGGTGCTCGTTTCCGACGAATACCAACTAAACACCCTGATGACCAAATTCCCCGGAGGAGGAATGCATTTTGGCGAAGGAACCATTGACTGTCTCCGCCGCGAGATGCGCGAAGAATGCCGGCAAGAGATCTGCACCATCGAGCACTTCTATACCACCGACTTTTTTCAACCTGCCTTTTACTTCGACAACCATCAGTTGATTAGCATTTATTATACTGCCAAACTTAGCCAGCCGGTAAATTTCAGGATTTCTGCTACCCCTTTCAACTTTGAGAAACACGAGAACGGAAGTCAATCGTTTCGCTGGCTGGCGCTGAAAAATATAAATCCCTCCGAATTTACTTTCCCAATTGACAAACATGTTGCAAATTTACTGGCCGAAAAACACAGGTAATAAACAGGTCAGGAAAAATTTAAACATGAGCAAGGGAATAACCATTAAAATGATCGGACCAGCCTATCCCTATCGGGGAGGATTGGCCAGCTACAATGAGCGGTTAGCGAAAGAATTTATCGCCTGCAACCATCAGGTAACGCTAGAGACTTTTCGCCTGCAGTACCCCGATCTTTTATTTCCCGGAAAAACACAATTTGTCGATGGCCCCGCACCGGATCATCTATCCATTGTGCGCACTGTTAATTCCATCAACCCGTTCAACTGGATCAAAATCGGACTTCGAATTAAAAAGGAAAAACCAGATATGCTGATGATTCGCTACTGGCTACCTTTTATGGCTCCCGCACTGGGAACCATTTGCCGGTTGGTTCGATCGAATAAGCACACACGGGTTATCTGCCTGGCCGACAACATTATTCCACATGAAAAACGTCCCGGAGACAATCTGCTAACCCGCTATTTCATCAATAGCATCGACGGCATGGTCGCGATGTCGCAATCGGTGCTGGATGATATTCACCAATTTCGCGACAGCCTGCCACACGCGCTATGTCCACACCCGCTCTACGACAATTATGGCCCAAAGACCGACTTAATTGAGGCAAAAAGTCTGTTGGGGCTCGACCGTCACACAAATTATCTGTTATTTTTCGGCTTCATCCGCGAGTACAAGGGACTAGATTTGCTACTGGAAGCCTTTGCCGATCAGCGACTCCGCAAATTCCCCCTCAAATTAATTATCGCAGGTGAGTTTTACACCAAACCAGATCCCTATTTAAAACTCATTCAACAACTAAAGCTAAGCGACAAGGTAATTCTGAGAACCGATTTTATTATCGAAAAACACGTAACCCGTTATTTCGGCGCCAGTGATATGGTTGTTCAACCCTATAAAAGCGCGACTCAAAGTGGTGTCACCCAAATTGGCTATCATTTCGAAAAACCGATGCTGGTGACCAACGTTGGTGGACTTGCGGAAATTATTCCGGACCAGAAGATTGGTTACGTCACAGAACCAAACGCAAAAGCCATTGCCGACGCCTTGGTCGACTTTTACGAAAACAAGCGAAAAGCAGAATTTGAACACAATATTCTGGAAGAAAAAAAGAAATTCTCGTGGGCAAACCTGGTCAACGCGTTTATGACTGTTTATCACGAAGTAAAGAAATAAGGAGCCGGATGTCAACGATTCGACATCGGCCGCAAATCACCACAACGCGATTATTCGATGGCTTCGCATGAACAATTCCAACTTCATGCAGCTTTTAATGTGTATTAAAGATTGGTGAACTTTTCACGGCAAAACAGGCCGCTGAAACCAGCGTTAATGCGAAAAATATATATTTACAGATTACAAATCATTTTCTGAGCGATTTTTTATGGAGGACGGGATTAGCAAATTGCAAACAAAAGCAGACCAGCGACTCATTGCTGACTACTACAACGACCTGTATCGTTCGTTCGATCAGCGCATTTCAGAAGAAGGCAGGGATCGAATCCGGAAGGCTTTTGAGTTTGCGAATAACGCCCATGCCGGAGTAAAACGCAAATCCGGTGAGCCATACATTATTCATCCAATAGCTGTTGCCAATATCGTTTCGAGCGAAATTGGTCTGGGTGCCACCTCCATTATTGCAGCCATCCTGCACGATGTAGTTGAAGACACCGACTACACCCTGACCGATATGGAAAACCTGTTCGGTAAAAAAGTCGCACGAATTGTTGACGGGCTGACGAAACTTTCGGATGAATTTACAGCTCAACACGACTCAAAGCAAGCGACCAATTTCAGAAAGATGCTGATGACCCTGTCGGATGATGTGCGCGTAATTCTTATTAAGTTAGCCGACCGCCTCCACAACATGCGAACGTTGGATAGCATGGCTCCGCACAAACAGCTGAAGATTGCTGCCGAAACACTCTACATATTTGCTCCGCTTGCTCACCGCCTTGGTTTGTACGCCATAAAAACAGAGCTGGAAGATTTGAGCTTAAAATATAAGCAACCTGAAACCTACAATCTGATTCGGTTCAGGATGCAAAGCCAGAAAGAAAAGCGCGACGATCTGGTAAGCGAATTCATCAAACCGATTGAAGCGGAACTGACAAAAGAGGGCATTAACTTTACCATCTCCGGCCGCTTGAAATCCATCTATTCCATCTGGAATAAGATGCAAACCAAAGGGGTGTCGTTTGATGAAATATATGATTTACTTGCCATCCGGATCGTTTTCAAACCCAAGGATAAAGTATCCGAAAAACGACAATGTTTTGACATTCTATCGTTGATTACCGACATTTACAAACCCAAACCCGATCGAATTCGCGATTGGATTACCATGTCGAAAGCAAATGGGTACGAAGCGCTCCATGTCACCGTGATGGGGCCGGCCGGAAAGTGGGTCGAGGTTCAAATCCGCACCGAACGCATGGATGCCATTGCCGAACGAGGATTTGCAGCCCATTACAGATACAAGGGAGAATCGTCGCCCGAATCGGAAATCGATCGTTGGCTGGAGAAGATCCGCGAAATGCTTCAGAATCCGGAATCGGATGCGCTGGAATTCCTGGACGAGTTTAAGATGAACCTGTATTCGTCAGAAATTGTCATTTTCACCCCAAAAGGTCGAATGGTGAACCTTCCGAAAGGAGCTACAATCATCGACTTTGCCTACGAAATTCACACCGATTTGGGGAACCACTGTATTGGTGCTAAAATCAACCACAAACTGGTGCCCGTTAGCCATACCATCGAAAGCGGTGACCAAATTGAAATCCTGACATCAAAGTCGCAAAAACCGGATATTGAGTGGCTAAAATTTATAACAACAGCCAAGGCAAAAGGGAAAGTTAAACAAGCCTTTAAGCTGGACAAGCGCCAGCACATTGATCAGGGACGGGAGATTATCGAAGAAAAACTGAAAAGTTACAAGATAAAACCAACCTCCGACACCCTAAAAAAGCTGACAGCTTATTACAACCTATCGAATAAAGACCAACTCTACGCCCAAGTAGGAATGGGATTCATCGATTTTAACGACATCGAAAACATCTTAAAATCCCGGCGACAAAATAAACTCGCCCGATATTGGAAACTATCGTTCGGGAAAAAATCACAGGACGACGAGTTGGAACTGGAACTGCCGAACAAATCAATCGATAAAAAAAGCACGTTCATTCTTACTGAAAATCCTGACGAACCCAACTACTCGCTGGCCAAATGTTGCCAGCCAATACCCGGCGACAATGTACTGGGCTACCTCACATCGTCCAATCATGTTGTGATTCACAAACGCAAGTGCCCAACAGCAAACAAACTCATGTCGCAACAAGGCGACCGAATCATCACCGCCGAATGGACAAAATTTAAAAAACGTTCCTACCTCACACAGCTCAAACTAAACGGATTCGACCGGGTTGGCATCGTAAGCGAAATCACGAACATCATCTCCAAACAGAACAACATCAACATGCGAACTGTTATGTTCGACACCCACGACGGCATCTTCGAAGGTGAGCTCTATTTGTACATTCACAACGTTGATGATTTGAACAATTTGATCGCACGACTTATGAAAATCAAGGGAGTAGACAATATAGAACGGATCGAGAAAATTGCGGATTAATTTTTATTTAGTCTAAACTATTTTAAAAAAATTCCTATTTTTGATCCTTATTTTAAATTAGTTTTAATATGAATAGTCCTCGTACCAAAGAGACTGTCAAAAATATGTTCACCGAATATCTGGAGAAAAACGGCCATCGGAAAACGCCCGAGCGGTTTGCAATTCTCGATGAAATTTATTCTCGTGAAGGTCATTTCGACATTGAGTCGCTGTACATTTCGATGAAGAACAAGAATTACAGGGTCAGCAGGGCTACGCTTTACAACACAATTGATTTACTATTGGAATGTAAATTGGTTGTTAAACACCAGTTTGGAAAAAACATCGCCCAATTTGAAAAGGCGTTTGCAACCCTTCAGCACGATCATTTAATTGACACCAACAACGGCGACGTTCACGAGTTTTACGATCCGCGCATTCGGGAGATTATCGAAGAAGCCTGTTTGAAATACAACTTCAAGCTCTCGCACCACACCCTCTATATTTATGGCGAACAACTTAATAAGCGAGCCAAATAGCAACTCTATAAATTCAAATCCGCTCAAGATATAAGCGGATTTTTTTACCCCCATTGCCAAAAATAATTCGTACTTTTAGCTGCCAAATATAAATCTAGCTGGCACCGTAGAAATTAGCTGCACACCTCGATAGCTATCTTCTGCGGTTTAATATGTCTGGGAATCTGTAAAACACTAGTAATGAAAGTAGATGTTATTTTAGGTCTTCAATGGGGAGACGAAGGAAAGGGAAAAATCGTTGATGTATTAACCCCTAAATACGATGCGATTTCGCGCTTCCAAGGTGGACCAAATGCTGGTCACACGTTGGAAATTAACGACATGAAACATGTCCTTCACACCATTCCCTCCGGAATATTTCACGAAAATAAAGCCAATATTATTGGAAACGGTGTTGTTTTAGATCCGATTGTATTCAAAAAAGAAATTGAAGGAATACTTGCTTTGGGCATCGACCTGCACAAAAACCTCTACATTTCGAAAAAGGCGCATTTAATTCTGCCAACCCACAAATTACTTGATGCAGCTTCTGAAGCAGCCAAAGGCGATACAAAAATTGGTTCAACCCTTAAAGGAATCGGACCAACCTACAAAGATAAAATTGGCCGCGACGGCCTTCGCGTTGGCGACTTAGTAGAGAACTTCGAAGAAAAATACAGCAGCCGGGTGGAAGCCCACAAAGAAATGCTGGAAAAGTTCTATCAGTTCGACTATACCGAACTACTGGAGCAGATGGAAAAAGAATGGATGGAAGGCGTTGAAATGCTGAAATCATTCACGCTGGTAGATAGCGAGCACATGATCAACGACCTGATCACCGATGACAAATCTGTTTTGGCCGAAGGGGCTCAGGGAACCTTGCTGGATATTGATTTTGGTTCGTACCCGTTTGTGACCTCATCGAATACCATCTGTGCCGGTGCATGTACCGGTCTGGGTATTGCGCCCCAAAAAGTAGGGCGTGTATTCGGAATCTTCAAAGCCTACTGCACACGTGTAGGAATGGGCCCATTCCCGACTGAGTTGTTCTGCGAAACCGGACAAAAGCTACGCGATGCCGGAAATGAGTATGGCTCAACCACCGGACGCCCAAGACGCTGTGGCTGGCTCGACCTGGTTGCCCTGAAATATTCCATCATGATAAACGGGGTGACCGAGTTATTTATGATGAAAGCCGATGTGCTTGACGCGTTTGAAACGATTAAAATATGCACCGGTTATGAAATCGATGGTGAAGTGACTGACAAATTCCCATTCGAACTGAACGATCAGGTAAAACCTGTTTTTGTTGAACTTCAGGGATGGCAAACAGACCTGACTCAGTTGACCCACGAAAACGAATTCCCGGAAGAATTCAACAACTACATTAATTTTATTGAAGAAGAAACCGGCTTACCGATTACAATCGCGTCGGTTGGGCCAAACCGGGCACAGACAATCATGCTTGAAAAAGAATAATCCGTTTCCGAATAGATAAAAAAAAGAGTCCATTACCGGACTCTTTTTTTTTGATCTGCCACAGCCGAAATTTGTCTTATTCATTGATTTAACTAACTTTAACGGGCAAGTTTTCAAGAAATTGACTAGACGAACCCGGATAAAAACATATGTGCGCTACACCTTTGTTTTTTTCATCCTAAAATATACGAGTTGTTCTAACTTTTCGTGAATGAATCGCTGTGGCAGATCTGCCGTCTATTTCATTTTTGGTCTCTTTTCGGATGGCCAGGATGAATCGCACGGAACATACGATCTATCAGGCTGTTTAATTAACGGAATAAGGAAAACAGATTCAATCGTCCTCCGACTTTCAGGTCACTGTTTAAGTCTGGTAAACGACAGAACCGAACGTATAACAGGGTAGTTTCGCAGGTTTGTTATTTCATCAGTGATTAATTTGTTTTTTTTCTGATGAAACGCACATGTTGCCGGAAATAAAATTCATTTGGTGTATGTGTTCGGAACAAGATGTTCGTTTCTTAAAATTCATAAATTGGTACGTGAGTAATTCTAAAGATTGATACAATGGACATTGTACGCCCCACTCTATTATTAGACAAAGAGATTTGTCTCCGGAATATTGCCCGAATGGCTGAAAAAGCCAAGGCGAAAGGGCTAATTTTCCGACCGCATTTTAAGACACACCAGTCAGCGGTTATCGGCAATTGGTATCGCCAATTTGGCGTTACAGCCATCACTGTGTCATCGGTCAGAATGGCGCAATACTTTGCCCAAAACGGGTGGGACGACATCACCATCGCTTTCCCGGTGAATATTCTCGAAATCAATGAAATCAACGCGTTGGCCGGGCAAATTCGCCTCAACCTGCTGATTGAAAATCTGGAATCAGTTGAGATGCTGAGTGAGCAAATCAGTGAAGACGTTGGCATCTTTATCGAGATCGACACCGGATACGACCGTTCCGGAATTGCTCCAAACAAATACTACGGAATCAATGCGATGCTCGATGTGATTCGGGCTACCTCTCAACTTCAATTTAAAGGCTTTCTGTCGCACACCGGGCACACGTATACCGCGCAAAGCAAACACGACATTTACAACCGGCATTTTGATGCGGTGCTAAAAATGAAGTCGCTTAAGAACCAGTTTCGACATGAATTTCCGGATCTGATTCTTTCGCTGGGCGATACCCCTTCGGCCAGTATCTGCGACAATTTCAACGGCATTGACGAAATCAGGCCCGGAAATTTCATTTTTTACGATTTGATGCAACACCAACTTGGAAGCTGCAATCTTGAAGACATTGCAATTCGCGTGGTTTGTCCGGTTATCGGGAAACACGGAAGCCGAAGTGAAGTCATCATCTACGGTGGTGCTGTCCATATCTCAAAAGATTCCATTATCAACCTGGATGGGAAACACCTGTATGGCCAGGTTGTCGTTAATAAAGAAGGGGAAAAAGTGTTGCTTAGCGAACGAAACTATCTGTATAAAATAAGTCAGGAACATGGAGTGATTCGAACAACGACTAAAGGGTTCGCGAACTTTAAAGTAGGCGATTTAGTCGAGATTATTCCGGTACACAGCTGCCTGACTGCCAACCTGATGGGCAACTACCTAACCACTGAAGGCGAATGGATTCCGATGATGAGCTCTGACTTCTACAATCAGCCGGGTTCATCCAGCAACAGCCTGTTTACCGCTTCTAAATAACAAGTGACCGGGTATAGTTTTTCGTGATACCACAGCGACGCGAAATAGAGCCCGATCGGGGCAGCTGTCAAACCGAACGCTTGCTCGTAGTCGTGCAGCCAGGCCATTGCTTTAGTGCAAGCCTGCCGATAAGTTTTCTTTCCGGCTAACGCTGAAACGGCTAATGCTGTTTCTTCAATACTGCCGGGAATGCCACCATCGCCTCCCCAGCTACCGTCGGCATTTTGAACGACCACCAAATAGCTCCGGGCTTTCGAAATCATCACCGCTAGTTTGTCTTTCAACGCCCCGTTCAGTTCATTCTGACAGAGTGCATCGCTCAGGTAGCAAGCCACCCGTGCTGTTCCATACACCGGATTCGCATGATTTGCCTGCCGTTGATTTCCGAACCAAAGCGGCAACCAACTGCCATCGGCCTGTTGCCGATGCTCGAGGTAATTGATGGCACGGTTCAGCATTGTTTGTATTCCGGCCCTCTCCGAAGCAGTCAGCCTGGACTGGCAGCGATTTAGTGCCATAGCCAAGGCCAACACACAGTGGCCGGTTAAGTCGCAACAACTCTGGTCGAACGGCAATTTTCCCCATCCCCGCGAAAAAGTTGGAAAGCCACCATCCGAATTTTGTAAATCTTTCAGCCACCGGCAGGCAACAACAACCGCCGACAAGCTTTCAACACGATGGTCCAACTGCATGAGAGCGAGCATGGCACCGGGCGTGTCGTCGCCATCGGGCACAGAGCCGGGAAAACTGGTCCAGCCCCACCCTCCGGGCTGACTTCCGTTGAAGGGATGAACCGCCCTGGTTTGACAGTCCAGCAAGTGCTGAACCAACATACGTTTCTGCGGAGCCGACAATACCCCATCAGCTTGTTGTCGCAATGCCTTCACCGATAGCGTAGTTACCCAGGTCGACAAATCAACATCAATCGCCCAGCCCCCATCGGAGCGCTGGGTGTTCTTCAAAAATGAAATTCCTTTGGTAACAACCGGATGATCGCGAAAGCCGGCATTAATCAAACTCAGCGACACAAAAGCCGTTAGCGGAATGGCTTCGAGAAAGCCACCACTCGCGGGCATCATTCGTTCAAGCCGTTTTAAGGCCGGTTGAATTGAGAAATGACGGATTGCCCGCCAGAACCAGTTAGTCCTCTTCTTTTTGTACACCACAATGCCAACCGCAACCAACGCCGGAATAGCATAGCTAACAACACTAAGTTTTAAGAAGCGATAGAATTTTCGCGGCAGCAAAGCCAACTCGTAGGGCAGCTGCGGAATAAACTGAAATGCTTTGGGGCCGGGAACACCACACAAACCACAGAGGGTGAGAATAGGCACCGAGAAGGTATAATCGTTTTTATAATGTGTAAGAATGACTTGAATGATCTCCTCTGACCGGACATCGATTCCCTGAATCAGCAGCCATTTTTCAGTTTTAGACTGAAGCGCACACACCGCCCGATTGGCCGGGTACAAATTCAGCGCCGCGTAAACCAACAAGCTGGTACTCACATTTCCGGGGCTGTCGACGGTGTCGCCAAAGCTACCGTCGGCATTAACCTGTTGTTGCAACCACTCCAGCCCCAATTGGATTTGTGGGGCATGCCGGTCGGCATCGTGAAAATGCAAGGCAGCCACTGCCACAGCAACGGCCAGCGCACTCGACGACAACTCACCTGACCAGAAGCCCTCCGGATTCAGTTCATCCAATAAGAGCTGACTAAGTTGCTCCGACTTATGCTGTAGTTGGGCCCTGCTCATGGTTGCGGTGTATTTAAAACCCCGGCAAGGCTCCCCAGCGTCAACAAACCATAAAAGGTGTATTCCAAATCGCGCTCCCGGTCGCCGGTACCCGACATAAAAGCTCCCGAGCTATAATTCTGCTGCAGGAAACCGAGACAATCGGGCGCTAACAAACGAAGATCGGCGCCGGCCTTTTGCAGAGCAAACAGAGCCACCCCTGTCGACAATAAATCGGCTTCGTGCATTTGCTCAAAAGCAACAAATCCCTGCCCCCGCTGAAAGAAACCCAGCACCCGCTTTTCCAGTCTAGCGGTTGTCATTCCCAGATTCGATTTAGCAACCAACAGCGCTGCTGCCATACTGCAGGGCGCTAATTTTGGCAAGCGATAAACCGACAAAAGCAGTCGGCCGAGCCGGCGCACCCATTTTTTCTGACCATGCGCGGAATCAACCACAAGCAGCACCAGAAAAACCTGGTAAGTCATATTCACCGGGAAGTCTCTCATCAACAACATGCGAAGCAGTTGAAATGCAGAGCGCTTCTTCGCCAACACTGTTTGTTGCAATAGCAGAAGTGAAAACCGATGAACGCCGTTTCCCAACTCCTGCGCATTGAGGGTGGAAAGATAACCGCGCAATCGGCTCAGTTCATCAGTCATTCCGAGGGCGCTGGCCAGCCAAAAGCCGAACACGGAATAGTACAAATCGGGGCGCCCTCCCCGATCTTCAAAACCACCGGATGAATGTTGCCTTAAACGAACAAAGTTTTCAATCTCCAATTGCTGTTCATCGTCGAGCAAGGTTGTTCCGGTTTGCACGGTATTGATGAACTGCTGAAATAAAGCTTTCTGAAGCGCCATCACGATTCGTTTTTAAAAAGTTTGCCCAGCAAACCGTAGAGGCTCAACCTCAGTTTCAGGTTTTGAAGGCGATCCAATTCCCGATAACACTTTTCGACATACAAACGCTGAAAAGCATCGGTATGCCGGTCAACTTGTTCACGGGCAATAAGATCGCGAATCTGCACCAGATCCATTTGCGGTAGCTGTTCAACAACCGGTTGGCGCTGCGTTTCCTGCAGTCGTTCTTTCAATAAAGTTAACAAGAATGGAAAATGATGACGCTGTTGCTGCTCCGTTTCTGTCCGGTACTCTTGCAGGTCGTCGCGAATTTGATAAGCAATTCCAAACCAGTCGGCAAACTGAGCAAGAACCTGCAAATCCGATTCGGGAGCACCGCCCTGAGTAGCGCCCAGCAGTAGAGCCACTTTCACAGCTTCGCCGGTTTTCCGGGCAAAAATATGCAGCACGTCATCCACCGAGAACCGGAACACATCGTCGCACATTGCCAGATCGTCGCCCTGTCCACCCGACAAATTCAGATGCGATTGCGCCACTATTTTCAGCGAGTCGACAGTTAGCTGCGGACCGACTTTCAGTCCCGCCAACAGCCGGTATCCTTTCCCAATCAGGTAATCGCCCACATTAATGGCTTGCGGAATGCCGGCAGTGCGATGAAGCGTTTGCTGCTGGTAGCGAAAATCGTCGCCATCTTCAATATCGTCGTGAATGAGCGATGCTTTATGAAAACACTCCACAATAATGGCCAATGCCGTTTGCAGCTCTTCGTTGGGTTCCGAAACATACGAACGGTACGCCAGAACCGCCAAAAGCGGTCGAATACGTTGTCCGCCAATTTCGAGCATTTCCAGCGCTAACTTGTCTGTTTCATGTTTTTCGTGGAAGTAATTTTGAAGTGTCGATCTGGTGAAATAGTCCTGCACATGATCTTTCAACAGCGAAACCGACAACGGTTGTTTATCGGGGTGAAAGCGATATTGGTGCATTTCTTCGAACAGCCAGCCATAATCGGCTTTGGTGTTTTCGCAACCATCGTACAACAGCGGAAGCCCAATAACCGGAACAGCGGAACGGGATACCGGCTCGAACGAGCGTTGCAGCACCGGCATACAGCTAACGCCGATCACCGCATCAATAGCGCCCTCTTCAACCAAGCCAACCGCAACGGTTGTTCCTTCGGCCACCAGCGTGGTGTACCCCAGCCCTTCGGCTTTAGTAAGCACCGCATCAATCTGGCAGCCTTTGCATCCGGCACATATCAGTCCCAGCTCATCCATTTCGCCTTGGCACGACTGTGTATTCTTCAGGCATTGAGGCAATAGCAACAAGCGGCGGTCAAACGGAGTAGCCGCAATCACATCGCGCCACAGTTCGTTACCACACAAAACGAGGGTGAAGTCCAGAAATTCGTGATCGAAATTTAGTTTTGCCAACAGTTCAACTGCCAGCTCTTCCAAGCGGTCGAAACCCAAAGGTGGCGTGAGCTTTTTTAGGGCAACCAAAGCAGCTGCTTCGCGCCTCAGCTGATTGCGAACTTTCACATCTTTGGGAACATTCAATAATCGGTGCGTTTTAATCATATCGCTTTATCCGTAGGCGCCCAATCCGAAGAAAGCGCGGTTTTTAGCCAGTTTATACCATCGGTTTTTTTCGGGAATAACTTTACTGCCTCCATGACTGCAAACGGTAGGCATAGCCCGAAGGCGTCGGACTTCATTGTCGCGTCCGGAACTATCGGTTGCAGCGTGCTTTTCGACAAAGTCGGCCAGCCACTGCGGGTCGTCCATCACAATGCAACCAGCTGTTTTTCGGGGCAATTCGCGCTTCAATTCCTTTAAGAAGACTGAATCCCGGTAAATCTCAGCCAGTGGTTTATCGTCGACATGGTCGGTTGCAAACTGAATGACCGGGCAAGGTTCAATGTATCCCGAGGCGTTGATGTGATGACTTAAGCCTGAGGCCGCCGGACAAAGACCGTTTCCATCGCCATCCCAATAAGCATCGATAATCAGTAAGTTATAGTTCGTTCGCGCGTCAACCAGATGTTGCCGCAGCTGATTAATTTCCTGCCGATCCAAACAAAGTTCGAGGGAGGCGTTTTCGCCCGCCGGCCGGTAAATATAGTACCACAAATAAACCACTCCCCGATTAATAAGCCCTTGAATAAATTCGGGCGACAGAGCCATTTGCATATTCGACTTACAAACACTAATGGCCACACCGGTTACCAGCCCGGCTTGGGTTGCATGATCGATGGCGTGCTGCGTACGTTGATAGACATCGGTTCCACCGCGCCGGATATCAGCCACTTGCTCGTCGCCTTCGAAACTAATGAGCGGAGTGACATTGGCACATTGCCGAAGTTCTTCAGCAAGCTCCTGAGTTAGCAACGTTCCGTTGCTGAACAGTTGAAAATAGCAGTCGGAATGTTTCCGGAAAATATCGAACAACGGCTTATACAGCAGGGGTTCGCCGCCCAAAATACCAAAGAAATACGATCCTCTCGCTTTGGTTTCGCTAATAATCCGATCTAGTTGTTCGGGAGCCATCCGGTTGTTTTTCTTCTTCCCCATCACCCAACATCCCTGGCAATTGAGGTTACAATCGTCGGTAACCGATATGAAATGAAAGGCCGGAAAGAACTCCCCTTTTTTCAGACGTTTCTGAAACCGGTTAAAGCCGATTGCTCCTTTGATACCCAGATTATAAACAAATTTGTAGAGGCATCGGCGGTCGGTTTTGGTAAGCAACTGCTTCAACATAGTTTAGTCGTTTAATCGATTCATCTTCTTAATTTCTTCGAGCGCCTGTTGTCGTTCATCTTCAGCCAGCTTCAATACATCGGGCCTAAAGATTGATTGACGTGCCTGGTTACGCTGGTTGAGCTGAGCCAACAAGCTGCTTTGTTGCCCTTCATTTTTGGCCGAAATAGCGGTTGGCAAGGCCCCCGAAAGAACACTATTTTCGACCAGACGTGGAAAAATAATTGCCTGAGCCGGACAAGTTCGTCCACAAGCCGGACAGTTATTTTTACACGATAACGGATTGACAACCTCCAGACTTTTCCGCTTAAAACGATACACGCCGAACAGGCAGAAGCGCGCGCATTGTCCGCAAACAGTACAGCGGGAAACATCGATCACCGGATACCAGGCCGGAACGGTTAAGTCGGTGCGCTCAAGCCTATAATTTGCCTCGCCTCGCGCAATTGAATGGGTTGTATGCAATTGTGTTATAATCGACTCGTCATTCAACTCCCGAAAGTTGAGCACCCGGTAATCGCCCAGCTCGGCTCCACCTTGTTGCAACAGGTATTTAATTGCTCGCGGATAACAGGCTACAATGGTTTTTTGCCGGTAGCCGGCCACCATTTCGACTAGTTTTTGCGGTGCATGTACCGAAAAGGCGCACAGATCGTGCAGCTCAATCACGTCGGCATCCAGCTCTTTTAGGCTGTTGGCCAAATCGTCGGCCCGCTTGTCCGAGATTAAGTTAGCTCCGCAGCGACAAAAAAGGATGCAGCTCGTGTGTTTCATACGCTCGTTTTTATAGGAATTACTAAATAAGTTAAATTCTGTGTGAATGAGAAATTTCAATTGTTATTAATCCCAAATGGAGAAGTCGTTCCGCCACGGCTGTTAATCCATCTATCCCGGAGGGATTGGATAACAATAGGTTAAACAACCGCAGTGATTGATTCGTGGTCCCCGGATGGGGATAAACACCACACTCTCCCACCCCCATGGCTTTTTGATCCCCCGGGGGGGGAACCGGTCGATGTTCGCAATTCTGGTTTCTATTGCTATTATTTCCCAACGGGGAAGGGAGATTCCGGAAATTAGCTTGCGAGCCTCTGTTGCAGTTACAGGTAGAAATGCTTATCGGGAGAATAGGCCGAAAGATTGGCTTTTCGGAAGAACAAAAAAAGGCTGATTTTTGCCGAACCGGGGCTGTACGGCAGATTGAGCGTTGTGTAACCATCGGACCGGCAAGCATTCAATGCAAAGGGAGCGGCTCCTTCGGGCTCGTAATAGATCCCCATAAGCTGGTCGGTTGGGCTTGCCAACTGGCTTACGTGTGTTGAGTCCCATCGGATATCAATCTGTGTTGGGTTGTCGCTACAGCGTTCGGCACAAAAGTTTTGCGGCAAAGGTAAGTCGCCGATCGAGAACCGGAGCAAACTGGGATCGGCCACACATCCGTTTTCGTTAAAAGCGGGCATATTGGCTTTTAAAAACATGTTATAAGCCGTTTGCCTGGCTGTTGCAACGCAACTCCAGATAGGTGTTACCACGGTAGCCCGATAAGCTTTATAGTGCCTGACTGCTCCCACGAAGCGCTGTCGATGTTGCTTTTGTTTCAGACTCCAACTGTCGGCCTTCCGCTTTTGGGGAGCTATACGCACAATTGTTTCATCGCCATAAGTTACAAAGACCAAAGAACCTAATTTTCCGGATAGTTGCAGACCTCCTATATTCTTCGTTTTTGCCATATTCGTTCTATCTCCTTCTTTTTTGTTTCTTTTCTGTATTTTTTCTGTATCTAACCTTACAGGAAGCTTACAGAAACCTTACAGAAAGGTAGTAGAAAGTTAGTACTTATTGCGAAGAAAAACAAAACCGAACCCCCTAAAAATAAGTTGACTGGTTGGGTAATTTTTTCGGAATGCATGGCACGAAACTAAATCGGGAAATAAATATCTTTTTGTAAATTGTAGGTCGGAAACCAACGAATGAACGACCATGCCGGAACAAAAACTCATTAAACTAAGCCCTGCCGAACATACAAAACAGGCAATTGTGCTGATAAAGTTTGAATACGACGACGAATTGTTGTTGCTTGTTAAGCAGTTCAACGGTGCTCGATGGAGCCAAAGGATGCACTGTTGGTACATTCCACGGGAGCAGTTCGATTTGCATACCTTTTTCGAGACTTTCAGGGGAAAGGCGTGGGTTGATTACAAGGAACTAAAAAAGCCCGCTCCCACTAAGCCCATTCCGGCTGCTCCTCCCCGGCCAACGTATAACCTTAAAAGGCTCAAGGCAAACTTAAACGCGGATACAATCGCACGCATTCAAACATTTAAAACCTGGCTGGAACAGAAGCGCTATGCCGAGAATACAGTAAAAACTTACATTCACCAGTTGGAAATTTTCTTTGGGTACTATGCCAGCAAAAGCCCGGAAACCATCGTGAACGAGGATATAACCCGTTTCAATACCGAATTCATTATGAAACACGGACTAAGCGCAACGTTCCAGAACCAGACTGTAAGCGCGTTAAAATTGTTTTATGAAAAGAATCTCAAGCGGCAACTTAATATTGAAGAGATTGAGCGGCCGTTGAAATCCAAGCCCCTACCCAAGGTGTTTAGCAAGCCCGATCTGGAACGATTTTTACAGGCTATTACCAATCCGAAACACAAAATGGCTATGATGATGATTTATTCGTGCGGGCTTAGACGAAGCGAGTTGGTGAACTTAAAACTGGAGCACCTCGACTCGAGCCGAAGAATGCTTTCGGTGATCAAAGCAAAAGGGAATAAAGATCGCATGATTCCGTTAAGTGACCGAACATTGGAGAAAATTATAACCTATTATCGTGAACATCGCCCAAAGAAATACCTAATTGAAGGCCAATACCCAGGCAAAGCACTAACAGCCTCGAGCTTACAAAAGGTTTTCGAGAAAACACTTACAAAAGCCCGGATTGAAAAGCCATACACGCTGCATTGCCTGAGGCACAGCATTGCCACCCACTTATTGGAAAATGGAACCGATTTAAGGTACATTCAGGAACTGCTGGGGCATAAGTCGTCAACCACGACCGAAATCTATACCCATGTAAGTAATAAAAGCCTACGAAACATTAAAAACCCTTTTGATGATCTCGATTTATAAGATAAAAAAAGCTCCTCATAAAACATGAAATAACTATTTATAAGATAACTTTGGTGGACAGACAACAAAGTTAGCGGTAATTTTAAAAACTGTCAACCAATTTTAGGAAAAGACAGACGACAAAATCATTAAAGAATATGAAAAAAAAGACATTAAAAAAATCAATAAAGATTTTATCTTTTGCTGTATTGACAGCTGCGGTTCTTGGAGAGTTTTATTTAAGACATTTTCAAGGTTTTTGTGATGCACCCCTTTATATTGAGAGCAAAAAATATGAATATATCGCTGCTCCAAATCAAGATGGAAAGAGATTCGGGAATCACTATTATTATAACGCATATTCACAGAGAAGCAAAGAACCTGATTCATCAAAAAAGAAAATTTTAGGATTAGGTGATTCTGTTCTATTTGGGGGTGTGCAATCAGACCAAGATAGTATTGCGACTTCATTATTTACAAATGAACAATCTGATTATCAAATGTTGAATATTTCTGCGGGAAGCTGGGGACCAGATAATTGTGCTGCATACCTGAAAGAAAAAGGATTCTTTAATGCAAAAGAAATGTTCTTAGTTGTAAGTAGTCATGATGCACATGACAATATGGATTTTAAACCTACAGTCGGAGTTCATCAATCATATCCAGACAAACAATATCATTTAGCATTGGTAGAGTTGTTTGACAGATATTTGAAACCAAGAGTTTTTAAATACCTCATACACAAAGAAGACTTAGACCCTGACCAACAGGTTTTAAATGGAATAGGTATACAAAAAAATGGTAAAATATTTAATCCTGGTTTTGATGAGTTAAAGTCAATGTCTGACAGTCTTTCAATTCGTTTAATTGTTTATTTGCACGCAGACAAACAAGAGTGTTTAAATAAAGAATACAATGAACAAGGTCAAGAAATAATTAGTTGGGCTGAGAAAAATAACATAAAACTAATCAAAGAAACTGATTACGATTTTGACGAGTCAGATTACAGAGACGGCATTCATATTAACAATAAGGGGCAACGAAAATTGGCGAACATAATAAAAGGGATATACTAAAAAACTACCGCTAATCGAGTAGCCCGCCCCACTAGCAAACACTAGCAGGGAGAGGCTCTCACACCACCCAGCGTACGGGTCTCGTACTGGGCGGTTCATTAAGACATAGGGCAACTTTTCCGTAATAGGTAAGCATGGCTTCGAATCCTCG
>NZ_JBFHIT010000069.1:0-21225 GCF_041596335.1 Mangrovibacterium sp. | reverse complement strand
AGCTTGTCACCATAATCGTTTCCACCGAACCAATTGGAATCCCATCCACGGATAATTCCCAAGCGATTTGCGATTGGATTAACTTTTTGTCCCATGTATTACTAATTATGCGTTTTCGTTTTCAATGTTTTTACTATCGAGGCAAAGTGTTACGTGATTTGAACGCTTGCGGATTCGGTGTGCACGACCTTGTGGAGCCGGGCGAAGACGCTTTAGTTGGCGTCCTGAATCAACAGCAATAGTTTTCACGAATAATTGACTTTCCTCCAAACGAGTTCCTTCGTTTTTAGCCTGCCAGTTTGCAATGGCAGACATCAACAGTTTTTCAACTTTTCTGGAAGCTTCTTTTGACGAAAACTTCAGCACATCCAGAGCCCGGTTTACTTCCATTCCACGCACCATGTCGGCAACTAAGCGCATTTTGCGGGGTGAAGTAGGGCAATCTTTCAATACTGCGAAGTATTGCGACTTTTTAGCCTCTTTAAGTTCGTTTGCTTTATTTCTTTTTCTAGCACCCATCGTAAATTCTTTTAATAGTTAATGAGAAACTCAGGATCTACCTTTTGTTTCCGGAATGTCCCCTGAATGTTCTTGTAGGTGCAAATTCGCCAAGCTTATGACCAACCATATTCTCAGTTACATAAACGGGAATAAACTTATTACCGTTGTGTACTGCAATGGTGTGCCCTACAAAGTCGGGAGAGATTACTGATGCTCTGGCCCAAGTCTTAATCACAGACTTCTTACTTGTTTCGTTCATTGCTAAAACTTTTTTCTCGAGTTTGTAGGCAATGAAAGGACCTTTTTTTAATGAACGACTCATATTCTTCTCCTTTTATTATTTCTTGCGTCTTTCTACAATATACTTATTGGAAGCTTTTTTCTTAGCGCGGGTTTTATAACCTTTTGCTAACAAGCCTTTGCGAGAGCGTGGGTGTCCACCTGATGAACGGCCTTCACCACCACCCATTGGGTGATCAACAGGGTTCATAACCACACCACGAACGCGAGGTCTGCGACCTAACCAACGTGAACGACCGGCTTTACCGGATCTTTCCAGGTTGTGTTCTGTGTTTCCAACAGTACCTACGGTAGCTTTACAAGAAACAAGTACCATTCTGGCTTCGCCGGAAGGTAGTTTTACGATAGCGTACTTTCCTTCTCTTGAGGTCAATTGTGCATAAGTACCTGCACTACGTGCCATCACGCCCCCTTGTCCAGGGTGTAATTCAATGTTGTGTACCAAAGTACCCAGAGGAATTTCGGCCAGTGGAAGTGAGTTTCCAACCTCAGGTGCGATACCTGAACCGCTTACTACAGTCTGACCTGCTACCAAGCCATTAGGAGCAAGCATGTACCGTTTTTCACCATCGGCATAGACCAACAGTGCAATACGGGCTGTACGGTTCGGGTCGTACTGGATTGACTCAACACGAGCAGGGATACCATCTTTTTCGCGTTTGAAATCGATCACGCGGTATCTCTTTTTGTGCCCACCACCTATATACCTCATTGTCATGCGTCCCTGGTTGTTACGACCACCGGACTTTTGCATGGGCTTCAACAATGATTTTTCAGGCGTTGATGCAGTAATCGTATCAAAGGCACCAATAATTTTGTGCCGTTGACCCGGAGTAACTGGTTTTAATTTTCTTACTGCCATTTCTATTTATTATATATTACTGTAAAAATCAATTGAATCTCCTTCGACCAATGTAACAACTGCTTTTTTGAAAGCGGCTGTTTTTCCGTTGATCATACCACCTTTTGTATAACGGCTTTTGTTTTTACCGCCATAAACCATGGTATTGATCGCTGCTACATTAACGTTATAGAGTGTTTCAACTGCTTTTTTAATTTGTTGCTTATTAGCATCTTTCTTGACGATAAAACCATAACGGTTCAAGCTTTCGCTTTGAGCCGTCATTTTTTCCGTCACGATGGGTTTTACTAAAACATTCATTTTTATCCCCCTAAATCTTAAATTGTTCTTCAATCTTACCTAGTGAACTTTCGAGCAAAATTATTTTGCCAGCGTTCATTATTTGATAAGTGGTTAATTCAGAGGCAGTTATAACATTAACACCCTCTAAATTTCTGGAGGACAAATATATGTTTTTATTTTCTTCCGATAAAACGAAAATGAACTTTTTATCGTTAATTTTCAGATTGTTGCTGATAGCTACAATTTCTTTTGTTTTCGGAGTTTCTAAAACAAAATCTTCCAGTACCAAAATGTTGCTGCCTTGAGCTTTGTAAGTCAATGCTGATTTACGCGCTAAAGCTTTCACTTTCTTATTCAATTTGAAGTCGTAGTTACGAGGACGAGGTCCGAATACGCGACCACCACCACGGAACAAAGGTGACTTGATGCTACCTGCACGTGCTCCACCTGTACCTTTTTGCTTTTTGATTTTCTTGGTACTTCCGGCGATATCGGCACGTTCTTTTGCTGCGTGAGTCCCTTGACGTTGTGCTGCCAAATACTGTTTTACATCCAGATAAATAGCATGGTCGTTGGGCTCAACACCGAAGATCTGGTCGTTCAAAACAACCGCTCTTCCGGTTTCTTTTCCGGCGGTATTTAATACTTGTACTTCCATTACTGATAAATAATTACGGTTGAACCTTTTACTCCCGGAACTGAACCTTTTACAATTAAAAGATTAGATTCTGGGATTACTTTCAATACTTTCAGGTTTTGAACGGTTTTGTTCGCGCCACCGGTACGCCCAGCCATACGCATACCTTTAAATACACGCGATGGGTAAGAAGATGCACCCAATGAACCTGGAGCTCTTAAACGGTTATGCTGACCGTGAGTGGCATCACCAACACCACGGAAGTTGTAACGTTTAACAACACCTTGGAAACCTTTACCTTTTGTAACACCTGTGATGTCAACCCAGCTTTCTGCATTGATTACATCAACAGTAATGGTATCGCCGAGCTTGTACTCGCCATCAAAATCACGAAACTCGACTACGTCACGCTTAGGTTCAGATCCAGCTTTCTGGAAGTGACCAAATTCAGCCTTGCTGGTGTTTTTTTCTTTCTTAACACCAAAGCCCAACTGAATGGCTTCGTAACCATCGGTTTCTGCCGTTTTCACTTGTGTAATAACACAAGGGCCGGCTTCGATCACAGTGCATGGAATATTTTTTCCCTCAACACTGAATACGGAAGTCATTCCGATTTTTTTACCGATTAATCCTGTCATTTTTTTTCTTTTTACAGGTTATCAAACTTTAATTTCTACTTCAACGCCGCTTGGTAATTCCAATTTCATCAAGGCGTCAATTGTTTTAGCTGTAGAGCTGTAAATGTCGATCAAACGTTTGTAAGACGACAACTGAAATTGCTCGCGTGATTTCTTATTCACGAAAGTTGAGCGCAAAACTGTGAAAACACGTTTGTGAGTTGGAAGCGGAATTGGTCCGCTTACAACTGCACCTGTAGTTTTTACCGTCTTTACGATCTTTTCAGCCGACTTGTCTACCAAGTTGTGATCATACGATTTCAGCTTGATTCTGATCTTTTGACTCATAGTGAGATAAATAAATTATTTTATAATAATTCAACTTTTCCTTTTAATTCTTCAAGTACTTTAATCGCCATAGCGCGTGGTACCTCTTCGTAATGAGAGAACTCCATTGATGAAGTTGCACGACCTGAAGATAAAGTTCTCAGTGTGGTAACATAACCGAAGATCTCTGAAAGAGGCACATTGGCTTTGATTACACGTGCACCTGCTTTTTCATTCATACCTTCAACATTACCACGACGACGGTTCAAGTCACCGATAATATCACCCATGTATTCTTCAGGGGTAACAATCTCTGCTTTCATGATTGGCTCAAGCAATTTTGGGCCTGCTTTTGAAGCAGCGCTCTTGAATGCCTGACGAGCACAAATTTCGAACGACAATTGATCCGAGTCAACCGCATGGAACGAACCATCCAGCAATTCAACTTTCAAACTATCCAATGTAAATCCGGCCAAAGGACCGTTTATCATGGCATTTTCGAAGCCTTTTTGTACTGATGGAATAAATTCTCTTGGGATACGTCCACCTTTTACGCTGTCGATAAATGTTAATCCTTCTTTACCTTCATCGGCCGGACTAACTTTAACGATGATATCAGCGAACTTACCACGACCACCTGATTGTTTCTTGAACACTTCGCGTAATTCGACTTCCTGGCTGATTGCTTCCTTGTAGGCCACCTGAGGTTTTCCTTGGTTACATTCAACTTTGAATTCGCGTTTCAAACGGTCGATGATAATTTCCAGGTGAAGCTCACCCATACCACGAATTACAGTTTGACCTGAATCTTCGTCTGTATTTACTTTGAAAGTTGGATCCTCTTCGGCCAGTTTTGCCAAACCAATACCCAACTTGTCCATATCTTTTTGAGTCTTTGGCTCAATTGCGATACCGATAACTGGTTCTGGGAAATCCATAGACTCCAACGCCACCGGATTATTCAAATCAGACAATGTATCGCCTGTACGGATATCTTTAAACCCTACTGCAGCACAAATATCACCAGCTTCGATTACATCTTTTGGGTTTTGCTTATTTGAGTGCATTTGGAACAAACGAGAGATACGTTCCTTCTTACCTGTACGAGAGTTGTGAACAGAGTCACCTGCGTTCAACACACCTGAATAGATGCGAATAAAGCACAAACGTCCAACATAAGGGTCAGTCGCAATTTTGAATGCCAAACCAGCTAATGGTTCGTTAACATCCGGACGACGAATAACTTCCTCACCAGTTTCAATGTCAGTACCTTTGATTTGGCCATTATCCAATGGACTAGGCAGGAATTCACAAACAGCATCCAACAAGCGTTGAACACCTTTGTTTTTGAATGCCGAACCACACATCATTGGTACGATCAACCCTTCGATGGTTGCCTTACGGATAACAGGAATCAAATCTTCTCCGGTGATTGAATCCGGATCTTCGAAGAAACGCTCCATCAAAGCTTCATCCAACACAGCAACCTCTTCAATCAAATTAGCGCGGTACTCTGCAGCTTGTTCTGCAATGTCGGCGGGAATAGCGGTAATCTCAAAAGTAGATCCGTTATCACCTTGGTCAGTATAAATAACAGCGCAATTCTCGATCAAGTCGATCATACCCTGGAATTTATCTTCAGCGCCAATTGGAATTTGAACAGGAACAGGGTTTGCTCCCAATTTTTCTTTTACCTGAGAAACAACATCAAAAAAATCAGCACCTGAACGGTCCATTTTGTTTACAAAACCGATCCGTGGTACGCCATATTTTTCGGCTTGACGCCATACTGTTTCAGATTGTGCTTCAACACCACCTACAGCACAGAAAAGTGCCACAGCACCATCGAGAATACGCAATGAACGTTCTACTTCTACCGTGAAGTCAACGTGTCCAGGGGTATCGATGATGTTAATTTGGTGCTGAATATCTTGGTACTTCCAGAAAGTAGTGGTAGCAGCAGAGGTAATGGTAATACCACGCTCTTGCTCTTGCTCCATCCAGTCCATGGTAGCGGCACCATCATGTACTTCACCAATACGGTGAGTCAGACCTGTATAATACAGAACCCGCTCAGTCGTTGTTGTTTTACCAGCATCGATGTGCGCCATGATACCGATATTCCTTACATATTTTAGATCTCTAGCCATGTTTACCTATTCTAATCTTGATATATATTAATTATCCGCCCTTAATTAAAAGCGGAAGTGTGCAAATGCACGGTTTGCCTCGGCCATACGGTGGGTTTCTTCTTTTTTCTTGTAAGCACCACCTTCTTCGTTGTATGCGGCTTGAATTTCAGCAGCTAATTTGTCAGCCATTGATTTGCCTGAGCGTTTCCGTGCAAATAAAATCAAGTTTTTGATTGAGATAGAAACTTTACGTTCCGGACGGATTTCCATTGGAACCTGGAAAGTAGCACCACCAACACGGCGGCTTTTTACTTCGACAGCAGGAGTTACATTCTCCAATGCTTTTTTCCACACATCAAGTGGAGAAACTTCATCACTTTTCAAACGACCACCCATAATCTCCAGTGCATCGTAGAAAATACCATAGGCGATAGATTTCTTTCCATCAACCATCAGGTCATTTACAAATCTTGTTACAAGAACGTCGTTAAATTTTGGATCAGGCAAAATGATCCTCTTCTTTGGTTTTGCTTTTCTCATTGCAATTTTTCCTTTTAGTGTTATTTCAATTGGTTGTGACTAAAATTGAGCTTCAGTTCTCCTGGCCTCTGCCGGATCATTTACTCAACCAAACCACTAAAAACTCTACTATTTCGCTGCCTTAGGCTTTTTGGCACCGTACTTAGAACGACGTTGTGTGCGATTAGCAACACCGGCCGTATCCAAAGCACCGCGAATTAGGTGATAACGTACCCCAGGTAAGTCTTTAACACGACCACCACGTACTAATACAATAGAGTGTTCCTGAAGGTTGTGACCTTCTCCCGGAATGTAAGCGTTCACTTCTTTTCCGTTTGTTAACCGAACACGAGCTACTTTACGCATAGCCGAGTTTGGTTTTTTAGGAGTTGTAGTGTACACACGCACACATACGCCCCTTCTCTGCGGGCAAGAATCTAATGCAGGAGACTTACTTTTCTCTACTTTAGATTGTCTCCCCTTTCTAACTAACTGCTGAATCGTTGGCATACAACTATAATTTATATAATTAAGTTTCTTAAAAAACGGCCTGCAAAGGTATTGATTTTACGGCAAATACGAATACAGAACCATTCATTTTTGGATAGAACCCTCCAAAAACGGTTGGCAAAAGTACTAATTTTCAACAAAGAACAATAGCTTTTCCTATTGTTTTTTGATATTTCTCAAAAATTTCTGATTGGGAATCAGGCTAATCCATGATTTTGGATCTCAAGAGCGATTTAATCGGATTCATGAATCGCTGAATCAACCGAAGATCTTCGGTGACAATTTCCGCATCTCCTTTCATTTCCTGACTAAAGACAAGTGGTATTTGATAGTTCGTTTCCAGGTTTTGTGGCAATTCAATTTCGGCAATATAAGTATCGTTTGACGGAACCAGAGAGATCGACTTTACACGGCCTGTTACCATGCCAAATTCCATATAGGGAAAATTATCGAAGCGAATATTCACTCGCTGCCCCGATTTTACTTTCCCGGCTCCTTTCAGCGGCAAGCTTACCCGTCCGACGATCTTACTTTCACTAAACGGAACAACCGTAAACACTACTTCATCGGTTTTAACCTGCTGGTTCATACTCCAATAATTAGTGAAGGTTACCCGCCCCTCGATAGGTGTCTCCAGGACGAACGCCTTATACCAGTAGCCCATCCGACTTTTAAAATTATTGTACGATTCGATAATCTCACCCTGCAGTTTTTGCTTCTGATCAGCGAATTCCTTTTCTGCCTCAACGACGTCTTGCTCCAGCTCAATGATGTCTTTCTGTGTTTCAGCTAAATCAGTCCGAACGCCACTGAAACTATATTTCTTTTGCAACATCGTCGACTCAGAAGCTTTAAAATCAACGAGCGACAACACATCCTTTCGATACAAGACCGAATCACGACGAAATTGCTCCAACGCGATATGGTACTCATTTTCCAGAATCTGCCTCTGACTCCATAAACGGTCGTAGTAGATACGCTGCATACGTACCTGCTCCTCCAACGATTTCACTTTTTGAGGATAGTATCCCAATCGCATGAATCCAATATAGTTGTTATACAACCGGAGGAAAGAAGAGTAGTCGGACTGAATGTCACCAAGTTGATAATCGGGCGATAATACCACATAATGAATGGTGTCGAATGAGATGAAAAACCGATCGATATCAGCGAGCGTCTTCTTCACCACTAAGACATCGTCGAAACTGGCAGCATTCTCCAAAATCGCTATCACATCACCTCGCCTCACGGTATCGTTATCATCAACCAGCAAGCGGTCGATTCTTGCCGTAGTGCGGGCGACAATATGTGCCGGAGGATTCTCGGTGTAAACTGCAATTCGCGCATCAATGATATCGGGATAGTGGAAGAGCCAACTGCCAACCAGCAACAACAACACAAACAGCAACAAAGCAGTCTGCCCACTCCGCAACAACCATAAAGGTGATTTTCCGATGATCTCCTGAACTTCGTCGCTTCGATTTACTATATTATCGTTTTGTGGCATATCAATTCCCTAATTCCAGCTGATTCTTCACCAAATTATAATAAGCACCCCGCTTAGCCGTAAGCTCTTCGTGATTTCCCAACTCAACGATTACCCCCTTCTCCAGTACCACAATCTGATCCGCATTCTTCACCGTGCTCAAACGGTGAGCCACCACAATCACCGTTTTGCCTTCGTATACACGATTCAGGTTTTCCATGATCACTTTTTCGTTATTCGCATCCAGTGCATTGGTTGCTTCATCAAAGAACAAGTATTCCGGGTTTTTATAAATTACCCGGGCAATTAAAATTCGTTGCTTCTGTCCCTGACTTAATCCATGCCCATCCTGCCCTATTTTTGTATTGAAGCCCAAAGGAAGACCTTCTATTAAATCCATTAAATTAGCTGCCTTCGCCGCGAAAAGCAAGCGATCTTTTTCCAGCCGCTCAACACCAACCGCAATATTCGAGGTGATGGTATCCGAGAAAATAAACCCATCCTGCATAACCGCTCCTACTTTTGTTCGCCACCATTGCTGCGAAAAGTTACGCAAATCAGTCTCACCGACGCGAACTTTCCCGGCAACCGGTGGATAAAAACCCAACAGTAGCTTCACAAGAGTCGTTTTTCCACTGCCGCTAGTTCCTACAATCGCCGTAATCTTACGTTCCGGAATTTTCAGATTAATGTTCTTCAAAACCTTTTCCGAATGCGGACCTTCGTATTGAAAAACAACATCCTCCAGATGGAGTGACTTGTCAATTGGCATGGCATTCAACAACGGTTTGCCTTTCTCTTCCTCTTCTTTTAGATTATGAATTTCGCCCAACCGCTCCAGACTTATTTTAGCCTCCTGAGCCAGGTGCATGAAACTTATCAACTCATTCAGCGGACTATTCATTTGTCCGATAATAAACTGAACAGCCAGCATCATCCCCAAAGTCATTTCACCATTCAAAACAGCTACGGCCGCCACAACGGTGATTAATATATTTTTGGTTTGGTTCACGAACACAGAGCCCGCCTGTTGGTATTGATCGACTGACAAGTACTGAATATTCACTCGAAACAGACGGGCCTGAATTCGCTCCCACTCCCAGCGTTTTTGCTTTTCGTAATTATTTAGTTTGATTTCCTGCATGCCATTTATCAACTGAATGAGCATGCTCTGATTATCGGAAAGTTGAGAGAACTTTTTATAGTCGAGTTCGCGACGACGACGCATAAACGCCCAGACCCACAACAAATAAAGCACCGAGCCTACGAGGAAGATTAACAAGATAATCCAACTATAGATGGCTAAAACCACAGCAAACACTAACAAACTGATGACCGAAAACAATACACTCAAGGTTTGATTCGTCAAAAACCGCTCAATACGTCTGTGATCCTGAATCCGTTGCATCAAGTCGCCAATCATTTTCGTGTCGAAAAACCCGATTGGCAGTTTCATTAACTTGATTAAAAAATCGGAAATAATGGAAATATTTATTCGGGTTGAAACATGCAGCAAGATCCACGATCGAATAAACTCAATGGAAGTTTGCCCGACAAACAAAACCATCTGAGCTATCAGAACCAAATAGATAAAGCTCAGATCCTGGTTATTGATCCCCACATCAACCAAACTCTGTGTCAGAAACGGAAAAATCAACTGAATGAGGCTCGCCGCAAAAAATCCGATCAACAGCTGAAGCATCAGCCGACGATGTGGCTTCAAATAACGAAATAGAAATGAAAAACCCACATGATCGCTTTTCTCATCATCACGCTCGTAAAACTCCGGCGTAGGTTGAAGCAACAAACAAATCCCTTTCCCTACCCCTTCTTTTGCTGTAGCCAACCAGTGACGTTTAAAATCCTCATAAGTGTAGTTCACCAATCCAAAAGCCGGATCGGCAACACGCATCTTCCCTTTCCCGGCTTCGTACAAAACCACAAAATGATTCTGATCCCAATGCACCACGCACGGCTTGGGCACATCGTTTACTAACTGCTCAAAGCTAACTTTTGTCCCCATACTGCGCATGCCAATCGCCTCTGCGGCATCACTAATTCCCAGTAGCGAAACACCTTCACGCGAGATATGAGATTGATCACGAAGAAAATCCAAGGGTATGCTTTTCCCGTAAAACTTAGCAATCATTCGCAGGCAAGTTGGCCCACAGTCCATTGCATCAGGTTGTTTAAAATGAGGAAAACGGGGCATACACAGACAGTTAAGGCATTAAATATAGGATGAAAACAAAGTCGCCCGAAGCACCACTGCAATAACTTATTCACAACACCTCGTTAATAGCCAATACACGATATCTGATTCTTAAATATAAAACCCCATGTTCGTCACAACCGAAGACCAATACCTCAAGTTCAAAACCACCTGAAAATAGGAACACCACTACACTGATCGTCATTAATACCGTCTACGAAGTCAGGTTGTCACCGCATCGTAAATAACAGCAACCAAATGAAACTAAAATACGGCTGCAATCGAAAACAAACACCTCGGCCTTCACCGGCTTTTTAGGTGCTCTCACATTACTTAAATAAATTATTCTTTCCAACGAAACGCCCGTTTTAAAAAGCATTTCAATAACATATTCCGGCAAGTTTCAATACATTGTCTGTTAATAAATTATTACTAATTTTGAAAGCATCCTTAAAAATAAACCACTTTAAGGAGATTTTTTTGAACCAATAAAATCACAAAATCATGAATGTATATAAGACCAATGAAATCCGGAACATTGCTCTAATTGGCAATGCCGGTAGTGGGAAAACCACCCTCGCAGAGGCCATGCTGCTTGAGGGTGGAGTAATCAACCGCCGTGGTGATGTTACGACAAAAAACACCGTATCGGACTACCAACCCATCGAGCAGGATTATGGCAACTCTGTCTTTTCATCGGTTCTTTATGCTGAGTACAACAACAAGAAAATAAACATCATCGACACTCCCGGAATGGATGATTTCCGGGGAGCAGTCATCTCTGCCTTGCACGTTGTCGGAAGTGCACTTATAACAATCAACACACCACACGGCATTGAGTCGGGAACAGAATCTGCATTTCGCCTCACCGAAAAGGCACACAAACCTGTCATCTTCCTTTTCAACCATCTCGATCACGAAAATGCCAGCTACGAGCAAACACTGGAACAAGCCAAAACTCTTTACGGAAATAAAGTCACTCCAATCCAATACCCGGTCAACGCCGGCCCCGGATTCAACACCATTATCGATGTATTAAAAATGAAACAATACAAATATGCACTCGATAGTGGTAAAGTTGAGATTTCAGACATTCCGGATAGTGAAAAGGAAACAGCAGACGCGCTGCACAACGAATTAGTTGAAATGGCTGCCGAAAACGACGAAGCATTGATGGAACTCTATTTCGACAAAGGCACGTTGAGCGAAGACGAGATGAGGCAAGGTATAAAACTGGGAATGATTGCCCGGACACTTTTCCCTGTTTTCTGTTCAGCCGCCAAACACGACATCGGTGTCAGCCGACTGATGGAGTTTATTACAAACATCACACCCTCGCCGGCCGAAGCAGTGGAATTGCCTGAAATTAATGGCAAACATCCCAAAGTCGACCCTACTTCACCCACCTCGGTCTTCGTTTTCAAGACAACTATTGAACAACACGTTGGTGAGATTACCTTCTTCAAAGTTATGAGCGGATCCATAAAGGAAGGACAAGACCTCATAAATTCGAAATCCGGCAACAAAGAACGTATTTCTCAGATATTTGTTAACGCTGGAAAAACCCGCAATAAGGTACCTCAAATGATTGCAGGCGACATTGGCTCAACCGTCAAGCTTCGCGAAACAAAAGTCAACCATACACTTAGCGAAAAAGAAGCAGCCTATCAATTTAAATCGATTGAATATCCTTCACCAAGGCACACGATCGCGGTTTATGCCATAAACGAAGCCGACGAAGAGAAAGTAGGTGAAATGTTCCAAAAATTGCACGATGAAGATCCCACCTTCATTGTAGAATACTCCAAAGAGCTAAAACAAATGCTGGTACACTGCCAGGGCGAATATCACCTAAACGCATTGAACTGGTACTACAAAAACATATTCAAAATTGAGATCGACTTTAAAGCGCCCAGAATACCCTACCGCGAAACCATTACAAAAACGGCTCAGGCCGACTACCGTCACAAAAAGCAGTCGGGTGGCGCAGGCCAATTCGGAGAGGTTCACATGGTTATTGAACCCTACGAAGAAGGACGGGAAGCCAGAACGATGATCAACATGAACGGGAAAGAACAAAAGCTCTCTCTCCGCGACACCCAGGAACATCAGCTCCCATGGGGAGGTAAGCTTGTATTTCACAACTGCATCGTTGGCGGATCAATCGACTCACGATTCCTGCCGGCAATTCTGAAAGGGATTATGGAAAAGATGGAAGAAGGCCCATTAACCGGCTCCTACGCACGAGACATTCGCGTTTATGTATATGACGGAAAGATGCACCCGGTGGACAGTAACGAAATCTCATTCAAGCTGGCTGGACGCAATGCTTTTTCGAAAGCTTTTAAAGAAGCCGGACCTAAAATCCTGGAACCGATTTACAACCTCGAAGTTATGGTGCCAAGCGAACGCATGGGAGACGTCATGAGTGACCTCCAAGGACGTCGGGCGCTAATCATGGGAATGGGCAGCGAAAAAGGATTTGAAAAAATTGAAGCAAAAGTTCCACTCAAAGAAATGTTCAAATATATTACTGCCCTCAGCTCGTTAACACAAGGTCGCGGTCGGTTTAAAATAGAATTCGACGGCTACGAAAAGGTACCGCAAGAAGTTCAGGACGAACTCCTTAAAACCTACGAGGCTGAACTGGTCGAGGATTAATCATCATTTTTTCAATTTATATTTAGGTAAGATAGCTCGGATAACTCCGGGCTATTTTGTTTCCAATACAATCCATGCACCAAACCAACAAACAGACAGCCACCGTTAAATGATCAAATTAGGGGAAATCACCCATTTACTTCGCCACTAAAATGTGGTAATTTTAATCTGCTAAAGCCTCCAGTAAAAAAAAACCAGCACTCGACGACACCATCACCCGCCAATACGATCATCGATGAGGTAAAAATTCACATAAACAAACTGTCATTATGAAACATCTATTTACAAAAAAGTTCAGAACACATTTTTTTGCGTTTACGATCGCATTAAGCATGGTAGGGTTCATTGGCTGTCAGCAACCAACCGATGAAAGTATTGAATCCAGCACCAGTACACTCAAAAGTGCTCATATCACAAACAGCTGCATGTCGGTCTGCTTAGTTGCCGGCCAATACATGTACGTAGGGACTGTCAATGTTGGCTATCTGGGGGAAGATTTGCAAGTTGAATTTGAAATCACCGAACCAGGAATCTACCTCACGGAAACCCATGTTGACGTATTCACCAGTTTAGACGATTTGTCTGCCCTGAAAAAAATTAGCAAAGGAGGAGCAATCCCCGGCAAATTCACCTTCAAGAACTCTTGGTCCCAATCAGAAATGGAAACTCACTATACCGCAACTATCCCTGCGGACTACCTGAGCAGCATGACTGATGGTGCCGATTGCTTCTACATAGCTGCTCACGCTGCTCTATCAAATGGAGAGACAGCATGGGGAGGACTTTGCGATGAAAGCGACAAAGGCGTTTCTCTTGACATTGCACTCCAATTTCCCGGTAAAAACTGGAGCACCTACTTCGAATTCTGCAACGACTATTGTGAGGAAACCCTTGACTTTACATATGCATGGGAAGATCTTAACATCGATTGGAACGATGGACGCGGAAACGATGGTGACTTCAATGACCTGGTTATTCGATCGAGTGTTAGCAAGATGTACGACCAATTAGACATTACGCTGTATGCTGTTGCCAGAGGTGCCGCCTACGATCACGCTTTCAAAATCATGGTTCCAAAAGTCGGAATAGTTGATGGCATGAGCGGAGGAATCACAGGAGCTGCAAACATTATTGATAGTGGCGATTATTACATAATAACTATTTTTGAATCGACAAAAGCGGCTCTTCCTGAAGAAGGAATAGCACCCCATCAATTTGCAGCGAATACGGCATTGGCCGACACCACTTGCACACCAATCGACACAGTTGAGATTACAATTGCAATCGACGACAATTTTGTATTCGATCCGACAAAACCATACTACCCCTTCATCACCGTCCACCCGGGGATGTTGAATGAATACGATCTAAATATCTATGAACTGGCAGAAGCGATGACGCCCGGAAGTGGCAACACCTGGATTGGACAGTCCGGGGACGAATACCCAAACGGAATCATCATTCCTCTCGACTGGAAATGGCCCTATGAAAGAACAAACATAAAAACCGCCTACACTAGTTTCAAAAGTATTAGCGAAGGATTTGACCCCACGTGGTACACCACTACTCCCGCTACAGGAACAGTTTTTGACATTGATTGCGAATAGAATTTGGTTGAGTTTGCGAATAATTCCTTTGCAGGGTTCGGGATTTAATTCCGAACCCTGCATCTTTTAGATCCTCCGCATTAGTTTAAGTATCCAATATCTCAGCCGCCCCTCAATGCGAGCCCTGAATATATAACGCGACAAAAGCAATGAAAAGTCATCGCCTACTCGCCGTGTCGATTTCAGAAATCGCTTATCAGAAGGCAGGTGAACTAAAAAATGGCCAGAATAACTTTTCCATTTTTTTTGGATATGCTTCGTCGGAAATGTCCAGTATCTTCCAATTATCCCGAACCGACCTGCCTCACATATTGCAACACCTTTTTTCAGCATTAACTCAATTGCTACCGAAAGTAGAAATTCATCTCCCTGATGAAACAACTTTGAAGACATCTCAAAATAGCGAGTCTGATAGCGATCAACTTCCTGAACCAACTCACGGTAAAAGGAATTCACCCCACCTACCAACTCGCCACCCACCCACATCCCATTTGATCGCGAATTCACAAGCACAAGCTCCTTGTCGCGTATCATTCGTTCCCGACCATAAGCCGGAATGTGATGCGAAGTAATATCAAAGTAAAGCGGCATTCGATCATCAACACATCTGTAAAAATTTATCGGGGCCGGATTTATACAAACTACATCTGAATCAACGAGAACCATATACAGATCCGACTCTTCGTTCGATGCAAAATACCGAAAGACATCTAACTTAAAATGAGCCGAATAAAAAGGAATACCGGGCTTCACCTGCATCTGAAACTCAAGCTCTTTATAATTGAGTTCATTTGAAAACTGACGCAAATACGGCTCATTATTTGTTAAAACAGTCAGCTGGTAGCCAGTAAAAAAAGACAATGACCTTGCGAGCGCTAACGCACAGCCAACAAAAGTCTTTATTTGATCTTCAAACTTACCACCTATCCCATTTTCTGACAGAGACTGATTTTTCAGGTCAACATACAGCAATGTATTAAAGCTGATGTTCCTTTGGTTATTTTCAGACATTACCGATTGACTTTTTTATTCTGCTGGCTCGTCACATTTTTCTAAAAAGATGAAAAAATCCCTGCTTCTTCCGCTTGCGATCATCACGCCCCCGCCCTTCAACCACATAATAATAAACACCGGGACTCGCATAGCGACCATTGATTTTCCCATCCCATCCAAGATCGTCGCCAACCGCATCGTAACCCTCCAGATTACTGCGACTGACCGAGAAGATTTGCTTTCCCCAACGATTAAAGATCTTAATATCGATACTTTTCATCGATGTGTATTTGATAATAAACTTATCATTGGCGCCATCTCCTCCGGGAGTAAAAAAATTTGGCGCGTCAACAAATGAGGTATCGGCAACAATGTAATCATCGAGATACACCGTATCGCGACAAACAGCTGTAGAACTGTTTTTTGTTGCCACCATTTTCACTTTATATTGGCCCGAATTTTCAAAGGTATACACCGGGCTCTGATCGATCGAGATGTCCATTATACTATCAGAAACCTCCCCCTGCGAAGCTGCCTCTTCTCGAATCTCGTCAATATCGCGAAAGAAAAACCATTCGTATTCATCGGCATTGAGTGATTGATTGGTAAAGACGACCTCTAACGGCGCGTCACCCTCTACTGGACTTGCCGAGAAAGCGGCTGTAGGCACTATCGACTCATAATACACTTCGGCCTCCGCACTGCAATCAAAATCGTCATAAACGACCAGCTTATAGGTTGCATTCTCCGACGGAGGCGTATAAATACGCGGACTAATGACGCTGCTCAACTGATCAGCCCCCCTCTCCCATTTCACCCGCACATTTTTGTATACTTGCAAGCTACTGCCAGTAGCCAAATCAATATAGGTTAGATTGGATTCCGTAAATGCTCCTTCTAATTGAAAATAATCACAGGTCGACTCAGTGATCGAGGCCGTAACCTCATAATAACTATTAAAAACCCAGGCTGTATAAACTTCTGTAACACCCGAAGACAACACATTCACCCGATAACATCCATCCGGCAAATTACTGATTGTAGAACTCGTTGAGTTTGAATTGTCCGACTCATAGCTATCAAAAGTCGCGGCAGCCGAATTGTACCGCAACCACTCAAAAACAGCCGGAGCTCCGGTTGAAAACTGCGCACTCAACGTACCGGCAGCAACACCTTGTGCGCTGCAAAAAACATATATATTATCCTGAGGTGGAGCGGCATAAGCAGTTGTTGTTTGGCCATCGGCACTTGCCGATATTTGTGCCTGAACTTGTCCGGCAAAGATTGAGAACATCACGATCAAAACAACAGAAATTGGACACTTCATTTTCAAAAGAATCGGTTTTACATTGGACAATTTACAATATTAACGCTTAAAATTGATTTATCTTTTGCACCGGTTCCTTTTTATTTCACACACAAACAATCACCTACTCAGAGCTCCCGACACGAAACCCCGGTCAAGATTTGTTGAAAAATATCGGCCGTCTAAACAATGAATCCGGGAAATAGGTTTTACTTTTGAGCCACTTAAAGACACCCTGATCTCTGCATAATGGGTCAGATTTGCAAATCAGAATAAAATTTCGCCCGGACAAACCAACACACTGGCGTTCCGGGAAAAGAATTGGATAGAACTACATGGATTATTTGGACGGATTAAACGAAGCGCAGCGACAAGCTGTTGTAAACATCAACGGACCATCGCTTGTCATTGCAGGTGCAGGCTCCGGTAAAACCCGGGTACTAACCTTTCGCATTGCGCACTTGCTAAAACAAGGAGCAAAACCAGGAAGCATCCTCTCGTTAACGTTTACCAACAAAGCGGCAAAAGAGATGAAAGAACGGATCGCCTCTATTGTTGGCCAACAAACTGCCCGTTCTCTATGGATGGGTACTTTTCACTCCATATTTGCTCGGATTTTACGCACTGAGGCTGAGGTACTTGGGTTTCCGTCGAACTTTACGATTTACGATTCTGCGGACTCAAAAAGTCTGTTGAAAACCATTATCAAAAGCATGCAGCTAGACGACAAGACATATAAAGTCAACTCAGTAGCTGGACGAATATCGGCCGCGAAAAACAGTTTGATAACACCACCTGCTTATCAGCAGAACACGCAGATCATGGAATACGACATGAGTATTCGCATGCCGCGGATTGCTGAAATTTACAAAGAATACGAAAAACGCTGCAAACTAGCCGGAGCGATGGATTTCGACGACCTGCTCCTGAAAACAAACATCCTGTTCCGCGACCACAAAGACATATTGGCTAAATACCAAAAACGATTCGATTATTTACTGGTCGACGAGTATCAGGACACGAACTTTGCGCAATACCTGATCGTAAAGAATCTGGCCGCCTTGCACCATAACTTATGCGTAGTAGGCGACGATGCCCAAAGTATCTATTCGTTCCGGGGAGCCCGAATTGAGAACATTCTGAATTTCCAAAAAGACTATCCGAAACACCAGATATTTAAGCTGGAACAAAATTACCGCTCAACCCAAACAATCGTCAATGCGGCCAACAGCATCATTGCAAAAAACAAGCGACAGATTCCTAAAAATGTATTTTCTGAAAAATCAAGTGGTAACCGTATAAAAGTTTTTTCAGCACTAACCGATAACGAAGAAGGTTACCTGATTGCCAACGAGATCAGTGAAACGCGAATGCGCAAGCACTACAGCTTCTCTGATTATGCGATTCTGTACCGCACCAATGCGCAGTCGCGTATTTTCGAAGAAGCCCTGCGAAAACGAAACATCCCCTATAAAATATACGGAGGACTTTCATTTTACCAACGGAAAGAAATCAAAGATCTGCTCTCCTATTTCCGAATTGTTATCAACCCGAAAGACAATGAGGCTCTGAAGCGCATTATCAATTATCCGGCCCGAGGAATTGGCGATACCACCTTGAGCAAACTGGAGCAAGCAGCACTTGCTGAAGGCGTTTCAATTTTTGAGGTCGTTAAAAACAGCCCCCAGAACAATGTAGCCGGGCTAAACAAAGGAACACTTTCAAAGCTGAACGAGTTTACTGGAGTCATCAGCCAGTTCGAAGAAAGGACACAGACAACAGACGCTTACGAACTAGCCGGCGCCATTGCTACTCAAACCGGCATCATGAAAGATCTTTATAAGGACCAAACCCCTGAAGGATTGAGTCGTTTTGAAAACATCCAGGAACTACTAAATGGTATCCAGGAATTCACGATCAATGCCCGAGAAGAAGGTTTGCCAAATGCCCTTCAAAACTACATGGAAGATGTGGCTCTTTTGACGGATCAGGATAGCGACAAAGAAGAAGATCGCGACAAAGTGACTATGATGACAGTCCATTCATCCAAGGGACTGGAATTCAAAAATGTATTTATTGTTGGGGTCGAAGAAAACCTGTTCCCATCTGCTCCTATGGGGGCAAATCCAGGCATCGATTCGTTCGAGGAAGAGCGGCGCTTGTTCTATGTCGCCCTTACCCGAGCTGAAGAAAATGCTTATCTAAGTTTTGCCAAGCAGCGCTATCGCTGGGGAAAACTCGACTTTTGCAATCCCAGCCGGTTTATCATGGAGGTAGATCCGCAATATCTCGATCTTCCGGATGATAACGGCGCAGGGTACGAACGGGAAACGCCGCCTGTAGCGGGCGGCTATGCCGGTTTCCGAAAACCAGTTCAGGAACCGCAAACTCCCCAGACCTCCCGACCAACCGGATCAAACCCCGAAGCGATGAACCAAAAACTCATGCAACTACGGCAGGCGAAGAAGCAAAATCAACCCTTCGACGGAGACGACCCGCGAGACATCCAAAGCGGAATGACAGTGGAGCACCAACGGTTTGGACAAGGAAAAGTACAACAAGTTGAAGGTGTCTTCCCAAACCTGAAAGCCACCGTCTTCTTTCAAAATGCCGGCCAAAAACAATTACTCCTCAAATTCGCAAAACTGCGAATTGTCCGCCCTTGAAACAGCTGACAATGAGTGCGACGGCAAGTTTTTGATTTAAAAGGTTTGGCAGAATAATTATTTCAATTAGATTTGTAAGGTAGAATTACCTTCTCAACTGATTATCACGTTTATTACCCAACAGACTCAACCCACAGTTGATCTCAGTTTTATTTAAGAACAATTTTTAGATGGATTACAATTCAAGTCGTAAGAAAATGCCTCTACCCGAATATGGGCGAAATCTTCAAAATATGGTCGATCATATTATGACCATTGAAGATCGGGACGAACGAAATCGTGCTTCGCGTACGATTATCGATATTATGGGAAACATGTACCCTTATCTTCGCGATATCAATGACTTCAAACATAAACTTTGGGATCACCTCGCGATCATGTCCGATTTTCAACTTGACATTGACTATCCATACGATCCGCCTCGTCGCGAAACATTCAACGAACCGCCAAAGCAAATCCCATACAGCACCGGTAGAATCAAACTTCGCCATTACGGTAAAATTCTTGAATCACTGGTTACCAAAGCCAGCAACTTTGAATCAGGGGAGGAAAAAGAAGTATTGATCAAACTGTTGGCCAACCACATGAAAAAAAGTTATTTGGCCTGGAATAAAGACGCCGTAGATGACGAAAAAATCTACGATGATCTGGACATTCTATCCAAAGGAAAGATTCAGCGTACCGATTTGGATTTGACTGAGACAAAGGAAATTCTCTTCCGAAACAGAAAAAAGGTTGTGCCACCAAGCAACAACCGCAACCAAAAGAAACACCGCAAACACGACTAATTTACCACTCCGGAGATGGCAACATTTCATATTGAAGGGGGCAAAAAACTAAAAGGTACACTTGAACCTCAAGGCGCGAAAAACGAAGCCTTGCAGGTGATTTGTGCGACATTACTTAGCCCGAAAAAGATTACAATTACCAACATTCCTGAAATAAGGGATGTTATCAAACTCATCGAGTTATTATCCGAATTGGGCGTTAAAACCGAACGCCTATCGAAAGGATCATACAGTTTTCAAGCCGACGAGGTCGATTTGGCTTACATGCAAAGCAAGCGATTTGCCCAACAAGCAATCAGCCTTCGCGGATCAATAATGATTGTTGGGCCACTGCTGGCTCGATTTGGCGAAGCCTATATACCACAACCAGGAGGAGATAAAATTGGCCGCCGCCGATTGGATACTCACTTTGTAGGTTTGCAAAAACTGGGAGCCCAATTTGTTTACGATTCCGAAAAACATTTTTTTAGCGTACGTGCATCTAAACTGCATGGCAAATACATGCTGCTCGATGAAGCCTCGGTTACCGGTACTGCCAACATTTTAATGGCTGCTGTGCTGGCCGAAGGACAAACAACAATCTACAACGCTGCTTGCGAACCCTATTTGCAACAACTTTGCAGGATGTTGGTTGCCATGGGAGCGAAAATCACCGGAATTGGCTCAAACCTGCTTAATATCGAAGGGGTTTCAAGCTTAAATGGATGCGACCACCGTATTCTACCTGACATGATTGAAGTCGGCAGTTTTATTGGCCTTGCGGCCATGACCGGCTCTGAAATCACGATCCCAAATGCCGGAGTTGAGCACTTGGGCATT
>NZ_JBFHIT010000068.1:0-21237 GCF_041596335.1 Mangrovibacterium sp. | reverse complement strand
TGTGGCCTTTCGTTGTTGTACATCCATAGCCAGGCGTTGGCATAATTTCTCATTTGTACAAGATTTTCAAACATATAACTATTTAGTACATCTTGCCTGAAAGTCCGGTTGAATCGTTCAATCAGGCTGTTCTGCGTGGGCTTGCCGGGTTGAATGTATTCCCATTCAATACCGAGGTTTGTACACCATTCACTCATTGCTTCTGCGATAAACTCAGGACCATTGTCAGAACGGATCTTTTCCGGTTTGCCCCGCCATTCCAGCAATTTGTTCAGCTCCCCAATAACCCGCATACAAGGCAGACTGGTGTCGATAGTGATCGATAAAGCTTCACGGTTAAAGTCATCAATAACATTTAATGTCCTGATCGTTTTACCGTTGGCTAGGGTGTCATGCATGAAATCAAGGCTCCAGGTTACATTGGGTGCAATTGGGCACAACAACGGAACTTTTACCCGTGCCGGTAACCGTTTCTTTCGCTTGTTTCTTAGGTTTAAATGCATGAGCGAATAAACCCGGTAAACCCGCTTGTGATTCCAACGGTAGTGCATCATCCGAAGCCGGTGATACATCATCCAGAAGCCCCACTGCCCGTGAACCTCCGCCAAGGCTGATAACTGCTCAATGACCTCGCTGTCATCCTTGCGTCGAGCCTTATAGTAGTAGACTGATGTGCTGAGACTAAACAACACGCAGGCCTGCCGTAGACTTAGCTTAAAGCTCGATGTGCTATAAGCTACCAACTCCCGTTTCTCAGCAGGCCTTAAAGCTTTTTTTCGATCACATCTTTAAGTACCGTGTTCTGCAAAGTCAGCTCTGCAACTATCTTCTTGTACTGCGACAACTCCTTCTCCAAATCCTTGAGCTGCTTGAGTTGGGAGACGTTCATCCCTGAATACTTACCCTTCCAGTTATAAAAGGTTGCCTGACTGATGCCGTGCTCGCGGCAGATCTCTGATACCGATAGACCGCTTTCCTGTGAAGCGATGATCTTGATGATTTGCGATTCGCTTAAGTGACTCTTTTTCATTGCCCTAAATTTAAACTTTTTCTACATTTTTATATGTAGCTGTTTTTAGGGGAGATTACAAGTGGGCAACGTTTCGCGGAATTTCTACAACATCCCCTTTATGCAACAAGCGAGCTGGCTGACCTTTTTCCTGATAATACCCCTTACCTTCTGTAATAAAAAGTAGTTGCCCTCCCGGGTGAGAGTGCCAGTTCGTTCTTGCCCAGGGCTCAAAAGTTACATTTCCAAAACCAGCGTGTAAGGTGCTATCTTTGGCTCCCATCATCTGAACCCAAACCGTTCCTGTGAAATTATTACTCTTTATTATTTCTCCTTTCGGGAAAATGGACACGTTTTCGACGTTTGCTTCATTTGATTCTTTCGTCATATTACACCCCAAAATTGCCACTGTCACCATAAGCGACATGATCATTAATACATGTTTCATTGTTGTTCATTTTTAGTTTATTGTCAAACTGCTTTATTTATCTTTTATCCAGAATCCCATCCAATACCGACTGCGCTGCTTTAGCTTCTCGCTTTCCGGCAGACGATTTCAGCGCAACGACAAATTCATTCAACTGTTCCGGCGTGTAGCCCACATTCAGACAAATACCAAAATGGGCACGAAGCATTGGTTCAGCTTTACCGATTGCAGCTATTACTGAAATTGTTACTAACTCCCGTTCAGCAAAAGTCAAAACATCACGTTGGAAGAGGTCGGCAAACAGGTGCTCTTTCAGAAAGACTTCGATAATGGGGGCGAAGGCAGCATAGCCGCTCTGAATTTCAGGAAGCGGCCTTCCTACGAGTTTTTCCAGATTTGCTTTCCCCTGTTCGTACTTGCTGCGCTCGTCGGTTATTGGTGATGCTTCAGCTCCGGAATTATCATTGATCCCTTTGGCCTGGCGTTCGTCGAGCACTTCCATGACTGTCTGTAAACCCCTGATACTTCGCGGAAATCCACAATAGGCGTACAGGTGAACCAATATCTCCTTGATTTCATTAATGGTCAGGCTCTTGTCCAATCCTTGGTTCAGGGCGAGCTGTAAAGATTGAAGTTCGCCTTGAGCTGTTAAAGCAGAAATGGCGATAATGCTTTTTTGCTTCGCGGTAAGTGTATTGGTCGATTCCATGCTTGTTTGAGCGTAGGTGTTTTTATTGGGAATTAATAGGAGTGTGACTGCTAAAATCAGCAGGTAGATTACTTTCTTCATAATCGGACTTTTCATGCTCAGATGCCTCCTCTTGTTTGAATCGAAGGTCTTGATTTAACGGCTTTTTCAATCAAATCCAGGCGCGCTTTCCGGGGGTCGGGCTTGCCAACCGGTTTCCCATCGGGCTGCACATCGAGTATTTCTTGGTTTGGTGTGTTGTAAGCTGGCCACTCCGGAAGTCCTTCAGCATTCGGATTGCCGTTTTTTGCGAAGTTCACCCAATAGCTGTTCATGATTCCGGCCAATTCTTTTTCGGTTGGATGAAGAGGCGAGCCGTCGCGGTTCGTGAGATTTCCAAAAACGAAACCGACTTCGCTGCCATGCCCGGCCCCGTAGCGTGCCCATTGCGCCATGCCTGCCGGAACAAAGTCAAAATGGTAAACATAAGTAGGTTCTCCAATGGTAACAAAGGCCCTTGCCGTCATCCGGGCCGGTTCACCCCAGGCCCAGTCGGTATTGAATTTGGTGATGACTTCATCAAATTCCTTCTTCCCGTCCGGGTCGTAAGCCGCTTTTGCTTCCTGTTCCAGTTCGCCGAACTGCGAGAATAACGCTTCCTTGGTACTGCTTGTACTAACGAAAGCCCCGCCAATTTCAGCGCTGCAATTACCAATAATGAGCGGCACGCGCGCCTGTCTGCCTTCGCGATAAGCGCTTTCTGCTGTTTCAACAACAAATTGGCCGTCCAGGATTGGGCCTGAATAAATTCTCGGGCCACCTTGTCCATCGGTTTCCTGACCGCCATCAACAATCGCTTCAACCGGGAGTGCGCGGAGTTTAGCTAAGGCAGCTGCATCAGTGCCTTCAATATCGTGTTTCCGGGCAAAGTTTATCCCTATGGTTTCAGCGGAAACCGGGTAGAGGGCATCGGCATTGTCTTGACTAATCGGTCGCCCGGTCAGAACACCGTCACGACCGCCGCTCGATTCTGCGATTGCTTTTTGGAACAATCCCTTTGCTGCCGGAATGCTCAAAAGTGAGTGGATAGAAACGCCACCTGCGGATTGCCCGAAAATCGTCACATTATTCGGGTCGCCGCCGAAAACGCTGATGTTTTCCTGAACCCATCGGAGTGCGGCTATCTGGTCCATAAACGCATAACTTCCTTTGGGCTCTTCGGGATGTTCGGCGCTGAGTGCCGGGAAAGCAAAGTGCCCCAAACGACCAAGTCGGTAGTTGATTGAGACCAGAATAACACCTTGCCGGGCAAACTGGCTGCCAAAATCAGCTTGGCCGGCTCCCGAACCTCCCGTGAATCCGCCACCGTGAATCCACACCATCACCGGTCGTTTGTCGTTCTCGTTAAAATCTGCGGCTTCCCACAAATTGAGATACAGGCAATCTTCGGATGAGCCTGCGGCGATTGTGCCCGGAGCAGCCCCCCAGCCTCCCTGTGCGCAATTGGATCCAAACTGGCTCGCATCACGTATGCCTTCCCAGCTTTTCGCCGGTTGGGGAGGTCGCCAGCGAAACCCGCCAACCGGAGGAGCCGCGTAAGGAATTCCTTTGAAGATGGAGACAGCTCCATCTGTGGTTCCACGCACCAGTCCGTTTTGGGTGCGTACGGTTGGGCCGGTCGTAGAATTAGTATCTGCTATCTCCTGAGCTTTGACCGACAACGCCACAAGAAACACGACAAACAAAGTGAATAACTTCTTCATTTCGAATTTATTAATGGTTTGGTTTGAATAGTTTTGTTTTATTGGTTTATTGCTTTAACGGAGCTTCAACTCCCGAAAGCGACTGCACGAAAGGCGGAAGACGGTCGCCTTTGATTTCAATTTGGGCCAGTTCCGAGTTAAAGCTGTCGAACTCATGGGGAGTAAAGAGAACCTCACGAGCTCCGACGTTTTCCAGCATGTGGGCCATTTGCGTTGTTCCTGGTATAGGCACGATAAATGGCTTTTGAGCCAGTAGCCAAGCCAGTGAAATTTGTCCGGGCGTTGCCTGTTTGAGTTGAGCCCATTTTTTCAGTAAGTCGACAAGCGCCAGGTTAGTGGGTAAATTTTCAGGAGAAAACCGGGTTTCGGAACCCCGGATATCACCAGGCGCGAACCGGGTATTGGCATCAACGGCACCGGTTAGAAAGCCCACGCCAAGCGGACTCCAAGGGACAAAGCCAATCCCCAGTTCCTCACACAGCGGGAGAACCTCTTTGTCGGAGCCATGGTAAAACAAGGAATGCTCGTTCTGAATTGCTGTAACCGGGTGTTCCTGGTGTGCTCGCCTTACCGTTTGTAGCCCTGGCTCTGAAAGCCCGTAGTGCAGCACTTTTCCTTCCTGTATGAGGTCTTTGATGGCACCAACCACATCTTCGATGGGTACCTGCGGGTCAACGCGGTGTTGGTACAACAAATCAATCCGGTCGGTGCGCAAGCGTTTCAGCATGCCTTCAACCACCTTTTTGATGTGCTCCGGCTTGCTGTTTAAACCCGGCAAAAATTGTCCGGTTTCCTGGTCAATGTTCCATCCAAATTTTGTTGCAATCACAATTTCATCCCGAAAAGGCTCAACACCTTCACCTAAAATTCGCTCTACTTCCAACGGACCGTAAGCTTCCGCGGCATCAAAAAATGTTAGCCCGTTATCAAAAGCTGAACGGATAATTTTATGCATTTCGGAACGTGTGGGAATAGTCGTTTGATAGGTGCGGCTCATGTTTTGAACCCCGAGGCCAATGCTCGAAACCTCCAACGTTCCGCCGAGTGTACGACGTCCGGAAGAAGCTGGGGAGTTGTGTATAGACGATGTGTTCTGACTATCCTGAGCCATTAACTTTCCTGCTCCAATGCTTGAGGCAAATAGGGAACCCCCGGCGATTGCGAGGCCTGTATTCAAAAAGTTACGACGGCTCACGTTCGAGCCCGAATTTTTGCTGTTTGAGTTTTTCATTTTAGTACCGTTTTTAGTTGAAATCCAATTAATGTCCACCCGGCGTCATCAGCCGTGTAAAAGACAGGCAAGTAAGCTTCCACTGACCGTCGAGCTTCACGTATACTTCGGTAACCTCGAAAGGGTTAGTAACCTCGTTGCCGCCAACTTCAGCCAACAGGTCGATTCGGTTGAGCAGAATAGCCGTTTTGTCAATGATGTTGACCGACACTTCGTGGATGTCGGCTTTTTTATACCAGATTCCTCCGCTTTTAATAATCGAAAGTTCCTGTTCGGTTCCCCAATGGCCACCCATATGAACAAACTCGGCTTTTTCATAAAAGAGCTCGGCTAGCTTGTCAACATCTTTATCAGCCATCCATTGCCATTTTGCTTTCGAAAGAGCAATAATGTCTTGTTCGTCACTGTTTGTTTGAGCCGAGGCAAATTGCGTACTCACCAGCAGCAGTATAATTCCCATCAATTTTACGTTCATGTCTTTGTTAGTTTATAGGTTGAATAATTAGAGATTATTTCCAAAGAATTCGTTGAGCTTGTTTATGGCCTGATTGACATATTCCGGAACGTAGTAAGTTTGAATATGCGTGGCTCCGTCAATCAAAAACAACTCCTTGTTTTTGGCATTCGTTGCTTTTTCAAATGCTTCATCAGTCATGTATTTTGTATCTGCTTTACTTCCGGCAATCATCAGCAAAGGCTGGTCAATTAGCTCAATTTTATCTCTCGCATCCCATGTCATTAAATCCATTAAGCTGCTTGTTGTGTAAAGGAAGGTCGAATTGGGATGTTTGTCGGTCCGGTAATAGTATTCATATCCTTCGCGATACAAATCGGTGGTTGTTTTGGCGATTTCTTCATCTGTTATGCTTGCTACACCCGAATAGCGGATTTCACCACCTGCCATTTCTTGAGCGCGGGCGTTCGAAGCTTGTTGCAGGCGTTCCTGGATGGTGTTTACCTGTGAATTTTGAAAGCCATTCCGTCGAACTTCTCCCGAATTAAACATGCTGATGGTTGCAACGGCATTAATCCGCTTATCCGATTGAACAGCTTTGAGCGTGTATCCGCCACCGCCACAAATTCCTAAAGCACCTAAACGGCCAGCATCAACACCCGGATAGTGGGATATAAAGTCGGCCATGCCGTGGATATCCTCTACGCGGAACTGTGGTTTATCGGTATGCCGGGGCTCGCCACCACTCGCTCCCTGGTACGAAGCATCTGCGGCAATGGTAATGTAACCCAACTCTGCCAAACGCTGTGCATACAATCCGCCAACTTGTTCTTTTACCCCGCCGTTTGGATGCGCGACAATTACCGCCGGGTATTTTTCTGCAGCATTGTAATTGGCCGGCGTGTAAACATTGGCGGCGATTTTCAGTCCATTCAATTGATAAGTCACCGGGTGAATATTGACTTTACCCGGTACATTTTCGGCAATAGCATCTTTGTAAACCAAGCCAAACGAATTGGATATCGGGGCTTGACCGAAAGAGCTCAGGCTTGTTGTGGTAAACATGAGTATCAACATATAGTTTCGAAATGTGTTTTTCATCTTTTGTATCTTTCTAGTTTATATGGCGTTTCCAGAAATCAATGGCTAAATCCAACCAGCCCTGAGCTTCTGATCCGGTTCCGAGACCGAAGCCGTGACCGGCAGTTTCGTATCGTTTATATTCGACCTCGACACCATAACGCCGGAGATTTGCTACCCGGGTTTCAACCGTGTTGATATTCACAATTCCGTCGTTGGCTGCCTGAACGATAAATGACGGCGAGAAACCGCTCGAATAGGTCGATTGTCCGGTATAGGCAATTACGGCTGTTGCGGGTTTCGCAAAGCGGTCGACTCCGTAAGCTGCGACTCCGTTTAAAGCAATGTCGCCGACCATACGTGCTCCGGCTGATCCTCCAATCAAACAATAGTTAGCCGTGTCTACTCCCAATTTTTCAGCATTTTTGAAAACGAAAGAAATTGCTGCGGCCAAATCTTCGGTTGCAAGCTGGTTGCCACCAATTCGGTACCGAATGACAAAAGCGTTGTAGCCTTTTTCGCTCGCTGCTTTCGCCAGCGGGATTCCTTCATGAAGCGAACCCACATACGAAAAGCCGCCGCCCGGGCAAATGATGGTGAAAGGCGCTCCCGGATCCCCTCTAAAAAAGAATAGACCGGTATTCTTTTTAGAGGGTGTGCTCCGTTTCTGATCTTCGGAATAGAAATCGTAAAAAATCGTCTTGCCGTTGTTCGTATCGTCAATCATCCGGTTGAGTGCCCCGACAACATCTTCAGGAACCACATGTCCATGATAGGGCATCAGACTTCCGACATTACTCAGTCGGGTATTGTAGTAAGCCGAATTATCGTCGTGGGGCAAAAGCAATTCTCCAAAACCTGCAAAAGCGGAATGATTCACAATATCGCGGACAAAACTGTTTGTTGTAAGATAATTTTGCATACTACCGGTTTCTTCCATATTGTCCGATTCGTCAGGATTATTGATGGCTCCTGTCGAGTTATTCGCTGAACAGCTTAGCAACAGGCCGGTAATCAAGTACAAAGTTGAATACAACCCGAGAAAACGAGCTTTGCTTGTTCTCTTCCTTTTTCCTGCTTGACGTTGAAATGGTACTGTCATGACAATTTTGTTTAAGTCAGTATTTAATGCAAATCGATTCCTGAGCGCGATTAAAGATCGAGTTGGCGACTACCCATCCATTTGATAATTTCCGGATCGCGGTGGTCGAAAAAGCTGCTAGCGTTCCTATCGAGTGTGGCAATAACTTCCATATCGGCTGCGCTCAGGTCGAAGTCGAAAATGTTGAAGTTCTCGGCCATTCGTTCTTTGCGTACAGATTTCGGAATGGCAACCACGCCACGTTGTGTGAGCCAACGCAGGACGACCTGGGCAATCGATTTGTTGTATTTTGCGCCAATTCCTGCTAACAGTTCGTTGGTAAACAGGTTATTCTTGCCTTCGGCGAACGGTCCCCACGATTCGATTTGGACACCATTCTCAGCAAGGAACTTCTGGCTGTCGATTTGTTGATTGAATGGATGCGTTTCAACCTGGTTGACAGCTGGTGCAATTTCATTGAACATGATTATATCCATCAGCCGGTCGGGCTGAAAGTTGCTAAGCCCAATGGCGCGGATTTTCCCTTCTTTATACAACTCTTCCATGGCACGCCATGAGCCGTGTACATCGCCGTAAGGCTGATGAATCAGGTACAAATCCAGGTAATCGAGTTGCAGTTTCTTTAATGATTTTTCGAATGATTTTTTGGTCTTCTCGTAGCCGGTATCCTGCACCCAAAGCTTTGTGGTGATGAATAAATCCTCGCGAGCCACACCGCTGGCTTTGATGGCATTCCCCACCGCAACTTCGTTCATGTACGACGCGGCGGTATCTATTGACCGGTAACCCACTTCGATGGCGTTCAAGACACTGTTTTCACACTCTTTTTGATCGGGGATTTGGAAAACGCCAAAACCCAAAATCGGCATTTCGATGCCATTATTTAATTTTACTGTTTTCATTTTGTGAGTCACTTTTTTGTTCAATTTACTTGCCTAAATATTTGCTGAAGAATTCATCTAACTTTTTAAATTCCACAGCCATATATTTCTGTTGGTCATATAAATCAGTATGATTTGCACCCGGCACAATAAATAACTCTTTTGGTTCAATTGCTTTAGAATAAGCTTCATCTGCAAAAAATCTTGAGTCAGCTTTTTCCCCAATAATAAATAGAATTGGACGCGGTGAAACTGTTTCAATATGGTCTAATGGATAGAAGTTTACGAGTCTGGCCAAACTTCTGTAAGAAAAGAGCATTAAGTTTCTTGGATGTTTTCCTCGTGGCGTTATGTAATAATCAACAAACTCTTTAAGCAAAGGAGGTGTGTTTGCATCAACAACCAATGGAACTGGCTGAATCAATTTTAAAGGTTCTCCATTTGCTTCTTTAGTACGTTGTTCTCCAACCGCCTTTAATATGTCTGCCGGAGTTCCAAAAGGGCCTTCCCGCATGGCTTTACCCATATTAAACATACTTACAGTGGCTACGGCTTTAAAACGGGCATCCTGCTGAGCAGCAGCAAGAGAATAACCGCCGCTTGCACAAACACCTAGTATACCAATCCGGTCTTGATCCACATAATCTAATGTTGTGAGATAATCTAGTGCTGCACTAAAATCTTCAACACGATCAGAAATAACTTCTTCCTGACGGGGTTCTCCTTCGCTTTCTCCATAATGTGTAGCATCGTAAGCAAGTGCTACATATCCTAATTCTGCCAGCATTGCCGCATGTAAACCCGATGTTTGCTCCTTCACTCCGTTAAACGGATGTCCCACAACAATTGCAGAATACTTTTTCCCGGCAACTTTTTCTTTTGGACTATACAGAAGACCTGCGACTTTCATATCGCGGTTTAAAAAAGTTACTTCTTCCACCATTACATTTGGTGCTGGTATCGGAGGAACACCAACCCTGGTTTGAAACTTATAACCATCCTTTATTGTTTCTTGTGCGAATAGCGTATTTGTGAATACTATGACAACAAAAGCAATTATCATAGCTACATTTAATTTCATTATTTTCATAATTAGTCTAATTCTTTGCTTTTTAACCATTCCGACATTAAATCGGCTATTTCTATATTGTTTAAATCTGAAAACAGGAAATGGGTGTTTCCTTTAATTCCTATCTCCGGTAGGTGCACCAAGGTCACATCGCCGCCATGTCGGTTAACGATATCACGGAATTGTTTGGCCACTTCGAGGAAAGCACGCCATTGTTCCTGCCCCGGATTTTCGGACGGTTGGTCCGGAATATTGTCTCCATAGTAAATGACAATTGGGATTTTCGTCAACTTTAGGAAATCAGCCATTGGCACCGTTGGCGGAACTACCGTACGACCTGCAAGTTTTATCCCTTGCGGCGCTGCTCCCTCAGGGAAGACATAGTCGCCACCCGGCTCATAAGCAACCACTGCTTTTATTTTGTCGTTTTTAATCGCAGTCAGCCAACCCGGCCCGCCGCTTTGCGAATGCGTAATCAAAATGCCTTCTCCGACCTTATCAAACAATGTAGAAACAGCATCGATATTCAACTGGGCATTGTATGGGCCAGAGTTTGGCACCATCTGGCGATAGAATTGATTCAAGGCTTCAGCTTCGCTCGAAAATTGTACTCCTGGATACAAGTCAGGCCAAACGCCTAAGCGGAAGATTCCGAACCAAAGCTGTTCGTCGGCTACGGCATTGATGGTCACCGATTCGGTACTGCGCCCGGCTTGTCCTCTTCGTGGTTGATCCATCAGGTAAACCGGGAATTGTCTTTTCAGAAAGATATTTTGAAAGCCTTCTCTTCCGTCGGGGGTGGTTTGCCAGCACCGGTACGATTCACCGTGTCCATGCCAGAATACAAGCGGGTATGGACGTGCATTTTCGGGAACCTGGAAAAACACCGATGCGTGGTCGCCATGCAGCGTTTGCCCCGCAGGATCAACACCCATCGGACTGTAAGCTCCCTGCTTAATCGGATCAAACGTACCGGGATTTGAAATGACTGTTCCGCCAACAGCAAAGCTTCCCTGTTCTTTAATGATTAATGAATCGCTACCGTTGCTCTCAACCTTCGTTGTGCAGGAAGAAAAAGCGAACAGCATGACAATGAGGCTAAAATACAAGCTGCTGTATGTTTTGTTTCGCTGTTTAAATTTTGTGTTCATTTTCACTATTTTATTTCGATTTTAATTTCGATACGGATCAGACTCAAAGCCTTTTTATTCGTCAATCATTTTTGCCGATCCGGCAGAGTAGCGTTCACCAGTCAGTTCAATTTTCGAAGCTTCTGCTTCAATTTGGGAAAGTTCTTCGGGTGTAAACATTACGGCAGTTGAAGCAACATTTTCTTCCAACCGATGAATCTTAGTCGTTCCAGGGATTGGCACGATCCAGGGCTTTTGGGCAGCTAGCCACGCCAGCGCAATTTGTGCAGGAGTCGCATTTTTACGCTCGGCGATTTGCTGAATAAAATCGACAAAGACCAGGTTTGCCTTCCTGTTTTCAGGCGATAGACGAGGCACAGAACTGCGAAAATCGCTGCTGTCGAATGCCGTATTGGCATCGATTTTGCCGGTTAAAAATCCTTTTCCGAGCGGGCTGAACGGAACAAAGCCTATTCCCAGTTCTTCCAGTGTTGGCATTGTTTTGGTTTCCGGTTCGCGCCACCACAAGGAATACTCACTTTGCAAGGCCGATACCGGTTGAACGGCGTGTGCCCGGCGAATGGTTGCTGCACTGGCTTCAGAAAGCCCAAAGTATTTGACTTTTCCTTCGCTTATCAGGTCTTTTACCGTTCCGGCCACGTCTTCGATCGGAACCTTTGGATCAACCCGATGTTGATAAAGCAAGTCGATCGTATCAACCTTTAATCTTATTAAAGAGCCTTCGACAGCTTTTCGGATATTCTTTGGCTGGCTGTTTAAGCCTGTTGTGTTCCCGTTTTCAAAATTGAATCCAAATTTGGTGGCTATGACAACTTTATCGCGTATCGGTGCTAATGCTTCTCCAACCACTTCTTCATTGGTAAAGGGGCCGTACACTTCAGCCGTGTCAAAAAAAGTGATGCCTAATTCGTAAGCTTTCCGGATTAACTCGATGGCGTCTTTTTTATTGGTTGCCTGTCCGTATCCAAAATTTAGTCCCATGCACCCCAGTCCCAATGCCGATACTTCCAGTCCTTGATTGCCTAATTTTCGTGTTTCCATAGTTCTAATATTTTAACTGTTTTCTGTTACAGTCGGAGAATTCATTTCCGACAGTACAAAGGTCAGGTATCGTTCTCAACTTGTTGTTATACAGAATACAGGTTCTCTTACCACTTTTACTGATCTGGCTGTCTTCTTGTTATTTGTGTTATTTGAATCGCTAAATTTGTTCTATCAAAACAAAAGCAGATATGGAACAGATTTTCAGATTTGAAACGGTGGCTGAGTACAATGCATTGAACAATCACGAAACCTTGCACCCTTTGGTAAGTGTAATTGATCTATCAAAAGCAGACCCAAGATCATGGGGAGGTGAAAAGAATGTTAGGATTACCTACGGCCTGTATTGTATCTTCCTGAAAGATTTGAAAGGCTGCGATATAAGATATGGACGAAATTACTACGATTACCAGGAAGGCACCCTGGTTTTTGTCGCTCCGGGACAAATGACGGTTGTGGAAACGGATGGACAAGTTTATCAGCCTAAGGGGCATGCGCTGGTGTTCCATCCAGACCTCATACACGGAACTTCTCTGGCTAAAAATATCAGTGACTATAGCTTTTTTAGCTACAATGCAAACGAAGCCTTACATTTATCGGAACGAGAAAGGCAGATTGTCTTAAACTGCTTTTCAGAAATAGAATATGAACTGAGCCATAACATAGACAAGCACAGCAAAAAACTAATTGCCTCAAATATTGAGTTGTTCCTGAATTATTGCGAGCGGTTTTACGACCGCCAATTCATTACCCGGGAAAATGTCAATAAGGGGATACTAGAAAAGTTCGAAGATATTCTGACCCATTATTTTTCATCAGATAAGCCTCAAAAATTAGGCTTGCCTTCGGTTTCCTGGTGTGCAGAAGAACTTCATTTATCGTCGAACTATTTCGGCGACTTAATAAAGAAAGAAACAGGAAAGACAGCAAAGGAATTCATCCAAGACAAAATTATCAACATCGCCAAAAACAAAATTTTTGACGCCAATAAGACACTCAATGAAATCGCATACGAATTAGGATTCAAGTATCCGCAACATTTTACACGCCTGTTCAAACAAAAAGTAGGAATTACCCCAAATGAGTTCCGGAACTTGAACTAGCTGTCATCAACTACATGATAACCAACAAGCGCTCTTGTTCCAGCCCCTTCTTGTATGTATCGAGGATAACAATGAGTTTTTCTATTTCAGGGAACTGCTGGCGATCTATATTCTCTAGCAAATGTATTTGTTGATCATATAAGTCGGATAGTCCATATCGACTAATGAGTTGTTCAATATTTGGCGGTATAAAAAAATCACATCGGTGAGCGGGCAAATGCCTCCGGTATTCATGGATATAAATACTCAAACCAGCCGGATCAAAATCGCCAAAATGCAGATAGTTGTTTGATATGGTCTGAAGCCACCGGTTTGGACTGTTGCTCATATACCGCAAAACAATGACCAGTTCCTGCAGGGGGAAAAGATGAGCCAATTTTTCAAATTTCAGAAAACACTCCGGATTCTCAATCCCGACAACTAGTGCTGTCTTTGAAATTTGCAAGTGCTCCGGCTGATGAACAAACAACTCGATGCCTTGAGGCTCCGGTAGAACTATCTTTCCGGAAATCCGCAGTTCAGAATTTATCGCTTTAATAAAAAATCCCTGCAAGCTTTTACCTCGAAATGTTTTGGTGGATTTGGAAGCCGCAAGCGAGCTCACCCCATCGGAAGCATCGTTCTCAAATTCTGCAATATAATTTTCCAACGAGAGAATACCATTCTGTACCCTAAGATAGTTTTGCAATACTTCCGCGTTTGCACAAACATAACCGGATCTGCGGTTACCTAAAGCCCTCTTTTGAATGATCCCATCCTCACAAAATCGCTTCAGTAAGCTTTTTGACTTAATCTCACTTGGATTTAGTTGCTCACCATCCTGCAAGCGAATCAGACAACGGGCAAATGACAGTGGCAGCGGCTTAGAGTTCATGACTAATCAGTTTGGTAATACCTGTTTTATTTGACTTCGGATTTTTCCGAAACATATAGATATGCCTGTAATCCTGTTCATTGTGCGAATTTGGCGATCCGTTAATCAGGCGGATGTTTCGTTCACTCGCAAAGGTAATTAGCCCTGTCACATTACTATCGTGCAGAATCCCTACTTCATCAATCAAACAATGCAAAATCGTATCGATTTTCTGGGTGGAACCATTACTTTTAAAGATATGCAACAAATTGATGTATATCATTGACTTGACCAAAACATCAGTTCCGTTTGATCCTACATTTGCCAACCGGCTGACCCAATTCGTATCGTTCTCGTTTTCGCGAATCCTAAATTCCAGGTCAAAAGCATCTTCCAGTTTCAGAACCTTTGACTTCGCCTGTCCGATTTGCGACAGCAAGCTTTCCAGCAATTTTACCGCTTCATCATTATTGCTGTCCGAACCACCTTGATTGAATAAATTGATTTCTCCGTAGTTCAGATTGTTCTCGGACTGGAATTTCCTTATTTTCCGCAAAAGTTGAATAATCTTATCGGAACTTTCCTGAAGGCGCATTTCAATACTTTTAACAACACCGACAAAATTCGACTTCTTAAAATCGGTATTGATCCGTTTTATCACTTTCGCAACATCTTCTTCTTTTTGCAGCAACTCATTGGTTTCATTGACGATATTCATCAATACCATCGCATACTTCCGAGTCACTTCTGTTTTAAAATCTATAATCTTCTGTTCGCGAACAAACTCTCTCAAATTTTCAGAAAAGGCCCGATATTGCAATCTGCCGGATAAGCTGGTTTCAAATCCAAGACAATTGTGTTCACTGAAATAACCGGAAAACTCAGTAATCCGCTCTGTGAATAGTTTATCATGCTTTTCATATTCAAGAGCCAACTCCTGCAACTTACGAATATTTTGATCACAGTCCCACTTCTCTGCTTTATCGTGGTGTTCAATAAAGTTTTGTAGTTCGTCAAACAAATGACACTTGCTAAAAAGATCAAAAGCGCTTAACTCGCGCCGTAGTTCTCCGATTGTTTTGGTAAGCTCTTCTTTTTGGCTTTGTAATAATTTCAGTTCTGCTTTCTCCTTATTTATTCTATTAGTGTGAAGTTGCTGCAAATGCTCTAATTCATTTTCCTGAGTTTTGCGATCTCGACGGAACTCGTCCAATCGGTCAATGTATTCTGCCGAATCTTTTTTGTACTCAATTATTGTCGGGTAGTTTTTCTCTATTTCTGATAATTTGCCTTTAACGGCTTTTTGCTCATCCTCCAATCGCCGAATTTCTGTTGTATCCACCCCTTTTTCTTTCAAAAGCGAGTTTCGTTGTTCCTGCAGAGTTTGGATCTGGACATTGAATTTTTCTGTAATCTCTTTTCTCCCTGACTTTATTTTATCATCTAGTTCTACCAACTGATTGCTGATCTTTTTCTCTTGTCCTCTTTTGATTGATTCAAGTTCATGGATGGACTTTTGAAACTGCTGTTGTAGCTTTTCTAGAAAATCCAGGATTTTCTGTTGTTCGACTTTCAGCGTGTGCTTTTCTTCGTCTTTTTTGATTAATTCCTGACGTTTCAGGTTTTCAGCTTTCTCCTTTAATTCTTCCAGAGCGATCCCACATTTTTCAAGGTCAATATCAATCTTATCTATCTGGTAGGTGCTTTGGGCGATTTCCTGACTTAGCTCTAAAATTTTCTTGTTGTACTTTTTCTGAAGTTTATCTTTCTGATCCTGCGTTTCCTGTTGATGTTGTTCAACGAGTTTGTTTTGCTCTTTCAACTGGTTATTGAAAGCTTCCAACTTTTCCTCCAGTTTTGATTTTGAGATTTCCAGCGGTTGAAGTTGCTCCAGGGAAATATCCAAACCATAAATACCATTTCCATCTTTCATTGAAGGCTTTAAATCACTCTTCAGCAAAACATCCCGAGAAATTACTTTTCCAATTGATTGATGCCAGTCTGGTTTATTTTGGTCCAAAAACTCTAAAAGAGAACCGGATAAAGCCTGTAGTTCTGAGTGCAATCGTTCTATCTCTTTTTCCAGTGATTTCTTTCTTTCGGACAAGACCTCATTCTCTTTATTTTTCTTCAGGCCAAAAACCTCGGATTCTTGTTCACCTTCCTTTATCGCGTTTTCCTTCTTTATCCCTGCAACCAACTTTTCCGAAACAAGGGCTTGCCTTTTTTGCGAAAGTTCCTGTTGTTTCTGAACTTGCTTTTCTACCTCTTCCTTCAAAAAAGGAGTCTTCTGTATGCCTTCAATTTGATGGTCAATTTCACGCAGCTTCTGGTCAACGATCGTTTTATCTTCTTTTTGTTCGTCCAGCTTACCGTTGTGGTCTTTTGTAATTCGCTCCTTTTTCTTATAAAATGTATTAAGCAGATCTGCTGAATCCTGCTGGAGTTTTTCCTTCTCTTTGGACAGGGAACGTTCAAAATCCAGAATGATTTGCTGACATTGTGTTTCCAGCCGCTGCTTGTCAGTCTGATACTGACTCTCAACATCTTTTAAACTTGAAGTTAGCAAAGCCAGTTGTGCTTCTATTTGAGATTGTTCTGTTTCATATTCTGGCTTTTTAGCATGTTCATCCAGAATTTGCTGGATATTTTTGGCAGCATAGTCTTTTGCCAATTGATTGGCTTTTGCAATATCTCTTTTTATAGGGGATAGTTTGTCTTGGATGCGCCGTTGATTCACCAAATATTCAGCTTCGATCTTTTCAATTCTTTCAGATTGATCTTGTACCTTTTCTCCAATCGCTTTCTGATCGTCTTCCAGTTCACGCTCCTTATCTTTTGCCAAATTATATGAAGCACCGATTTGCCACGCCAGCTCCTTCTTTCCATCTTCCATTTGAAGAAGCTTTTCATACTGGGTCACTATATTCTGCGCTTTTTTCTCATGAAGGAGATACTCTGAAACATCACGGTAATCATTTCTGGCTGTCTCGATATGGTGCCGGTTGGCATCCAGATTCAGTTCAAATGGATCATCGCTCAACGAGTTTATGATCGTCGTTTTAATAAAGCCCCCATCAAGCGAGGAGTTCAGAAAGATGTTTGAAATCGTTCTGGGGATATTTTGATAGCCAGGATTTTGAAGTACATGAAACCGGTTCATTCCCTTGTTCGCACCGTAAATAATGTCACGGTATTCGGTAAAGTTATGAATTGGTCGGTGCACCTTATATCCCTGTTGATTGGCCTTTTCGATCACCTGGCTTTCTGTTAATGCCTGCTGCTGAGAGATAAAAAGTTCGCGATTGTATGGCCCGTCAATGAATCGAAAACATAAGCGGTTTTGTTTTTTGTACAACCAAACACAGAAGTTCCGGTTTTCCTGACTCACCTCGTAAACAATGTAGGAATCGGCATAAGGAAAATAGTAGTCGCTAAAAGACGACTTTTCTTTCGAAATTCCCAGCTTACGGGCATCAGCATTGTAGAAAAACAAAATAGCCCGGAGCAATGTACTTTTGCCGGTTCCCTGTGTTCCAATAAAATGAATATTTCCATCCAGTTGAAGTTCGTAAAAATCAACAGTCGCGCTATTAATCAGCACAATGCGGCTTAATTGTTTCATCTCAGTTTAATTCCTCTGGTTGGTTATTAATTTCTTCGTCTTGAATATTCACAGCCATGACTAACTTTTCCATGTAGTCCCATGAATCCAGAATCTTCCAGGTTTGATCCATTTCATTTTCAAGATCAACAAAACCTTCCTTTTGCACTTCCCGAATCAGATCATTGAGCATCTCCTGGTAATTTCTGCCGGGATTTGTACGTTTTTGTAAATCGGTTAACTGTTCTTTCAACGACAAGTTGATATCGATCTGTTGCAGAATGTCGAAAAGCTTAAAACGCGCCCCTCTGCACAAATCCTTTCTAAAAGTTGTAAAGAATGCCAGTATATCGAGCCAGCGCAAAGCCTTTTCTATCTTGTTCTCCACATTTTGGCTGCTTTCATTTGGTCGTGAGAAATAGTAATAGTTGTTCCCATTTTCCAGTTGATATCCAATTTCACTGAATTTAGGCTCCAGCTCATCAATATTCTCTTCAATATATTGATACAGGTAACGACGTTGTGCGTTTATCGCATTGGAGCATATAAACTGTCCTTTGCTCAGAATATCAAATATTTCTGCAGTTCTGTAGTTTGAATCTATCATTAGACTGGATCGTTTATCGTGTTAGTAGTTTGGGGATTGGCTGTTGTTGAATTCGAAGCCGGATAAATAAGTGCATACTCGAGGTCTTCAAACCGACCGGTTTCCTCCGAGAAAGTAAAATCCGCTTCGAAAAGAGAAGCAAGCCGACAGTATAGTTGAATACGTTTGTTGATGGAGATTTCTTCGGCAAACTGATGATGCATGACAAAAGAAAAGAGGTCCTGGTTTTTCCCCATGAAGACCCGTTTCAATGCATGGTAATTGAAAACACTATCTATCTCATTTCTATCATTGAAAGCTTCATCAGATATGCTACCGGCAGTATTCTGTGCTAAAAGTCGCTGGTTTTGCTGTTTTTCCCGGACCTTTAAAATCAGTTTCCGTTTTTCTTCCTCATTCAACATATCCTGAATGGATAGTCTGGTACGGAAACCTTCGGTTTTTCTTAAAGGAAGATCCTGATTGGCTCCGACGATCCAGTAAAAATTGCTTCGTTCTTTCAGGTAGTGTTTATCCCGCAGCATTTTCAATCGTAGTACTTTTTCAACAACATGAACCCGTTTTTCGATATGATTTAAGTATTCAATGATCTGTTGTTGTATTTCAATAAGATTATGAATGCTGTCATTCAAAGCCAGTCGTAACCGATGGACGATAAGTTGCAACTCCGCATCAGCCGCTGTTCTGAAAAATATATCGTCCTGCAATACCCGTTCAACAGCTTTAATCACTCCCTCCAGTGCATCTCTTTGATTTCTGATGTCCGTTAACTTCTCCTTCTTAATCTCAAAATTTGTTTCTGTTTTATAGGTTTCATCTGTATTATCCCGAAGTGCCTTTATATTTTGCAAGGTGGTTTGGTTAATCCGGTACAAGTGTTTCTTGATTTTGACCAGATATTGATCTCGTTTGCGGGGTTGATTCTCTTTTAAATAATAGGATTGATTTTTCTTAATCTGATCAAGGTTCTCCTGGATGTACAGAACATGAACCGTTTCGTCCACTTCCATAAATTCCTCAAAAAATTCCTGCAATCGAGGCTCAAGGCTAATCAGGCCTTGATTTCGGAATAGAAGGTCGAAAGCGGCCAGCCGTTCCAGCTTCTCTGTATCATGTTCAACCAACGAAACAACCATTTCTTCCTGTATCGGAGACATCCGTTTATCAAACATTCCTGAGAAAAGTTTTCGGTATTTATATAGCTCGCTAAGCAGATCTTCTATCTTTTCAAATTTAGCCATTCTTGTTCTAACTCATTGGTTAAACAATTAATACAACACACTTGGGTTCAATCGAGAATTGATCATTTCCGCAGTTTACCTTCCAGCGTCTCTTTCAAATTCAAGCCCTTGGAGGTTAACCGATATTTTTGATTTTTACTTGTTGATTTCTCCGGCAAAGTCATTTCAATTAAGCCTTCTTTTAAAGCTGGTTCAAGATAATTAATAGCAAAATGCGGTCTGTTTCTCAATTCAAGAATCTCCATCAGCTGAGGCCTGCTCATTTCACCTTTTAAAACCAGCACCAAACGATGGGGCAATTCTACTATCTCCGAAAATAGCTCGGATACATCATGTATGGTATCATGTTCGGCGTCATGTATGGTATCATGTTCGGCATCATGTATGGTATCATGTTCGGCATCATGTATGGCTTCTGCGGAAGGTCGCCAAATTGTCACCTTAAAACCTTCATCAAGAGTAATAAGTGGAGGCTTTAATCCCCTTTCTTCTGTGAGTTTAAACATTTCCAGCGTTCCCGTACCATAGCGTTCAATTTCTCCTGTCAAAAACATACAGCCTGCAAGTAACGGATTATGAGGATAAGAGCTATGAGGTTCTTTCAGATCATTTATGTCCAACTCTGGCGGTAAACTGCCAGGATTAGTTACTTCAATTCGATCCCTGAACACCGAAACTTGTATACTGCCTTTGCTGTAATAATCACGGTGAGCAACCGCATTAATAATTGCTTCAGAAATAACAGCACGTGGGATCTCGTAAATAGTCTCAACCTGATTACTTTTTTCCCTGGTACCAGTCGATAAGCTTATTTTAGATAGAACAAAATTTACAGCTTCGTCTGCAACCTCGAATACAGTTCCTCCAAACTCTTTGTAATCCGGAATCGGTTTTTGTACTTGTGTCCCATGAAAATGAGCGCACTTTATAGTTGATGATGGAAAAAACAATTGAGGATCAGGAGCAAAAGCAAGTAAAGCACTGTTTACAAGCTTTCCATTCTTGAGCATTCTTAAATGTTTCAATACCTGCTCAACTGATGCGGTCTCTTTTAAGGGAAAGTTTCGCTTATTTCTCGCTAGAATGACAAACTCTTTAACTTTATCTTCATCCAATGAATGTATGTCAGCAGAAGGATGTAGCGAATCGTCAAAATCGTGACTTTCAATCTTTCCGGTTTGCTTTAAATACAGAACTGCTGAATTATAAACTTCCTTTTTCAGCAAATCAAGATTGGAAAATTTCTTTCTGGAAACATCTTGCTCAATTTTCCGGATTAAGGCAACTTCTTTGGGATGGCGATCTGCTCCGCCGATGTCCTTTATAAAAATCCATCTGGGTATATGTTCTGCTTTTGCCTGATCATATTCTCTTTCAGTTGGAGAAACCCCCATTTCATCTTCAAAGCCATATAATGTTCCAAATAACCCAATATAAATATCAGATTCCTTTACTTCGGTCAAATACACCTTGCCTGGCGAATGAGTATTGGCAGGAACTTCTTCAAAAATAAAGGGTTCGAAGAATGTTCCAAGTAAAGGATCTTGCCTTAGATAACTTGCCAGTTCTACCCGTTCATTGGAAAACTCGTTCTGGACACTTGATATAAATACTTTTAGCCTATTCACAATAACAATTCTTTCACGTTTTAGGGGTGATACGCTTTAATATGGTAAATATAGCATTTACGAATTTTAATCTCTAACTAAATCATATGGAAGAATTGGCCGTTCTAGCACAATAACGGCATAGCAGCATACACTGCTATTATTAATTCCTTGATTGACTATTTCATTGCTGTCCCATTAAAATCTAATATAGTTCTTTGAAAAGTTTGAAATTTAGTTGATTACAGAGGTTTTTAAAGCGAACGGACTTGAATTTTAGCTTTGCTTCAGATTAATCTGACAGCATATGTTTCAAGACAAATATG
>NZ_JBFHIT010000067.1:0-21931 GCF_041596335.1 Mangrovibacterium sp. | reverse complement strand
GCTAGCGTTCATCCTGAGCCAGGATCAAACTCTTCGTTGTAAATAAAATTGTTAATCTTGTCTAGCTCTTTAAATAAAACTCGTTTTTTTGATAGCGTATCTTCCTTATCTTTCTACCTTTTCAATCTTGTCAATGAACTTTTTTTTTGTTCCTGTATCTTTTACTACATCCTCCCCGCAGCCTCTTCCGTAGCTTCAATCTTTAAAGCTCTTCCGATCCTACTAAAACATGTAATGAACGATCTTTTTTGTTTCCCTTAAACTTCGGATGAAACATCTTTCTGTCTTCGGGGCGGCAAAGTTAATCACTCTTTTTATTTCTCCAAACTAAATCAGATATTTTTTTTTCGAGTGCCTTGCCATGATCGCATTTCAGATTAGGACGCTTAAACTCTTACGGGATATAACACCCAAAAAGTTTCATCTCATCCTTTCTTTTTCAGTGAACGTTTTGTTGTTTTTTGTATCTGACAGCTCGAAGATTTCTCCCCGAAACGCTTACAGAACGTGGCTTTCAGCTTTCCGGTGTAGCACCGTTGTCTCTCAAAGCGGGTGCAAATATAGATCCCTTTTTTTGTTCTGCAACATATTTTAGAAATATTTTTGACGCTCCCCTATACACCAAAATGCAGATCCATTATTAACCAACCACTTACACCTAATATTTTTTTTTCAACTTAAAACACCCAATCCCATGACTTCGAAAAAACAGATCAGCAAAATCAATTTCAAGTTACGCCTGCATGTACAGAACCGCCTATAATAAAATCGTAGTCCCCTCCCTCGTACACACCAAATCATGCCAAATTCTGCTGTTCCCCACCTTTTTTGTCTGCTTCAGACTACAAATAAATATGCAGAACCGAGTAAATATGTCAGCCACTATTTTACCAATTGAATAAACTCGGCCTAAACATCCAGAGGTAAAGTGGAAGCAAAAAAACAATCAGACAAAAAATCGATTGAGACTGAAGAAACCTCCCAACTCGCTTCAGAAATAGTCATTCTAAAAAATTGGAATTAAACACCCAAAAGTTAGCGATGAAACATTACGACACAAATTAACTAACATTCAGCTAATTAATTACCAATACCGTCCGATACGATAATAAAAAGAGGAGAAATACGTTACCATATTTAATTAAAATGGCTAATTTGTCGCAGCAATTATTTTGAGTCGAGGGATAAAGCTCAAAATTCAATCCATAAAAAACAAAAATGAAACAAAGATTCAAAAGAACTATCACTATCCTATTAATTTCAGCGTTGCCGGCAATCTGTTTTGCCCAGGGAGGGGCAATAGAAGCTGCTTATGATACCTTAACTATTGAAGGGCAATTTGATCATTTGTATAATCGATCGAATCGATTTGAAGAATACAAGGTGATGAAAATGACCAGCTATAATTCGTTAAAACAAAATGCTCTCGACAGCATGAAGTTTTATACCGATCAGGTTGGCAAGCACCAGCAAGAGATCGACACGCTCAATAACAAAATAGCAGAGCAGAATACAACGGTTGAGAATCTGGCTAAAGAACTTGATGACACTAAAAAGACCCAGAATAGTATGAGTTTTATTGGAATATCTGTATCCAAGGAAGCTTATAATAGTATTATGTGGGGATTAGTCATCTGCTTAGTTGCCTTATCTGTCATTTTATTGTCCTTATTTAAAAGAGGCCATTCCGTTGTAAAAGGAACTAAAAAACGATTGGCCGAAATTCAGGAAGAACTTGAAAATCATCGTAAGAATGCTTTGATTCGAGAACAAAAACTGGCACGCGAACTAATGGACGTAAAGCTGAAGAACAAGTCTAGCCGATAGTTATAAGTTGAAACCCATGTATAAAACGAAAGAGGCCTCTCATACGAGAAGCCTCTTTTGTTTTATACTAGTCTAGTCCTGAAATCGCGTTACAGATTATTCAAGACTGGTTAACATCAATTTTGAAAACTATTCCATCTCATACTTATAGGTTCCCAAATCGCTCAATTCTGAAGTGCGGATGAACTCGGCGTGGGCTCTAACCTGAGCTTTTGCCAAACGCAAAAAGTTTTTGGCTGACTTCATGAAGATCTGATCGCGGTTACTATCGAGCAACAATAGGTAACTCATAATAATATATCCTGCCATTTCGACTAACCTTCGAGCATGGAAATCAACAAATTCTGTATCATCAACCGCTAACACTTTATTTACTGCTTGCTCGTACTCATCGGTTAAAATAATCAGCTGGCGACGCAAATGCTCCAGCTCCGGAGAAACTTTCTCCGCCTCGTAAACCCTAATCTGTTCCAGATAAGCTCCGGTTGTTACCCCGCGAATAGCGGCAACCACCTGCAACTGCGTTGTTCCTTCGTAAATTGAAGTAATTCGTGCATCGCGGTAGATTCGCTCAACCGGATAATCTTTCATAAAACCGGAACCACCATGAATCTGAACCGCGTCATAGGCCAATTGGTTGCAGAATTCAGAAGAAGTTCCCTTGCTTAGCGGAGTGTAGAAATCGGCCAGCTTTTGATATTTCTTCATCTCATCGCGTTCGTCTTTCTCCAACTTGCGTTCTTCTGAAATATGCATATACGTTTTATACATATCCACAAATCGGGCTGTTTCATACAATAAAGTGCGCGATGCATCCAATTTGGCTTTCATGGTAGCCAACATTTCATATACCGCCGGGAACCGCATGATCGCTTTTCCGAACTGCATTCGTTCTTTGGCATATGCTAAAGCTTCGCGATAAGCAGCTTCAGAAACACCTACTGATTGTGCAGCGATTCCCAAACGGGCACCATTCATAAGGGCCATTACGTATTTAATCAAACCCATTTTTCGCGCACCAACCAATTCCGCTGGTGCATCTTTAAACACCAGCTCACAAGTGGGTGATCCGATAATACCCATCTTATGCTCGATCCGGCGAACGGTTACGCCACCATCATTTTTGTCGTAGATGAACATCGATAACCCGCGACCATCTTTTGTTCCCGGCTCCGAACGAGCCAACACCAACGAAATGTGTCCGTCCCCGTTTGTGATGAATCGCTTCACCCCATTCAGTATCCATTTACCCGATTTTTCGTCGTAGACAGCTTTCAACTGAACAGCTTGCAAGTCGGATCCGGCATCAGGTTCAGTGAGGTCCATTGCCATGGTGTCGCCCTGACAGACACGAGTCAAGTATTTTTCCTTTTGTTCTTCGGAAGCAAACTCATTGATCGTTTCGGCACAATCCTGCAGACCCCATATATTTACAAAACCGGCATCAGCACGAGAGACAATATCGGCAGCCATAATATAAGGTACAATTGGAAAGTTCAAACCACCATACTGACGAGGAAGAGACATTCCCATCAAACCAGCTTTGTTCAACGCATCAATGTTTTCAGAAGTACCACGGGCATAAATCACGTGACCATCTACCACCTGCGGCCCTTCTGCATCAATTGACTCCGCGTTTGGGCCGATAATGTCGCCGCAAATTTCGCCAACTACTTCCAGTACTTTATCGAAGTTGTCCATCGCATCCTCATGATCCATCGGAGCGAAGTCAAATTTTCCTTTTTCAGTGAAATTCCTTTCCTTCAAACGAACAATTTTCTCCATTAATGGATGGTTCAGTTGGAATCTCAATTCTTTATTATCGATATAAAAATTAGCCATTACAATAAGTTTAAGGTTGATTACTTGGTATTACTCTTATAATACTTGATCATTTTCGGGATCACATCAGCTACATCGCCTGTAATCACATAGTCGGCAATGGCGTTGATCGGCGCTTCCGGATCAGTATTAATGGCAATAATTTGTGCCGATTCTTCCATCCCGGCACGATGTTGAATTTGTCCTGAGATTCCGCAGGCAATGTAGAGTTTCGGCCGGACGGTTACCCCGGTTTGACCAATTTGGCGTTCGTGATCTACGTATCCTGCATCAACTGCAGCACGCGATGCTCCAACTTCGCCACCTAAAACTTCAGCTAAATCATATAACAGTTGAAAGTTCTCTTTCGATCCCATTCCATATCCGCCAGCAATTACGATTGGAGCACCTTTCATATTCACCTTGCTCTTTTCCATGTGACGTTCGATAATCTCCACGGCAAAATCGGATTCCGATACATATTTAGAGACATCCAGTTTCACCAATTTTCCTTTGTATTTCGGGTCAAGAATCTCTTTCTTCATCACCCCTTCGCGAACCGTTGCCATCTGTGGGCGACAATCGGGGTTAATGATTGTAGCAATAATATTGCCTCCAAATGCTGGGCGAATTTGATAAAGTAAATCTTTATAGGTTTTCCCCTGCTTTTTGTCTTCATGATCTCCAATGACCAGGCTGGTGCAGTCGGCTGTTAATCCACTGTGCAACGCCGACGAAACGCGAGGCCCTAAATCGCGCCCAATGGAGGATGCTCCCATGAGTGCAATCTGCGGTTTCTGCTCGGTAAAAAGCTTAACAATAATGGCTGTATGTGGTAAGGTGGTATAAGGTGCCAACCGCGCATCATCGGCCACATAAACTGTATCTACTCCATATGGGAAGATCTGATTTTCAACTCCATTTAACTCATGTCCAATTGCAAGAACTTCGAGTTTACATTTTAATTCGTTGGCCAGACTGCGTCCTTTGGTCATCAATTCCTGGCTCACTTCGGCCACCTGACCATCTTCTATTTCGCAATAAACGACTATATTGTTCATTATTTTTTCTCCTCCTTGGTTAACCGATCGTATGACTTTCAATCAATTCGCGCATCAGACTATCTATTTCATTGTCCAATGCTGAAATTACTTTGGCATCTTTGGCCTGAAGCACTACATTCTCCACTGTTTTCACTTTGGTAGGAGAACCACTTAAACCCAGTTCAGCATGATCAACGTCAATTTCATTAACTGTCCATTCAGGAATATTTAGATACGGACGATCGTTATAAAGATGCAAATAGTCTTCGTTCGAGTTCTGCAACTCAGTAACTGTTTTAGCATGTTTATATTTCATGATCAGTTTAGCATTGCGCGCCCTGCAATCCGGAGCCGATCCGTTTACAGTCATCACCATTGGTATCGGACAGCTAACCTGCTCCACTCCTCTTTCGAGTCTTCGTTTCAGGAAAATTTTCCCATTCTCGATTTTATTTACTTCCTCCACATAGGTTATTTGTGGAAGCCCAAGCTTTTCGGCTACCTGTGGTCCAACTTGTGCTGTATCACCATCAATTGCTTGGCGCCCGGCAACAATAATGTCGTAGTCTTTTACTTTTTTCAATGCCTGAGAAATGGCATAGGAAGTTGCCAGCGTGTCGGAACCGGCAAATGCACGATCGGTTAGAAGAATTCCGTCATCAGCCCCCCGAAACATTCCTTCACGAATAATTTCAGCTGCTCGCCCGGGCCCCATCGTGAGGATGGTTACTGTAGTTCCCGGAAAAGTTTCTTTGATGCGGAGCGCTTGTTCGAGGGCGTTTAAATCTTCTGGGTTAAAAATCGCCGGAAGGGCCGCGCGATTAATAGTTCCGTCAGCCTTCATAGCGTCTTTGCCAACATTCCGGGTATCCGGAACTTGTTTGGCAAGCACAATCACTTTATAAGCTTTCATTTAAAATTAGTTTATCGGTTATATTTTTTCAATCCTGGATTTAACTGCACTGAGCAATTTCTTTCCGGGATTTTACTAGGTTTTAATGCAAGGCTAGCAAATATAACCAAAGCCTTTAAAGTTTTCAAGGATTTGATACCAACTCGAATTTTAGGAGCCTAAAGCAATGTGTAAAAAAATAAAAAACAATAAGACTAAAACAACACACTTCTCATACAACACTATAAGACTGTCACTTAATCGTGACTGACATTCCGTCAAAAACGTTCAAGTACCTTGTCGTCGGCAGTAATTTAAAATGATTATACGAAAATGAGCTTTAAAATAGGATCTAAACCAATGAATACAACGGCATAAATGCTATCCATTATTTTTACAATTATATCGATATTAGAAAAAATCGAACGCCGCACTATTAATTTTCAGATTCGAGTATTTAAAGCCTGATATAAACCGCTAAAATCCCGAAATAAAAATAGTGCTGGTCAGAAAAACGAATTTTGCGATGATATACGCAGTATTCGATATCGAAAACTACCACGATAGTCTGTTTCCCTTTGGCATTTCTAAACGTTTGTAAAGTATATTTTTAAACATCGTAAATCATTTTGAGCAACTGCCTTGTTGTTAATATATTTGTTAAATAATTGTTAAGCGAAATTTAATTTAAAATACGCGCCATGAAAAATATGAATGTACGAAGGGGAGTAAATGATCAAGGGGTAAACTTAGCAGAATTTACAACGCTCTTTCGAAAAGTACACCAATTGGTTGCTATGGTATCCCGTACTGATAAGGAAGATAAGACCTTATATCAAGGTCTAGAGAAGTGCACCAAAATGTTGCAATTTATCCACCCTGGCAAGGATCGGCAAATTGATAAATTAATTGATTTTTCTTTCCATTATTACATGTCGAAAAAAGAAGAAGCGACTGACGGAAATCAAAAATCGGCAAGGATCGTTCGCGATTTAAAACCTCTTTTCCACAAAGAGCTACTATCATTGATGTATCTGAATTAACAGTATATATTGGTTAAAATAAGTGATTTATGAACCTCTTTCGGTACTGGACTGAAAGGGGTTTTGTTTTTGCAGATTTTCCGGATGGAAAAACTGGTCGTGGTAAATCGAAATCTAAACTCAATATTCATTGTAGAATCAATTTCTACTTCTGCAAACGGGTAAATGTTGGTTAGTATCATCACTCCAGTTGATTTTGACGGGTCTCACCAATCGATCCCCCTCCTCAGACATTTCGACTCTGATTAGTGATGAGGAAGATCTGGTCTTAAAAAAACGTCATACTATCATCCTGAAAATCTCGGTTCAAACGTACACTGAACATGACATTATTTGGTTCTTCCCAAAAACTAGCCTGATCGAATTAATCAATCCAACAGCCTTATTTAAGGCATTCCCGCTGTTCCTTTGCTGTTCTTCTATGGTAAATCTATTGTCAAACAGCTACCGAAATGTAACAGAATACGCGACTATTCGGTAAATACAATTAACATCACAAAAGAAAGGAGCAAATTATGACAAACAGTGTTTATAAAGTTATTGAGTTGGTTGGAACCAGTAGTGAATCATGGGAAAAAGCAGCAGCAAGTGCAATTTCTAAAGCAAATGAAACGCTTCGCGACATACGTATTGCCGAGGTGGTCGCTATGGATATCCACGTTGTTGACGGCAAACTGCAATACCGAACAAAGTTGAAATTATCCTTCAAATTCGAAGGGCATCATTAATCTTGAGTAACACCTTTCCACGTTAACTGTGGAGAGGTGTTTCACTTTTTAACTTCTAAAACGCAGAACAAACGAGTGACATCGCCCAAATTTTGAATTATAAATCAACGATAGAACTATTTCCCTTCAGTATTGGGCCTGGAAACTAAAAATAACGATTATGGAAAAGCTAGTGGCAAAAGTTAGTCAGCGAATAAAAATACTGAACAATGAATTACAGGAAATATATCAGGAACATTCGGATGACATAGTCGGTGAAATCACGCTGAAAAATTTGCTGGGAGGAATGCGAGGGATGACAAGCCTCGTTTGCAATACTTCCTTTGTCGATCCATATAAAGGATTATTTATTTCCGGTTACGAGATTCCTGATTTTCAAGATAAAACACCGGAAGAAATTTTCTTCCTTCTGGTTACAGGAACCTTCCCTGATCCCAGTGAGTTGGACGAATTGAACACTGAACTCGCTCAACGCGCCACGATTCCCGAATTTGTTTGGTCCATGCTCCGTTCCCTCCCGAAAAACATACATCCAATGACAATGTTTAGTATGGGGATTCTGGCAATGGAAGGTGAATCGGTATTCAAGAAGAAATTTGAAGAAGGCGTAAATAAGGATGAATACTGGCTATATACTTTAGAAGACTCGCTAAACTTAATTGCTAAACTACCGGTTCTGGCAGCCGGAATCTACCGCCTATTATTCATGAATGGCGACATTATCGATTCAACGCAGGATCTAAACCTCACTGATAACTTCACATTTCGACTAGGGTTTAATAGACACAATCCCTCTTTTGCCGATTTAAACCGCTTATACCTGGTGTTACATTGCGACCACGAGGGTGGTAATGTAAGTGCTTTCACTTCGAGAATCGTAAATTCAGCTCTCTCCAATATCTACTATGCAACCTCTGCCGGGTTAAACGGATTAGCAGGTCCGCTGCATGGATTGGCTAATCAGGAATGTTTGCACTTCATCACTGAGATTCACGATGCATTGGGCAATAAACCAAGTATCGATGCAGTCAGGAATTTCGTGATGGCCACACTAGATGCCGGAAAAATAATTCCGGGATATGGACATGCTGTTTTGCGGGTCACCGATCCTCGCTTCAGCGCGTTCATGAAGTTTGGAGATCAATATTGTAGTGAGTCTCCGTACCTGCAAACGGTGAAAAAGTTATACGAGATCGTCCCTCCAATTCTGAAAGACTACAAAGACGGTAAAATATCCAACCCATGGCCAAATGTCGACGCGATATCTGGCTCATTGCTTTACCACTATGGAATGACCCATTATGAATTCTACACCGTAATGTTTGGTATTTCCAGAACATTGGGTTTCTGTGCTCAAAACATTATCGCCAGGGGAATGCAACAGCCAATTATCAGACCTAAAAGTGTTACCAATACGTGGTTAAAAACCTACTTCGAATCGCGAACCAATGAAGGTAACAGAACGAAAAAAGCCGTCCCTTAAATCAGGAACGGCTTTAAATATTATAAGCTCAAAAAATCAGGCTTCAGCAGTTGGACCCCCAAAGGTCATCGGTGGCATCACTGGATTATGACCTCCAGGAACATTGATTGGACCATTCATTTTCTCAAACTTCTTCACGTTATCTTCCAAAGCCATCAAAAGCCTTTTGGCATGCTCCGGAGTTAAAATGACTCGAGATTTCACATTCGCTTTCGGTATACCGGGCATAATACGAACAAAATCGAGTACAAATTCGGAAGTTGAATGGGTGATGATCGCCAGGTTTGAGTATATTCCCTGAGCAACTTCTTCACTTAATTCAATATTCAACTGATTTTTTTGTTTTTGCTCTTCCATAATTAGTCTTCACGGTTTACGTGCTCTGCTTCTTTAATATCAACCATCCGATCGTATTCCTCGCGAGAACCGACCACCAGGTTTTTGTATTCTTTCAGACCAGTACCGGCAGGAATTAAGTGACCACAGATCACATTCTCTTTCAGACCGTCCAAATAGTCAACTTTACCTTGAATAGCAGCTTCGTTCAATACTTTTGTTGTTTCCTGGAAGGATGCAGCAGACAACCAGCTTCTTGTTTGCAGTGCAGCACGAGTGATACCTTGCAAAATTTGACTTGATGTTGCCGGAATAGCTTCACGGGATTCAATCAACTTTTTATCGCGACGGCGCAGTGATGAATTTTCATCACGAAGGCGACGAGCTGTAATAATCATCCCTGCTCTCAAATCCGAATCACCCGGATCCAGAACGACTTTCTTGTTGTAAATCCAGTCATTTTCGTGCAGGAACTCGTTTTTGTCAACAACTTGTTTTTCAAGGAAACGAGTATCACCAGCATCATCGATCTCAACTTTACGCATCATCTGGCGAATAATAACCTCGAAGTGCTTGTCGTTGATTTTCACACCCTGCATCCGGTATACGTCCTGTACCTCATTCAAAATATACTCTTGAACGGCAGTTGGTCCTTTGATACCAAGAATGTCAGACGGTGTTATCGCACCATCAGATAATGAAATCCCTGCTTTGATATAGTCGTTTTCCTGAACCAAAATCTGTTTTGATAATGGCACCAAATATTTCTTAACTTCTCCGCTCTTCGATGTAACGATAATCTCGCGGTTACCACGTTTAATTTTACCCAGAGAGATCTCACCATCGATTTCCGATACAACAGCTGGGTTAGACGGGTTACGAGCTTCGAACAATTCAGTTACACGTGGAAGACCACCGGTGATATCACCCGCTTTACCTGAAGCACGTGGAATCTTGGCTAGTACTTTTCCTGCTTTCACCAATTCTCCTTCGTCAACAGAGATGTGACCTCCTACCGGTAAGTTATATGAACGAATCACTTCGCCTTTATCATCCAGAATCCGAAGTGACGGGTTCTTGGTTTTATCGCGCGTTTCAATTACAACTTTCTCTTTGAAGCCGGTTTGCTCATCTGATTCTTCACGGAAAGTAATCCCTTCAATGAGGTTCTCAAACGAAATCTTACCATTATACTCTGAAATGATTACACCATTATATGGGTCCCATTCACAAAGCTTTTGTCCTTTTGTTACTTCTGCACCGTTTTCGATGTAAAGTTTAGAACCATAAGGAATGGTATGCGTTGACAATGAAATACGGGTGTTCTTATCGATAATACGCAATTCAGCCAAACGCCCAACTACGACAAATACTTTCTTACCCAATTCATCGATCGTTTCAACGGTACGCAGTTCTTCGATTTCAGCAATACCATCGTAACGCGACTCAACCATTGACTGAGAAGATATGTTACCGGCGATACCCCCCACGTGGAACGTACGCAGAGTCAACTGTGTTCCAGGTTCACCAATCGACTGTGCTGCAATAACACCAACGGCTTCACCACGACGCGAAAGATTGGCTGTTGCCAGGTTACGTCCGTAGCACTTACTACAAACACCTGTTTTCGCTTCACATGTCAATACAGAACGGATTTCAACGCTTTCAATAGGCGAATCTTCAATTTTCTTCGCTATTTCTTCCGTAATCAATTCACCAGTGCGAATAATCAAATCGCCGGTCAATGGGTGGAAAATATCGTGAACTGACGAACGACCAATAATTCGTTCAAAGAGTGATGAAACAACTTCTTCGTTATTTTTAACGGCCGTAGCGATCAAACCACGCAATGTTCCACAGTCTTCGTCAGCAATAATGACGTCTTGAGCCACATCAACCAAACGACGTGTCAAGTATCCGGCATCAGCTGTCTTCAACGCCGTATCCGCCAAACCTTTACGAGCACCGTGGGTTGAAATAAAGTACTCAAGTACCGAAAGTCCTTCTTTAAAGTTTGCTAAAATCGGGTTTTCAATAATTTGAGAACCGGTAGAGCCAGATTTCTGAGGCTTAGCCATCAATCCCCTCATACCACACAACTGACGAATCTGTTCCTTCGAACCACGAGCTCCGGAGTCAAGCATCATATAAACAGAGTTGAAACCTTGTCTGTCGGTGCTCAACGTTTTCATCACCGAGTTTGTCAACTTGGCGTTAGCATGTGTCCAAATATCGATTACCTGGTTGTAACGTTCGTTGTTAGTAATGAAACCCATGTTATAGTTACTCATTACTTCTTCAACTTCATTGTATCCGTCTTCAACGATCACTTTCTTATCCTCGGGGATAACGACATCACTTAAGTTGAAAGACAGACCACCATGGTAGGCTGCTTTATAACCCAATTCTTTAATGTCATCCAAGAAACGAACCGTTGTTGCGTTGCCTGTTTTCTTGAAGATTTCAGAGATAATATTACGTAACGACTTTTTAGTCAAAAGTTCGTTTATGTAACCTGCTTTTCGAGGTACTACCTGGTTGAAAAGAACACGACCTACTGTTGTTTCAACGATGTGTTTGAAGTATTCACCATTGTCGTCAACGTCTTCGACTTTTACTTTTATGATAGAGTGTTTCTCCAAACGTCCTTCATTGTAAGCAATGATAACTTCTTCGGGAGAATAGAACGTCATTCCTTCACCACGTGCACCTTCACGATGTTTGGTCATGTAGTATAGTCCTAAAACCATATCTTGAGAAGGTACTGTAATCGGAGCGCCGTTAGCCGGGTTCAGCAAGTTCTGAGAAGCCAACATCAACAATTGAGCTTCCAAAACAGCTGCGTTACCAAGAGGTACGTGTACCGCCATCTGGTCACCATCGAAGTCGGCGTTGAAACCGGTACATACCAACGGGTGCAGACGGATGGCTTTCCCTTCGATCAAAACCGGCTGGAATGCCTGAATTGACAATCGGTGCAGTGTGGGCGCCCGGTTCAACATCACCGGATGTCCTTTCAATACATTTTCCAAAATATCCCAAACAACAGGATCTTTGCGGTCAACAATTTTTTTAGCTGATTTTACTGTCTTTACAATCCCACGCTCAATGAGTTTACGAATGATGAATGGTTTGAAAAGCTCTGCTGCCATGTCCTTCGGCAGACCACATTCATGCAATGAAAGAGTTGGTCCTACGACGATTACAGAACGAGCAGAGTAGTCAACACGTTTACCGAGCAAGTTTTGACGGAAACGACCTTGTTTACCTTTCAAACTGTCAGACAGTGATTTCAAGGCACGGTTGTTTTCCGTTTTTACTGCGTTGGATTTACGTGAGTTATCGAATAATGAATCGACAGCCTCCTGAAGCATACGTTTTTCGTTACGCAAGATTACCTCAGGTGCTTTGATTTCGATCAAACGTTTCAGACGGTTGTTACGGATTATTACACGACGATACAAGTCATTTAAGTCTGAAGTCGCGAAACGACCACCATCTAACGGCACTAGCGGACGTAAATCAGGTGGAATAACCGGTACAACCTTGACAATCATCCACTCAGGGCGGTTGATGTTCTTGCTGGCACGGAAAGCTTCAACAACCTGCAAACGTTTCAATGCTTCGTTTTTACGTTGCTGTGATGTTTCGGTGCTGGCGCGGTGACGCAGGTCGTACGAAAGGTCATCAAGTTCAATACGTTCGAGTAATTGATAGAGAGCCTCGGCTCCCATTTTTGCGATGAACTTGTTTGGATCGTCGTCATCCAGGTACTGGTTTTCTTTTGGTAGCGTGTCCAATATGTCCAGATATTCTTCTTCTGTCAAGAAATCCAGATTCTTGATACCATCCTGAGCTTTAACACCCGCTTGAATTACGACGTAACGTTCGTAATAAATAATGGTATCCAATTTTTTTGTTGGCAATCCCAGCAGGTAACCAATTTTGTTCGGCAACGATTTGAAGTACCAGATGTGTGCAACCGGAACAACCAGAGAAATGTGCCCCATCCGTTCACGACGCACTTTCTTCTCGGTAACTTCAACACCACAACGGTCACAAACGATACCTTTATAGCGAATGCGTTTGTATTTTCCGCAATGGCATTCGTAGTCTTTTACCGGCCCGAAAATCCGCTCACAAAACAAACCGTCACGTTCCGGTTTATAAGTTCTGTAGTTGATTGTTTCCGGCTTCAATACTTCACCATGAGAACGTTCCAGAACTTCCTCCGGAGAAGCAAGACTGATTGCGATCTTGGAAAAACTGCTTTTTACTTTATTATCTTTTCTGAAAGCCATATATCGATGTCTTTATGATCAAATTAATTAAGAGGAACACCGAAGTGTTCCGTTGTCATCAATCCAGAGTTACACTTAAACCTAAACCACGTAATTCGTGGAGCAATACGTTCAGTGACTCAGGAATTCCGGCTTGTGGCATAGGCTCGCCTTTAACGATTGCCTCGTAAGCTTTAGCGCGACCTAGTACATCGTCAGATTTCACAGTCAGGATTTCTTGCAGGATGTGAGAAGCACCAAATGCCTCGAGAGCCCAAACCTCCATCTCTCCAAAACGCTGACCACCGAATTGAGCTTTACCACCCAATGGTTGTTGCGTAATCAGTGAGTATGGTCCGATTGAACGGGCGTGCATTTTGTCTTCAACCATGTGTCCCAGTTTCAGCATATAAATAATACCAACAGTGGCAGGCTGGTCGAAACGCTCACCGGTTTCACCATCATGCAGATAGGTTTTACCAAATGCAGGAACTCCTGCTTTATCAGTATATGAAGTAACTTCTTCCAGACTAGCACCATCGAAAATAGGTGTGGCAAATTTCAATCCTAATTCTTTTCCGGCCCATCCTAAAACAGTTTCGTAAATCTGTCCAAGGTTCATCCTCGAAGGCACCCCAAGTGGATTCAGTACAATGTCTACAGGCGTTCCATCGGCAAGGAAAGGCATATCTTCATCGCGTACAATACGTGAAACGATACCTTTGTTTCCGTGACGACCAGCCATTTTATCACCAATTTGCAGCTTACGTTTTTTAGCGATATAGACTTTAGCCAACTGAATGATACCTGCAGGAAGTTCGTCACCAATGGTAACGTTGTAGCGCTTGCGACGGGCAACTGCTTCGTATTCCTTGTATTTCTGAATGAAATTTTGCACCAGCGCGCAAATCATGTCGTTTTTATCCTTGTCTGTTGTCCACTTTCCTGGATTTACAGTCAAGAAATCGATTTCCTGAAGTTGCTTAAGTGTGAATTTTACTCCTTTAGCAATTAACTCGCCACCGTAATAATCTTTCACACCCTGGCTTGTTTTACCGTTTACCAGGTTAAACAATTTATCTTCTAAACGAGCACGCAAACCACTCAACTGACGATCCAATTCCTCATCAATTTGGTCAAGTAACGGCTTGGTGGCCATTTTACCTTTTTTGTCCTTCACAACACGTGAGAAGAGTTTCTTATCGATAACCACACCATTCAACGAAGGAGAAGCTTTCAATGAAGCATCTTTTACGTCACCCGCTTTGTCACCGAAGATAGCCCGAAGTAGTTTTTCTTCCGGCGAAGGATCAGATTCCCCTTTTGGTGTAATTTTCCCAATCAGGATATCACCTGGCTTAACCACGGCTCCAACACGGATCAATCCGTTTTCATCAAGGTTACGAGTCGCTTCTTCGCTCACGTTCGGGATGTCTGACGTAAATTCTTCAACCCCTCGTTTGGTGTCACGCACTTCCAATGCATATTCATCAACGTGGATTGATGTGAATACATCTTCACGGACGATACGTTCTGAAATAACAATCGCATCCTCGTAGTTGTACCCCTGCCATGGCATAAAAGCCACTTTCAGGTTTCGTCCCAATGCCAATTCGCCGCCTTCGGTTGCGTATCCTTCGGTCATAATTTGACCTTTGACTACACGCTGACCTTTTTCCACGATCGGTTTTAGGTCGAGCACTGAACCCTGGTTGGTCTTTTGGTATTTTGAGATCTTATAGCTCTTCAGTTCGTTTTCGAATCTGACATATTTTTCATCGTCAGTCATGTCATAGCGAACAATAATTTCATCGGCATCCACATACTCGATAACGCCCTCTCCTTCAGCCATTACCATTACACGAGAATCTCGTGCAGCGCTAGCCTCCAGTCCTGTACCTACAATTGGAGCTTCAGGGCGAAGCAAAGGAACCGCTTGACGCATCATGTTCGATCCCATCAATGCACGGTTGGCATCATCATGTTCCAGGAAGGTAATCAATGATGCGGCAACAGAGGCAATTTGGTTAGGACCTACGTCCATTAATTGAACGTCTTCTTTTTCAACGACCGGATAATCACCTTCCAAACGCGACTTTACGCGCTGGTTAACAAAGTGTCCATCGTCATCGATCGGCGCATTTGCCTGAGCAATCACTTTACCTTCTTCCTCCTCAGCAGTCAGGTATACTACGCCATCTTCCGACAAGTTTACCTGTCCGTTTTCAACTTTGCGGTAAGGTGTTGAAATAAAACCAAGATCTGTAACTTTTGCAAAAACACACAATGAAGAAATCAAACCGATGTTTGGTCCTTCCGGTGTTTCAATCGGACATAAACGTCCGTAGTGTGTATAGTGAACGTCACGAACCTCGAAACCGGCACGCTCACGTGACAAACCACCAGGTCCTAAGGCAGACATACGGCGTTTGTGTGTCATCTCGGCCAATGGGTTTGTTTGGTCCATAAACTGAGACAGTGCGTTTGTTCCGAAGAATGAGTTAATCACCGACGACAATGTCTTTGAATTGATCAGGTCGATCGGAGTAAACACTTCGTTGTCACGAACGTTCATCCTCTCACGAATAGTACGAGCCATCCGCGCCAAACCAACACCAAATTGGTTATACATTTGTTCGCCAACAGTACGTACACGACGGTTGCTCAAGTGGTCAATGTCATCGACATCTGTTTTTGCATTGACAAGCTTGATCAAATATTTGATAATTTCTATAATATCTTCTTTGGTCAGGACCTGAACATTCATTTCAATATCCAAACCGAGCTTTTTGTTGATACGGTAACGTCCTACTTCACCAAGATCATAACGTTTCTCTGAGAAGAATAATTTATCGATTACGTCGCGTGCTGTTGCCTCATCAGGCGGTTCTGCGTTCCGTAATTGTCGATAAATGTGCAATACAGCTTCTTTTTCCGAGTTACACGGGTCTTTTTGAAGTGTATTGTATATAATGGCGAAATCCTGCAAGTTATGGTCTTCCTTGTGCAACAAGATCGTTTTCGCGCCCGATTCAACTATCTCTTCAATGTGCTCTTTCTCCACAATAGTTTCACGGTCGATCAATACTTCGTTACGCTCGATCGATACCACTTCACCGGTATCCTCATCAACGAAGTCTTCCACCCATGTTTTCAAAACACGAGCAGCTAATTTACGTCCAACGATTTTTGCAAGGCCTGTTTTCGAAACTTTAATTTCGTCTGCAAGACCGAAAATTTCCAGGATATCTTTATCGCTTTCATAACCAATGGCCCGTAACAGAGTTGTCACAGGTAATTTCTTTTTACGGTCGATGTATGCAAACATCACACTGTTGATATCAGTAGCAAACTCAATCCACGATCCTTTGAACGGGATAATACGTGCGGAATAAAGTTTAGTGCCGTTTGCATGTACACTTTGACCGAAGAAAACCCCAGGTGAACGGTGTAACTGAGAAACTACAACCCGTTCAGCACCGTTAATGACAAATGTTCCTTTGTCTGTCATGTAAGGTACTGTTCCCAGATATACGTCCTGAACAACTGTGTCGAAGTCTTCGTGTTCAGGATCGGTACAATACAGTTTAAGTTTTGCCTTCACCGGGACACTGAAAGTTAATCCCCTTTCGATGCACTCGTCAATTGAATAGCGTGGCGGATCAACCTGATAGTCGATAAATTCTAAAACGAAATTATTTCTTGTATCTGTGATCGGGAAGTTTTCTTCGAATACCTTGAATAAACCTTCAGTTTTACGGTTCTCTGGCGTCGTTGCCATTTGAAAAAAGTCCCTGAAAGATTTAATCTGTACTTCGAGGAAATCAGGATAATCAAATACTGTTTTTGTAGAAGAGAAACTAATCCTCTGGTTTTCAATGTTTAATGACATGTATCAACTAAATTAAGTGAACTTAAAATCTTAATATGCAAAAAGGCTTAGAATCCCACAGGCGTGGGACTCTAAACCATCATAGACCTTAAATATAGGTCCTAAGTCTCTTATTTAAGTTCAACTTCAGCTCCAGCTTCTACCAATTGATTTTTCAAAGCTTCTGCTTCGTCTTTAGAAACTTTTTCTTTGATAGCTTTTGGTGCACCATCAACTACTTCTTTAGCTTCTTTAAGACCTAAACCTGTCAATTCTTTAACTAATTTTACAACAGCTAATTTTGATTGTCCAGCTGATTTTAGGATAACATCAAACTCGGTTTGAACAGCTTCAGCAGCTTCTTCACCACCAGCAGCAGGGCCAGCAGCTACAGCTACAGCAGCTGCAGCAGGTTCAATACCATATTCTGATTTTAAAATGTCAGCTAATTCATTAACCTCTTTTACAGTCAAGTTAACTAACTCTTCTGCAAGCACTTTTAAATCTGCCATTTTTCTTTAATTTTTTATGCGATAAAATGTAACTATAATTATTCTTTTTCTGATAATGTCTGAAGGATTCCGTGGATTGTATTGCCTCCGGATTGTAATTGTCCCAATACTGTTTTGATTGGTGATTGTAACAATCCGATCAATTCTCCAAGTAACTCGTTCTTCGACTTGATTGAGATCAATGCCTCTAATTGGTTTTCACCTACGTAAACTGATTCTTCAACGAAAGCAGCCTTCAATACGGGCTTTTTGTGCTTTTTACTGAAGTCTTTGATCAGTTTAGCTGGTTCGCTACCAACTTCACAAAACATGACTGAGGTATTGCCTTTAAGTACGTCGTAAAGTTCGTCTGCATTCTTTTCAGAATTTTCGAGAGCTTTACGCAAGAGTGTATTCTTTACAACAACCAATTTAATTTGTTTGCTGAAACACTGGCGGCGTAAACTGCTTGTAGCTTCGGCATTTAAGTTGGACACATCAGCCAAGTAGAAGTGGCTGTAAGAATTGATCTCTTGCGTCAGATTATCAATAATGTCTAATTTCTCTGATCTTTTCATGTCAACAATTCTTTACTTGTCAGAAACTGACTTTGGTTCAACTTGAATTCCAGGACTCATGGTACTTGAGATGTAAATACTCTTCACATAAGTACCTTTAGCAGCTGTAGGCTTCAATTTGATAATAGTGTTCATGAATTCCCGCGCGTTTTCTTCAATCTTTTGAGGATCGAAAGAAACTTTACCAATTGAGGTATGCACGATTCCGAATTTATCAACTTTAAAATCAATTTTACCTTGCTTCACTTCTTTGATAGCTTTGCCAACGTCCATAGTCACGGTACCGCTTTTTGGGTTTGGCATTAAACCTCGTGGACCAAGAACACGTCCCAGTGGGCCAATTTTGCCCATCACAGGAGGTTGTGTAATCACAACGTCGAAATCAGTCCAACCACCTTTGATTTTGTCGATCATATCGTCCAAACCAACGTAGTCTGCACCAGCTTCTTTTGCTTCGGCTTCTTTATCCGGAGTTACCAAAGCTAATACGCGAACTTCTTTCCCTGTTCCATGGGGTAAGGAAACAACGCCTCTAACCATCTGATTCGCTTTTCTAGGATCAACTCCAAGGCGGACATCAATATCGACTGAAGCATCAAATTTACTGAAAGTGATTTCTTTCACTAACTGAGCCGCTTCTGATATCGAATAGAATTTGCCTTGTTCAAGTTTTTCCTGAGCAAGCTTCATATTTTTTGTAATTCTGCCCATTTTAAAAAATTTAATTAGTTATTAGCTGGGAATTCACCTTCAACAGTAATACCCATACTTCTGGCAGTGCCAGCAACCATCTTCATAGCAGAGTCCATTGTGAAACAGTTCAAGTCTGACATCTTGCTTTCAGCAATTTGTTTAACCTGATCCCAACTTACCTTAGCTACTTTCTTAGCATGAGGTTCAGATGATCCTGATTTCAATTTGGCAACTTCTAACAATTGAACGGCTACTGGGGGTTGTTTAATTACAAAATCAAACGATTTATCTGCATAAACAGTAATAATAACCGGCAGAACTTTTCCAGCAAGTTCTTGTGTACGGCCGTTAAACTGCTTGCAGAATTGCATGATGTTAACCCCTTTGCTACCCAATGCTGGTCCAACTGGTGGTGAAGGGTTAGCCGCACCCCCTTTAATTTGTAATTTGATTAATCCAGCAACTTCTTTAGCCATAATAATTAATGATAAGATTTACTACTCCTTTTCAACTTGCATAAAGCTAAGTTCCAAAGGTGTTTTTCGTCCAAAAATTTTGACCATCACTTTCAACTTTTTCTTCTCCTCATTGATTTCCTCAATGATTCCGTTAAAGCCGTTAAAAGGACCGTCAGTTACTTTCACTGTTTCACCAACAACATACGGTATATTTACCTCTGCATCCGCTTCTGCCATTTGATCAACGCGTCCTAAGATGCGATTCACTTCTGCCATACGCATGGGAACAGGTTCTCCTCCTTTGGTGTCACCTAAGAAACCGATCACGTTGGTAATATTTTTCAACATGTGGGGAATCTCACCTACCAGAGCAGCTTCTATCAGAATATATCCAGGAAAAAAATTTCGCTCTTTGCTTATTTTCTTTCCGTTCCGTATTTGATAGACCTTTTCCGTTGGAATTAAAACTTGCGAAATGTACTCTTGAAGTCCAGCATTTGCAATTTCGTTTTCGATATACTCTTTAACCTTCTTTTCTTTACCTCCGACGGCTCTAAGAACATACCATTTTTTTACGTGTTCGCTCATTCTGACTCTCCAATCGTATTAATAAAATAAACTGTACACTAAGTTCATAAGGTTCTCAAACGAGATATCCATTACGAATACAATCAGTGCTATGATAAAGGAAGCAACCATTACGATGAAAGCACTATTTTGCAACTCTTTCCAAGTAGGCCAACTAACTTTGTGTACAAGTTCATTGTATGCCTCTTCGAAATATAGTTTAAGTTTCATTCTAACTTTTTTTATTAGTTGTGCGGATGAGTAAGAGTCGAACTTACTTTAGAAACAACAAAAAACTCCCGGCGAGTTTCATCCGAAAAGAGTCCCGAATCCATGGACTCGGGACTTCTCTCAAATTTATCTTTATACCGAAGTATTAGGCTACGATTTCAGTTACCTGACCGGCACCTACAGTGCGTCCACCTTCGCGGATAGCGAAACGAAGACCAATGTTCAATGCAACAGGGTAAATCAAGGTAACGTTGATAGTTACGTTATCACCTGGCATTACCATTTCACGACCTTCTTCCAAAGAAATCTCACCAGTTACGTCAAGCGTACGCAGGTAGAACTGAGGACGGTATTTGTTGTGGAATGGTGTGTGACGACCACCTTCTTCTTTTTTCAATACATAAACCTCAGCTTTGAATTTAGTGTGAGGAGTGATTGAACCTGGCTTAGCCAAGATTTGTCCACGCTTAATTTCTTTTTTATCAACACCACGCAACAACAAACCAACGTTGTCACCAGCTTGACCATCATCCAAAATCTTACGGAACATCTCAACACCAGTACATACAGTCTTGCGACCTTCAGCACCCAAACCAATGATTTGTAATTCATCACCAGTGTGAACCAAACCAGTCTCGATACGACCAGTAGCTACGGTACCACGACCTGTGATTGAGAATACATCTTCGATAGGCATCAAGAATGGTTTATCGATATCACGTGGAGGAAGTGGAATCCAAGTATCACATGCATCCATCAATTCCATTACTTTCTCTTCCCATTGAGGCTCGCCATTCAAAGCGCCCAACGCAGAACCTTGGATAACAGGAGTGTTATCACCGTCGAAGTTGTAGAAAGAAAGCAACTCACGTACTTCCATTTCAACCAATTCCAACAATTCTTCGTCTTCAACCATGTCAACTTTGTTCATGAAAACAACCAAACGAGGTACGTTTACCTGACGAGCCAACAGGATGTGTTCGCGTGTTTGAGGCATAGGACCATCAGTCGCAGCAACTACGATGATAGCACCGTCCATCTGAGCAGCACCAGTTACCATGTTCTTCACATAGTCGGCGTGACCCGGACAGTCAACGTGCGCGTAGTGACGAGTAGCTGTTTGGTACTCAACGTGAGCAGTGTTAATAGTGATACCACGCTCTTTTTCTTCAGGAGCACTGTCGATAGAAGCAAATGATTTTACTTCAGAAAGACCTTTTTTTGCCAATACTGTAGTAATAGCAGCTGTAAGGGTTGTTTTACCGTGGTCAACGTGGCCGATGGTACCAATGTTCACATGGTCCTTATCCCTATTAAAATGTTGTTTAGCCATAACAAAAAAGAATTTTAAATTTTATTTTAATTTTAATCTGAGCCGAGGATGAGAATTGAACTCACGACCTCATCCTTACCAAGGATGCGCTCTACCCCTGAGCTACCCCGGCAACGCAGTTTCTTTTTAAAAATTGAGCGGGAGACGGGATTCAAACCCGCGACCCTTAGCTTGGAAGGCTAATGCTCTATCAGCTGAGCTACTCCCGCAATCTTAACAAGATCCAAATTTCAAGTTCCAAACGTTGAGATTTGGT
>NZ_JBFHIT010000066.1:0-22117 GCF_041596335.1 Mangrovibacterium sp. | reverse complement strand
GTAGAAGCAATTTCAGAAGGAGATATCTACAAGATTGACGCAGATCTTTGTACTGATTGTGGCTCTTGCGCCGAAGTGTGCCCGGTTGATGCTATTTCAGTAGCAGAATAATATCGGACTGCATAAAAATTTCGCCTGCCAGTTTTTTGGCAGGCTTTTTTTTGTCCTCAAATAGCCCACTTCTCACAAATTGAAGCGGAGCGATAAGCTGCTTGGAACGGATGCTGTTGCATTATATTGTGAACAGATTCATTTTAATTTGAATTGTTGAGTTGCCTTTTATCAAAAAGTCGTATCTTGCTACAACTGGAGTGAATTATGAAAGCGTCTTATTTAATAATCGTACTAGTTTTAGCCTGTTTGATTGGAAGTGCCCAAGCAGAAATATCACCAAATGTAGAGCAAGCAGCTACTAAAGTTGAGCGGGTTTATCCTAATCCGTTGTCCGATTATTTGTTTGTCGAAATCAAGTGCGTTGACTATGCGCAGGCTACAATTGTTCTCCTGGATATTTTAGGTAATCCGGTTCAGCAGTGGGAGAATGTCGAAGTTGTTCCCGGTACGCAAAAAGTTCGCCTCGATTTAAAACTCCTTCACTCCGGAATATATTTACTTAAAGTTACGATTGGCGACCAGAAATTTGTTAATCGCCTACGCAAAGTTTAAGTTCTAATTCCAAATCCCGTTATTCCCATTTTCCCTTTTTTGTTCGCTCGCACTTTTAGTTGCTTATAATCCCAATTCGAAACGTGCCCTGATTCCAAAACTCGGAGCGCCGATAACAGACGTAGGTTGTACGCGCCATAACGCTTCAACCCGAAACATACTTAAAATGTTTTCCAAGCCGGCACCCAATTCAATATAGGGCTGATCCATATCGGTTACAGGCAGCGGAAAACTGACGATATCCTGATGTTTGCTACTGACCGAACCCACCAGTAATTTCGCTGATAGTACTTCGCGCAAATTAGCTTTCTTAAGCAGCGGAACCCGCCGGAAGAAGAAGCCGTTCAGGTGATACTCGAGGTAGGTATGCAGGTATTTGTCGTGCACAAATTCGAGATAATTCAATAGGTTGAAATCGTAACTAAATAAGCCGATTGTCTCGTTTCCTCGCGGAATATCCAACATGGTATAGGGGAGTTTGCCCCAATAGATTCCGGCTTCAACTGCATAATCAAATCGGGTCATTCCTAAATATACTTCCTGTCTGATTGTGGATGCCAATCGACCGTAAAACGTCGTGTTGTCATCGTAATACACTTGTCCTCCGGCTACTGTGAAATGAATAATTGGATATTCGGTTCCCATATACATCCGAAGAAAACCCTTGTCAATTAGTTTTTCCTCTCTCGAAAATCGAGTGTCGAGACTAATTTCACTGGCCGATACCGAGTTGACAGGGGCGCCATTTCGTAGGAAGGGATAGAATTCGGGAGAATAATGCTTCGTATAATTAATGGCTAATTTGTTCATTAAGCCGGGATACCACTCATATTCATACTGAGCACTCACTTTTTGTTCCCGGTAAATTTCATCAAGTGGGTCATGTTTGAGGATCTGAGATACCAGGTTGTTTTCGGTAGCGCTAAACGCGTTTTCGTAGAGATACAGAATTTTTTCATTCTCTCCATGACGAATCATTTTATCATCGTACGAGAACTTTACTACCTGCCGGTTTATTGTTTTGAACTTATAGCCAACGCCCAATAATCCTGAGAGTTTCTCGATTCGGGTGCTGTATCCCAATCCTCCCCAAATCATGAAATTCTTACTGATTTCCTCGCTTGTTCTGGCCCCAAAGAAGAATCGGCTTCCTTCAACTTTGTTTGTATTGAAGAAACTAGTGTAGGGGCCAATCTCAAATTGGCCGATGTCGTAGTAGCTGGTCATCGACATCCGAGCCAGGTTGTTAAGTAAATTTACTTGCCTGATTTGGCTGATGGAATCGATTGTTTGTGAGAGCATGATCTGTTTCTCGGTCAGGTTTTCCATTCGGTTCAAACTCCAGTAGCTCGAATCGCGGTCGTAGGAGCCGGGAAGTTTGACCGTTTCGTATCGGGCGCGGGGTGTACTAAGTTTTATTTCACCTTCCGGGTCAATGGTAACATCGTCAATCGTTGCCGATTGCGTATAGAAGAGCGATAACCTTTTCTGATCTTTTTTCTGACTTTTAAACGGAATGTAGTCGAATAAAGCATCAATTTTGTTGCGTTTGTAAAATGGTGTTGAATCGTTTACGAAGTAGTAATCACTGTTTAAGTGAAGACGTTTCAGGAAGTTTAAGTTGCTAGTTGTCGAAAGTTCGCCATCAATTTCTACAATCGAATAATATTTGTTTTCAGAAATGAAGTAGCCTTTAAATGTGTTTTCTCCGGCACGGCGAGGTTGGAAATGAACCCGGTAGTGCATTACGCCATCAACACGCGAACTATCTGCCAGAAAATATTTGTAGTAGTACCAACCATTTTCGGAAAGAGGACTGACAAAGTTTTGAGTGAACAAATTGATGTAGTTGTCGTAAAAATTCACTTCCATATCGAGTGCGCTCGTGTAGCCCGATATTTCGAGATCATTTAAAATGCCAACACCGTTTGTGCGGTCGGCTAAAACTGTCGATTTCTTTTTGGCCGGACTAAGTTGGATCTCATTAAATACTAACTGCTCTGAGAAATATAGCGGTAAATATTTTGAACTGTCCTCTGCGGTTTTTATCACATTCAAATTCTTTTGAAACGGTTTGGAATTGATTATTGCATCGCCCAGATTATTAATTTGATATTGCCATTGAGAGTATTTTTTGTACGAAAACTTATTGTACTGGTCAGGATTGTTTGCTTTTTTTCGATCCATAATACGGCCGAACAACTCTCGCATCGGACCCTCATCGGGCGCGACAGAAACTTCAGAGATGTCGAACGTCTCGGGAATCATCCGAATTTCAATCTGTTGCATATCTTCTCTGGGCAGTAGCTTATGAACCGAGCGATAGCCAATAGCCGAAAAATCGAGTGTGTCTGTCAGGGAAGGAAACCGCAGCGTGAAATTGCCAAGCGTATCGGTCATTGTACCTGTGGTGGTATGTTTAATTACGATGTTCACAAAGGGGATTGGTTCGCCATTCGAAGAATCGGTTACCGTTCCGGCTAAATATTTTTGCTGTCCATATGCCGCATTTTCAATCAGCAGCATAGCAATAAGTAGGCTTGATTGCAAAATTAATTGCACAAACCTGGAGACCTGTTTTCGCATGTTTTGTTTTCTGTTTCTAGCTTTTTAATCTTCTACATCCGATGGCTTAAGTCGTCTGTGAAAACCGAAGGCAAATGTGGTGAAATTTTACACTTTTTTCTGTTAAAATTCAATTTTTATTGGTTTCCAATTTTTGAATTAATAAAGACTTTTTCAGAAATACTCCAGCTCCGTACAAGAAATAAGCAAGGGGTACAAGGCGGTTTTGAGCACATTTGTTTTATAGCAAACATTAAAATGGTCTTCGGTTCATGCTCTTTTGTCTCCAAACAGGTGCTTTAAAGTGCTTTTAGGTTTTGTTAAATATATTTAGACTATATGATTTCTAACAGCTAATTTGTACTAGTCGTTTCTTTAAAATGTCTTATATTTTACCTTATGAGAATTGTACTTGAAAATATTAAGGAATTAGTTCAGATTGAAGACTCTACAGTTCGATTTAAGGCTGGGACAAATATGTCCTCATTACCAGTGCTTAAAAATGCATATCTGGTGATGCGCGATGGCCTAATCGAGGGGTTTGGTCCGATGGATGGACTACGAGATGAAAAGTTAGACAACGATGTGTTGGTTGAACTTGATTGTACCAATCGCCTTGTTTTTCCTTCCTATTGTGATTCTCACACCCACTTGGTATTTGCAGCCACCCGGGAACGAGAATTTGTTGACCGAATAAATGGGTTAAGCTACGAAGAGATCGCTGAAAACGGCGGAGGAATATTGAACTCAGCGTTGATGCTGGAAAATTGTTCCGAAGACGAACTATTTCATTCTGCCATTGCCCGCTTGCACGAGATTGCAATGCAAGGTACAGGAGCAGTTGAGATAAAAAGTGGATATGGCTTAAGTACTCAATCAGAATTGAAAATACTTCGGGTAATCAAGCGGTTAAAGCGGCAGAGTCCGATGGTAATTAAATCGACTTTTCTGGGAGCACATGCCATACCACTGAAATATCAGGATGATCGGCAAAAGTATATCGAAATGCTGATTCATGAAATGTTGCCGGTTATTGCAACCGAAGATTTAGCTGATTATATCGATGTTTTTTGTGATCAGGGATTTTTTACTCCAATTGAAACGGAACAAATTTTAATGGCTGGTGTGAAATATGGTTTACGACCTAAAATCCATGCCAATGAGTTAGGGCTTACCGGTGGAGTTCAGATTGGTGTAAAATACGATGCGCTTTCGGTGGATCATTTGGTGTATCTGGGAGCGAATGAAATTGATGCTCTGAAAGGAACAGATACCATGCCGACTGTGCTCCCGGGTGCTGCTTTCTTTTTAGGATTGCCCTATGCTCCGGTTCGGGAGATGATTAATGCCGGTTTGCCGGTTGCGTTGGCATCTGATTATAATCCAGGTTCATCACCTTCCGGTAATATGAACTTCATGGTCGCGATGGGCTGCTTAAAGTACAAAATGACTCCGGAAGAAGCGCTAAACGCTACAACATTGAATAGTGCCTACGCGATGGGTGTTGAAGGTATTTGTGGTAGTATTTGTGTTGGAAAACTCGGTAATGTGTTTATTACGAAAGAGCTTCCGGGCTATGCAAATATTCCTTATCATTATGCCAGTAATTTAATTGAAACAGTCATTCTCGACGGTCAAATAATTTAAACAAACGGCTATGAGTCAGCTTTTAGAATGTGTTCCGAACTTTAGTGAAGGACGGAATATGAATGTAATCAAGCAGATCACCGATGCTATTGAGAGTGTTGAAGGTATCAAACTGTTAAATGTTGATCCGGGCAAAGCAACCAATCGAACGGTCGTAACTTTTGTGGGAGCGCCCGATGCGGTTGTTGAAGCAGCTTTTCGCGGAGTAAAACGGGCGTCAGAAGTTATTGATATGAGCAGGCATCATGGCGAACATCCGCGATTTGGAGCCACTGATGTTTGTCCGCTCGTTCCAATAGCAAATATTAGTATGGAGGAAACCGCATCATATGCCCGAAAATTAGCTCGGCGGATTGGTGAAGAACTAGCCATACCTGTTTATTGCTACGAGTTTGCCGCTTCAATTGGAGAACGAAAGAGTTTGGCCAATTGTCGTTCCGGAGAGTATGAAGGGCTTCCGCAAAAGTTGAAAGATCCGAACTGGAAGCCTGATTTTGGACCGGCGAAATTCAATAAGAAGGCGGGAGCGACTGCAGTTAGTGCGCGAAATTTTCTCATTGCTTATAATGTCAATTTAAATACTACATCGGTTCGTAGGGCGAATGCGATTGCGTTCGATGTGCGCGAAGCAGGTCGGATTTTGCGTGAAGGTGATCCGGTGACCGGAAAGGTGATTACCGATGAGCGTGGCGAACCAGTGCGAATCCCAGGGACGTTGAAGAAAGTGCGGGCGATTGGTTGGTTTATCGAAGAATACGGGGTTGCACAAATTTCGATGAATTTGACCGATATTACAGAAACCCCAATTCACAAAGCTTTTGATGCGGTTTGTGCGAGTGCCGGTGAACGAGGAATTCGAGTGACAGGTTCAGAGCTGATTGGATTGATTCCACTTCAGGCAATGCTCGATGCCGGGAAATACTTCCTGAAGAAACAACAACGGTCGGTTGGCATATCAGATGACGAGATCATCCGAATTGCCGTGAAATCGATGGGGCTGGATGAGCTAGGGCCTTTCAATCCGAAAGAACGCATTATCGAATATTTATTGGAGGACGGGGAGAAGCTATTGAGGGATATCAGTCTGAAGGACTTTGCCAATGAAACAGCGTCTGAATTGCCAGCACCCGGAGGTGGTTCTATATCGGCGTATGTTGGTGCATTGGGAGCCGCATTGGCCGGTATGGTGGCCAATCTGTCAGCACATAAGCGCGGTTGGGACGAACGTTGGGAGGAATTTTCGATCTGGGCCGAAAAGGCCAAAAGCTATCAGAATCAGTTGGTTCAATTGGTTGACGATGATACGAAAGCATTTAATCAAATTATGAGTGCCTTAAGTATGCCCAAATCAACAGACAATGAGAAAACTATTCGCTCTGCGGCTATTCAGACGGCGACTTTAAACGCTATTTTAACCCCGTTAAAAGTAATGGAAACAGCTTTTGAATCGATGACAGTTGTCGAGGAAATGGCAACGCACGGAAATCCAAATTCGGTTTCAGATGCAGGAGTAGGAGCATTGTGTGCTCGCACTGCGGTTCATGGTGCTTATTTGAATGTGCTGATTAATATTGGCGGTCTGACTGATAAGCTAAGAGCAAATGAGTTGAAACATCGGGCCGAAGAGCTGTTGTTTCAAGCCGAAACCAGGGAGCAGCGAATATTAAAGATCGTGTACGAACGAATTTCTTAGAACCCATATAAAAAGAAAGAGCAATCGGCCGATTGCTCTTTCTTTTTATAGTTGATTTAAAATGCTTTCCGAAGTCGTTGTCGACGGCCAATAAAAACATACAAGATGGAGCCGACGATCGGCAATAGTATTATAATTGCGATCCAAAGGAGACGTTTATTTCCTTCAAAATTATTCCTTGAAACACTCAATAGCCCCATTGCAGGCATTAGAATTAGAACTACAAATAGAAATTGAATGCATAAAATGAGCTGTGGATTTAGTATTAAAAGATGATTCATTGTGACAAATTTTAATCTTTTAACTAATTTATGACATATTCACGCAATAAAAAAAGCTCACCAGTTAATTTTTAAAATAAAATGACTTAAATAAATTCGAATCAAACATCAGCGAATGTTTCCATCCGACCAGTTTACTTCTCTTTTGGATATTCAATCCGAACATGATAGATGTTCATTAGTTTTTCGAGTAAGGTATCTTTAATGATACTGATGTCGTGCAATGTGAGATTGGCGTAATCCAGTTGTCCGTCATCCAATTTCTGTTGAATCATTTTTTGAATGAGCTCACGGATGTTTTCCGGAGTCTTATCCTTTAAAGCTCTTGTTGCTGCTTCAATTCCGTCAATTATCATTACCACCGAGGTTTCTTTGCTTTTTGGTTTGGGGCCGGGATAAGTAAAATCCGATGGATCATTGGCAACTTCAGGATGTTCATTCTTATAAAGTGTATAAAAATATTTGGCTTGCGTTGTTCCGTGATGGGAAGTAATAAAATCGATTAAAACTTCCGGGAGTTTATTCCTGCGAGCCAGTTTAACTCCGTATGTAACATGATCAATGATCACTTTTGCGCTTTCCTTGTAGTCCAGTTCGTTGTGAGGACTCATTCCGGCCGATTGGTTTTCAACAAAATAGACCGGTTGATTTGTTTTCCCGATGTCGTGATACAAAGCACCAGCGTAAGCTAAAAACGGGTTTCCTCCAATACGATGTATTACAGCCTCTGCCAGGCTGGCAATTTGTAGCGAATGTTGGAATGTACCCGGCGCTTCTTCGGCCAATTTACGCAACAATGGTTGGTTTGAATTGGACAGCTCAATCAAGGTAACATCGGAAACGAAGCCAAATATTTTCTCGAAAATATAGATTAACGGATATGCCAACAATAACAGTAGCGCATTACCTGCAAACCACTCAAGTTCGTCCCAGCGAATTGCTTTAAAATTTCCTTCCTGAATCATTGATAAAGCAATGTAAAGTACGCTATAGCTGATAAAAACCCACAGTGCAGTTAGTACCAGATGCGAACGCCGGTGTAATTTGTCGAGGCTAAAAACAGCAATAATACCGGCAATCAGATTCAAAAATATGAACTCGTAGCTATTTGGTGCGAAATACCCAATCAATAGAGACACAACCAGTAGGGTGTAAATTGCTGTTCGCGAGTCGAAAAAGATCCGAAGTAAGATGGGGAGAATGGCCAATGGTACAATGTAAATATTGATGAAATCGTGTTGCAAAACGAATCTGAAAGTAAATACCATCAGTACCATCATCAATAAAATGAAGCTAAGGTGACGTTTTTCATGAAAGATTTCCGACCTAAAAAAGGAGAGGTATAAAACCAGAATTAGCATGCAGGAAATAATCAGAAGCAATTTACCGATAATCAACATGTACCAATCGATGTTTTGCCCTTGTTTGGTTTCATAGTTTTTTTTCAACGAATTTAGAATCATGAATTTTTCAGGCGTGACAATATCGCCTTTAAAAATAATCCGTTCACCGCCTTGAACCATCCCTTGTGTTTCCGAGATGGAGCTGGTTAATTTGGTCATTTCCTGTATATTATATTCTTCACCATAACTTAAGTTGGCTTGAATGTAATCTGCCAAATTCATATTTTGATTTAGCGCGTTGTATTGGTCCTTTAGAAAGAAGCGAACCGTGTCGTTGAGGGCTTGAAAAGCTGTCTTCAATGAAAAAACAGATAGAATTGGAACTCGGGTAACAAGTTTGTCGTTGACGATAAACATTTCGGATTTGTCCTTTAAAATAGGATGTGTTTCGGGTGATTGAGAAATTATTCCGGCTTTGTAAATTTCTTGAATTACACCGGAGATTGTTGTGATGGTTTTCTCATTCAGCGAAGGAATTTCACTACTTAAGTCCTTCAACGTTATTTCCAGATTTTTGCTTTGCTGTTGACTGACCAGCGTATCTCGCTGGTAGTAGGGAATAAACAGTTTCCTTACCGAATCCCGCTCTGCTTTAATTAGTTCATCCGGTTTAAAAATTGCGAAGTCGAAGGGGGCGATTAACGTTTCGTGTCTCCATGGTGCATTTTTCTGAAATTCATATCTGAAGCGGCTTTCGCCGGGGATAATCAGATAAAGCAAAAAAATAGCAGCTGAAAACACCAATACGATAAACAACCGGTCGTAGTAATGACCGAGACGGGTTAATAACTTTTTCATAAATACCTTTTTAAAGAGCTTGGATCCGGGTTAAAACTAAGCGTGATGTTTTTATCTTTGAAAATTAAAATTAACAAATTCTTTGATGAATCGTGCCATGCGTGATTATTTCGGGTGAACTTACCCGACAAACAGCAGTGGACACATGACCTTAAAATGGTAATTGATACATGAATTACGGAATTTCCGGCCTAAGTATTATTCCTGTCAGGAGAGAACCATCCGAAAAGAGTGAAATGATCACTCAAATTTTATTTGGAGAACATTTTTATGTGCATGAGCATTTTATGGGCTGGTGTCGTGTGGTGATGGTTTATGATGGATATGAAGGATGGGTAGATCAAAAAATGATTACTCCATTGACCGAACGGATGTTTGCAAAGATTGAAAAGTCGCCGGTTTCCGTTTGTACTGATATCTTCAATTTAGTTCGAGTCGATGATGAGCAGAATATCATGATTGTTGCCGGAAGTTCATTGCCGTGCTGGCGACCCTATAAACATGAGTTCTCGATAAACCGGGAGACCTATAAAATGACTGGTAAGTTCACCTATCATCAACCCGAGGATGTACGGAAATTTATCGTTCGGCAGGCACTAATGTATTTCAATGCACCTTATCTCTGGGGAGGTCGTTCTCCTTTTGGAATCGATTGCTCCGGTTTTACTCAGGTTATTTATAAGATGGCCGGGCTAAAATTGGCTCGCGATGCAAAAGACCAGGTTCATCAAGGTGTTGCACTTAGTTTTTTGGAAGAAGCCCAACCAGGTGATCTGGCATTTTTCGATAATGACGAAGGAAACATTGTGCATGTGGGTATCATTTGGGAAAAGAATAAAATAATACATGCATCAGGGAAGGTCCGAATCGACAACGTGGATCAGTTTGGGATTTTCAATATTGATACTAAACGATATTCGCACAAGATGCGTGTGATGAAACGAATTCTAAAGTAATTGCTAACACCCTAATCAACCGGATTTACAGTCTGTTTTTTCACGATCCGAATTTATTTTTAATATTATTGCTGTATGTACACTTATAAATATCCACGGCCGGCTTTAACGGTAGATGCAATTGTTGTTAAAAAAGAGAGTCGCAAGCTTTTGCTGATTCAGCGCGGCATTGAACCGTTTCTCGGTAAATGGGCGCTTCCTGGCGGATTCGTAGAGATGCATGAATTGTTGGTTGATGCCTGCAAGCGGGAACTGCTTGAGGAAACGGGGCTTCGGATGAATGAGTTGATCCAGTTTACCACAGCAGATAAAGTTGATAGAGATCCACGCGGACGGACAATCTCGGTTCTGTTTTACGGATTTGTTGGTGAAGATGCTCGGGTTCAAAGCGGCGATGATGCAGCCAAGGCTGAGTGGTTTTCTATAGATGAATTACCCGAATTGGCGTTTGACCATTCCGATTTAATTACCCAGTTTAAAGAAGTTGTTTTCAAATAGAAAAGCCAATAATCTATTGACGTTTATTTTTTGCCTACACTTTTTAACAGCATTTCGTAGCTAGCCGAACCGCAATTAAACAGTAAATCGATCATACTGAGATTGGAAGTGAATCCAAATTTATCATCAAATACCTGCGTGTAAGCTACCGGTTCAAAATCAGAGTCGGGTAAGGCTTTTTGTCGTTTTGGGTGAATCGCTTCCCTGAAATTTAAAAACGGTTCGGGCACTGTTTCAAACTCTTTGGTGAGGAATAATTTGGGGCTTATTTCCAGTATGTCTAAAATCGTTTGAATCAATTGCTGATTAAAATCGAAAAGGAATTCAAATTTCTGTTCAAAAAATGGTCTGAAATCAGCCTCCAGAATTTCAAAGAATGGAGTTGAATTATACGCTGAAACGATCGCCTGCCAGTGAGTATGCTGCCAGTTTGTATCGTAGGATATCCGTAACTCAGCCATATTTTGCTTTAAACTACGACCTTTCTCAACCGGAACGATCAATGATTCCGGACCATTCGCGGCCAGAATCAGGCATCGGTTACGGTAGGTTTGCTTAATAAAGTGTTCCTGGCTTTCCATCCATACTTCGGAGTGGAGAAGGAATTTGCTGAAATACTGTACAGGTGGTAAATAAGCTGTACTTAATAATATAGGAATATTCACGATCGATTTTTAGGCAGTGAAAAAATCATTCGATGATCCACCTTTCATTTTTAATCCTTCAGGGTGATTTTCTTCTTTTACTTTTTCGTTTTCTATGGTCTTTGTTTTCAGTGTGTTTAGCTCTTTTTGCAAGCTTTTAACGGTCGACTTCAATTTCCATATTTTGGGGTAATTTATAATCAGAGCAACTATAAAGCCAATGATTACGCAGACCAATAGGGTTAACACCAATGGAACATCTGTAAGCTGCCAAAGTAATAACTTCACATCGATCGCGACACTATTTTGCAAAGTAAATATTACAAGCAGCAAAGCCAGTAAAAGTATGATGATGATTCCTGCGGACATAGCTTCTTTTTTTTGTAAATATATGAAATGCCCATGAGTCGGGAAATATGTGATGCCGGTATTTTTATTTAATTTAAAAATGCAATGTATACAACGATCAATATTTGTGATTCATACAGGCTGTTTTTCGTAGATTTCAGTTTTTGGAGCATTAAAAAAGGGATAATCAATCGATCGACTGATTATCCCTTTTTTATAGTGATTTCAAAAAAGATCAATGCACGAATGAAAACAGGCGACTCCAACGAATATTTGAAGGGAATCCTTTTTCCTTGTCAAGTGACAACCAGATAAACACGGCTTTACCAACCACATGATCTTCCGGAACAAAGCCCCAATACCGAGAGTCGGCTGAGTTGTGGCGATTATCACCCATCATCCAGTAGTAATCCATACTGAATGTGTAATCAGTGGCTACTTTCCCATCAATGTAAATGGTGCCGCCTTTCACTGATAAGTCGTGGTGTTCGTAAAGGTCGATAATCCGCTCGTATAGGGGGAGATTGTCTAAGTTAAGCGGTACAGTCTGCCCTTTCTTCGGAATTTGAATTGGTCCAAAATTGTCCACGTTCCAAGGGTGTTTTTCACTAAATGGGAAAATATTGTGATCCCAGTTTCCGGCAGTCATGTTAACACGTTTTACCGAAGTAACATTACTCAGTTTTTCAATTTCGGCCACTTGTTCATCAGTCATAGGGAATAAGAACTGAGATCCGCTGAACACTTGCTGATCTGATTTCGAGATGCCCAATTCTTCCAAAGTCCTTTTGTTTATGGCCGAACCGTTTGTGGTAACAATATAATCAAATTGGATTCCGGCAACGGGTGTTTGCGCTTTTTCATTCACGTAAACCTGTCCGTCAACAATTTCTATCACATCACCCGGAATACCGATGCAACGCTTGATGTAGTTTTCGCATTTGTCTACCGGGCGACTGATAATTTCACCGAAAGTGCGTTTGTCGCTCCACACCCGATCGCGTCCGTAGTTACGAACAAGGTTGTAATAACTTTGCGTTGGCAGGTTCGTCGCAACAGTATCTCCTTCCGGAAAGTTAAACACCACAACATCGTTGTTTTTTACCTGTCCGAACCCGGCAATACGTTTATATGGATTCTGTATCCAGGTTAAATACGATGGCGTATTTTGGGTCAACGGTAGTGTGTGATGTACAAACGGAAACGATAGTGGAGTTTTAGGCAGATTAGGACCGTATGAGGTTTTGCTTACAAACAGAAAATCGCCGACCAACATTGATTTCTCCATGGATGGAGTAGGGATGGTGTAGGCCTCGATAAAAAACATCCGGATAAAAGTTGCAGCGATCACCGCAAAAATAATGGCATCAATCCACTCAACCGTTTTGGTTTGCTTGCCGTTCGGTGGGTTCTTTTTCTTCCAGAATGCCCAGTGAACTTTTTTAGTCACATACATATCGAAGATTATTGCCAGTCCGATAAACCACCAATAATTTCCGAGCCAGAGAACCCACAAACTGTAAAGCAGGCCAACCAGGATGAATTTAAACCATTTGTTGGTTAACAATTGTCTCATTTATTTATAAGTTTAAAAGATCATTCATACTCAAAAGCCCTTTTTTTCCAAAACAGTATTCGGCAGCAAGTACCGCTCCGAAGGCAAAACCCTGACGGCTTTTAGCGCTATGTTCGATCGTAATATAATCTACATCCGATTCGTATTTTATGCGGTGAATGCCTGGAACTGTGCCTTCGCGAAGTGCACCAATATGCATTTGCTCCGACGTCTGTGGGTGCTCCATCGTCCAACTGGTTTTGGCCGGGTAGTTTTCAAACAGTTCTTCAGCCAATGTAATGGCTGTTCCACTTGGAGCATCAAGTTTCTGGGTGTGATGCACTTCTACCATGCTCACATCGTAACCTTCAACACCGGTCATTAGTTTTGCCAGTTTCTTATTGAGGGCGAAGAATAGATTCACACCTAAACTGAAGTTTGACGCATAGAAGAAGGTTCCGTTTTTCGATTTCATTTCGGCCAGTACAGCATTCTTGTTTTCCAACCAACCAGTAGTTCCGCTTACAACAGGGATCCCAGCGTCGAAACAAAGTTTGTAGTTGGCAATGGCTGATGAGGGAATCGTAAATTCAATGGCGACATCCGCTTTTTTTAGGTTCTCAATGGTTAAATCCTGTTGGTTCGATATATCAATTTTCAACACAATTTCATGTCCGCGGTCCAGGGCAATTTGTTCAATTGTTTTTCCCATTTTGCCGTATCCAATTAATGCAATCTTCATAAAAAATAATTGTGCTCCAATGAGCCGGGTTATTAATTAGGGCTAATTTGTTGGAATTAGAATGGCCTTTAGCCGATTCATTTTCTAACGGAGTACAAAGATAAAAATATCACTACAAAACTATCATTAATGAAAGTTTAAGCGCTATTTTTTCGGTAAACGACCAGTAGCGTCCTTTTTCGAGTGTATTTTGATGGGTTAATGGCTGTGAGTTTTATTTTCCGGAAATTAGCGAATGGTAATACTGGGGGAAGAAAATAAGAATACGAAAGGATAACTTTTGTATTTTTATGGAAAAATTGACCGATGAGGATTCATTTGCAGCGGGTAGCTGCTATTCACGATTTAAGTGGTTTTGGTCGGGCATCATTAACCGTAGTGATCCCGATTTTGTCGTCGATGGGCATTCAGGTTTGTCCGTTGCCCACAGCGGTATTGTCGTCTCACAGTGCTTTTCCCGGTTTTCATGCCCGCGACTTAAGTGCCGAACTGCCATCGATGATTGAACACTGGAAAAAACTGGATATTCAGTTCGACGCGATTTATTCGGGCTACCTGGGCGCTGTTGATCAGATCGACATGGTAAAGGGTTTTATTCGCGACTTTGGGAGCCATGATCAGCTCGTAGTTGTTGATCCGGTGCTCGGTGATAATGGGAAGCTTTATTCGGCTTTCGACTGTCAGATGGTTGCGGAGATGCGGAACCTGATTGCCCATGCCGAAGTAATTACGCCAAACCTTACCGAAGCTGCCTTTTTATTGGGGGAAGGATACCAACCTCAGGTTAGTATTGCTGAATTGAAATTGTGGTGCGTAAGGTTAGCCGAAATGGGGCCAAAGCAAGTAATAATTACAAGTGTTCCCGAATTTGGACAGAGTAGTAAAACTTCGGTGTTGGCTTATAATGCGGTCGACAAACGATATTGGCGGGTAACCTGCGACTATTTGCCCGCTAATTATCCGGGGACTGGTGACGCTTTTGCCAGCGTTATGGTAGGATCCTTATTGCAGGGCGACAGTTTACCGATTGCCTTGGATCGGGCTGTGAATTTTATTGCCATGGGAGTGCGTGCTACCTTTGGTCATCCGCACCATCCGAGCGAAGGAATTTTAATCGAAAAAGTATTGCCCTCGCTCAATGCTCCGGTACAAATTAGTAGTTATCAATTGGTGGATTGAAATATTTCAGGAATTAAAGCGGAAGATTAACATGGACTATAAAACGAAAATAGGCTTGGTGGCAACCGATTTGGATGGTACACTGCTCCGAAAAGATAAATCGATTAGTCGGGAAGATCTTGAAATGCTCGAGTTTTTGGGAGAGCACGACATTGTTCGGGTGGTGGCAACAGGCCGCAATTATAGAAAAGTAAAAGAAGTGATTCCGGATGGTTCACCTTTCGATTATGTGGCTTTCTCATCGGGAGCTGGTATCTACGACTGCAAAAGTGGGGAAATTATTTATCGTCAGAATATTGCTGTTGAGACGGTAAATCAAATCGCGGCGGTATTGGTGGCTAAGCGGCTTAATTTTTATTTGTTTCGAGGCGTTCCGGATAACTCGTTCTGTTGGTATTATCGGGGTGGAAAGCTATGTGAGGAGTTTGAGCGTTATTACTCTTTTCATCATGAATATGCCAGTTTATTGGAGGAGGGCGTTCCGTTGGAGAGTGATGCGTGCCAATTTCTGGTGATTTTTGAAAGCCCTGAAGATTTCTCAGAACTAAAAACGGAGATAGAAGCTCATTTCGATACGATTAAAGTCCTTCGCGCAAGTTCTCCCTTGGAAACAGGCTACGTCTGGATGGAAATCTTTCACCGTTCGGTGTCGAAAGGCAACGCGATTCAATGGATTTGCGATCGACATAACATTCCGCATCATTCAACCTTCAGCATTGGCAACGATTATAATGATTTGGATTTGCTCGACTTTACCTCAATCTCCTATATGGTTGAGAATGGCCCGGATGAGCTGAAACACAAATACCTGAAAGCGCCCAGCCACCAGGAGAGCGGATTTAGCAACTCAATTCGCAACCACCTTTTCGATTAACTGCGCGAATAAATTCATTGCAAATTGGGAGGGGAAGCAATCGTATTTTCAGTCTAAAATTAAAATTCCTTAATTTTTTTTGCTCGCTTTAAACCTGTTGAATGGAATGCAGTCAAATGGTCGGATTGTGTAAATACAGAAATTTATTTTGAGTATTTGCCACACCAAAGCATTCTTATTAAATGGATTAAAAACAGGCGGTAGCCGAAATAAAAAATTAAATTTTATGAAGAAGTTAGTATTGATTTTAGCCCTCTTCGTGGGAATTATTACAGTAGCTGAAGCGCAACGTAACACAAGCTCAAGACCTTCTCAAACGAATACTGAAGGCCGTCAGCGAATGGATCCCAATGAGCGCATTGACCAACAAGTTGCACAGATGCAGAAAAAACTTGCATTAACAGAAGAGCAAACAACCAAAGTAAAAGCGCTCCTGAAAGCCAATATGGAAAAAAACCGAGAGGCTTTCCAGAACGCGCGTGAAAGTGGACAGGAAGTTGATCGCGAAAAAATGAGAGCTCAAATGAAGGCTCAAACCGAAAAACAGGACAACGAAATAAAGGCGTTGCTAACAGCGGATCAAAAAGTTAAGTATGATGCGATGTTGAAAGAGCGTCAAGAAAAAATGAAAAGTCGGCAAGGGGCTTCCGACCGAAAAGAATAGTAATAGCTTGCATTTTTTGCAAAGCCGTTTCAGTACAGAAACGGCTTTTTTATGCGTTTAATTGTCGAATCAGAGCTTCGGCCTGCCCCAAGTCTGCTACTTTTCCCAGATCCATCCATGCGGAGCGCTCATCAATATAAGCACCAATTTTGTGTGTTTTTGCCAATCGCAAATACAAATCGATGATCGAGAATTTTCCGGATTCGTTAATTAGATTCAATAGCTGCGCTTCGATAATATGAATTCCGCTAAAAGCGAATTCCTCGGCGTCATCAAGTAGTTCCAGGCGCGAAATTCTCAGTTCTCCATTTTTTTTATTTTTCCAACCGGCTAAAACATTGCCATTAAAAAGAAGGTAGCGAGAAGTTTCCCGGTTCCGCACTACCAAGGTTGCAATGGAGTGTGATTTTTGATGGGCTTTAAAAAGAGCTTTAAAATCGAGATTGGTAAGTATATCAACATTGATAAGCAGAATGGGCTCTTCGCCAAGTAAAAGCTCTTTGGCTTTCAGTAAGCCACCTCCGGTGTCAAGTAGTTCGTTGCTCTCGTCAGAGATTTGAATGTTCAAACCAAAGTTCTCCCGCTCCTTCAGGAATGAGCTAATTTGGTCGGCAAAGTGGTGGACATTGATGATGATCTCTCGGATGCCGTTTTGTTCTAACTGGCGAATGCAGCGTTCCAGAAGCGTCATTCCTCCAATCTCCACCAACGCTTTGGGTTTGGTGTCGGTTAATGGTTTTAGCCGGGTTCCCAGTCCGGCTGCAAAAAGCATGGCTTTCATCCGAGGTAATTTGTTGGTGAAAAAAAAAGGGACCGGAAAGGCCCCCAAAAATTATTTCAATTCGCTTTTTAGAGCTAACATTTTGATGGCGGTTACAGCAGCTTCATCGCCTTTGTTTCCTAGTCGCCCACCAGCCCGGTCGAGCGATTGTTGTTCATTGTCAGTAGTCAACACACCAAAAATAAATGGTTTGTTGTATTTCAGGTTCAAATCCATGGTGCCTTGAGTTACACCATCGCAAATAAAATCGAAGTGGCGGGTATCTCCCTGAATGACACAGCCCAGTAGAATAATTGCGTCAACATGGGTGTACTCAGCCATAAACTGCCCGCCTAATGGAAGTTCGAATGTTCCCGGAACGTGTTTCACGATGATATCGTTATCGTTCGCACCATGTTTTTGCAGGGTTTCCATAGCACCTTGGGCCAGAGCTCCCGTTATTTGGTAGTTCCACTCCGCGACTACAATACCGAATTTCATCCCTTCAGCAGAAGGTACCGAGGCTAAATCGTATTCTGATAAATTTTTTGTTGCCATGAGTCTGTTTTTTTACAAAAATAAAAAATCCCCTTCAATGAGGGGATTTTCTGAAGTATTTGGATAAACTTATTTCTTTAGTTGCATATCAACACGGGCGATGTACTTGTCAATTGCACGTGCTTCTGTTGATGTTGGATATTCTTTTTTGATCTCGTTGTAAACTTCCAACGCATCTTCAAATTCACCTTGGCTTTCCATTAGCTGGCCGGCTTTCATTAAATAGACCGGAGTGGTAAATTCATTTTTCTCGGCGTATGCCTTTTTATAAGCACTAAGGGCTTCTTTCGGTTTATTCAGTTCAGCATAGCAATCTCCTTTTGCGCCTTCTAAAACCGGAGCTAAAACCAAGTCGTCAGTGCTGAACGAATTAAGATAATCAAGTGCTTCCTCGTACTGTCCTAAATGCATATATGAAATACCCACATAGTAGCTAGCCAGTTTTCCGGCAGGAGTAACGCTATAATCATCAATTATATCGAGAAATCCAGGATTGTTTCCGTCACCATTGATGGCCAGATTAAAGGAGTCTTTCTCAAAATACTGCTCGGCCATGAACATTTGTTCCTGAGCGGCTTTTTCTTTCGGTTGAACATATAGTTTTGTGAAGCCCAGAAAGCCAGCAACAATAACCACCGCTACACCAACAATGATGCTCAGGATTTTTTGGTTATCTTCAATAAACTGCTCTGATTTGGTCAACGCACTTTCAACTTCAGACAGGTTGTCTTCTTTTTTAAGATCTTTATTCTTTGCCATTTTTAAGTATGATTATTCCAAAATTGTGACGCAAAAATATACTTTTTTGCTAAACCTGAACCAGAAAAGGATTATAAAATTTAATATTAATCAACACATTGCTGTTATTATCTCCGGCTGTTTGCTAAATGGTACAGACTTCCGTTTTTATTTTGCTAGTTTTGCTTGGCAAATTCAGAAATCCATGTATCTCGAAAGTATATCACTCCTAAATTTTAAAAATCTGGAAGAGGTTGATCTGCTGTTTTCATCCGATTTAAACTGTTTTATCGGGAACAACGGAGCCGGCAAAACCAATTTGATGGATGCAATCTATTACCTCTCATTTTGCAAAAGTTTTTTGAATCCGGTTGACGGATTGAATATTCGTCATGAGGAAGATTTCTTCGTTATCCAGGGAAAATATAAGCGCCAGGATACGGATGAAGTTATTCATTGTGGGCTAAAAAGAGGGCAGAAAAAGAGCTTTAAGCGAAATAAAAAGGAATATAAAAAGCTAGCTGAGCACATTGGATTGCTGCCGCTAATTATTATTACACCGTCGGATAGCGACCTGATTACCGGGGGCAGCGATGAACGGCGGAAGTTTCTGGATGCGTTGATTTCGCAGTATGATCAGGCCTATCTCGATGCTTTAATCCGCTACAACAGGGCTTTGCTTCAACGCAATAAATTGCTGAAGCAGTTTGTTGCTGAACGCTTTTATAGTGAAGAAAGCCTGGAAGTATGGAGTGACCAGTTGGTGCATTATGGTGAACAAATTCATGCCAAACGCGTATCCTACATTCAGTCGCTGCAACCTATCTTTCAGCAATATTACGAGTTGATTTCCTCTGGAAAAGAACAAATTGGAATGATTCATGAGTCGCAATTGTATGAGGGCGATTTTGCCGAACAATTAAAAGCGAACTTGCAAAAAGACCGTATTCTTCAATATACAACTGTAGGCATTCACAAGGACGATATTCTGTTTAATTTGGGCGAATACCCCATAAAAAAGCTCGGTTCGCAAGGGCAGAAGAAAACCTATTTGGTGGCCATGAAACTGGCACAGTTCGATTTTATCAAGAAAATGGCCGGTATGACTCCGATTTTGCTATTGGATGATATTTTTGACAAACTAGATAAGAATAGGGTGGAGCAAATAGTTAAACTGGTTGCTGATGAGCATTTTGGCCAAATCTTCATTACGGATACCAATCGGGAACACCTGGATCAGATTATTCATGAAATAAAGGCCGATGCCAAAATTTTCAGAGTTGTTGACGGAACAGTAAATGATGTAACCAATGAGAAAAAGTAATACCGAAAAGCTAAGTCAGGTTCTCCGTAATTATATTGACGAAAATAAACTTCAACCCAAACTGAGTGAACTCGATATTGTTGATTCGTGGGAGATGCTGATGGGAAAGACTGCGGCGTCGTATACCGAAGAGTTGCGGATAAGCCATGGAACTTTGTTCGTGAAAGTAAGTTCTCCGATTTTAAGAAATGAGTTGCTGATGATGCGCGAGCAAATAAAAATGCGCCTGAATGAAAATGCAGGCGCTGAAGTTATTCGCGATATTGTTTTTCGTTAATTAAAACCGTTCAACCCGAGAAAAGAAAAAGTCGCTTTCGCGGATTGCGCTGGCATCGCTGTCGGAACCATGAATGGCGTTGTGGGTTTTCGATTCGGCAAATAGTTTGCGAATTGTTCCTTCTTCGGCCTCCAACGGATCTGTCGATCCAATTAATTTTCGGAAATCAACTACCGCATTTTCTTTTTCCAAAATTGCCACAACAATAGGCGACGAACTCATAAAATCGGTGAGATAGTCGTAAAAAGGTTTGCCTTCGTGTTCCTGATAAAACTCGCAGGCCTGTTCCTTTTTAAGTTTGGTATATTTCAGAGCCTTAATCACAAATCCGGCGTCGTTTATTTTTGCAAGAATCGGGCCTGTCTGATTTCGGTCAACAGCTCCCGGTTTAATAATCGTAAAGGTTACGTTACCTGCCATAATTTTGTATTTTTAGTTTGTTGAATCGAGAATTCATTAAAATTAAAAATAAAAACAATTGAATGCCAGTTGGCTTTCATTATTTTTACATTTATTATACGCATTAAAATTAGTTGATTTGAAACCATTTAATATTGAAGATGTTAACCGATTGAGTGTCGCGTTGGCTCAGCAAGAAGAACCGATTGTGATTGTGCCCCATGTGAATCCGGATGGAGATGCGATTGGTTCAGTGCTAGGATTGGCGGCCATTTTGAGGAATGCCGGAAAGAATGTCGTGGTGATTTCACCAAATCATTTCCCCGATTTCCTGAAATGGATGAAAGACAGTGCAGACGTGGTGGTTTATGTTAATGCCCGGGAGAAGGCGGTAAAGATATTGGCAAAAGCCAGCATGTTGATTTGTCTCGATTTCAATCATCTATCGCGAACAGGCGAAATGAAAGACCTAATTGAGAACTGGAAAGGTCAAAGTGTTTTAATCGATCATCACCCTTATCCACAGGGATTTACCGATCTGCAGTTTTCTCACCCTGATTATTCATCGACAGCTGAATTGGTTTTTCACCTGGTTAAAGCAATGGGATTTGAACAATCTATTTGTAAAGAGGCGGCAGACTGTCTTTTCTGTGGAATTATGACCGATACAGGTTCCTTCAATTACAATGTATCCGACCCGCAGACCTTTAAAACGGTGAGTGAACTGCTCAGTTTTGGTGTCAATCCGGAAGAAATTCATGGTCGGGTTTTCGACAATTACTCGATTGATCGAATGAAGCTAATGGGGCACTGCCTGAGCGAATGCATGGAGGTTTTCCCGGAGTATCATGCTGCGGTTATGTACCTCTCTAAAGAAACACAGAAGCGTTTTAATTACCAAAAAGGAGATAGCGAGGGCTTTGTCAACATGCCTCTTTCAATTCAAGGAATTCATTTCAGCGCTTTTTTTACAGAGAATGACGACCAGATAAAAGCATCATTCCGATCGAAAGGAGAATTTGCGGTCAATGAATTTGCTACAGCTCATTTTAATGGTGGAGGACATCGAAATGCAGCCGGTGGTGAAGTATTTTCTTCGCTCGAATCAACCGTGGAGCGTTTTCGCAAGTTGCTCCCGGAATATAAAAAGGAATTAATACGAACCCAGCAGGAATAGAACCGGTCGGGTTTTCGGGAAAGCTCTGTTAGGCGTAATCCGAAATAGTTGTAGATGAATCAAAAATCGCCCAACATTACTATCTTTGCACCGCAGACCGCTCTATCGCTCCATCGCTTGCGAGGGGGAGGAAAGTCCGGGCAACGCAGGGCGCCATGCTTCCTAACGGGAAGACGGGTGAAAGCTCGTTTCAGTGTAACAGAAAATAACCGCTCCGATCTCGTATCGGGGTAAGGGTGAAAAGGTGAGGTAAGAGCTCACCGGTTTCGGGAGTGATTTCGAAAGCCGTACACATCATGGGTTGCAAGACCAAATATATCACGGTTGGCATTTGCCGGCAGGGTTGCCCGCCCTGTTCTGTCCTTCGGGGC
>NZ_JBFHIT010000065.1:0-23243 GCF_041596335.1 Mangrovibacterium sp. | reverse complement strand
ATGGAGTGTAAATCACGCTAACAAGAAGGTACTGAAGATAGCCTTAAACGCAAAAAGAAGGCCATGGCTCGATGGTATTTTTGCTAAAGTCGAAAACCTTGCCCCTCCTTTTCAATATCTTAATGCATAATGCGGGTTAAACTGGTACAACGGAGAAATTTTTGAAGGAAAGTTCATTCTTGGGTTCGGAATTTTGCTTCTTATTTCAGCCTTGCTTTTCAACTTAAATGGCAGTACACCAACTGCAAAAGCTTTGCTGATTCCGCTCGCTGTTATTGGTTTTTTCTTCGCCTCAATAGGAGCAGGAGGACTATACTCAAACAGTAAGAAGGTGGCGAGGGTGGAAAAAATCTATCAGCAAAATCCACACGACTTTGTCGATGCCGAAATCAAGCGTGTGGAAGATTTTCAATATTTATATCCGATGTCAATTGCAATCAGTCTGGTTTGCTTTTTAATTTCGGTCGGATTACTGTATTTTGTCAAAAATGTACATTGGCAGGCAATCGCTATTGCGCTAATTCTTTTCGGAACAGCTTTCGCTGTAATTGATTATTTTTCGAAGGAAAGAGCAACTATTTATTACGAGAAACTTTTAAACTACACGGAAGAAGAATCGTTATGAAAGTAATAATAACAGGAGCAACCGGAATGGTTGGCGAAGGCGTTCTGCATGAGTGCCTGCAGCATGACAGGATAACTGACGTTCTTGTCATTGGTCGAAAGTCGGTCAATATTCAGCACCCTAAACTACGGGAAGTCATTCATGCGGATTTTTATGATTTGTCAGCAATACAAAGCCACCTCAAAGGTTATGACGCCTGTTTCTTTTGTCTCGGAGTAACTTCTGCAGGGAAAAAAGAAGACGAATATTTTAAATTAACCCATACCATAACGGTAGGATTTGCAACCTTACTTTCAGACTTGAATCCTGATATGACTTTCTGTTACATCTCTGGAGCCGGAACCGATAGTAGCGAAAAAGGCAAATCGATGTGGGCACGGGTAAAAGGGAAAACCGAAAATGATTTGCTAATCTTACCTTTTAAAGGCGTCTATTGCTTTCGTCCGGCGTTCATTAGGCCAACCCGGGGATTGAAAAATGCCCATAAGTTTTATGCTTATGTGGACTTTTTGTATCCTGTGCTTTCTTTTCTTTTGTCCAGATATGTTTGCACGCTTAAAGAACTGGCAACAGCGATGATTAATACGTTGGAAGTAGGTTTTGAAAAGCCTGTTATTGAAGTCCCCGATATTATAAAGTTGTCGAGAAAATGAATGAAAAAAGCGGTAACATACTTTTTAGTTGTGTCTCTAGATCCAAATTTGAGACCGAGCAAGTTGTAAAGGAACATGCCTTGGTTTGTATAGAATCAGGAACCTTGGAGTTTACCCTGAGCAAAGGAAAAGTCATACTGGAACCAGGCAATATTGCACTGGTTAAAAGGAATCAGCTGGCAAAAGCTAAAAAGAATCCGAGTGAGGAAGGATTTGAGTTTAAGTCCATCACGCTGTTTTTGGAACAGCCGCTTTTAAGACACTATGCGTTGGAAAATAACATTAAAGAATACGGGCGTTACCGGGGCGATATGATTCAGTATGTGAAGCCCGACCGTTTCATCGTTGCCTATTTTTCCTCGCTAAGACCTTATTTTGACGTCCCTGAAAAACTGACTCCCAGCCTGGCAAGTTTAAAGAGCTATGAAGCTATTGAATTGCTGATATCCCAGGGATTTGAACCACTTTTATTCGACTTTAACGAACCGTACAAAATTGATCTGGAAAGTTACATGCTTGAAAATTTCAAGTTTAATATCCCCTTGAGCGAAATGGCCAGATTAACCGGGAGAAGCCTGTCAACATTCAAACGTGATTTTAAGAAAAAATTCGACACGACTCCGCAGCGGTGGCTGACTGCCAAGAGGCTCGAAGAAGCCTACTATTTGATAACTAAAAAGCAGATGCGCCCTTCTGATATCTATTATGACCTGGGATTCGAAAACTTCTCTCATTTCTCTAAAGTATATAACGAAGCCTATCGTTGAACTTTTAAGCGATTGGAATAAATAAGGACATGAATATTATTGTTTTGACGAGGAGTTCCAGAAAAAACGGGAGCTCTAGATTATTGACAGAACAATTTTACTAAAGAACCAACTTGGAGTCTGTAAACTGTTGGGATTGAAATAAATATTGAAATGTTCCTACCTCCGTCAACCCACATCCTTGTGCCTGCAATAGGTTCATTCCATTCGTTTGCTTCGAAATTCTTTCGGGACCACTCATTGCATTCACCAACTTCGGCACCGCACACAAGAGTAGCTTGGCATTCCATTTTATTCCATGCCAGGTTTGCGTTTGCCAACCCACGCCGACACACAACTAACCCCTCCCACAATTCCACACAGGAGAACATTCGTCAGTCAGTATGGATTTCTCAACTTTTATTCTTTTAAATATTTGCACGTCCATGGAGTACCCTTCATTAGCTTGATTTTTACTAGTGTTGAAAGGGCTTACTCCTCAAATTTGCCGAAAGTTATTGATCGCTTCCCGGAACAGGAAAGGGTATATAAATTCCGCTCTCGCGTTCCCCTTGCCTTAATCCGCGATAGCTCAATGGTAGAAACTCAAAATTTGAGTTTAACCGGCGAGCCAGATGCCAATAAAAATCCCTAGGGCAAGGGTATTTCACATGTCAAAAGAGTTTCAAATTATTTCTTCTTACACAACTAAGCAAGCTATCGAAGATGGTGTATTGGTTACAGTTGATGACAAGATTTCGGAAGAAGCAGGAATCGTTTACCCGGTGTTAATGACCGGAACGGTATGGAACCGGTACATCCGGAAACCTGATGGTATGGATCATCAGGATTTGGATGGTCGGTTGTGGGATTTGTTGTTTATGTTCGCCGTTCAGGCTAGAAAGTCAAAGGGTGGTGCGCTATTGTTTTTCAAAGTACTGTTTCAGCTTCCTGTCGAAATGAGTTGGCTGGATAATGAGAAACGGGAACTTCAATCGGATCCCGAAACCCGGTTGGTTACATTGAAGGCTGTTGTTTCAGCTCATGATATTGACAATCCGGCACCCGCGGTTTTCATCATGCTGCCAGGGGAAGATTGAGCGAAAGGGGAATCTCCCCTTTTTTGATCGTATTCTAAAGCGGGTTGGATTGTTATTCTTTGGGTATCAGTTGCCATAGATATGATTTCCGATTTAAAGACTCGACTCCATGCTCTCGTTTTTTCGTTTCGTTCTTCCATCGGTTTAGTGAAAGTCAAAGACGCTGTTTCGTAGATATTCTTCTGATAGGTTACTTTACCTATTACACTCAAATTTCTGTCAAAGTTATTGATCGCTTCCCGGAACGGTAAAGGGGAACTCGCTTTTCGTGGCTCGTTTCCTTCGGATGCGTTCATTCCGATTATTATCGGAATGACATGCACTCCGTTGACCTAATCCGGGACAGCTAAATTGAGGTACGCCAAAAATTTAAGTTTAATGGCGTGCCAGAGATTCCCTCGGTTCAAGAGGGTGCCAAAATAAGTCCGAAAGGCATCGGCGATTTCCTATGAAATCTTCATTTGATATTTATGAAATGGTTACCAACCTGATTATTGAACGTTTGGAACAAGGTGTTATTCCGTGGCAGATTCCGTGGAAGGTAGAAAACGGTTTACCGCAGAATATGATTCACCGTAAAGTTTACCGGGGATTCAATTTCTGGTTATTACTGACTGTTGTGGACAAATTCGGATCACCGTATTTCCTCACCTTTAACCAGGTTAATGAACTTGGAGGTCATGTTTTGAAAGGGGAGAAGGGCTTTCCCGTTGTTTTCTGGAAGATCTTGGAAAAAGAAGAAAAGGACGGGAGTATTGATCAAGTTCCGTTTCTAAGGTATTACACCGTTTTCAACCTGAAACAAACCGAAGGTATTGACGAAAGTAAGATTCCGTCATCAGAAGCTCATGACCATGATTTCGACCCGATTGCACAGGCAGAACAGGTTATCGAGTGTTGGACGGATTGTCCCCAAATCAGGTATGACCAATCACATGCTTTCTATTCACCTTCCGGGGATTATATTGGAATGCCCAATCCACGAACCTTTTTTAAGGATGAACAGTTTTACGCCGTTCTCTACCATGAATGTTGCCACGCAACGGGGCATATCAACCGAACCGGAAGACATGAAAAACTACCCGATCATCGATTCAATTCCAAGGGCTACAGCCAGGAAGAACTTGTAGCCGAGATGGGAGCGTCCTTTCTATGCTACCTGACAGGTATCCAAAATGCTACGATAGATAACAGCGCTGCATACATCAAAAGCTGGATTCGCAAGTTTAAGGAGGATAAGAAGATGCTGTTGATTGCTTCCTCGATGGCTCAGAAAGCTGTCGATTACATTTTGGAACATCAATCCGAACCGCGACCGGCTGGCAGTAACCAGTTAGTTCCACAGATAGCGAAGGCAAGTTAGCCTTCGCTTTTTCATTGCAGGTAATCACAATTGAACACTTAAAATCGACGATCATGAATCAGTTAAAAAGCTTTTCCCAGTATATTCTTCAAATCGCTTACAAGTACGGTTTGAATTCTGTTTTTGATGATTTCCTTGAGATGACAGTTTGCGCCTTATCCTTAAGTGCTAAAGAAGACCGGTACCACGAAATTGTCCGGAATTATGAGAAGCCGGATGCCTACCTGATGGCCGAAGCTTTTGGGGCATTGGTCTTGGAAATGGACAATAACGGAGTAGGCCTGAAAGATGGTTTCGGTGACTTTTATATGGAATACATCAGTCACGGGCACAACGGGCAATTCTTTACCCCGGAACCGGTATGTGAATTAGTAGCCCGGATGCTAAACCCGGCAGGTTTTGGAGAAAGAGTGGCCGATTGTTGCTGCGGTTCCGGCCGGATGCTGCTGGCTGCGGCAAAAATAAAGCGCGACTGTTTGTTTTTCGGAGCTGATATCGACCGCACCTGCACGATGATGTGCTTGAATAACCTTTGTTTGAACGGACTCTTAGGTGAAGTTTGCTGGATGGATACGCTGTCGAATCGGTTTTATGCCGGTTGGCGGATCGAACTTCACCCGGAACACGGAATACCGTATATCCGCGAGATTACCAAGGATGAAAGTTATCTGGTGCTGCGAATACCGGACGCAAAGAAAGAGTTGACAGCTTCAGCTGCAGATAAAACTGCCTCACCAACTCACCAATTATTGTTTGAATTTTAGGGGCTTTGCCCCTTTTTTGTTCGCTCTGTTTAACGTAAATTTGAAAGAAAACCATGGAAGGGACACTCACTAAAATAATCGATAATATTAATAGCATTTGGCCTGTAACTGAAGATACCATAATAGTAGAGGACTTTTGCAATGGGACTGCGATCAAAATAATTGGCCACCAAAATTTTACTTTTGAAATAGAACTTGACCAATACAAATTTATAAGTCAGCCAGTTGTCATTTGCGCATTTCGGTCAATCATTTTGCATGTTGTTTGTAATAAAAGGAAGAAGGCTCCGATTGATTTTTATATAGATGGGAAAGAAGTGAAACCGTTCAATAAATGCAAGGAGAAACTAGCTATTGCGATGCCACCAACATCTTATTGCGTAAATAAAAACACAGTAGATGTTGTTAGCGATATTACATGTAGAAAATGGCGTTCAGATTTATTTCATACCGGAACAGGTCTAACTCAAAACAATAGAGTACAAAAATCTAAAATAGAACAAGTTAATGAGCTTAGATTATCAATATTCAGTTTAAAGGAACATCAAAAGAATTTTAGTTGTCACCAAGATCTATTCTTATTTAATACATTGCCAATATTGAGATCCCTTATCTATTGGCGAACTGAAAACAGTAAAAATTACAATCCTCTATTATTTAGGCTTGCTGGGTCTTTAGATATTGAACTTAATATGTATGCACTTTCCGACGAAAGTTATAAGGAATATAAACAGATTGGTTTGGGGGATCCTACTTTTGCTCATCTAGAATATGTTTCATTCAATAAAATGTCAGATGCACAGACATTAATTGATTTTCAGGATTGGTTAAATAAGGATGCTATTTTCGGGGAATCAAATTATAAAAACAAGGATATTATTTTATACGCTGCGAACACGATGAGCTTTGCTCATTTTGATCCAGACACCCATGTCATTCTGAAAGATCTAAAAGAGAAAAAAACATTAAACACTTCAATGTTAGTTGAAATGGTGAACAGGGTTGTAGAATTGACTATTCATTTTGGCAATAAAATCTTAGATGTCTTGGAAAAGGAATAAACTTATTTTCTTCTTATCTAACCTATTACTCCATTTAAAATTCCCGCAAAATTATTCATCGCTCGCCGGAACAGGCAAGAGCATGTGAATCTCACTAGCGTTGGACTCTTGCCCTAATCCGGGACAGCTCAATGGTGGTACGCCGAAATTTTAACCGGCGTGCCAGATGCCCCCAAAAGCCACAGGGCAGTGGTAAATTGTTATGAATAATACAGCTAAGAACATTAATGCTGAAAGTAAAGAACCAGCAAAAACTTCTCTGGAAGTAGTTAAAAAGGAAGAAAAGGGAGTAGTTGAAATTCCATCGCTCGAAAAGCGAATTCAGAAAGTGAAAGACCTGAGTATGCTCATTGAAAAGTGGCGCAAGCTGACTGACACCCAGCGTAACCTTCAGACCTCTTCATTAGGAGCCGATGGGATGAGAGCAACCGTCTTCCTTCGGGATGCTTCCGGTAAGGAGTTCAAAACGTCCAATACTCCGGTTGTCTCGGCCGTGATGGATGAAATCAAATCCACCTTGGATGAAAAAATCAAAGAGGTTGAGAACCTGATTAAGTTCTGAAAATAAGGAGGCATTGCCTCCTTATTTTTTTGGTCGTTTAATACCTTTGGCCATGCTGGACTATGCATAGCAGTTTGCCTAATAAGATGATTCCAACCAAAATTCTGTCGTTTGCAATCGACAATATCTGTTCTTTCTATTCGCGGAGTGTTACGTTAATATAATTCCAGCTGATCTGGTTAGATTATCTTTTTGAAAAAAGTATCTACTCAGTTATTCAATTGGGAACCGATTTCCTCTCATTAGCTAATTTCTTTTGTAGCATAGTCATATCATTGCTGATCTTTTTCTCTACAACTTTGGCATAAATCTGAGTAGTCCTCAGATCTGAGTGTCCGAGCATTTTACTGACAGATTCAATGGGAACTCCGTTGGATAATGTGACGGTTGTGGCAAATGTATGTCGGGCTACGTGAAACGTCAGATTTTTTGTTATTCCGCACAGATCCGCAATCTCCTTTAGATAACTGTTGAGCTTTTGGTTGGATATCATCGGAAATAAAGTGCCTTTGGCTATTGCTTTAGGATCGTCTTTGTATTTGTCGATCAATCTCTCAGCCTGTTTTAGAATTGGTATTCTTACCGGGTTTAACGTTTTCTCTCTTTGCGTGAATATCCAGTTCATGCCGTCGGTGCCTGGATGGATGTGACTGGGACCTAATTTCATTACGTCGATATAGGCTAAACCGGTGTAACAACTGAATAGGAAAATATCTTTCACATGTGACAGTCGTTCAATCCTAAACTCTTTTTTTTCAATTGCTTTTAACTCTAGTTCTGTTAAAAATTCTCGTTCAACTTTTTTGAAACGAAGCTTATGCGCAGCAAAGGGATTATGGTCTAGCCACTCCATTCGGATCGCCAGATTGATCATCTTTCGAAATCGCTCAAGATGCTTCATTACTCCATTGTTCTCCATCGGTCGTTGATGATCGGTCGGTTTATTTTTTCTCAGGTAGTATTCAAAATCAACGATAAACTTGTAATTGAGGTCAGAGAGGTAAATGTCGTCTTTTTTATATTTCTTCTTTAGGAAGGCCTCAATATACTTAGCGGTGGTAAAATAGTTTTTTAATGTTCCCCATTTTAGGTTCTCATCCTGGTAGGAGTTATGGTATTCCACGAGCTCTTTTAGTGTTTTTTCAGAATCACTAATTCCCATAAATCTATTTTTAATTGTCTCGGCGGTGACTTCTTGCTTGCTCGCTATCAGGTCTTGATAGTGGTTTGTAAGATGGGAACGTACTTGCTCCAAATAAGAATTAAGCCGGGCAATATCGGGATCTTTGCCCTTGGCCATGCCTTTGCCGTTGCTCCAATTGTCTATGTTGACTCTTCTTTTGACTGATAGCTCACAACGGCTAGTATTCACCGTGATACGCGCATAAATAGGGGCTTTCCCATCTTTGATCCGATGTTTTCGAATGACGAATTGGATACCAAAAGTGTTGATCTTGTTCATAGCTTTTAATTTTATTTAATTCATGTTCACCTTTTTGTTCACAGAAACCTGCTCAAAACGTCTTCAAAATGAACCAAATCGAACCAAAAACTATTTCTGTATATTGCAGTAATACAGTATGTTAGTGTGTTTCTGGTGAACCAAATCTAAAATTTTTTTTGGTTCACCGTTTTGTTCACATTTACATTGGTTTTTTATGGGTTATATTGACCTATGTAAAATATAAAATGCCTATAAATCATTTGATTTATAGGCATTTAGTGTTTTTTGACCTTTCAATCTGTCGGGATGACAAGATTTGAACTTGCGACCCCTCGCCCCCCAGACGAGTGCGCTACCAGGCTGCGCTACATCCCGATTTTGGTGCTGCGAAAATAGGTATTCCGAGCATAACTTCAAAATAAATTTGTAAGATTGAGGAATCTTTTGTGTTATAGCTTGTATCTATCGGAACTTAAATATTATTGAAGATATAAATGTTGTTATTCGCTAGCCGAAATGTATTTTTGTGGTAAAAACTGAAAAAATTAGATATCATGTTCAAATCATTAGATCTTAACGAAAACGAAAAATCAAATAGTGTACCTGCCGGTGAAGCCGAAAAAGTAAAATGCTTGATCATCGGTTCCGGTCCGGCCGGATACACAGCAGCTATTTATGCTGCCCGGGCAAATCTGAATCCCGTGATGTACGAAGGACTTCAGCCCGGGGGCCAATTAACAACTACGACTGAGGTTGAGAACTTCCCCGGTTACCCAAGCGGAATAACCGGTCCTGAAATGATGGAAGACCTGAAAAAGCAGGCGGAACGGTTTGGTACCGATGTTCGCTTCGGCTATGCAACAAAAGTTGATTTCTCCGGCGAAACTCACAAGGTTTGGATCGGTGGCAAAAAATTGATCGAGGCAGAGACCGTAATTCTGGCAACTGGTGCTACAGCTAAATATTTGGGGCTGCCTGACGAACAAAAATATGCCGGTGGAGGTGTCTCAGCTTGTGCTACCTGCGACGGTTTTTTCTACCGTGGAAAAGATGTTGCAGTTGTAGGCGGTGGCGATACTGCAGCTGAAGAAGCGATGTATCTGGCAGGGCTGGCAAAAAAAGTCTATCTGATCGTTCGCCGTGACGAATTACGTGCTTCGAAGGTCATGGCTGAGCGTGTGATGAAAACACCAAATGTTGAGATTCTTTGGAAACATCAAACGAAAGGATTGACAGGTGACGGAGTGGTTGAAGGAGCTATTCTTTGGAAAAATAAAGGAGAAGCTGACGAAGAAGAAGTGACAATTAAAATCGATGGATTTTTTCTGGCTATCGGGCACAAACCTAATTCAGATTTTGTAGCCGAATATTTGGACACCGATGAAGTCGGCTATATCAAAACAGTTCCCGGAACATCGAAAACCAATGTGCCAGGGGTATTTGCTTGTGGCGACGTTCAGGATTCTCATTATCGGCAGGCTGTTACAGCAGCCGGATCGGGTTGTATGGCTGCAATCGATGCAGAACGCTATTTGTCGGAGAAAAATTCATAAGCCAAGGGGCTCCAAATAAAAAATCCCTTCGGAATTTCCGAAGGGATTTTTTTATATCTGTTGGATTTATTTACAGATTAAATACCGCCCATTTGCGGGATCTCTGCTCCACTGTATTGGCCACTGGCCAATTTTTCGCGTACTTCAGAGAATGCTTTAATGGTGTAGGCAACATCTTCAAGTGAGTGCTCCGATGTTGGGATCAGGCGAAGAATAATTTCACCTTTCGGAATTACCGGGTAAACAACAACTGAACAGAAAATGCCGTAGTTTTCGCGCAAGTCAACAACCACATTGGTTGCTTCCACAACTCCACCTTTCATATATACAGGAGTAACCGGAGTATTGGTACGGCCAAGGTCGAACCCGGCAGCTTTCAATCCACTTTGCAATGCGTTTACGATTGTCCACAGTTTTTCGCGTAACTCTGGACTGTTTTTCAGCAATTCCAAGCGTTTCATCGCACCAATAACCAGCGGCATTGGCAACGATTTTGCAAATGTTTGCGAACGCATATTATAACGCAAGTAGTTAACAACTTCACGGTCAGCAGCTACGAAGGCACCAATCGACGCCATCGATTTTGCGAAGGTGCAAAACAAGATGTCAACTTGATCCATTACGCCAAAATGCTCAGGAGAACCCGCACCAGTGGCGCCCATCGTTCCAAAACCATGAGCATCGTCAACCAATAAACGGAAGTTGAAATCTTTTTTCAGCGCTGCAATTTCGTCCAATTTACCCAAGTCGCCCGACATACCGAAAACACCTTCGGTGATTACCAAAATACCGCCGCCTTGTTTTTCGGCTAATTTGGTTGCACGCTCCAGCTGTTTTTTTAGATTTTCGATATCGTTGTGTGGGAACACATAGCGTTTACCCATGTGCAAACGAACACCATCCAAAATACAAGCATGTGCTTCGCTATCATAAACAATTACGTCGTTGCGACCACAAACTGCATCGATAATCGATACCATTCCCTGATAACCGAAGTTAAGCAGAAAGGAATCTTCTTTCTTTACGAAAGCAGCCAAATCACGTTCCAACGCTTCGTGATAGTCAGTCTGACCCGACATCATGCGGGCTCCCATTGGGTATGCAAGGCCCCAGTCGGCAGCGGCTTTGGCATCTGCCTCACGCACCTCCGGGTGGTTGGCCAGGCCAATGTAGTTGTTTAAACTCCAGGTAAGTACTTCTTTACCTCTGAAATTCATGCGGGCACCAATTTCACCTTCCAGCTTAGGGAATGCAAAATAGCCATGTGCACGCTTCATATACTGGCCGATATTTCCTTTGTTAGATGTAAACTTATCAAAAATATCCACTTCGATTTGCTTTAAAATTAAACGCTACAAAAGTAATTTTTTTTGATCAGACTCCAAATCTGTTAAATTATACTAAAGCTTTCGGAACAACGACTTTTCTTATTTATTTTACCTTTCAGTTTTTAATAAAAATGTATCTTTGCGGCCATGCTAAAAAGTTTCAGAAAATACGGATCTATCAGCTTGTTGTTTCTAGTGTTGACAACGGCGTGCAGCGATTTCAATAAAATCGTGAAAAGTACCGACTACGAATTCAAGTATAAGAAGGCGTTGGAGTATTACGAAGACGGTGAGTTTGTGCGTTCTTCAACCTTGTTGAAGGAGTTGGTTAGCATTTATCGTGGTACCAGCCGCGCCGATGAGGTGTATTATTATTATGCGAAAAGTTATTTCGGAATGGACGATTATATGATGGCCGGACATTGGTTCCGGACTTTGTTGAACGAATTTCCGAGAAGTAAATACATTGAAGAGGCGCAATATATGGTTGGCTATTGTTTTTATGAAGAGTCACCCAAGGCACGTTTAGACCAGCAGGTCTCTCAGAAAGCGATTGATGCTTTGCAGTTGTTCATCAACCTATATCCCAACAGCGATCGGGTAGAAGAAGCAAGCCGACTGATTATAGAACTACGTGATAAGTTGGTTTATAAGTCGTTTTTAACCGGAAAACTGTATTATGACCTGGAAAATTATAAAGCAGCAACAATCGCGCTATATAACTCATTGAAAGATTTTCCAGACACCAAATACCGCGAAGAACTGATGTTTATGCTGCTTCGGGCAAAGTATTATCTGGCTGTCAGGAGTGTAGAAGAAAAAAAAGAGCTCCGTTTGAGCGATGCCTTGGATGAATATTTTACCTTTGTCGATGAATTTCCGGAAAGTGAATACCGGAAAGATGCCGACAAGTTCTATGAAACCGTGGCAGAATTGTTAGATTACAAAGAAGATATTAATTAAATTAGAATATGGATTTCAAAAAGATCAAAGCTGAAGGTACTACTGTTCCACGAGATTTATCAATATTGGAAGAGCAAACCGGAAATGTTTACGAAACTGTGATGATTCTTGCAAAACGTGCGAATCAGATTTCCTCGGAAATGAAAGAGGAACTGAGTCAGAAGTTGCAGGAATTCGCTTCATACTCTGATAATCTGGAAGAAGTTTTTGAAAACCGTGAGCAAATTGAGATTTCAAAGTATTATGAGAGGTTGCCTAAACCAACTTTAATTGCTTGCGAAGAATACAAATCGAAACAGATTTATCACCGGAATCCTGCCAAGGAAAACCGAAAAGGAATTTAATAAATATTAGCCTTTATGAGGCTCGACGGAAAACATATCATTTTAGGTGTAACCGGAAGTATAGCTGCCTACAAGGCAGCTTATCTTTTAAGGTTACTAGTCAAAGAAGGGGCTGAAGTTCAGGTAGTAATGACTCCTGCAGCAAAAGAATTTATCACTCCTGTAACGATGAGCGCATTGTCGAACAAACCGGTTGCGTCCGAATTTTTCGCGGCAAACGACGGTACCTGGCATTCGCATGTCGACATGGGACAGTGGGCTGATTTGATGCTGATAGCTCCGATCACAGCTGCAACAATGGGGAAGATGGTTGCCGGAATCGCCGATAACCTATTGGTAACGACCTACATGTCAGCTAAATGCCCGGTGATGATTGCTCCGGCGATGGATCTGGATATGTTTCAACATCCCTCAACACTGCAAAATCTGAAGACCTTGCAATCGTTCGGCAATATCATTCTCGAACCCGGAGAAGGAGAATTGGCTAGCGGATTGCATGGTAAAGGCCGGATGCAGGAACCCGAACAGATTGTTGAAGAAGTCGCCGCATTCTTCAACCTAAAAAAAAAACTGCTGAATAAACACTTTTTAGTGACTGCGGGGCCAACGCACGAGAAAATCGACCCGGTTCGCTTCATCGGTAACTATTCATCGGGCAAAATGGGTTTTGCTCTAGCTGAGGAATTAGCCGGGCAGGGCGCTAAAGTAACTCTGGTTGCCGGTCCGGTGAGTTTGGAGTGTAAACATCCCAACATTAATCGTGTGAATGTGGTGTCGGCTGAGCAAATGAAGCAGGCATCAATGGAGGTATTTCCCAATGCAGATGGTGCCGTAATGTGTGCCGCTGTTGCCGATTATCGACCTAAATATCCGGCAGATCAGAAAATTAAACGCACAACGATTGAAATGTGCATCGAGCTTGAAGCGAATGATGATATTGCTGCGTCGCTGGGACGAATGAAAAACGCAAACCAGCTTTTGGTTGGGTTTGCACTCGAAACTCACGACGAAAAAACAAATGCGGTTGAGAAGATGAAGCGCAAAAATCTGGACTTCATTGTGTTGAATTCGCTTCAGGACAAAGGTGCCGGATTTGGTGTTGATACCAATAAAATAACCATCCTGACAAAGGACAATAAAGCCTTTGATTTTCAGTTAAAGATGAAGACGGAAGTAGCTCGTGACATTGTGGCGCGAATCGCTGCGGAATTTGAAAATCGTTAAGACTTCCGGATTTTTATCTTATTTTTACTTCATCGCCATAATGAACTGCTATGAAGATATTGTATTGTCTGCTTGTCGCTTGTCTCCTCTGTTTTTCGGTCGTTTCGGCTCAGGAATTACGCTGTAATGTCAGCATTTCATCCTCTAAAATTCAGGGTGCGAACCAAAATGTTTTTCGCACGATGCAGGCTGATTTATATGAGTTCATGAACAATCGTAAATGGACTGAGCACGTGTACGACATTGACGAGCGGATTGAGTGCAACATTTTTATCCAGTTGGATGAGCAAGTTTCATCAGATGAGTTTAAAGGTTCAATGACTGTTCAGCTGAGGCGACCAACCTTCGATTCATCTTATGAGACCACCTTGCTGAATATAAAAGACAAGGACTTTCATGTTCGGTATGTCGAATTTCAGTCGATGGAGTTCAACGAAACCTCGAATAAAGACAACCTGACGAACCTGATGGCTTTTTATGCCTATATTATTTTGGGCATGGATTATGATTCGTTTTCACCGGAAGGGGGAGCGGAATATTTTCAGAAAGCCCAGCAGATTGTAAATAATTCGCAAAACAGTATTTATACCGGATGGAAAGCTTATGAAAGCGAACGGAATCGGTATTGGCTGATTGAAAATCTGATGAATCGTTCGTACTCCGCTTTTCGTCAGGCAACCTATCGATACCACCGTCTGGGACTTGATAAAATGAGTGATCGGTTGGAAGAAGGGCGTGCTGAGATTGCTGAATCGTTGCGATTGCTGCAGCGCTTGTTCCGAAATCGTCCGAATTTGTACATCTTCCCAATCTTTTTCGATGCGAAAGCCGACGAATTGGTCAACGTTTTTTCTGATTCGTATCCCGATGAGAAAACTCGGGTATTGGCCATTTTAAATGAGATCGATCCTTCCAACGGGACTAAATACAGCAAGATCAAAGAGGATAATACCTTCAATTTAGGAAACGAATAAAATTAACCACAGGTGCTTTTAGAACTGCATATTTCAAACTATGCCCTGATTGACGAATTACATATTCGTTTTTTTAAGGGTTTCAATATTATTACAGGAGAAACCGGTGCCGGTAAATCGATCATTCTTGGCGCTTTGGGCTTGGTTATGGGGCAACGCGCCGATCTGAATGTGCTGCAGGACGATAGTCGGAAATGTACTGTTGAAAGCGTATTCAATATTAAAGAATACAATCTGCAATGGTTTTTCGAGCGGGAAGAGCTGGATTATGATGAGCAGACGATTCTGCGTCGCGAAATTAGCGCGGCTGGAAAGTCAAGGGCGTTTATTAACGATACGCCGGTGAACCTGAAGGTAATGCAGGAGTTGGCTTTTCGACTGATCGACATTCACTCGCAACATCAAAATCTGCAACTGGGAAACCAGTCGTTTCAGTTGAATCTGGTTGATCTGGTGGCCGACAATGATCGGTTATTGGAAGGTTACGGGAAAACCTATAAGGCACTTCAGAAGCAACAAAAAGTATTGAATAATTTGCTGGAAGAAGCAGGGAAAGCCAGGGCTGACCTGGATTATTTTCAGTTTCAGTTTCAACAGTTGGATGAAGCTCGCTTGAAAGAAAACGAACAGCAGGAACTCGAAGACGAACAATCGACTCTGGAGCATGCCGAAGAGATTAAAATGACTTTCGGACAGTTTGCTGAAGATCTGGAAGGCGAGGAGTTGGGGTTGTTGTTGAAGTTGAAAGAGCATGGAAATCAATTTGCAAAGCTGGCAAAAGTACTGCCGTCAGCACAGGATGTTTCATCGCGACTGGAGTCGTGTTATCTGGAGCTGAAGGATCTTGTGGCCGACTGTTCCGATGTGGCTGAACGATCAGAACATGACCCTGAACGCATTCAGGTGGTTTCGGAGCGGTTGGATACGATTTATGCCTTGCAACAAAAATTTAGAGTCGCTTCGGTTGAAGAGCTGCTGGCTTTAAAAGCGGAATTTGAACATAAAATCACCCAAATTGCGTCCTTCGATGAGGAAATTGAGGCGGCAGAGAAACAATTGAAGACTTTGCTGTTGGCGGTTCGCAACCAATCGGCTGAATTAAGTGAACGAAGAAAAGCTGTTTCTGACAGAATAGCGAAATCGGTTGAAGATGTATTGCAAAAACTAGGTATGGTAAATGCCGTTTTTAGATTGCGGTTTGACCAGATGGAACAGCCCGGGCCAACTGGAACCGACGAGCTTAATTTTGCCTTTTCAGCGAATAAAAACGGTCAGCCACAGGATATCGCGAAGATTGCTTCCGGTGGAGAAATTTCGCGTGTGATGCTAGCCTTAAAAACCTTGATCACCGACAGCAAGTCGCTGCCAACCATTGTTTTCGATGAAATTGATACCGGTATTTCCGGCGAGGTAGCACTAAAGATGGGTGGAATACTGAAGGAAATGGCCGCTAATATTCAGATTATCAACATTACACACCTGCCGCAAATAGCCGGTAAAGGAGAACATCATTTTAAAGTTTACAAATACGACGAAGCCGACCGAACCTACACGTCCATTCGTCAGCTGGCTGATAGCGAGCGGATTGACGAATTAGCTCAGATGCTGAGCGGAGCCAATGCTTCGGAAACAGCGCGGAAAACAGCCCGGGAACTATTGCAGTAATAGTTGCATCGGTCACCTTTTGTAGTTGCATCACTAGATATGATCAGAGCGGTGAAAAACGGAAATTCATCGCTCTGATTGTTATGATAGGGTCATTCAGAAAGTTTTTATGTTTGTCGAAGTGTTTATGGCAAGGTATTGAAAATGCAAAATGGCCATTGACCAAATTTGAAAAAAATTACCTCTGTTTTTACAATCGACGAACTACGAATTGGAATTCAGAAGCCCATTATTTCCTATTAAAGCTTTAAATTAGCAGCAAAACAACCGGAATGAAATACCCCGAAAAAGATGAATTACTAAATCGTTATGAGAACTATTCTGACGATGAACTACTGGCTATTCTTCGCAATCCAGGCGGATATCAGGAACAAGCCGTTGAGATCGCCCGTGGAATTGCCGAACAGCGTGGTTTGAATGTGGCGGCTGGCATTTCGGAAGATGCCGGGCAACGAACTTCCATTTTCCCACATTTGTCAACCCCCGAAAAATCAATGAAGTTGCTGCGAAGTCTGCAGCGATTGCTGTATTTTGTGGCATTAATTCCGCTGATTACCGGCGCACTGAGCTTTGCCGATGGTTATCCGTCGTTGGCAATTGCCTATGTGTCGCTTGCCTTATTGTGGGGAGCTGTCGCATTTATGGCGGTCAGTCGGAAGAAGCACACGATGGTTTTGCTTCTGTTTTTATTGCTCGGTTTTATGCTCGTGTTACGTTACATTACGGCAGGACTGCCGGTTGCTGCAAGTGTTGCCGATTGGTTTATAATGGTTCTGGCCATAGTGTTGCTTGTTTATGTCTTGCTGTATTTCAAAAAGTTAATTCGTTACTGTTTTAAAGGCACAACAGAATCGTAATCAGAAGAAAAGAAGACCTTTTTCTATTTGCCTTTTGAATTCGGTTATTCGTCGATTTATGATCTTTTCATTACGAATTTCCAACTACATTTAGGCTATAATTTCAATCCAATGAAAAATCAAAAAACGGTTATATTTCTGCTTGTTTTACCTGTATTTCTGCTGATGGGGTTTTCGTGCCATTATCCAAGAAACGGAGAGGACGAAGAGCGTGCGATTGTTGTTGCTGACTTCGATAAACTTGAAGTAAAAGGTAGCTTTACAATTGTTCTGGAGCAAGCTTCGGAACCAGGTGTGACAATTCGTGCCTTGCCCGAGTCGATCGAAACAGTCACTGTTTTCAATGACTCGGTTAGTGGGCGTCTGGAAATTTCGCGCGACAAGTTCAGCCTAAACAGCCCCGAACTTCATATTCGCTTCCGGAAACTGGAACAATTGCACATTGAAGGCGGAACGAGTTTACAAACCGAGGGCTACATTGAGGTCGACGATCTGGCTGTCTCCGTTGAAGGAGGCGGACATATAATCTTTAAACTTAAAGCAAATAAGCTGGAGCTGCGTGGCGAGGGCGGTGTGGTGTACGAATTGGAAGGTGTTTGTCGGAATTTGAATTCGTCGCTTTATGGGGCTTCGTATCTAAAGGGTTCCGACTTAATTGTCGATTCAGCAGAGGTACGAATCGAAGGAATGGGAGTCGCGTCGATTCAGGTCAATTCTTACCTTCAAGCTAAGCTAAAAGGAATGGGGAAAATTACATATCTAGGCGATCCGGATGTTGTTCAGTCGATTGAAGGACTGGGGCAAATCAGAAGGGAATAGCTTCCTGATTTTCATTGAGGGGATTTTGGTGAAGCTTTTAAATTGCCGATTTCTCACTTTTTTTAGTACAAATAATGACTTGTCGGGCAATTTTTTGCATAGGTTTTTAAATCATTATTGCTATTTTTGGGATTCTGGCTGGTGAAAACTAAAAAAAGCCATCAATTAGGAATCTTAAATAGTATAAAAAAAGGATAATTTATGAGACGTATTTTGTTAGGAATTGCATTGTTGTTAGGGACATTCACCGTATTTGCTCAAGATGCATCAGAATTGATTAATCAGGCGCAGGAAGCGTTAACAGCGAAGGACTACGCGAAAGCGTTCGCATTGTACGAAAGTGCTATGAGCAATTTGGGCGATGTGCAGGTTGACGACGCGATCAATTTCAACATTGGTTTTGCCGCTTTTCAGGCTGATAAGTATGATGCAGCGGTAAAATACTTTGATAAAGCAATTGCTGCTGACGCCAATACTGCAACTGCGAAAGAGTATAAAGCGAATGCTTTGGCTAAAATGGATAAAACTGATGAAGCGATTGCCGCTTACAAAGATGCTATCGCTGTGTCGGAAGATCCGGGTAGTTTGAACTACAATGCAGGTATTGTTTCCTATAAAGGTAAAATGTATGCTGACGCTGCAGAATTTTTCGCTGCCGCTGATGCTGCTGGCTATAACAGCGAAAATGCCATTTACTATCAGGCCATGGCTCTGCGTAAGTTGGACAAAGATGCTGAGTATAAGGCAGTATTAGTTGTTGGTGCAGAGAAATTCCCATCAAACGACAAAATTACAGGTGCGTTGGCAAATGTATATGTTGGTGAAGGAAATGACTTGTACAAAAAAGGAGTTGAAATTCTGAACGGAGCAAATGCGCAAGTTACTGCAGGAACGATTACAACTACCGATGAGGCCTACACCAAAGCGGTTTCAGATTCAAAAGTTGAGTTTCAGGCAGCTTACGACATTCTCGAAAAAGCATTGAAACTGGATGCGGGTAATTCTAACGCGCAGAAACTAATCGACGCATGTAAAACTGTTTTATAGTCGTTGTTTTATTGAAAATATTGAAAGGGTGGGCCAATGGCTCGCCCTTTTTTTGTTTTCGGAAGTTGGGGAGATTGGATTGAATTATTCGAAGCGGTCAGAGTCGGTATTGCAATCCGATACGGAATGCGAAGTTACGCGGCATACCGGGATAGTAGTAGCGAGGTGGTTGGTTACCGAACGAACCGGCATTAATTAAGACCATTGATGCGTATTGCGAATCGGTGAGGTTAAACACTGAGGCAGAGCAGATCAGTTCCAATTGGTTCCATCTTTTACGATAATTGGTCGTTACATTCAATAGCTGAAACGCATCGGCATAAATCGAGTTATCATCCCGGAGCGGAATTTCATCGGTATATTGGTATTGAAGCAGGAATTCGAGATTCTGCTTAATCCGCGACTCCCAAACAACATTAACTCGGCTTCGGGGGCTGCCCGTCAGGTCGTTCCCACTGTAATCCTGTTCATCATCGGTGAAATCTTTGAATTTATAGGGACTGTAATTTCCGCTAAAGCGAAGGGAAGATTGCAAACTTGCTCTGTTTAGCCATTTGTAAGTAAGATCCAGTTCAATCCCGGGGTGTTGTGTCTGTCCGGCGTTCACGCCCATGTAAGCATCCTCATCGGTTCGGCGTGCTACCAACAGATTCCGGATTTCCATGTAGTAAACTGAGAAGTCGTAATACAACGACCTGCCTAAGTTTCCACGGCTCCCAAATTCAATATTCCAGCCTGTTTCGGGTTTGATATTCGTGTTTCTTTGTCCGTCGGGCATTAGGCTTTCTTCCAGGCTTGGAGGTGAAAATCCGTGGCCTAAACTGGAGTAGATGGCAATGTTCGAACTGAGTGAATAGCTACCGGCGATCCGGGGTGAGATGATCGGGTCGAACCGGTGGTCAGCCGATTGATCACCGTCCTGAAGGAAAAGGTCGCGATAACGGTAATTCGTTTGGTTCAGGTTTAGCCCGGCTGAAAGTCTTAGTTTGGGCGACCTGAAATTGAATTGGGTAAAAAGGTTGAAATAACGGCGTTTTTCTTCGTTTTCCGAGAGTTGTATCTGTGGATTGTTCGTGTCGAAAGTTTCCCAGTCGTATCGTTCCCAAAAGCTCTCATTTCCAATGCTGGCCGTCAGTTTGTTTGGCTCCGATCCCCAGCTTTTTTCAATGATTGCACGTATTCCCGCATAGTTGTCATCTTCAGTTAGTCGGTTGAACGGGCGCAATTCATCCGAATTCTTTTGATTGGTAAACAGGCTGATCCGACTTGACAGGTTATTTCCCCATTCCGACTGAACCGAAAACCCCGCCATCTGCTTTTGATAGTCTTCATAACCGCGAATGGCAGCCCAACTACTTGCGGCTTTTCGTGGTGTCGACTGATAGGTGTCCCAGTCAATCGAACTTGGAATGAAAGCTTTCAAATCGGTTTGGATCAGCAGCAGGTTGAACTGATGCGTGTCTGTATTGTAACGACCGATATAGCTCAAGTTTGTTCGTTGTGTCTGGTTGTTTTCCCGATAGCCGTCTGCGTCAAGTTTGTCGAGATAGAAGGCGTGTTGCCAGTCGTTTTGTTTCAATCGAATGTTTGCACGATAATTTTGACGATTGTAGCTGGACAAACTTCCGTCAACAGAAACAGAGCTCCGGTGAATTTGATCGGCCCGGAAGAGGAGAGTGCCTCCCAGCCCCGACCCATAAAAACCGGATGCGGGTCCTTTTATAATTTCTATCTTATCGATCAACGATTGGTCCAGATCCTCCAAGCTGGTTTCCCCGGTGCCATTCGTCAAGGGAATGTCCTCAAAATAAGCCCGTACTTTGTTCGACGCGTAGGGCGATCGCCCACCAATTCCGCGAATGGTCAGCCGGTTTGTGTTCAAACTACCGCTTTGCATATAAACACCGGCGACTTGGTTCACCGCAAAATCAATTTGCTGAGCCGGTATCTGTTGCAATTGAATGGCTGGGATGATAGCGATAGCGCCCGGTGTTTCTTTTAACTTTTGAGCGTACCGAAAGGCCTGCACCTCAATTTCGCCAATCTGAATTAAGTTTTCGTTGACAGCGGAATCTTTCTGTTCGTCAGTTTGCGATTGACCATTTAGCCTCGGGCTGACTAAAAAGAATGGTAGCACTAAACCAAACAATACGATCCAGTGGGTACTTAGTCTTTTATCTTCTTTGGTTTGCAGACTTTGCTTTCTTTTTTTGCTTTGCTTCCGCACTTTTTGCATTTGTATTTGGGGTCTTCCGGTTCTTGATAGTCCTCTTTTTTACAAGCAGTTTTTCCCATCTTTTTGTTCTTTTCTTCTGTTTCCACTTTATAACCGGCTTAAATATTACAGCCGGAAAGCAGAACTAAAAATCCTGCTCCCGGTGAGAAAGAACAACCTGAACATCAAAATTGTTTCGAAGATGTTTGGCCATTTGCTCGGCGGCATATACCGAACGGTGCTGCCCTCCGGTACATCCAAAGCTGACACTTAAGTTTGTGAATCCGCGTTTTTGGTAGGTCGTAACTGATTGATCGACCAACGCAAAGACATGTTTTAGGAAGTCGGCCATTTCCGACCGGCTTTCCAAAAAGTCGATAACCCCCTGATCTTTCCCTGTCAATTGTTTGTACTCGTCATAGCGACCCGGGTTGTGAATTGCCCGGCAATCGAAAATGTAGCCACCGCCATTGCCTGAAGGATCTTCGGGTAAGCCCTTTTTGTATGAAAAGCTGCAGATTCGGATGGTAAGTTCTTCACCCTGGTTGCCAATTTCGCGCAGATAACTCGATTCCGAAACTGCCTTGAGTACCGAAAAGAGTTCATTTAACTGAACCGGAATCGTGTGGTTTTTAAGTAAGTAGGCCAGATTGTCCAACGCGAATGGGATACTCTTGAGGAAATGCGCTTTCTTTTCGTAAAATCCACGGAATCCGTACGCGCCCATAGCTTGCATAATGCGAATCAGAACATATCCGGAAAAATAAGCTTTAAACTGTTCTCTTTCGATCGGTTGAAATTTCTCCAGTTCATCGAGGTAGAAGTCCAGCAGTTCGTTTCTGACATGCTGCGGAATATCGGCTTTTGCATCGTAGAGTAGCGATGCCAGATCGTATTGAAGTGGCCCCTTGCGACCACCCTGATAGTCGATAAAAGCTACTTTGTTGTCAATCAGCATAATGTTGCGCGATTGAAAGTCGCGGTACAAAAAGAACTCACTATCAGCCTGCAAAAGGTAGTTTGTGAATGTTTCAAAATCATCTTCCAGGGCCTGTTCGTCGAAGGGGATTTTAGCCAGCTTCAGGAAATAGTATTTGAAATAATTTAAATCCCAAAGCATCGACTGTTTATCGAATGCAGCACGGGGATAGCACTGCGAATAGTCGATTTCTTTTCCGGCAATAATCTGAATTTTCGGAAGTTCGTGCAGTACACGTTTGTACACTTGAACTATTTTATCCGAAAAACCTTCACGCTCGCGGGTTTTACTGAGGTAGTCAAACAAGGTCAGATTTCCCAAATCTTCCTGGATGTAGCAAGTTTGGTTTTCGTTCGCCCGAAAGATTTCCGGAACCGGCAAGCCCAACGAGTAGAAGTGATTTGTGAACGACAAAAAAGCCTTGTTTTCCCGAATATCAGCATTGAAAGCGCCAATCGCTTGATGATTGGCGCTTTTTATACGGCAATACTCCCGGTACGATCCCGAGGCCGGTAACAATTCAAATGCTGTCATTTCTTCGCCGAAGTGGCTTTCAAACAGCCGGATCAGTTCTTCTTTTATTTTTAATTCCACACCTACTATGTATTTGAGGCCGAAGCCTGATGTTTATAATTTTGTTTCACCTCCCAATAATCATTCAACTGGAAGGTTTGAAGCAAAGATAACAGATTTTCCGGGCTGCATTTTCAGCAACTTTCGCTTTGCTTTGTGTCATTTCAACAGTATTGTATTTGAATTTTTAGGCCAAACGGTCTATTTTGAACATCAAAATTCAAAAATATGCTGTCCAACACGTATTTTAACATTGAGGTAACATTTGTTTGTGCTTTTCAGCATATCTTTGTCGTAGATTTTATTTCATAAGTTTAGGTTTGATTAGTTTTATTGGTTTAGTTAGGTTTGAAAAGGGTAGATAGAGATCTACTCTTTTTTTTT
>NZ_JBFHIT010000064.1:0-23245 GCF_041596335.1 Mangrovibacterium sp. | reverse complement strand
TTTTTTTATAAATTTGCATGCAAACAAAAACTAATCTTAAATAATCAAAGATGAAGACAGCAATTCAGATTGTACTTATAGCGATCGCCATCCTTCTTGGATATTTGATTTACAATAGCGTTCAACGACCAATCGATTTTGAGAAAGCGAAAAAAGAACGATATGACGTGGTTGTAGAACGGTTGAAGGATATCAGGAAGGCTGAATTAGCATTCAAAGATGTAAATGGTAAATTTACCGGAAGTTGGGACACGTTAATTGATTTTGTAAAAACAGGAGAACTTCCTTTAGTTCGTAAAATTGGTATGCTAACTGACAGTATGATCGAAGCTGGCTGGGATGAAGATATCGCTATTAAAAAAGGAAAAATCATTCGTGACACCATGCGTATTAGTGTGCTTGACACACTGTTCGGAAAAGAATTTGACCCGGAACAACTGAAGTATGTTCCTGTTCCTGACACAGTTGCTCAATTTCACCTGGGTGCAACGATCATCACAACCGGATCTGGAATTCAAGTGCCTATCTTTGAAGCTAAAGTTCATAACAACACTGTCCTGAGAAACCTTGACCGCCAATTGGTTATCAACTTAAACGACAAAGCTCGCACAAACGAAAAATACCCTGGACTAAAAGTTGGTTCGTTGACGGAAGCCAACAACAACGCAGGTAACTGGGAATAATGCAGGATTATGCAAAAAATATCGCTGGTTGACGAAACTTTCGATTTAAATTTTACGCTAGAATATAAACTATCCATCCAGCTTAGTCTGGATGGATTTTCTTTTTCTATCCTCGATACGATTCAGAACAAGGTCATCTACCTCTATCATCAGGAATTATTTGAAGCAGAACCCGACTTTTTACTTAAACGCCTTAAGGCGATCTACGAAGAGTCCGATCTGCTGCATTTACCATTCAAGAAAACACGGATCATTGTTGTAGCTCCGGGCCGAACGACATTGGTACCGAAAGAGATTTTTGAAGCGAAGAGGTGTAGTGAATATATTCAGGCATCATACTACCAACCCGAAGGAACTTGCGCCAGAGGTGTTTACATTTCTTCGGCAAAATACTGGTCGGTTTTTGAGTTATCCGGAATTATAAACGATTTTCTGGAACAAAAACATCCGGGAGCCGAATTTCTGAGCGACTTAAATGTCTCGTTACCTCAATCACTCCCCCATAAAAAATCGTTAAAGATCACCGTTTTGAAAAAGCATTTGATTTTGACCGGATACGATGACATGGGATTAACTTTTCACAATAGTTTCTTTGTTGACGGAGAAAACGACATGCTCTATTTTATTCTGGGGAGTGTGAAAAATATGGTTAATGAACCTGAAACGATTATACTTGACGGGGTGATCAATAAGCACGCTACCATTTATCATCGACTTCGACAATACTTTACGGATGTTATCATTGAACCCAATCCACAAGAGGTGCACTACAGCTATCTCTTCGACAGGCTTCCTGACAGCCGTTTTGTGAACCTTTTTAAAAGTTTTATATGCGCATAGTTGGCGGAAAATATCGCGGCCGTTTGTTCAATCCAGGGAAAAGCTTTCATGCCCGGCCAACCACCGATATGGCCAAAGAAAGTCTCTTTAACATTCTTCAAAATCAAGTCGACTTTGAGTCACTTAAAGTTCTCGACCTGTTTGCTGGAACGGGAAGCATTTCATTTGAATTTGCCTCACGCGGATGCTCGGACATCACCTCTATTGAGATGAATTTTCAACACCACCGTTTTATTAAAGAGGTAATTGAGAAATTAGGCGAAAAGAACATTAAAGCCATTAAAACCAATGCCTTTCAATTCTGTCAAAAATCAGATGAACGTTTTGACCTGATTTTCGCCGATCCACCCTACGACCACAAACAGTTTTCTGAAGTGCCCGATTTGGTTCTTTCCGGCAGTCTGCTAAAAGAGGATGGACTATTCATTCTGGAACATCCAAAAAACTACAATTTCTCCACTAGAAATGAGTTTGTAGAAGTCAGAAACTACGGGAGTGTTCATTTTTCGTTTTTTAGAAAATAGCATCTTCCCTCTGTCCAACAATACTTCGATTTTTCCCCGGGATTGATGCTTGCGGAAGTAAAATCCTGCGCATAATTTTACACTGATTAGACCCGTGTTTGCACCGTTTTTTCTACCTTTATTGGGTTTACATACCAACCAGCAAGTCAATGTCGACAACAGAACTTTTCATCGCTATTTTTGTGTTGATAATTAGCCTTGTCGCGTTGGTCATACTTGCCTGATCGGGAGTAAAATTGAATCCTGATGACAACGACAAAAACTTCTTCTATCGAAATAATCGTTTGAGGCTATTTTGTTTGCGAGAGTTTCGTTTTTAAGCGGAAAACAGGCACATAAGCATTCACGTTAAACCATATATCCATGACACAGCCACTACGTTGGGGAATATTAAGTACCGCGAAAATCGGTGTGCAAAAAGTAATTCCCGCGATACAAAAAAGCAAACTGGGACAAGTAACTGCAATCAGTTCGAGAAAGGCAGACCAAGCGCGAACTATGGCGAACCAACTAGGAATAGAAAAGGCATATTCCAGCTATGACGAATTGATCGCCGATCCGGAGATTGACGCGATCTACAATCCATTGCCAAACCATCTGCATGTTGAATGGACTTTGAAAGCTCTGCATGCCGGGAAACATGTTCTTTGCGAAAAGCCAATTGGGTTGAATAAAACCGAGGCTTTGAATCTTGTGCGTGAAGCCAGTAAGTTTCCTACTCTGAAAGTGATGGAAGCGTTCATGTATCGTTTTCATCCTCAATGGATAAAAACATCCGAATTAATTCAATCGGGGGCCATCGGAAAGGTCAAAACTATTCATTCATTTTTTTCCTATTTCAACATCGATCCGAACAACATTCGCAACAAGACAAATGTTGGAGGTGGCGCCTTGATGGATATTGGCTGCTACTGCATCTCATTTCCCCGTTTCATTTTTGGCGAAGAACCTCTATCGGTAGTCGGTGTTATGGAAAGCGATCCAATCATGGGTATTGACCGAATGAGCTCGGGAATACTTCAGTTCGCCGACGGGAAAACATCGACCTTTACCTGTTCAACGCAGCTTGTCCCCTTTCAGCGCACCAATATCGTTGGCACAGAGGGGCAAATTATCGTTGATATTCCGGTAAACGCGCCAACCACTGAGAAAACAAAAATTACTATCATCCGAGGTGGCGATTCACAAGAAATCTATTTCGATCCGGTTGATCAATACAGCTTGCAAGCTGACGCATTTGCTATGTCTATCATAAGCGGACAGGCTATCCCCACACCACTTTCGGATGCGATTGGAAACATGGCCGTTATTGATGCGATTCGCGAAAGTTCGCAAAAGAAATGCTGGATTGAGCTGAAATAAATTCACGCCGGGGCTCATTCCCCAGCCTATCTGGTTGTGTTTTAAACTTTTGACCAATTAATTAAACACCAGCAATTTTCACATATCCGACCAATAAAGGATATGCTGAAAAAAATAAAGCTTGTCGAGGCTAATAAAGGTGAAAAAAATCATCTTTTTTTTGATATATTAACCCCGTTGAAACAACCTTTATTGCCCGATTTTGTTTAGAAGGGTGATTTCAATCACAACAGTTTATAGATTTTAAAACCATTCATATGTTTGATCTTGATTTAATCAAAAAAACCTACGGGAATTTTGGCCCTCGTATAGAATTGGCCAGAGAAGTATTAAAAAAACCACTAACTCTTGCCGAGAAAATTTTGTACGCGCATCTATATGAGCCGGAAAAAATTAAGAATTTCAAGCGAGGCGCTGACTATGTGGACTTTGCCCCGGATCGGGTTGCCATGCAGGATGCAACTGCCCAAATGGCGTTGCTTCAATTTATGAATGCTGGCAAAGCCAGAACAGCGGTTCCTTCAACTGTTCACTGCGACCACCTGATTCAGGCCAGTGTAGGAGGACGTACCGATTTAAAATTTGCACTCGAAAACAACAAAGAAGTTTTCAACTTTTTGGAATCTGTTTCAAACAAATATGGTGTCGGATTTTGGAAACCAGGTGCCGGAATTATTCATCAGGTTGTGCTTGAAAATTACGCTTTCCCCGGAGGAATGATGATTGGAACTGACTCGCATACCGTGAATGCCGGAGGACTGGGAATGATCGCAATTGGCGTTGGGGGCGCTGATGCCGTTGATGTTATGGCCGGAATGGCCTGGGAATTGAAATTTCCGAAACTAATTGGAGTAAAACTGACAGGCAAGCTGAGTGGTTGGACTTCAGCAAAAGATATTATACTGAAAGTTGCAGGCCTACTTACCGTTAAAGGAGGTACCGGCTGTATTATTGAGTATTTCGGCGACGGCGCCAAATCGCTTTCCGCGACCGGCAAAGGAACCATTTGTAATATGGGAGCCGAAGTTGGCGCTACAACATCTACTTTTGGATACGACGAATCGATGGAAAGATACCTTCGGGCGACCGAACGAGGAGCAGTTGCCGATCTTGCGAACGGTATCAAACATCATTTGACCGCCGACAGCGAAGTTTACGCTTCGCCCGAAAAATACTTTGATCAACTAATCGAAATTAATTTGGATGAACTGGAACCTCACCTGAATGGACCATTCACCCCCGACCGCGCCACTCCGATTTCAAAAATGGCTGAAGAAGCCAAAGCGAACGGCTGGCCTATCAAAATTGAAGTTGGGTTGATTGGTTCTTGTACCAACTCATCTTACGAAGATATTTCGCGTGCTGCCTCTCTTGCCCAGCAGGCCGTAGACAAAAAATTGAAAACAAAGGCTAAATTTACCATCACTCCAGGGTCGGAACAAGTGCGCTACACCATTGAACGCGATGGGTTTATCTCAATTTTCGATAAAATTGGAGCCAGCGTGTTTGCTAATGCCTGTGGCCCTTGCATCGGACAATGGAATCGTGAAGGAGCCGATAAAAATGAAAAAAACACCATTGTTCACTCGTTCAATCGGAACTTCTCGAAACGAGCTGATGGCAACCCCAACACCTACGCGTTTGTTGGTTCGCCCGAACTGGTAACAGCACTGGCCATTGCTGGCGACCTGACATTCAATCCCCTGACTGATACCTTAACCAACGAAAATGGTGATCTGGTAAAACTATCGCCACCAACCGGAGAAGAGCTACCGGCCAAGGGTTTTGCTGTTGAAGACGCAGGATACCAGGCACCAGCAGCTGACGGTTCATCAGTTATGGTTGCGGTTGCAGATGATTCAAATCGTTTACAATTGCTCTACGCATTCCCGGCTTGGGATGGCAAAAATATTATGGGAGCCAAATTGTTAATTAAGGCCGAAGGAAAGTGTACGACAGATCACATCTCAATGGCTGGTCCCTGGTTGCGATTCCGTGGTCACCTCGACAATATTTCGAACAATATGCTAATTGGTGCTGTAAACGCATTCAATGGCGAAACTAATAACGTTAAAAACCAACTAACCGGCGAATACGACGAAGTTCCGAAAGTTCAGCGAGCGTACAAAGCAGCAGGTGTTCCAACTGTTGTTGTTGGCGACCACAATTACGGTGAAGGTTCATCGCGCGAACATGCTGCAATGGAACCACGCCACCTGGGTGTGAAAGCTGTGATCGTAAAATCGTTTGCCCGCATTCACGAGACAAACCTTAAAAAGCAAGGCATGTTGGCGCTGACCTTTGCCAACGAAGCGGATTATGCTAAAATTCATGAAGACGATGTGTTCAATTTTATAGATTTGGCAGAATTTGCCCCAAGTAAATCGCTCCATATCCAGTTAATCCATGCCAATGGTTCGAAAGACACCATAGTTGTAAATCACACCTACAACGCGCAACAAATTGAGTGGTTTAAGGCAGGATCTGCATTGAATTTAATTGCCAAACAAACCAATTAACGAACTGAAAAACACATCCAACAAATGAAAAAGATTAAAGTAACCAATCCGGTTGTTGAACTGGATGGAGACGAGATGACCCGGGTTATCTGGTCTTTTATAAAAGAGAAACTTATCTTCCCCTACCTCGATATCGATATTAAATATTTCGATCTGGGAATGGAACATCGTGACGCAACAAATGATCAGGTGACCATTGATGCTGCCAATGCCATAAAAAAACATGGAGTTGGGATTAAATGTGCAACCATAACTCCAGACGAAGCGCGTGTAACAGAATTTGGACTGAAAAGTATGTGGAAATCTCCCAATGGTACTATCCGAAATATTCTGGATGGAACCGTTTTCCGCGAACCTATCATCATAAGCAACATCCCCCGGCTAGTTCCCGGTTGGAAAAAACCGATCTGCATTGGTCGTCATGCTTTTGGCGACCAGTATCGTGCAACGGATTTCGTTACAAAAGGCAAAGGGAAATTAACGATCACATTCACTCCTGAAGATGGTAGTGAGTGCCAGTCGTTTGAAGTGTATGACTTTCAAGGCGACGGAGTTGCCATGGCCATGTATAATACAGATGCTTCAATCATCGGATTTGCACGGGCCTGTATGAACCAAGCTCTCGATAAGTGCTGGCCGTTATACATGTCCACGAAAAATACAATTCTGAAAAAATACGATGGTCGTTTTAAAGATCTTTTTCAGGAGGTTTTCGAAGGCGAGTTCAAAGAAAAATTTGAAGCTGTCGGAATTACCTACGAACACCGTTTGATTGACGACATGGTGGCTGCTGCCATGAAATGGGAAGGTGGCTTTGTGTGGGCTTGTAAAAACTACGACGGCGATGTACAATCTGACACCGTGGCTCAGGGATTTGGATCGTTAGGATTAATGACTTCGACCCTGATTACACCGGATGGCAAAACAATGGAAGCCGAGGCGGCACACGGAACAGTTACCCGCCATTTCCGTCAGCACGAACAAGGGAAACCAACATCAACAAACCCTATTGCGTCAATCTTTGCCTGGACCAGAGGATTAGCATTCCGAGGAAAACTGGACAACAATGAGCAATTAATCAGCTTTGCCAAAATTCTTGAGGATGTTTGCATTGAGACTGTTGAAAGCGGAAAAATGACCAAGGATCTCGCATTGATTATTCATGAGAAAGACCTCAAACCGGAACACTATCTGACCACCGAGGATTTTCTTAGTGCAATTGATACCAATTTGCAACTCAAACTTTCTTCGAACTAATATGGAAGGAATAATAACACGGATAAACGGGAAACTAGTTGTTCCCGACACTCCCGTCATCCCTTATATTGAAGGTGATGGTATTGGGAAAGACATTTCGCTACCCAGTCACAGAGTAATTGATGCCGCAGTAGAAAAAGCCTATGCAGGGAAACGAAAAATTGTTTGGAAAGAGGTTCTAGCCGGCAAAAAAGCGTTTGAGCAAACCGGATCATACCTGCCTGAAGAATCGATGGAGGCTTTCAAAAAGTATCTGGTGGGTATTAAAGGGCCGCTGGAAACACCGGTTGGCGGAGGAATTCGTTCGCTCAATGTGGCATTGCGACAAACACTTGATTTGTATGTTTGCCTTCGACCCGTACGCTGGTTTAAAGGTGTTCCCTCTCCTGTTCGCTACCCCTCCATGGTTGATATGCATATTTTCAGGGAAAATACAGAAGATATATACGCAGGCATTGAATTTATGGCCGGTGAAGAAAATACTCAGAAATTCCTGGAATTTCTGCAAAATGAAATGGGAATAAAAACCCAGATTCGTTTTCCTGAAAGCTCTTCATTTGGAGTAAAACCGGTTTCAAAAGATGGCTCAGAGCGTTTAATTCGTGCTGCAATAGTGTTTGCAATCGAACGAAAGTTACCTTCAGTTACCCTTGTACACAAGGGTAATATCATGAAATTTACAGAAGGAGCATTTAAAAACTACGGATACGATTTAGCCGAGAATGAATTTGCAGATCAGGTATTTACCTGGAGGCAATACCAAAAGATAGAAAAAGAGAAAGGACAACTCGATGCGAAAAAGGCATTGGAACAAGCACAAAACTCTGGAAAAGTAATTGTAAAAGATGTGATTACTGATGCCTTTTTACAAGAGAGTTTACTGCACCCATTCGACCATTCAGTAATTGCGACAATGAATTTAAATGGGGATTATGTTTCTGATCAATTAGCAGCTATGGTTGGTGGAATTGGTATTTCACCGGGCGCCAACATTAACTATGATAATGGTTATGCCATTTTTGAAGCAACACACGGCACTGCTCCCAATATAGCGGGTAGCGGCAAGGCCAATCCAAGTTCTCTTATCCTTTCCGGAGTAATGATGTTGGATTATATAGGCTGGACCGAGGCTGCAGAATATGTTCTGGATGCAATGGAACATGCCTTTGCCAAACGCCGGGTAACCTCTGATTTACACGCAATGATGGAAGGTGCGACATTGCTTTCAACGACTGAATTTAGCGATGAGGTCATTAGAAACATCCATTAAAAACTATCTAATCAATTAAATTATTTAAATCATGGAATACATCAAAAATAGGTTTTACGAAAAGGCTAGTAAACATATTTCGGAATACCAAAAACTAAAAGCCGAACATAGCGATAAAATCTTAGGCAATGTCACTGTTGGACAGGTATTGACGGGAATGAAAGGGATCCCGGCTTTGATTACCGATACTTCAAAGCTGGATGCCAATGAAGGAATCAGATTCCGTGGATTTTCGCTACCGGAACTTCGAAAAAAGTTGCCGCGGCTAAACCCTGACGGAGAACCCCTGCCGGAGGGCTTGTTCTATCTGATGCTTTTGGGCGAAATCCCCGAAGACGAAGATGTGATTAACATTTCGAAAGATTGGTCTACCCGGGCGCACGTACCTCAGCATGTTTTTGATGTAATCGATGCGATGCCGAAAACGGCTCGCCCAATGACTCAATTCTCTGCAGCGATTGTAGCTATGGCAACCGAGTCGGTTTTCCAAAAAGCTTACCGCTCCGGGATCCACAAAAAGTACTATTGGGACTTTATGTATGACGACGTAATGAACCTGATTGCACGCTTACCGCGCATTGCAGCTTACATTTATCGTCGTTGCTACTACAAGGACAAGCATATTGACCCTGATCCAAGACTGGACTGGGCCGGAAACCTGGCTCACATGATGGGCCACGATACCGACGAAGTGAAACGCCTGATGCGACTGTATATGGTCATCCATGCCGATCACGAAGGAGGAAATGTTTCTGCGCATACAACCCATTTGGTTGGTTCTGCTTTAAGTAACCCATACTACGCACTTGGTGCAGGTATGCTGGGCTTGGCAGGTCCTTTGCATGGTTATGCCAACCAGGATGTAATCAACTGGATTTTTGAATTGATTGAAGAACTAAATACCGATAGGCCATCCAAAGAACAACTGGAAGAATACGTTAAGCGGACGCTACAATCAGGACGCGTGGTTCCAGGGTACGGACATGCTGTTTTGCGTGTTACCGATCCGCGTTTTACTGCGCAAAAGGAATTTGCCGATAAATATATCAAAGACGATAAATTAGTGAACATCGTAAACGACCTTTACGAAGTTGTTCCTCCAATTCTTGGTGATATCGGTAAAATTAGCAATCCCTGGCCTAACGTCGATGCGTATTCGGGCGCTTTGCTCTATCACTACGGAATTAAGGAAAACTCGTTCTACACCGTCTTATTTGGTGTGTCGCGATCAATGGGGGTGTTGGCATCTTTGATCATGGATCGTTTGTATGGTTTACCTATCGAACGTCCGTCTTCGTATCCGTTAAGCTGGTTCAAAGAACAAGCGGAAGAACTTTAAAAAAGAATACATTATCACTGATATCGGGTCAGCCTTTCAAAAGGCTGACCCGATTTTTTTCAATCCCAAAAAGGAAAACGAATATTTTCCAGACTGAAAAAATGTTAATAACTAACATGAACACAAAACACAAAACGGCCCAAAAGCCCATTTGTATTGGGAGTTCAGGGCTTATCAACAATTGTTAAATTCTGTTGTGTACAAACTGTTCATTTTTATCTATCGGAAATATGCACCTTTACACCAACCTCTACGTAAAAGAAATCATCAGGTAAGCGATAAAAGGCCGCTCCAACAAATGAGGACAAGGAGAAAGTTTTTAGTTAAACCGGAACCAACTCGATCAAGTCAAAGAACTTGCCGTTTGAAAGAGCCGAAGTTTAAAGAAATCCGAAGTAATTTGGAGAGTAATTAAGAGAAACAGGAATCGCATCGCGTTCTAAATGTTTTGACCAACACAGGAACTTAACCGGAACGATAAGTTCTCCGGAAAAGAGGAAGACAAGGAAAACAATTTCCAAATCGACCAACTGAAAAATACCGGTATCGAATGACACCAATTTTTTAGTACCTGCAAGGACTTCGTTTGCAAAGGGACAGAAATGTCGCCGAACAAACATCCCGAAGAACAAAAAGTAAAAAGTTCTGTTCCAAGGGACAAGGGCAAGGGAGCAAAACCACGGTTTAGCTCGAAGCCAGCCTCAATAACAGTAGCCTGACACGATCGCAGCTACATGCTGTAGACGTGAATGGGAGCTATTCATAACGAGTAACTCCCATTTTGTTTTTATATCTTCCGCTTTTCTTAATCACATTTGTATCCCCGATCCTTCTGAGCACAGACTGTCAGATTTTGATGAAGTAAATTCCGGGCTTCTGCATTTTGTGTGCCCTTAATTCCAATCAATGCGTCTAGTTTTTCAGTATCAAAACCAACAATGCGATGACCATCGACAATCATCAATGGCCTTTTAATCAGTATCGGTTCCTTGATTAAAGTTTTCAGGGCACTTTCCGGATCAAAGCTTTCGGGGATTAACTGCCCGGAAGCAATTGCCGGTGCATTTCGATTAAACCAATCTTTTACCTCCACTCCTTCAAAGAAGCTGAGCAGCTCTTCGTTCGTCCATGAATAGTGAAGCAGATTCAATGGCTCAACCTCATGACCGGCTAGTGTCAAAATATTTTTCTGCTTGGTATTATTAATACAGCCTGTTTTCTCAAAAAATACAATTCTTGCCATAACTTTTCATTTTATGAACAACTACAAAAGCCTATCCAAAACTCACATCGAACTCATATACTGAGACATAGACAGATATGCTTTTTGCCGCCCGACATATATGTCGGAAGTTCGCGTCCAAACTAAATTCGACTGCAACTATAGCGTGCTACCCATTGTTCAATACCTAATTTTTAGACAGAATGAATCCAATATCTCCCGAAAACTGTTCCGATTAGGAAAAATTCGTGATTTTTTTTAATTTAAACTGCGTATTAAGAATTCAGGAACAATTCAAAATCAACGGATACAAATACAAATTTGTAGAGATCGGCAAAAACCAGCCAACAAAAATGTAAGTTGCAGAGTATGTCTCTTCCGTAAACATCTAGATTAAAGCCCACTATAATTTATGGCATGATTTTTATCAATAACCAAAACTATGATACGACCTTTTAATGTTAACGGGTCGCTCGAGATTCACAAAGGAGACGACTGTTTTTTAGATTCAAAGAGGATAGCATTATTGAAACTGGTGAAGGAAAAAGGATCGATTAACTCAGCTTCAAAAGAGCTGAAAATGTCGTACCAGCAAGCCTGGCATTTCATAAAATCGATGAATGAACTTTCGCCCCTGCCAGTTATCGTAAAACAACGCGGCGGTTCAAATGGCGGAGGCACAATGGTTACCCGTTACGGAGAACGAATCATTCGCGAATATGAAGCATTGGTTGAAAAGCACAAAGCCTTCCAAGATGAAATTAATGATTCTTTATGGTTGTGTGATTTTTAGTCGAGTCAACAAAAAAAATAACTTGTTGGCTTTCTTTTTAAAAAACGTTATTCAAAAAAATGAACAATGAACAGACAGCTATTAAATCAAAACCCATTCGGTTTTTCCAACCTGAACAATTGGAGGCAAACTGGTGTGACGACATTAGCATGGCCGATTTTCCGCTCTTCGTTATTCACGATTAATTATATCGGATAAAAACCAAAAATGTAATTCAGTATGAAAACATCAGTAAAATTTTTCATTGGATTTTGTGTCCTTCTCTTTACGTTAGCTTCTCCTTCTCTGGGGCAGTCTCCGGAAGAAAAAAACAGCACCTTTGCATTTACCAAGTTCCAGAAAGATAAAGCCTTTTCTCCGATTGTTGGAGTTCAAACCTGGGTTACCTACTCCATGGGCGAGGAAAAAAACGGCACACAATATGCGAACCGGGCCGATGCCTCATTCCGCCGCCTTCGTTTGGGAGCAAAAGGGGCACCGTACGCTTGGTTGAGATACCAATTTGAATTACATCTGGATCGTTTGGGCGAAGATCCGAACGCCTCAACCAAGGGCTCCTACAGCGGATTGAATATCTGGAAAGCCTTTTTAACAGCCAAACTCACCAAAAACGATTTGGTTCACCTTCATATCGGCTACTACTGGACGGGGGTTTCTCTCGACTATGTCACAAGTCCCTGGTCGGTGTCGTCATTTGATAAAACACGCGCCGACTGGTATCTGCGCAATTTCGTAACCGGAAAAGGAAACGGCATTGAAAGTGGATTTGGCTTGGGGGGGCTGAAAAATTTTGAAGGATTTGGTATCAACTATCAGGTTGGCGCTTTTCTTCCGCAGGCGTTTTCGGGAACCGAAAATGCCAATCCACTTTTCACCGGTCGGTTCATGTTCACATTCGGAGATCCGGAACAAAAAACCTACAGCATTAGGCACAGCGGCAACCACTGGAACGCCCGAAACGGCGTAACGATTGGCTTGGCCGGATCAACAATTGGCAAAGTTGACAACGGAAACGGAACGGTCTTCAACAGCTCAAATACTTACGGAGCAGATATTTCAGCTTGTGCCGGAGGCTTAAAGATTGAAGGAGAATATTACAAAATGAAACGCGAAGCAACCGGATTTGATGACTTTAGCGGAACCGCATGGTTTGTTCGTTGCGGCTACAACATCCCGGTAAAAGAAACTTTTGTGGAACCCACCTTCACCATTGACAAATTCGATGGCGAAGGCGAAACAAGCTTATACAGTTACATTGGCGATGATATAACTTTTGATATTGGTGTGAATTGGTACCTAAATAAAACCAAGCTAAAACTGGCGCTTCATTACCTCAATCAAAAAGGATCTGCATCATCAAATGTTGGCGACTATATAGGAATGGCCATGCAAGTGAGACTTTAAAATTGACTGGTTCCCGACTCGGATAATTTAAGTGTAATTACCGCGTCAATACAACTCGTAAAAACTTAATTTTCAATCCACATGAAAAACAAAATGATTCGTCAACTAACTGGAGTTGCTCTAATTCTTGCTATAGGTATAGCCGCCTGCACCGGCGGATCGAAGAACGCAAGCACCGAAAAGTCGACTGAGATAACCATTTTTGCAGCAGCCAGCTTAACAAATGTATTAGGTGAATTGATCGACTCGTTTGAAGTCATCTATCCGGTTAAAGTGATTACGAATATGGCTTCCAGTGGAACACTCGCCAGGCAAATTGAGCAGGGCGGAACACCCGACCTCTATATTTCGGCCAGTACAAAATGGGCAAATTACATCGATAGCCTGGGGTTCGTTTTAACCCCGTTTACAGATGAAGTTGCGCTGAACGACTTGGTTTTAATAGCTCCGGCCGAGAGCTCACTGGAACCTTTTCCGATTGACAGTACCCTCAATTTAAAAGCATTACTGCACGACAACCGACTCTCGATTGGCGATCCGGCACACGTACCGGCCGGTAAATATGCCAAACAAGCGTTGGAATATTACGGCTGGTACGATCAGCTAAGCGATGTTTTTCTACCGGCTAAAGATGTTCGCTCCGCATTGATGGTTGTAGAACTAGGCGAATCGCCATTGGGCATTGTTTACCGTACCGACGCCGAAGAATCTGCCAAAGTGAAAATCGTTGGAACGTTCCCTGCCAAATCGCATAAGCCAATTGTGTATGTGTCGTGTCTGCTGAAAGACAACGACGAATCCAAAGCATTTTACGATTACATCAAATCGGAACGAAGCGAGGCCATTTGGAAGAAATATGGGTTCAATAAATCGTAAATCTTTCTTTCTACCATAACAAGGTTCATATGTAGGAGAAACGTATGATTGGTCTAATCCGGGCAAAAGACTGGCTTAATACTAATTTTACGTTTTCTCTTTTTAGCTCCTCGTTGACCAAAACGAAGCGAGAAATACTAACTTGACGCACAAAACGAAACAGCATGCCGAGTTTATTTCAATTTACCGGTTCAGAATTAGAGGCCATCAAACTATCGATTGGGGTGGCCATTTATTCGTCGTTGCTCTCTTTACCTTTTGCTCTATTGTTGGGCTATTGGATGGCGCGGAAACAATTCCGGGGCAAATCGGTCATCGAAAGTATTATCCATCTTCCCTTGGTAATGCCGCCCGTTACTACCGGTTATTTGCTGTTGTTGATACTCGGAACCCGCGGATTTATTGGTCAATGGCTCTATGCCGCATTTGGCATAAAGCTGGCCTTCACCTTCGAAGCGGCTGTCATCGCATCGGTAATTGTGTCGTTTCCACTAATTGTTCGTTCTATCCGCACTGCCATCGAAATGGTTGATCCGGGATTGGAAGATGCCTCGCGCATTCTGGGTGTTAGCCGTCTGAAAACCTTCTTCCGAATTACCGTACCACTGGCTGCTCCCGGCATTGTGTCGGGAACTATTTTGTCGTTTGCCCGCTCGCTGGGTGAGTTTGGCGCCACTATAACCTTTGCCGGAAACATTGCCGGAGAAACCCAAACTCTGCCGCTGGCCGTTTTTGCCTACATGCAGGTTCCGGGGAAAGAGAGCGAAACACTTCGGCTGGTGCTCATTTCGGTGCTCATTTCGTTTGTTGCCATGGCCCTGTCGGAAACCTACATTCGTAAAATGAAACGCTCATGATCCAGATTGCTATTAAACTGAAGCGCGACAACTTTGATGTGCACATACAAGAAACCTTTGGAATGGGAATCACTGGTATTTTTGGGCCCAGTGGTTCGGGCAAAACATCGCTGTTAAATGCTATTTGCGGACTTGCCAAACCTACTGAGGGCAACATCAGCATAAACGGAAAGAAAGTTTTTAGCACCGATGAAAAAATCAACCTTCCGGTTGAGAAACGCAAAATTGGCTATGTATTTCAGGAAGGACGCCTGTTTCCGCACCTCTCGGTAGAAAAAAACCTGCGATACGGCATGAAGGATGAAGACCAACAGGGATTCTTCAACAAAATTGTCAGCTTGTTGAATTTGGAACATCTGTTAAAAAGCCGACCAGCAAAAATATCGGGAGGCGAAAGGCAGCGCACAGCATTGGGACGGGCACTTCTCTCCTCTCCGGAACTGTTGCTGCTCGATGAACCATTCTCCGCACTCGATGCCAATTTACGCCAACAAATTCTTCCGTTTTTACTGAAGATTCACAAAACCATCAACATCCCGATTTTGGTAGTTAGCCATGACATTACCGATCTGCTGCGACTAACCAACCGAATTTGCCTGCTACAAAAAGGACGAGTGATTGGCCACGACGACTATCACGAATTACTGAAGCACCCCGAGCTACAACATTGTTTCAGCAGTCATAGTTTGATTAATGCGATTACCATGACGGTGAGCCGAGTGGATCTGGAAAGCGGAATTACCCAACTAAGCTATGGCGATAGTCATAACTGGATTAAAGTGGTGGTTGAAAAAAGCAGACTGACCTACAAAACCGGCGATAACATCAAAATATTTATTCCGAGCGACGATATAGCACTGTCGGCACACCGCCTGCCCAATGTGACCATCCAAAATCAGCTCGACGGCATTATTCGCGAAATTATTGAGCGTGAGAATGTGCGCATTTGCTTGGTTGATGTTGGCTTCCCGTTGTTGGTCGAAATTACGGCCGAGTCGCTAAAACGCATGGATATTGGGATTGGATACCCGGTTTGGTGCCTTTTTAAATCGGTTGCGATTGATGTGGCCGGTTGAGTCATCAGTCTTGAGTCGTTAGAAAAGTAATTGCTGCCACTTGGAGTTTGAAGCAAAGAGGTTTAATTGGAAACTCGCGTCCCGAAACTAAAATTCGATGGTCAGCTGTACCGGCCCTTTTTCTTCGTGAGGGAAGTTCGATATGGTTAGCCCCAACAAGCGAATCCCCTTAACAAACGGCAGTTCATTTTTCAAAAGATCGTGGGCTAAACGATGTAAATGCTCCTCTGTTTTAATCAAGTCTGCGACGGTTCGGCTTCGGGTGATCTGCTCAAAATCGGCAAATTTAATTTTCAGCGTCAGCGTTCGTCCATAGGATTGCGAACGCTGCAAACGGCGCCACACTTCCGCTTCAATTTTCAGCAGTTGTTCCGTCAAATCGTCCAATTCAACATAGTCGGTCAAAAAGGTATTTTCGGCGCCCAGCGATTTACGTTCGCGCGACGGAACAACGGGCCGGTCATCAATCCCACGTACAATTTTGTAATAATAGGCGCCTGCCTTTCCAAATTGCCGAATCAGTTCGCCCTGTTCCATTTTCTTCAAATCGGCGCCCTTGTATATGCCCTGTTTGTTAAGCTTTTCGGCTGTTACCCGCCCAATGCCAAAAAACTTTTTTATATCAAGCTCATTCAAAAAATCCTCGGCCCGGTCGGGGGTAATCACAAACAGGCCATCCGGCTTATTCACATCCGATGCCACTTTGGCCAAAAACTTGCAATACGAAACCCCTGCCGAGGCCGTTAAACCGGTCACTTCTTTAATTCGCTGTTTAATTTCGCGGGCAATTAGCGTGGCCGAAGGTTTTCCTTTTTTAGCTTCTGTTACATCCAGAAAAGCCTCGTCGAGCGAAAGAGGCTCCACTAAATCGGTATATTCAAAAAAGATCTCGCGAATTTGGCAGCTGACCGTTTTGTACTTCTCAAAGCTCGGTCGAACAAAAATCAGGCTCGGACATTTACGCTTAGCCAGCACCGACGACATAGCCGAACGAACACCATATTTCCGGGCTTCGTAACTTGCAGCCGCAATCACTCCCCGCTCGCGCTCACCACCAACAACCACCGGCTTCCCGCGTAGCGCCGGGTTATCGCGCTGCTCAACCGATGCGAAAAAGGCATCCATATCAACATGTATTATCTTGCGGTCTTCGGCGTGCATAGCTTTAACAGAAATGGTTCAGCGAAAATAGCAGGAAATTGGCAATTCACAGATAAATTATTAACCAACACCAACCAATCCGTTCGACCCTCGCACCAAAACAAGCGACAATAAGTTCACCAGTGCAAATTTGCGATCAGCGGGTAAAGCTCTAAGTGGATTTCACCCTAAATCCTATGGTTTTAGCCACAAAGTGGTTAATTTCGACGTTTTTCCGATCAACTTCTTATCGTTGTGCATCTGTTCATTCCGCCCCTCCTGATTGAGGACTATTCTCGTAATTAGCCACGGTGGTGCATAAAAAACTACAACTAATACGATTAGCCAGCGAGCGTCGGGAAAAGGTAAATAAATAAAACCGTAGATATGACTTATTTTGAAGAACTTGTAAATAGAGCCCATAACATTGAGAATCCGAATCCGCAAGTACTTGCGATTAGTGGAAGTCCGAGAAAAGGAGGAAACTCAGATCTAATAACCAATCAAATTATTTCGGGTTTGAATACCGCAAAAATTCAATCAGAAAAAGCTAACCTTTTCAATATCGATTTTAAAGGGTGTATTGGTTGCGAAAAGTGCCGAAAAGATAAAGTCTGCACGATGATGCAAGATGGAATGTCAACCTTATATCCGAGTATTATCGACTCACAAGGCTTAATCCTGACGTCTCCGGTTCATAATTATAACATCACCTCGTGGATGAAAGCTTTTATTGACAGGCTTTACTGCTTTTACGAATTTGACAATAACACAAGGCCTCGAAAATGGAGTTCCAGATTGGCTAACCAGCGTCGGAAAGTTGTTATTACAGCTGTATGCGAGCAAGACAATCTGGAGGATTTAGGATTTGCCATAGAAGCTATGCAACGACCGATGGAGGCTCTAGGCTATGAAATTGTTGGCTCGCTTCCGGTGTTTAATGCATTTGAAAAAGGCGCCGTTAAAAAACAAGAAGAGATCATGACGAATGCTTTTGAACTTGGCATCCGCCTTGGAGACCAACTAAAACATACAGCGGCGAATCTCTAATCTATCCGGGCTATTTGGTAGAATACGAAAAGACGAACTTCGATTACTTAATCGTCATTCTCTCGTTTGTATTAAATCCGTATCCCGATTGAATTTGCAGTGATAAAATACCGACAATCCCCGAATAATTCGTGTAATTTTAGCGGTCAATCAATTTTATCGGAAACATTCTGTAAACAACGACTTATGCCCTTGAAAATTAGACGTCACTTCGACCAATATTTCACCTTACAATATGTCTTAAAATGGTTTTTGCTCACCATTCCTGTTGCAGCGATCACCGGCTCACTGGTCGCCTTATTCCTATTTCTGCTCAAGCTGGCAACCCATGTTCGCTGGGATAACCCATGGCTGCTGTTTTTGCTGCCAGTGGCTGGAGTCGCCATTGTGTCGCTGTACCGGTTTCGCGGAAAAAATGCCGAGGCAGGCAATAATCTGGTAATGGATGAAATTCACAAGCCCGGTGGTGGTATCCCGGCACGCATGGCTCCGTTTGTTCTGATTACAACTGTTATTACGCACCTGTTTGGTGGTTCGGCAGGCCGCGAAGGTACTGCCGTTCAAATTGGCGGTAGCATGGCTGCTTTTGTTGGTAAACAATTGAAATTGAACAGTGAAGATATGCGTATTTTGCTGATCTCAGGGGTTGCCGCTGGTTTTGGCGCTGTTTTTGGCACTCCCATTGCCGGAGCTATTTTTGCACTCGAAGTGCTGGCCTTTGGAAAAATTAAATACGATGCGCTGTTCCCGGCATTGGCGGCTTCGCTTATGGCCGACATGGTTTGTTCGGCCTACGGCATATCACATACCCATTATCAAGTCAATTTCCACGATCATATACAGTCTACTTTCTCATTTATGCACTTCGACCTGAAATTGATCTTTTTTGTAATTATCGGAGCCATTTTCTTTGGGTTGGCCGGCAATGCCTTCTCTTTTCTCACACACGAAATAAAGGAACTCGCCCAAAAATACATCAAGCACAGATTGTTGATTCCAGTCGTTGGCGGACTTCTCGTTATTGGCATGACCTACTTACTGGGAACTCGCGATTATTTAGGAATAGGCGTAACAACAGCCGATGGAACCGGTGTAAGCTTAGTAAATGCCTTTAAAACAGACGGTGTTGACCTATTAAGCTGGTTTTGGAAGTTGGTTTTCACTGCAGTCACCCTAGGCACCGGGTTCAAAGGCGGCGAAGTTACCCCCCTGTTTTTTATAGGAGCTACTCTAGGAAATACGATCGCTACCCTGACGGGTAATCCGGTCGACCTGTTTGCCGCGATCGGTTTTATCGCGGTATTTGCAGGAGCTACCAACACACCAATGGCTTGCACCCTCATGGGAGTTGAGCTTTTTGGTGGCGAACATGTACTTTACTTTGCAATAGCCTGTTTCATTGCGTACTATTTCAGTGGCAACTCGGGCATCTATTCATCACAGCGAATGGGCGTGTCGAAAGGAGTATTCGATTACGAAACCTCAGCCAACCAAACCTTAAAAGAGATCTGGGAAACGAAAAAACGGAAGAAATAACGCCACGTTGCCTCCTGTTTTCAATTCGTGAACCATCCCCATTTTTCACATCGAAAGCAAACAGGCATTCATCATTCATTCCAATATTGTTAGTTTCGATTTTCCGGGATTAACGCTCACAAATGACTTTTTTTAAAAAAATTGCCGACCTTAGTGTGGTATTCATTAATCGAAACGACCATGAAAGTACATATCCACCAAGAAGCAGAGACCGATTATCCGGCCGTTTTTGATTTAGTAGAAAAAGCTTTCCGGAGTCTCGAAATCAGTGACCACAGCGAACATCATTTGGTAGAACGACTCCGCAAGTCAAACGCATTTGTGCCGGAGCTTTCGCTGGTTGCCTGCACTGATGACGGAAAAATTGCGGGGCATATTCTTCTCACCAAAATTAAAATTGAAGACGAAGGTAAATCGCACGAATCATTAATTCTGGCTCCTGTTTCGGTGCTACCCGAGTTTCAAAATCGGGGAATTGGAGGACAATTAATCAGAGCAGCTCATAAAAAAGCCCTTGAATTGGGATTCGGCTCTGTTGTTTTGGTAGGTCACGAAAACTATTACCCCCGATTTGGCTATGAGTTATGCAGCAAATACGCCATTCGCATGCCTTTTGAAGTGCCGGAACAAAATTGTATGGTAAAGGAGTTGTTTCCCGGAGCGTTGAACAAAGTTGCCGGAACCGTTCAATTTGATCCCGCATTTGGGTTGTAAAAAAAAAATCAGGCTTCTGTTTCCAAAAGCCTGCTTCCTGAACTGATCGCTTATTTCTATTCATCCAAAATACGATCGACCCAATCCTCCGGGATTGCACTTACAGCCTGGGTTAGTTCATCGCCCCATAATTTTGAGATGTAGTGCAGATCACCTTCCTGAAATCGCTTAACTTTAATTTTATCGCTTCCTTTTTCATAAATCATCACATCTATCGGATAGCCAACGTCATTCGCCGAAACACGAGTCGAATCAAACGAAAGGAACGCCGTTTTTAAAGCAAATCGAATGCTGGAATCCGAGCTCAAAGTTCGACGTAAAATTGGCGTTCCATAGCCTGAATTACCAATAATACAGAAGTGAGTCCCCTCACCAACTTCGATCCAGTTACCTTGCGGGTACAACATATACAACTTGTGCTCCTTATCGCCAACTAACTGGCCTCCAACGATCGTATTAATATTAAAATCGAGCCCTCCTTCAGCCAAGCTTAGTTTGTCTTCGGCAGCTACGCGTTTAATCTGGTCCCCAAGCGCATTTACCACTTCGTAAAGCTTGTTGAAACTATCCAGTTTGTCATTTAATATTTCCGAAAAATACGTTAATGTTTTATCACGCACTGAACGTAAACCGGAGGTCATCAAAAAAATATGTTGATCTCCTTTTTCGTAAATCGTGTATTTACGGGCTGTTGTTGTCTCGTGCCCCGAAGTAATCCGGGTATCGCAAAGTGCAACCAGTCCGGCTTTTAATTTTATACCGATGCAATAAGTCATGGACGCTCTATTTATTTGTTGGTTACCGTTGATCTGTTCTTCATCCTAGAAAGCTTTAAATCGCAGTCGTTATACGGTTGAAGCTTGAAGACAGATTCGGCACAATGATAGTAAAAATGATGCTTATCCGACATTTCGCTATTTAATTTGCCCGACGAATTAAGATTCGGGATATGAACCCTCCTGAAAAGCTAAACATTAATCTTCGCCTTTGCAGTGGTGACGGAGGTTTTGGCTATCGGGAGTTTAGTTTCAGTATTTCGAATGAATCCATTTTCTGAAATTCCGCAGATTACAAAGTCGTAAAATTGGTTGCATTCAAAACTGTTTAGCATCTTGTTTTCTCGGTGGCGATTTCATGCTTCAATTTTACGACCAGGAGAAAATAGAAAAGCCCGGGACTATTTTTAATCAAAATGCAAATCCATCGCATCGTAAAGAATGATTACCTTTGTGTGGTCAACAAACTCAAATATACTACTGATGGTGATTTCTCTAGTCATAGCTTTCACGGCAGCCCTAACATTAACGCTAATCACGACTCCACAAATCATTAAAGTTTCGCGGGAGAAGAATCTGTTTGACGAACCAAATCATCGAAAACTTAATAAGATTGTAATTCCGAATTTGGGCGGAGTTGCCATATTTATCGGTGCTTCGTTGAGCAGTATTTTGTGCTTTCCAAAAATTATCCCCCCCAATATTCAGTATGTGTTTGCCGGGATGGTGCTCATGCTTTTTGTTGGCCTAAAAGACGACATTATCGGCAGCTCTCCACGCAACAAGCTATTTATGCAAATACTTGCAGCTTTGGTTCTCATTTTCATGGGTGATTTGCATATCAACAACCTCAGCAACCTATTTTTCATCAATCAAATTCCAAGCTGGATCAGTGTGCCGATCAGCCTCCTATTTTTCCTGTTTATCATCAACGCAATAAATCTGATTGATGGCATAGACGGGCTTGCGGCTGGTATCGGTGTATTTTTCATGGGCACAATCGGCTTTTGGTTTTATGCAAACGGGAACCAAGCCTATGCCGTAATAAGTTTCGCATTTGCTGGTGCTTTGTGCGGATTTCTGCGTTTTAACTTATTCAGCAAAAAACATAAAATTTTCATGGGTGATACAGGCTCGCTCATCCTAGGCATATTGATTGGCAGCCTGAGCATTGCATTTCTGAACTCGCCGCCCTCAACTCCAATTTTGTCCGATTTACCCCATTCTCCCAGTCTTTTGTTGGGTTTATTGATTATTCCGGTAACCGATACCCTTCGGGTATTTTATATCCGGGTTAAAGCGGGGCATTCTCCATTCAATCCTGATATGAATCATATTCACCATGTATTGATCAAATCAGGCTTGAGTCACCGGGTTTCCAGTCTGCTTTTGGTGGGTTGGTCGGTGGCAATGTTTACTGTTGCTTTTGTGATGCATCGTTTAATTCCGGCAACTCTTAGTTTCATTTTCATGCTTGCCCTAACCTGGCTGGTTGTCAACCTCATTCGCGAGAACAACAATCGCATGGGCCGAATGCGCAGAATGCGCTTGATTGTGATAAAAAATCGGAGAAAGAACAGATTAAGCAGCTTCAACTAAACTGATCTGGGCTTTCAGATTATCGAGTACTGGCGCTGCTCGGCAGGAAACCTGAGCGTGATTTTAAACCGGCGAAATTCCGGGGGATGTCGAATCCCTTCAACCCAAAAAGTAGATGAGATGGACATTGAAAAGAAAAAAATGCAGACCTGTAAGCCGGGTTCTGTCTCTCAGCCGAAACTGAGCCTCTATCATTTATCTGGCCTGAACATTGCTGTTCCGATCTAGCAACCTACCCCTCACGACTCCTGAAACGAATTCAGAACTGCCCCGAAGGACAGAACAGGGCGGGCAACCCTGCCGGCAAATGCCAACCGTGATATATTTGGTCTTGCAACCCATGATGTGTACGGCTTTCGAAATCACTCCCGAAACCGGTGAGCTCTTACCTCACCTTTTCACCCTTAC
>NZ_JBFHIT010000063.1:0-24793 GCF_041596335.1 Mangrovibacterium sp. | reverse complement strand
TAAACATATGGTTGACAGCATTACATCCGGCGCCACCAACACCAAGCACCTTGATGATCGATGACTGCGCCCGCTCCAAACCAAAATCAATCATTTCCTCAATCATAAGCGAGGAGTTTTTTAAGTTAAATTACCAATGTGATCCACGTAAAAATCCATTCATTTGTTATGAACCTATTCCAATGCTATTGTTTACAGCCGACAAATCAGCTCGGCCTCTCGTATCCTATTTAATTTCAATTCCTTGTTCGTCGTTAAAAAACATATCCATTTGACGGGCCACTCCTTCTTTCATCGATTTAAAGAAACCGAATGAATTTGACTTTGCTTTGGCTGACTTTCTTTTCACAGGAGCTTTTCGTCCATCAGAGGCCTGATCGCGCAGAGCCATCTGCAACAACCCTAAAACTGTCGCGAACCTCGGATCTTCCAATCCTTTCCACTGTTTCTCTGTTTTTATCCGAGGAACACCAATCCGCACATCCATCCCAGTTTGGTATTTAATTAGCTGATTCAGATTGTGCAACAAGGCAGTTCCTCCGGTTAAAACAATACCGGCGCCAATGCGATCACCGTAGCCCGACTTCTCGATGTGGAAGTTGATACTCTCGATAATTTCTTCCATACGCGCCTGAATGATATACGACAGGTTCTTGAAACTAATTTCCTTTGGTTCCCACCCCGATGGAGAAGGAATTGTTACCACTTTATCTGCCGGAGCAAAATCGCCCATCGCTTCTCCAAACTGTGTTTTTAATGATTCGGCCTGACGCAGAATGATCGAACATCCTTCTTTTATATCGTGAGTCAGTACATTCCCCCCAAAAGGAATTAGCGAAGAATAACGCAATACACCTTCCTGAAAAATGGCTATTTTGGTTGTTCCACCACCAATATCCAATAAAATTACACCGGTTTCCTTTTCCTCCTCAGTAAGTAACACTTCTGACGACGCTAAAGGATCGACAATTGCCTTTTTCACGGCAATTCCGGTACGTTCAAATCCCAGTTGCAGATTGCGTTCGTATGTTTCAGGCGCCACCAACAATTTAAATTCTACCTCCAGATGCTCTGCCTTCATTCCTACCGGATCGGCACACTCGCCTTCCTGATCTACTTTATAAAGCTGTGGTTCTGCATGATATATCTTATAACCTTGAGGCAGCTCTGCCTTTTTTACCTTCTGAATCAGAAATTCGATGTCAGCTTCAGTAACCAAATTTTCGTTGTCGATGTACTTCTCTGCTTTCAGCGAAAAGGTTTTCAATTGCTGACCTACAATATTTACATAAACTTCGTCTATTTCGGTTCCGATCTGCTCTTCGGCCTGCCGCAAAGCAGTATCAATTGCGCGCGAGACTTCTTCGATATTTAGCACAACACCACGTTGCACCCCCGCCGAAGCAGAAGTTCCTATCCCCAGTATTTCAACTCGATCTTCAGCACCTAACTGTCCGGCGACAACTACAACTTTTGTAGTACCGACATCTACTGCTGCAACTGTTTTTTTGCTTTTGGCCATAAGCTTAATTTTTTGTCCCGTCTTTATTTTCGTTTATCAAGTAGCCCACGATCTGCAAAACTATCGTTTGGTACACACCACCTGATCTTTATATTTTAAACTAACCTTCTTGTATTTATCCCAACCAAATTTGTTGAATGCCTGAACGTACAAAGCCTTCAGGTTTCTAAACTTCTCCTGGTATTCGTTTGCATCACCAAATTCGATCAATTGCTCACCAACCAACGGAATCATCGTTAATTCTCCAGAAGAAGCCACCTCGATTTGCTTAATTTGCGCTTTCCACAAATTGTCGTCATTCACGAAGCTCACTAATGGGATGAGCTGCTGACGCACAAAATCCTCATCAACCCTTCCGGTGATCAGCATCACATGAGCCGTAAACTGTGGATTTGCCGGAATTCGAACACCCGACGCGTCCATATAATAATCATCCTGCCCACTCACAACCCGGAGTAAAGGCTCTCGTTGAATAACCTCAACAACCAAGTGTCCTTTGAAATCCATTCGTTCGCCGGAAATATGGCGGAATACCTCCACGTTCTTGATCGCAGGTGTTTTCCGTAGTTTCTGTTCCAGCAAATTGGTATTTACTTTATCCAGCGTATTCTCAAAAAGCGTCGGATCTGCCTTTTTCACCAAACGAATCACTTCATCTTCGTCAATAAAACGCGCAGATTCTTCGGGGATAATAACATTCAACTCGTCACACTTCACCTTAGAGAGTTTCTCCGAAGAAAAAGCCAATGTGAATATCAGGAAGATTATCCCCAGGCTACCAAATCCTATTTTTAGAATCACGTTAATCATGAGCCTCTTGTTTTAAAAACTGAGCGACCGGTTCAATTAACAAATCAATATCACCTGCACCCATCATTAAAATTACACCGGGTTTCAATTGACCAGCATGGGTAAGCAATTCCGTTTTAGGCAACAAATGTTTGTTGTTCAATGCCACCTGGTCAAAAATCAATGCTGAATCGACATTCGGAATTGGCTTTTCGCGAGCCGGGTAGATGTCGAGAAGAAACAACTCATCTAGCTGGCTTAGTTCTGTAGCAAACTCAGTCGCAAAATCTTTTGTTCGGCTATATAAATGCGGTTGAAAAATGCCGGTCACCCAACGGTCGGAAAACATCGCCTTAACTGAACTAATTGTAGCTTTCAGCTCTTCGGGATGATGAGCATAGTCATCGATTAAAATATAATTGTTTGTTCGCAATCGAATATCAAAGCGGCGCTTCACTCCCTGGTAGGTTGCCAATGCCGCTTTCAGTTCATCGTCGGAAACACCAGCCAGCAAAGCCAGAGCCGAAGCCGCCACCGCATTCTCTACATTCAACAATCCGGGATAATTCAGCTGAACATCTTCCACAATACCGTTCGGATGATGCAAATCGAAATGATAAGCTTCGTTTTCCAACCGAATTTTATCGGCATAATAATCAGCCTTTTCAGTACGTGAATAGGTAAAATGATTAATTGCCGGATTTAACTCGCGGCTCACCTTCAATCCCTTTTTCACGACAACTGCACCACCTGTTTTAATTTGCCCGACAAAGGCTCCAAAGGAGTCAATAATGGACTGATGATCACCGTAAATATCCAGATGATCTGCATCCATCGATGTGATAACAGCATAGTCGGGATGCAATTGAAGGAATGAGCGATCGAATTCATCAGCCTCCGCAACCATCCATTCGCTGCTTTCGGAAAGCAACAAATTTGTTTGGTAGTTCTTCGAGATCCCACCAAGGAAAGCGTTGCAATCGACACTTGAGCTTTTCAAAATGTGCGCTGTCATGGTCGACACGGTCGTTTTACCATGCGTTCCGGCAACAGCACAGGTTCGCCCCTGGTCACAAATCATTCCCAATACCTGAGAGCGCTTTTTTATATTGAAGCCATTTCCCTCCAAATAAAGTTTCTCTCCCATATCGGCTGGAACTGCCGGGGTAATCACCACCAGACATTTATTTTTAACTAAGGTTGAAGCAATCATTTCTGGTTCGTCGGAATAATGTACAGCCATTCCTTCATCCACTAACTCCCTGGTCAGCGCAGATTCAGTCCTGTCATATCCTGATACGTCGAATCCGGCATGCTTAAACCAGCGTGCCAACGCGCTCATCCCGATTCCTCCTATGCCCAGGAAATAGACTTGTTCTATGTTGCTAAAACCTTTCATTTCGTTTCTACTTCTTTTAAAATAACGGCAACAATCTCATTTGTTGCGTTGGGTTTGGCCAATCTTTTACTATTCTCGGCAAGCAGGGCCAACTTCTTTTTATCTTTTACCAAGCGGAAAGCTTCGACAAATAATTCTTGAGGCCCATCCTCATCTTTCACCAAAACGGCAGCCTGATTTTCGACTAAAGCCATTGCATTTTTAGTTTGATGATCCTCGGCCACATTGGGAGAAGGCATCAAAACAGAAGGTTTTCCAAGCAAACAAAGCTCTGAAATAGTGCCGGCTCCAGCCCTTGAGATGACTAAATCAGCCGCCTTATAGGCCAGATCCATGTCTGTCAGAAACTCTAGCGCCTGCAAATTCACCGGCTGCTTTCCCTTCAAACGCTCCACCATTTCACGGTAATAAATTTTACCGGTTTGCCAGACTACCTGTACACCGCTGTCGGCAATCCGATCGAGGTTTGCCATTACGCTCTCGTTCAAACTCCGTGCGCCCAAACTTCCGCCAACAATCAGAACCACGGGCTGATTCGCATTAAGATTGAACGCTTTTAACGCCTGCATCCGATCAACCGGGAGCAACAAATTCTGGCGAACCGGATTTCCGGTTACCACAATTTTTTCGGCCGGAAAGTACCGCTGCATATTGGGGTAGGCAACACATATTTTCCGAACTTTTGCCGACAGCAACTTATTGGTTACTCCGGCATATGAATTTTGTTCTTGCAAAATGGTTGGTACACCAGCCCGACCAGCCGCTTTTAAAACCGGGCCACTGGCAAAACCACCGACTCCAATAGCGACATCCGGCTTAAAATCCTTAATTACTTTTCGAGCTTTCAGCATACTTTGAAACAGCATCCACAAAAACTTAAACAACTTGAATGATGCTTTTCGTGGCAAACCCATAACCGGCAGACCAACAATTGGGTAACCTGCAGCGGGAACACGCTCCATCTCCATCTTTCCCAGCGCGCCAACAAACAGAATGTCCACATCAGGAACCGCCTGTTTCAGTCCGTTGGCAATAGAAAGAGCCGGGAAAATATGCCCCCCTGTTCCTCCCCCGCTTATGATTACTTTTAATGCCATGGTTTACCTGTTTCTTATATTTTATTTCTACAATTCTGCGTTACAAATCATTCCTAAAACTCATGATCCTCGTCGGGCACATTGACAACAACCGGTTGCTCGCTCTCCTCTGCTTTCTGATTTTTCTTATTTAAGTAGCTAACCGATAGCACCAATCCAAAACCAGCCGCTGTAAACAACATCGACGTTCCACCCATACTGATCCAGGGCAACGGCTGCCCGGTAACCGGCGCAATACCAGTTGACACCGACATATTAACAAAGGCCTGAATACTGTAAATAAGCACAATGCCCGTTGCCAGAAACGCCGGAAATGTTCGGGTACTCGCCCTTACAATAGACACCCCCCGGAACAGAAAAATGAGATAGAGCAAAACGACAAACACACCTCCTATGACTCCATATTCTTCAACCAAAATGGCGTAGATAAAGTCGTTGTAAGCAGCCTCCATATAATTACTTACATCGCTACTCCCAGGTCCTTTCCCAATTAGTCCGCCTTCGAAAATAGCCAACTTGGCAAAATCGGCCTGTGTAGTTCCTTCCTCAGATTCTTTGTCGCCAAACATGTGATCGTCGATCCGCTGTTTAAAGGTTTGCAGCCGGCCGAACGAATGTGGCATATGAGGCGCTGCAAAATACATTGCCAACGCCAACAACACACCCGACAAAGCAGTTAAACCCAAATATTTAATCGGCACACGACCAACAAACATAAGGCCCATCATCCCCACAAATATCACCGCGGCTGTTGATATGTTTCCAATTGAAATTATTGCGCAAATCACTCCGCTCGCTCCCAGAATCCAAAAGAAAGCTTTCCTCAGTTCCTGTTCCGATTTCTGCCTGCTGGCTAACATTTTAGCTCCAAACATGACCAAGGAAAGTTTGGCGAACTCGGCCGGCTGAAAACTGATAAACTTCAGATCGAGCGACCGAGGTGTGGCTTTTCCGCTAACTTTATATTGAATGAGCGCCAAAACCAACAAACCAACCGTAAGAATTAAGGCAGATGGCGCGATAACCGAATAGAATTTCACCGGAACTACATTGACAAGAAAAAGCATAATTCCGAAGCCCATGAGCATAAAGCTTGCGTGACGAACCAAATAATAGGCGGTTCGCCCTTCCGCTTCGCGATAAGCTAGCCGGCCGGTAGCGCTATACACGATGAGGATGGATGCCAGGGAAAGAAAAAACAGCACCACCCACAAGGTACGATCACCTTTTATCCAGTTTCCGATTGAAAAATTCATACTCCTATTTCTTTTATTTTGATCAAATCAAACAACTACACATTCTCGATCTGAAGATCACAAGTCACGAACAGCCTTTTTAAACTGGCGTCCACGATCTTCGTAGCTTTCAAACAAATCGAAGCTGGCACAGGCTGGCGACAACAAAACAATTTCACCATCTTTAGCCAGGTAGTACGATGCTCTTACAGCATCTTTTATATCCTGAGTTTCCACAATGTCGGGCACAATGTCCTTGAAGTGGTCCACAATCTTCTTATTGTCTACACCGAGGCAGACGATCGCTTTCACTTTTTCGCGAACCAATGCTTCCAGCTCTTTATAATTGTTGCCTTTATCAACACCACCCACAATCCATACAACCGGTCGGTTTATACTTTCCAGCGCATACCAAGTTGAATTAACATTGGTCGCTTTTGAGTCGTTGATAAACTCAATGCCGTGCACCTTCAGGAAACGTTCCAACCGATGCTCAACCCCTCTAAAATCAGACAAACTCTCTCTGATTCTTTCATTTCGAATGTTCAACACCGAACCAGCCAAACCAGCGGCCATGGAATTATAGGTGTTGTGTTTCCCCTGCAACGCGATATCAAATATGGACATATTGAATGTGTTTTTGTTCCAATTTATCGTTAGTGTATTGTCAATCATTCCAGCTCCCGGTTCAGCCGCTTTGGCAAGGCCGAAGGGCAAACAAGTTGCCGGAATGTTTCTTTTTTTCAATTCTTCCTGAATCACCGGATCTTCGGACCAATAAATAAAAAAGTCCTCCTCGGTTTGATTCTGAATGATGCGGAATTTTGAGTCCACATAATTCTGAAATTTGTACTCGTAGCGATCCAGGTGATCGGGCGTAATGTTTAGTAAGATTGCCACATTGGCCCGAAACTCAAACATCCCGTCTAACTGAAAACTGCTAAGTTCGAGCACGTAATAATCGAAATTCTTCTCGGCAACCTGCCAGGCAAAACTTTGCCCCACATTTCCGGCCAGCCCAACATTAAGTCCTGCTTTTTGCAGCAGATGATAAGTCAGCATGGTAGTGGTGGTTTTGCCATTACTACCAGTTATGCAAATGGTCTTCGCATTGCAGTACCGACCGGCAAATTCTATCTCGGAGATAACCGGGACAGCCAGCTCATGAAGCTTCTTCACCAAGGGTGCTTTATCCGGAATTCCCGGGCTCTTGATTACTTCGTCAGCGGATAGAATTTCGTTTTCCGAATGCTTTCCTTCTTCAAACGGAATCGCATAATTTGAAAGAACGTCTTTGTACTTTGGTTTTATAGTTCCGGCATCAGACACCAAAACTTCGAAACCTTTTTTCTTCGCCAGAATTGCTGAACCTACCCCGCTCTCACCTGCTCCCAATATGACAATTCGTCTGGCCATGACTAGCGCATTTTTAAAGTTGCAATAGTGAATACCGCCAACACGATTCCAACGATCCAGAAACGAGTAACAATTTTTGCTTCCGGAATGCCCTTCTTCTGAAAATGGTGATGGATCGGACTCATCAGAAACACACGCTGACCTTCGCCATACTTTTTCCGGGTATATTTAAAGTAACTCACCTGTATGATGACCGAAAGGTTTTCGACCAGAAAAATGCCACATAAAAGCGGGATCAGAATTTCCTTTCGGATAACAATGGCAAACACCGCCAAAATACCTCCGAGCGCGAGGCTACCGGTATCGCCCATAAATACTTGGGCCGGGTATGAATTCCACCACAAAAAGCCAACAGTTGCACCAATAAAGGCAGCGATGAAAACTGTCAACTCCCCGATATTCGGGATATACATGATATTTAGATAATCAGAATAAATAATGTTACCACTCACATAGGCCAAAATCCCCAGAGTCACCGCACTAATGGCCGATGTTCCTGTTGCCAGCCCATCGATTCCGTCAGTAAGATTTGCGGCGTTTGACACCGCAGTTATAATTAGAATAATAGCGAATGCATAAACAAACCACCGAATCCACTCCGATTGTTCGCCTATGAAGTTCACCACCCACTTGTAGTCGAACTCATGATTTTTAAGGAAGGGCAAGGTGGTTTTCGTTGATTTCACCTCTTTGGTCGCGAAATGAACCGATTGCTGACCAGTTTCGTTGTCAACGACAATCTCTTTCACAAAATCGCCTTTCGCATTTTTAACCTTTTCGCGAACCACCACCTCGGGCGACAAGTACAAGGTTGCAGCAACAATGATCCCCAAACTAACCTGCCCAAGAATCTTGAATTTACCGGCCAATCCTTCTTTGTCTTTCAGAAAAACTTTGATATAATCGTCGATAAAGCCGATGATACCCAGCCAAATAGTTGTTACAAGCATGAGAATGATGTAGACATTGTCCAATTGCGCGAACAGCAGCGTTGGGATAATAATAGAAGCCAGAATGATCAGACCACCCATTGTAGGCGTACCTTTTTTTTGCAACTGCCCCTCGAGTCCTAAATCACGAACAACTTCGCCGATTTGCTTACGTTGAAGAAGTCTGATGAGTGATTTCCCAAAACCCATTGTAATAAACGCCGAGGTAATGATGGCAGCCGACGACCTAAAGGAAATATACTGCAACATACCTATCCCGGGGATGTCAAACTCTTTTAACCATTCATACAATAAACTAAACATAGCTCCTTATTTTTTTATTTTCGTGTCCTACCCATTACTGATTGAAAATCTCAGCAATCACTTCTTTATCGTCAAAATGATATTTTACACCATTAATCTCCTGGTAATCTTCATGTCCTTTACCGGCTACCAAAATAATGTCGCCAGGTGCGGCAAGCATACAAGCTGTGCGGATCGCTTCTTTGCGATTAACTATTGACAATACTTTTTTTCGAACCTGCGGTTCAACACCAGCTTCCATGTCGGCAATAATTTGCTCCGGAACCTCCGTTCTAGGGTTGTCTGACGTTAAAATGACCCGATCGCTTTGCAAAACTGCTTCCTTCGCCATCACCGGTCGTTTGGTTTTGTCGCGATCGCCTCCAGCACCTACCACGGTTATCACCTGCTCGTTTCCGGTTCGGATCTCGCTAATTCCATTTAGCACATTTTTCAGGGCATCGGGTGTATGAGCGTAGTCCACAATAGCATACTTGCCATCAGTTGAACGCAAAATCTCAAATCGTCCGGCAACCGGACGTAGCTCGCTGATCAGCGGCAAAACTTTTTCGACATCCTCACCCAGCAAAAGCGCAGAAGCATACACAGCCATCAGGTTGTATGCATTGAACAGACCGGAGAAATGGGTCCAAACTTCCCGCCCATCAATGGCCAGCAACATACCGTCCATGTGTTTCTCCAATACTTTACATTTAAAGTCGGCCAATCCCTTCAACCCATATGATTTCTGAATAGCCTTCGTATTTTGAAGCATCACCCTGCCATTCTTCTCATCAGCATTGGTTAAAGCAAAAGCTTTTGCCGGCAGATGGTCGAAGAATTTCTTTTTGGCTTTCAGGTATTCTGCAAATGTTTTGTGATAGTCAAGATGGTCGTGAGTTAAGTTGGTAAATATTCCCCCCTGGAAATCGATCCCGGCAATCCGATCCTGATCAATGGCATGCGAACTCACTTCCATAAAACAATATTCGCACCCGGCCTCGACCATTTTAGCCATTAGCGATTGAATTTGTAAGGCATCGGGTGTGGTGTGTGTGGCTGGAAACTCCTGCTCACCCACATAATATTTTATCGTAGAAATCAACCCGGCTTGGTAACCCAATTTAGTGAACAGCTTATATAACAGGGTCGCAATGGTCGTTTTCCCGTTCGTTCCGGTTACTCCAACCACCTTCAGGTTTGCCGAAGGATTGTTGTAAAAGTTGGCTGCCAAAACGCCCAGCGCCGCCGCGGTGTTATTCAACTTCACCAATGTAGCATTACCAAGTTCGGCGACACTTCGCTCGGCAATAATAATACTTGCACCATTTGAAATCGCTTTTCCAATGAAATCGTGCCCGTCAACATGGGTACCTGTGGTAGCCACAAAAACATCGCCTGCCTTCACTTTACGCGAATCAAACTGAATCTGGTTAACCGGCGCCTCAAGGCTACCGGCAACCAGTTCATTCTCAATTCCACTCAATACATCCCTTAATGTTTTCATATCAACTCAATTCCAAATAAATGGTTTGACCCTTTTTTATCTTATTCCCTGCATTCAGGGATTGTTTACTTACTTTTCCAAGACCCTTCATTTTCACTTTCAGGCCTGATCTCTCCAACAAATACAAAGCATCACCACCAGTCATTCCGACTACACTGGGAACCAGCCCGTCCCGCAACTCGCTGCTCCGTATTTTAGGTTGATTTTCCAGTACGGCAACTTCGACTAAATCACCCGCTACTTCCTTTTTATTGATTGGCAGTTTCAACTCAGCTGCAGTTTCGATTACATCTTCGCTAAAGCCCTTATCGACCAGCTGTATTTTTTGAGGCTTTTGTGGCTCTTCGGTCTTTTCATCGGCCGCTTTCTCCCGAGGATCGAGAAAAGAAGCGTAGACTTTCGACACAACTTCTTTAAAAACAGGGCCGGCAACAGACCCTCCATAATACAAGCCCTTGGGACCAACTACTGCCACCATGATAGAATATTTTGGGTCGTCGGCCGGGAAATAACCGGCAAACGAAGCCTGGTATTTTTTGCCACCTTTGGTATAGCCCTGATTATCGTAGGCAACCTGTGCTGTTCCGGTTTTCCCGGCAATAGGGAAATATTCATTATTCAGCGACTTTCCGGTTCCCTCAGAACACACTCCCTCGAGCATACTTTTGGCCTTTGCCAAGGTCGATCCTGAACAAATCATTGGATTCAGCACTTCGGGTTCGAACTTGCGCACCAACAAGCCATTCTCACGCACCTCTTTCACGAAACGTGGTTTAACCATCCGTCCGCCATTCGCAATCGCATTGTAAAAAGTAAGCGTTTGAATCGGTGTCAACTTGATTTCGTATCCATAAGAAATCCAAGCCAAAGACGGTCCCCACCAAACATTGTCGCCCGGATATTTAATATAGGGAACTCCTTCTCCGGCAAATCCCAAACCGAGTGGTTTATTCAATCCGAAATTATATACCCGATCGATAAAATCGCGCTCCTTGCCTTCGTAATACTTGGTAATGATTTTTGCGACTCCAACATTGGACGAAAGCTCAAATATTTTCTTCATGCTTATCGCACCATGACCTCCATGCCCGTAGTCGCTGTCGTAGATCGTCTGCCCCTTGTATTCCCAACGGCCGACTCCGGTATCAAACACATCTGTTGTATCTACGTAGCCATCCTCCATGGCAACCATCAATGAAACTAACTTAAAGGTTGAGCCCGGTTCGCTGCAGCCTGCGTGTCCGAGAGCAAAATTATAGGTCTCGGCATAAGCTCCGTCCTTACGACGTCCGAGGTTCGCTATCGCTTTGATATCGCCAGTGGCCACTTCCATTACGATTGCAGTACCCCACTCGGCCTGCGATTTCAACATTTGAGTCATTAAGGCATTTTGAGTAAAATCCTGAAGATTGACGTTGATCGTCGTGATTACATCCTTGCCATCTTCCGGCTCAGACAGCGGGATATCAACCCAGTGACCGGAGTAATTTCGTTTGATAGCCAACCCGTTCACCCCCGCCAAATAGCTTTCCATCACGCCTTCAATACCAGAATAACCAACATTGCCATGAATACCTCCAAAAGCGCCTTTGTTTAATGTCCCAATCGTCCGGCTTGCCATGTCGCCATGCGGCATTACCCGTTCGCTCTCGCCAACAACAATGAGCCCACTGCCGAAATTGGAGCGCTGCAACATGCTCAAACGTTTAAATTTTTGCAGCTGGTTATAATTTATTTTCTCAGGATAAAGCAAGAACCAACGGTTTCCTTTTCGGAAAGACTGTGTTAAACGTTGCTTAAACTGACTTTTTGAAATACCAAAAAACTTGGCGACCTCCTCCGCGAAAGCGTCACTTTTCTCATCGAAATCACGGACAATTCTGGGCGCTTCACAATCGAAACGTAATTCGTAGTATGGAATCGAAGTTGCAAGAATGCTTCCATCGTCGGCACAAACATTTCCTCGCTTAGCTTGAATTTCAGAAGTATTTGTCTTCAGGTTCTTTCCAATCTGCTCCCACCTTTCTGTATCTATATTTTGGATCATAACCAGCTTCACCACAATTGCTGCGGTTAGCGCCAAGGCCAAAAAGTAGATGATTCCAAAGCGAAGAGTTATGTATTTCCTGATCTCCATTTAACTTCCCGTCTAAAAAAATTAATCCATCGTTGTCTAATTCAACTCCCGACAACACCATTCTATATTTATTGATTCAATTTATCAACCTTCAATTTACGGGCTGGCTCTTGCGGTTCTATCAACTCCAGACCACTTTCACGAACCCTGTTAGCAATCTCCGAAGGCCTGTTCATCCGCATCAACTCGGTTTCGAAAGTGACCGATGATGCCCGCAATTCTTTAATCGAATCCTGCACCGCCTCCATCTCTGTTAATGTTTTTTCCGACCAATAACGATTCGCGATAATGAGAATGAACAGAAAAACAACAAACAACACAAAGGGAATCTGACTTAACGCCTTTTCGCTGGCCAGAATGCTTCCACCTAAAAAAGACTTCAGGATCGGCCCTCTGCCTTTTGGTTTTTCTTTATGGCTATTTTCCTCACTCATAACTTCTCTGCAATTCTCAACTTAGCACTTCTGGCCCGGGGATTTCGTTCAATCTCTTCATCCGAGGGAATAATCACTTTCCGATTGATCGCCTCGAGACTCGAACTAACATTGCCGTAAAAATCCTTCTCCTGCTTCCCCTCAAAATTCCCTGCTTTAATAAAGTTTTTCACCAAACGATCTTCCAGCGAATGATAGGTAATCACCACCAACCGACCGCCCGGCTTCAAAAGAGCCACGCTCTGTTCCAAGAAATCCTTTAAAACATCCAACTCACCGTTGGTCTCAATGCGCAATGCCTGAAAAACTTTGGCTAAATATTTTGTTTCTATTTTTTTGGGGACACAAGGGGCAATAGCGGCCTTAAACTGATCAATTGTTTTGATTGGAGACCCTTGGCGAACCGAGATAATTTGCCGCACCAAACGACGCGCATTTTCAACCTCACCAAAATCTCTGAAAATCCGGACCAGACTCTCTTCATCGAGATCATTTACCAAATCGGCAGCAGTTTTAGTTGCATTCCGATTCATCCGCATATCCAAATCACCTTCAAAGCGGAACGAAAAGCCACGTTCGGCCACATCAAAATCATGTGACGAAACGCCCAAATCGGCCAAAATACCGTCAACTTCGCCAACCTCCTTAAAGCGCAAGAAATTACGCATGTATTTAAAATTGTGTCGAATGAAAATGAACCGGGGATCATCGAACGCATTTTCGGCAGCATCCTCATCCTGATCGAAGCCAAACAAACGCCCTTGATCCAGTTTACTCAAGATCACTCGTGAATGACCACCACCACCAAAGGTCACATCAACATAATCGCCATCCTTTCGGATATTCAGCCCCTCGATGCTTTCATTCAACAAAACCGGTATATGATAAACTTGCTCCACTTTTTACTCCTCCACATTACCAAAATGCTTACTAAACAATTCTGCATAATCTTCATCGGTACCAACATAAGCCTCATACTCAGCGGCATCCCAAAGACGAATACGCTCGCCCTGACCAACAAAGACAACATCCTTACGAATGTGTACCTTCTCCAAAAAATTGTTTGGAAAATTCATCCGGCAACTATCCGGAACCTGAATAACTTTAAATCTCCTGTAAATCGCGTCCAACAATCGACTTTGTTCCCGATTGTTACGATTCAATTTACCAGTCAATTCACTCAGATGCTTCTCCCAAGCCTCCATCGGATAGATGTTCAAACACTTCTCATACGGATCCAGCTCGATGGCCATCTGGCCACCGGGAATCCTGCCTCCCATTTCATTTTTATAGTCGGCAGGCAACACCACTCGTCCCTTTTCATCGAACGTTGCGTTTTTTTCTGCTGAGAAGTTCATCTGTTAATTGCCTATTATTCAACTGTAAAATTAGCAAATTCCATTGCAAAAATCCACTTTCAGTCACATTCAGTCACTTTTTTCCACCCTTACTCCACGCAAACACTGTTAATTCATTGTTAATAAGACCTGACATCCGGTTAACAACACCCACCCCCAACACTGATTTACTGCACATTAAACTGTCCGTCAACTTATCAACAAGTGTTAATAACTCACAAAAACACTAAATATTTTTCACTATAAAATTCACAAATATTCCACTTCGGAAATATTTTTCTATTTTCGATTCAAATACACGACACCATGCCTTCAGATCGAAAGAACACACTCAAACCGATAGACGTTAAAGCCCTGTTTGTGGAAAAAAACCCCAAACTAGCCCGTCTTTTACCTGGCTTCGTTTACCGGTACATCAATAAAATAGGGCACATTGACGAGTGCAACGAGATCATTTCGAAATACGGACATTTAAGAGGCGTGGAGTTCGCCCAAAGCCTCGTGAACCATTTCGAGATCAGCGAAAAGGTTGTTGGGTTGGAAAATGTCCCAACGTCGGGTCGATATATTTTTGTTGCCAACCACCCGCTTGGAGGGTTTGATGCACTTCTACTCATTAGTAACGTGTACAAACGCGCAGGCGAACTACGTTTTCTCGTAAACGATTTACTTCTAAAGATTAGCCCGCTGGCCAACATCTTCGTGCCAATCAATAAACATGGCGGACATAGTCGTCAGGCGGTAAAAGCCATTGAAGAAACTTACCGATCAGACTTACAGATTTTGATCTTCCCGTCGGGATTAGCCAGCCGAAAAATTAACAAGAAAATTGAAGATACAGACTGGAAAAAACATTTCATCCAAAAAGCGATTGAACACAAGCGAGATGTTATTCCCGTCCACATTAGCGGTCATAATTCAAACTTCTTCTACAGACTCTCGAATCTTCGGAAAAAAATTGGGCTAAAATGGAATTTGGAAATGCTGTATTTAGCTGATGAAACCTTTGGCCACAAAGGACAAAAATTCACATTAACGTTTGGAAAACCCATCCCACACCAAACCTTCGACAATAGCAAAACCCAAAAAGAATGGGCCGACGAAATTCGCCGAATATTGTATGAACTACCAACCAATCCGGACGTTTAAATTGGAATGGGATCAAAACCATTTCTAAATAATTTTTTTAGCTTTGTAACTCATTAAAATTTAGCAGAACAAGTATGAAGGATATTGCCGCACCGGTCGCAAAAGAGGCGATTCTGGCTGAACTAACAGAAGAAAAGCTATTAAGAAAGACGAACAAGGGTGCCAATGAGATCTACGTGATTACGTATCACGACTCCCCAAACATTATGCATGAAATCGGAAGACTGCGCGAGATAACCTTCAGGGAAGCTGGTGGCGGAACGGGCAAAGATCTGGACATTGACCAATATGATACGCAAGAAAATCCCTACAAACAATTAATTGTATGGGATCCTGACGCACAGGAAATTTTAGGCGGATACCGCTACATTTTGTGCGATGGCCTTCCGACTGATGAAAATGGCGAGGTGAAACTAGCTACAGCCCGTCTTTTCCACTTCTCCGAAAAATTCCTGTCAGAATTCATGCCCCATACGCTTGAACTGGGACGATCGTTTGTACAACCGGCCTACCAGTCGAGCAAAGCAGGTGCAAAAGCACTATTCGCGCTTGACAACCTATGGGACGGACTAGGCGCGCTAATTGTTGACCACCCGGAAATAAAGTACTTCTTTGGTAAGGTGACCATGTATACTCACTTCAATGTGAAAGCCAGAAACCTGATCCTGTACTTCTTTGATAAATACTTTAAGGATCATGACTACTTGGTTTACCCAAAAAAACCTATGGAAGTGGACATGGACCGAAATGAAATGGCTCAGATATTTAACGGGAAAACCTACAATGAGGACTATCGGATACTAACACAGAAAGTTCGCGAACTTGGTGAAAACATTCCACCCCTCATCAATGCCTACATGAACCTCAGCCCTTCAATGAAAACCTTTGGAACGATCCTCAATGATCGCTTTGGTGATGTGGAGGAAACCGGCATCATCGTGACCATAAAAGACATTTATGACGCCAAGCGCGATCGTCACATCGAAACCTACATTAAGGACAAAGGCGACAGTTTCCCGGAAATTAAATAAGAGAACATACACCACATAAAAAAAGCAGGCTTGTAGCCTGCTTTTTTCGTTTCGTATGATCGTGTTTAGTATGCTCTTCCTTCAAAACCTTCAACATAATTGATGAATGAGGTATTGACCACCTTGTTTCCTCCCGGGGTTGGATAGTCGCCTGTAAAATACCAGTCGCCCGTATCGTTCGGGCAAGCTTTGTGAAGATTTTCAATGCTTTGATATACAATATCAACCTGCGCATTGCACCCCTCCGGCCTCAACAATTCGGCAATCTTTGCTGAAATTTGCTCCGGTGTAAACTGACGATAGATTTCTTTAACGTAGTTTACGATTTCTTCTTTGGGTAAATTTTGTTGCGCCTTACATTTATTATATACCTCGTCAATCACATGCTCTTTGTCATGGTCTTTCAACAACTCAATTGCCGCGTTGAATGCGATAAACTTACCCAACACCGCCATATCGATTCCATAGCAATCGGGGTACCGAATTTGAGGAGCCGATGAAATTACAATAATGCGTTTCGGATTCAAACGATCAAGAATTTTCAGAATACTTTTCTTAAGTGTCGTTCCGCGCACAATTGAATCATCGATAATGACCAAAGTATCGGTATTTTCTTTTACAACCCCGTAGGTCACATCGTAAACGTGAGCGACCAGATCGTCACGACTGGCGTCGTCGGCAATAAAGGTGCGAAGTTTCACATCCTTAATCGCTATTTTCTCAACACGAGGCTCAAGCGAAATAATGTTCTCGAGATCCTCTTCTGAAATATTTCCGTTTTTTGCCCGGATTTGCTCTTTCTTCCAAACCATTAAATGATCGCGAACACCCTGCATCATGCCATAAAAGGCGGTTTCCGATGTATTCGGAATATAAGAAAATACAGTATTTCGAATATCAAAATCAATCGCTTTCAGAATGGTTGGAGCCAGCAAATGCCCTAACGCCTTGCGTTCCTGATAAATATCTTTGTCGCTTCCGCGAGAAAAATAGATCCGCTCAAACGAACAGGATTTACGCTTATGTGGCACACGAACAATCTGCGACGACACTGTTCCATCCTTTTTAATGATCAGTGCTTCACCCGGCTTAACCTGATGCACATCAGTGTCTTTCACATTCATTACCGTTTGAATAACCGGACGCTCCGAAGCAACTACGACAATCTCGTCGTCGATGTAGTAGTGAGCTGGCCGAATCCCCCAGGGGTCGCGGGCAACAAAAGCATCGCCATGACCAATTAGGCCGGCCATCGCATATCCACCATCCCAATCCTTACTTGCATTCTCTACAATACTCTGCACATCCAGATTTTTCTCTATCAAAGGTGATATTTCCCGATTCGAATAGCCTTCATTTTTATACTGACGGAAACGGAACTGGTTCTCTTCATCCAGGAAGTGCCCCACTTTCTCCAACGCGGTAACGGTGTCCGTATAGTTTTTCGGATGTTGTCCTAAATCAATCAACCGTTGAAAAAGTTCATCGGTGTTGGTTAAGTTAAAGTTTCCGGCTAATACCAGCGTACGCGACTTCCAATTATTTTGACGCATTACAGGATGTACAAAATCGATACTGTTGTTTCCAAATGTTCCATAACGCAAATGCCCCAAATACAACTCACCGGCATAAGGAAGATTCTGATAAACCCATTTCAAATCATTAATATCTTTCCCTTGCTTCACCGCTTTTTTCACCGATTTTCCGACTTTATCAAAGACATCTTTAATCGGATTTTGCTCAATTGAACGATAGCGATGAATATACTCCTGCCCCGGTTTAAGGTCCAACTTCACGCTTACAACCCCGGCACCATCTTGCCCGCGGTTGTGCTGCTTTTCCATTAATAGATATAGCTTATTCAGGCCGTATTGCCATGTTCCGTACTTCTCCTGGTAGTAACTCAACGGCTTTCTTAACCGGATCAGGGCAATACCACATTCGTGTTTAATCAATTCGCTCATTGCTTATTTGAATCTGTATATAATTTTGGAAACTGAATCAAATCCGACACAATAAAGGCATTCGGATAATTCTTTATAATTCTCTCTTTCACGATCAAAGCGTCACTTTTGGTGCGGCAGTCGCCTACACGAATTTTAAAATTTGGACTTTGAAACGTCATATAAGCGGGGATATCGGGGTAAACCCGAAGGAATTCCGTACGCACTTTCATTGCACTCTCACGTGCAACAACACCCGATTTAAAAAAGATTTCCACCCGGTAGCCATCGACACCTTGACTCCGTTTATTCATTTCAACATGAATTTTCAGCAAACTGTCAACGCGAGCATCCTGCTGCACATTAATACGGTTAAGGATATTCTCGCCAGCTGAAGTTCCGGCAGGATTGTAGGGCATCTCTTGGGCAAAAACGCTCAACTGAATTAAAACAAAGATGATCCCAACAATTGGTAACTTCATAGAGGCGACTTTTAGAGAGGCAAATATAATGCGAATAGATTTAATACAAGAATCCAATGTTTTTATTGAGAAAGAAAAAGAGAAAATTTTACAATTATTTTCAGCCTTTAAATTTATCGGCGGACTTACTTGCGAAGTCAAAAACAGATTGAGAGATCTTTATCAGGTTCGAATTAGATTCACAAATTCATCGATCTAATCGTCTGAATTTCCCGAAATATGCGGAAAATGAATATTTTTGACCGAAATTCGCAGAACATCTTTAAACGACCAGGAAAACATCAGCATGGTCAACTACGCTTGATTACGAAAGTAGTATCGAAAAAAAACAATTGAACTGAATACCTGTTATGAGTGATTTAATAAATGAATTTAGGGAGTACCGGGAAAAAATGAACGACAAAATACTTGAATCCGGGAACAAAGTCATGAAACGGATTTACAGTGTTGACACCCTGGCCTACCAGGATGGTGCCCTCCCGGTTAAAACGAAGGAGATGCTTGGGTTGGTATCATCGATGGTTTTGCGCTGCGATGACTGTATTAAATATCATTTGGAAAAGTGTCACGAACAAGGAATGACTGACGATGAAGTATTTGAAGTGTTCTCAATTGCAAACCTTGTTGGCGGAACAATTGTTATTCCTCATACACGACGAGCAGTAGAATACTGGGAAGCCTTAAATACCAAGGCCGGAATCAATACAAAATCTTAATACAAAATCTATGATAGCCATTAGTGCAACCGATAAAAAACTCACCGCCAGCATGGACATACGATTTGGCCGCTGTCCGTATTTCTTATTATCCGACGGCAACACCACTCGCTTTATCGCTAACCCATACTATGAAGAAGAGGAAAACGTAGCTCCCCGCGTGGTTGATTTATTGAAAAAAGAAAATGTTTCGAAAATTATAACCGGAGAGATTGGCCCCAAAGCCAAAGCCAGATTGGATGAAAAGCAGATCCAGATCATCATGCTTTCTGAAGACAAGGTTAGTCTTCAGTACATTCTGAAAAAAATCCAATTTGCCCAATAACACGGCTTATTCTAACTCTTTATTGAGATACAGCTGCCGGTTAATAAAAGGTATTAAAGCCAGTAATACGGCTTGCTGGTACAACGTCTCTCGTGTTACCCGATCGCTGGTCAGTAAGCCAACTGCTCCGTTTTGCTGTTTCGAATTCTGCTTTTTAAACACCTGATCATCGGCATCACCAAGTTCCATCCCGCTAAAGATCAATGTTCTAATTTCGGGTGGAAGTTCGAACGTAGCAGTTCGGGCATGCGACTCAAAATCGCTATTAACGACCACAATCCATGCGAAAGCAAACAAACGATCGTGATGCAGCGACACGCCACCTTCAATTCCGACATAAAAATCAGCGCCCGGCTGTTTCATCCGCGCCTGCAGCACGCGGTTTATTGCCCCCTGCAAGGTTTCGTCTTCATCCATTGGTTGATCCGACACGCCTGACGGTACACTAACCGGTACGGAAATCAGCCGCTCCGTGAAGCACGCTTGAAAGGACTTTAAAACTGCATTAATTTTTACTGGATTTTTGGAGGCAATTACAATTTTCATCGGAAAAACAATCACGTTAAGGGCAATAAAACTACTTTTACTTTTCGAATGTTCAAACTAAAAATTCAACCCATGCTCATCCGTGAGGCCAAAATCGAAGATGCGCCCGCTATCGCGGGGTTTCAACTTGCGATGGCTCTTGAAACAGAAGATTTGAAATTGGACGAAACAGTTCTTTCAGCTGGTGTTCGAGCCGTATTCGACGATCCGGGAAAAGGAAGCTACTATGTTTGTGAGATCGACGGCCAGCTCGTCGCTTCGTTGCTAACGACATTTGAATGGAGCGATTGGAGAAACGGAACGGTATTGTGGATTCAATCAGTCTACGTAAAGCCCGAATTCCGAAAAAAAGGGATCTATTCCTCTATGTACCAACACATCCAAAAGCTGGTTGCACACGACGAAAACCTCAAAGGAATCCGTCTTTACGCCGAAAAAAGCAACCATCGGGCCCATCGGGTTTACGAGAAATCGGGAATGAGCGCTGATCATTATCAACTTTACGAATGGCTTAAATAAGAATGCAATGGAACGAAAACCACTATCTCCTAAAACACGCCAACAACTGATTATCGCCCAACGATCTGAAATCACAGAACATCACATATACAGTCGCTTAGCAAACAGAATCAAAGAAAAGGGGAATGCCGAGATCCTTCAAAGCATAGCCGATGACGAGTTAAGGCACTACAATATATGGATGAAATATACCGGTCGCGAGGTTGCTCCCAGTCAATGGGAAATCCGAAAATTCTATTGGATCGCCCGGATTTTCGGGATCACCTTTGGAATAAAGCTGCTCGAAAAATCGGAAGAAAACGCCCAGATCAACTACCAGGAGATTGGACAAGAAGTTCCCGAAGCCATTCAAATTGGCAAAGAAGAAAACGAGCACGAAAACCAACTAATTGGGATGCTGCACGAGGAAAAACTGGAATACATTGGCTCCATTGTTCTGGGATTGAATGATGCACTGGTTGAAATACTGGGAACATTGGCCGGCTTGACTTTTGCTCTTCAAAATACAAAACTGGTGGCTTTGGCCGGAATCATCGCCGGAATTGCCGGAGCATTATCGATGTCATCCTCCGAATATCTTTCCAACAAATCGGAAGGGAATGCTGAAGGAGCTATCAAGTCCGCTTTTTTCACCGGAATAGCCTATCTGGTGGCCGTCGTTTTTCTGGTTGCCCCTTTCCTCATTTTCGAATCTCCCTTTACCGCATTGGCTGTGGCCGTTTTCGATTCCATCATGGTGGTGTTCTTCTACAGCTACTATATTTCGGTGGCGAATGACCAGCCCTTCCGCAAACGTTTTACAGAAATGGTTGTTTTAAGTACGGTAGTTGGTTTAATTTCGTTCGGACTCGGATATCTGGTTCGGATAATGTTTGGAATTGAAGTTTAATTGCGTGAAAATAAGCAATAAGAGGACAGGATGTGAATACCGAATTAAAGAAAATGATCCTGGAAGGAGAACACCTCAATCAGGATTTTAAACATTGTATCTCCGATTCGCGAAAAATTGCACGCTCGCTGGTTGCCTTTGCCAATACCGACGGCGGACGCCTGTTGGTTGGAGTGAAAGACAATGGCAATATTGCCGGAGTGCGTACCGACGAAGAATACTACATGGTAGAATCGGCCGCGAAAATCTACAGCAATCCCCCGATTGCGTTTAACACCCGGCAGCATATTGTCGACCAAAAAACGGTGCTCGAAGTAATCGTTGAAAACAGCCCCAACAAACCACACTTTGCGCAGGACACAGAGAATAAATGGTGGGCATATTACCGCTTGCACGATGAAAACAAATTGGCAAACAAGGTAATGATTGAGGTGTGGCGAAAACAACAAAGCAAAACCGGGATTTTTATCCGCTACTCGAACGACGAGAAATTTCTGCTCGATTATTTAGCCGAAACAGAAAGTATCAGCCAATCAGCTTTCTCTCGAAAAGCCCAAATAACCTACAAGAAAGCAGCAACTATTTTATCCGATTTTATTGTCCTTGGAATCCTTCGGCCAGTTTTTGGCGGACAACAAATACGCTATGCCTTAGCTGACAGTTTTGATCGCTCAGATTATGACAGATCTGAAACGGCCCGATAAAAATTTCATAGTATTGTAATTTTTCCGACACATTCATACCAATAAATCCAACTAGTTTTGAAAAGCACTAAATCGATTATAATGAAAAAATATTTCATACTCGTAGTTTCGGTTTTAATCCTAAGCCAGTCCTACGCTCAGGAAAACTACAAAACAATAAGCAAGGAAGATTCGCTTAAAATCTACCAAGGCACAATCGGTTATCCGGTAAAAACATATGTTGACGCGCCTAAATCAAAGAAACCGAAAAACATCATTTTCATGATTGGTGACGGAATGGGTGTAGCACAGGTTTATGCCGGTTTAACAGCCAATCACGGGAATCTTTTTCTGAACAACTTCCAACACGTTGGATTCTCTGACACCCAATCCTCAGATAACTACATCACTGATTCGGCGGCTGGAGGAACCGCGCTATCCAGCGGTTACCGGACATACAATGGCGCTATTGGAGTGGACACCGACACCATTGCCCGGCCAACAATGCTGGAGATTGCCGAAGAAAAAGGGAAATCAACAGGTCTGGTCTCAACTTCAGCAATAACCCATGCCACTCCGGCCTCATTCATCGCCCACCAACCTTCGCGCAGCATGTACGAAGAAATTGCCGGTGATTTTATGAACACCGATATTGATGTATTCATTGGCGGTGGTTACAAACACTTTGCCGAGCGGGAAGACGGACGTGACCTGACCCAGGAACTGAAAAAAAATGGCTATGCAGTTTTACAGGACATGAATGAAATTGAAAGGGTAAATTCAGGCAAATTGGCCGGACTGACAGCGAGTGAACACAATGCGGTTGCCAGCGAGCGGAATAACATGTTGCCCCGTGCAACCGAAACTGCGTTAACTATTTTGAGTAAAAACAAAAAAGGATTTTTCGTCATGATTGAAGGTTCGCAAATTGACTGGGGCGGACACCAAAACAACACCAATTATGTCGTTGAAGAAATGTTGGACTTTGACAAGGCAGTTGGAAAAGCACTTGAATTTGCAGCCAAGGATCGACAAACGTTGATCGTCATCACAGCTGATCACGAGACCGGAGGGATGGGACTTGTCGGAGGAGACATGGAAACCGGAATGGTAGAAGGAGCATTCATTAGTGGTCACCACACCAGCATTATGGTGCCCGTATTTGCCTACGGCCCGGGCGCCGAGCAATTTACAGGAATTATGAAAAACGAAGACATCGGCAAAAAACTAATCTCATTCATTCACGGTAAAGACGAAAAAAAGAATCAGGTAAGAAAGTAATTCGAACTAAGCTTTTTGTCACGAACATATAACGACAATTATCCGCTTTCTCATTTTATCAGAAATTGAATAGCATAATCCTGGGATCAAGCACTTTAACTGCAGAAGAGCTAGGATAATGTTTTCTATTTTTTCACACGTTTAAAATTTTCAAGTTTTTAAAAACTTACTTTAAAATTTGAGAACGGATGGAACCGCTCCGCTCTCACATAAACTTTTTTAATCATCCTTGTTTGTGAATTTTTGATTAAAAAAGTTCATGTTCGTTTCATACAATGGAAAACGAATATCAATAAAAAAGGTACGACTGTGCTCATTTGTAACAAATGTTGCGTCACCAAGATGGTCGACACGATCAACTCGGCCAGCGACATCTCTTAGCTGTGAATATGAATAGCCAAGTATTATTTGCCAGGGATTTCCCTTAAAAAGTCCGTCCGTAATTTTAAAGGCATTATTGGATATCCTTCCTGATTTTAACGGATCAAGTCTAGACCAATCGCCGTTGCTGATAGCATTTATTGTAAAGAAAGGTAGAGTCGCCACCCATGCGACAGTCTTCCCAACTGTTAGAACTACGTAGTTGTTATCGCATTGCTAATAAAAAGGTAGAGTTAAACCCTACCTTTTTATTGATCAGAAGATTACTGAAATCCCTATGCTTGAGCTGAATCCGTTCATCGTGTTTTTCCATTCGACGTTGGAGAGATCTTTCCATTTCGAAGTTGCCGATGCATAACCAAGGCCGAAGTCCAATGCGATGTTATCGTATAGAAATATGGCCAATCCTCCACCAAAAGCATAAGAAAACAAATTTGTTTTTATTGTTACTGAAGGGTCTCCACTTGGATGGGATTTCTCCTTTCCCCATCCTGGCCCCAAACCGCCCTGAACGTATGGTTTGACATTACTTTTACCAAAGTAGTAGACCGCAAATGGCATGACTATGGAACTAGATGTGGTATATTTGTCGTAGTCATCCTTTTCGGTTGTTGTGCTAAGCTCCAACATTATTCCAAAAGCGAGGTTGTTCGCGACAAAGTATCCAACTGCGGGCGAAAAATCAAAACTGCTTGTTTTGCCTCCGTCACCACTGTTATAGT